>JAJZDW010000023.1 GCA_021851405.1 Pseudomonadota bacterium
CCAAGCCCGGCCAGCGCCGCCATGACGATGTGTGGCGAGGTATTGAAGGTGAGCGGGCCCTCGACATGGACATTGACGGGCCGACCGCGGCGCTCGAATTCCCAGGCGTAGAGACCGCCATAGGTCGGCAGTCGCAAATTGATGCAGCGGTGCGACAAAAGATCCCGTGGGCTCTTCGGGACAGGATGTGAGGCGAAGTAGGACGGTGCAGCGACCGCAGCCATCCGCAGCGGCGGACCGATCGGAACGGCGATCATGTCCTTGTCGATGCTTTCACCCAGGCGAACGCCTGCATCGAGGCGATCCGCGACGATATCTCTGAAGCCGTAATTCACGTCGAACTCGACTTTAATGTCGGGATATTCGCGCAGCAGTGGCAGAAGCCTGGGCAGAATCGAGTTGCTCAAGACGTGGTCTGCGCAAGTGATCCGCACGGTTCCGGCCGGCTTGTCTCGTAGGACCGTCAGAGCGTCAAGCTCCGCGTCGATTTCGTCGAAGCGGTGGCCTATCGCCCGCAGCAAGCGTTCGCCGGCGTCCGTGGGCGACACGCTGCGTGTCGTTCGCGTCAACAACCGGATGCCCAGGCGAGCTTCCAGCCCTCGCATCGACTGACTGAGCGCCGACTGAGTGACGCCGATGAGCGCCGCCGCGCGGGTGAAGCTCCCTTCTCGAGCGACAGTCACGAACGCCTGCAGATCGTTGAGGTTGCGCCTTGCCATGGTTCGAAGTCGGGTGATTATTAATTAGCGCAGCTTATAGACAATTTAAGTATTCATCACCTAGTCGCCGATGTCGCAGCGCGGGATACTTGCACCTCGATTTCATCGACGCTGCCGGGGCAGCGAGGAAGACCAGCCATGCAGATGCGCATCTACCGCAACGGGTCGCGCCGCTCCGCGACGGGCTCGGCGGCGTACTTCAGCGGCGACGTCCGGGTTGATCCGCTTTTCGATCCGGCCGAGCCAGGACGGGTGTCTGCTGCCCAGGTGACCTTCGAGCCCGGGGCGCGATCGGCATGGCACACCCATCCGCTCGGACAGCACCTCGTGGTTGTGTCCGGTCTCGGTTGGACTCAATGCTGGGGTGGGCCGAAAAAGGAAATCAAACCCGGCGATGTCGTGTTCTGCAACTGCGGTCAGAAGCACTGGCATGGCGCGACGGACACTACGGCGATGAGTCACATCGCGGTGCAGGAATGGCTGGACGGCTCGGCCGTCCACTGGATGGAGCAGGTGTCGGAGACCGATTACCTGGCTCCCGTTGAGCCGGACTGATCGAGCGGCGGATGGATGACGTGCTCACAGGCGCTCGCATGTGATGCTGCGCAGTTACTGAAATCCGGATATCGGAGATGAACCTATGCTAGCGACTGTCCTGCACGGTCCCCGTGACGTGCGCTACGAGCAGGTCGATGAACCAAGCATCATTCTGCCCACCGACGCCATCATCAAACTGTCGGCCACGTGCGTCTGTGGCTCGGACCTATGGCCCTACCGGGGACTGCAGCCGATGGACGGCCCACTGCACATGGGCCATGAATACTGCGGCGTCGTGGCCGAGGTTGGCCGCGAGGTCAAGACGGTCAAGCCGGGCCAATTCGTCGTCGGGTCGTTCTGCCTCTCCGACAACACGTGCCCGCACTGCCAATACGGCTTCCAGTCCTCGTGCGTGCAGCGGGAGTTCATGAGCGGCGCCCAGGCACCTTATGCGCGCGTGCCGTTGGCCGATGGCACGCTGGTGCCGACCGCCGCGGTCCCGTCCGAGGATCTGATACCGAGCTTGCTGGCGGCCTCGGACGTGCTCGGCACCGGCTGGTACGCGGCGGACGCGGCGCGGGTCAAGCCGGGCTCGACGGCGGTGGTGGTCGGCGACGGCGCGGTGGGCCTGATGGGCGTGCTCTCGGCGAAGCAGATGGGTGCCGAGCGAATCATTGCCATGAGCCGGCATTCGCGCCGCCAGGCATTGGCTCTCGAATACGGTGCGACGGACATCGTGTCGGCGCGTGGCGAAGAAGGCGTGGCACAGATCAAAGCGCTGACCCACGGCATCGGGGCTGACTCGGTGCTCGAATGTGTGGGGACCCAGGAATCGATGAAGCAGGCCATCCAATGCACGCGCCCTGGCGGCGTTGTCGGCTACGTCGGCGTGCCCCATGGGGTCGAGTTGAGCGGTCAATCACTGTTCTTCTCCCAGATCGGAATGCTGGGGGGGCCCGCGCCCGTGCGACGCTTCCTGCCGCATCTGATGGAATTGGTGCTGAACCGCTCGATCAACCCGGGCAAGGTGTTCGATCTGCAGATTCCGCTGGCCGACGTGGCCGACGGCTATCGCGCCATGGATGAGCGCCGCGCCATCAAGACCTTGCTTCGGGTGTAATGCCGCGCCGCGATCGTCCCAGAATCGAGGTGACGTGTCATGAAAGAAGAACCCACCACTGCACGAAATTCCTTCGGAGACATCGCGCCTCATCTGGCGGAAATCACCGACAAAGTGCTCTTCGGAGACGTCTGGGATCGGACGGACCTTTCGCCACGCGATCGTAGCCTGGTCACGATCACGAGCCTCGTCTCGCTGTATCGCACCAACGAAATGCCGTTCCACTTGAAGAAGGGGCTCGAAAACGGCCTCACCCCCGAGGAGATCATCGCAACGGTAACGCACCTGGCGTTCTACGCGGGTTGGCCGGCGGCGATGACCGCGCTGCAGATCGCACACAGAGTTCTCGACGAAGCGGGCCGGTCCACCGCCCCGAAGGGACTCTGATCGACCCAGGGTGATCGCGGCCGGGCGGCCCCCGGCCGCGATTTCGAAATCGCAATTCGGCGTTCCTGATGTCTATCCGCATGACGGAGCTAAAGATTGAGGTGCTGCGCCGTGCACACCGCGAAAATCCGGTAGTCACTTAAGGAATTTCGGGGTGATGTGCCTGCATGCTGGAACGCCCTCGGTTGCCGAGCCAGATACAACGTGGACTCAAACGCAGCGGTATTGCTGCTCTGACCGGCCTGCGACAGAGTGGAGGACCTACGCTGAGCGACAGATGGTGTCGAGCGGATGAGTTTGTGCCGTCAATGTGGACGCGATGCTTCAGTTCGATTAGATCGCTGCACGTTCAATCTGCTTGTCGATTGCTTCGCGGAGTTCCGTGGGCAACAAATCCCTGGCAACGTAGTCACGCCAGGCGTCCACGATGTGGGCCGATGTTTCCTGCGCAATCGTCCATAGTTGGTGGACCGGCAGACCGGCCTTTTCGGCGAAACGGCGCACCTGATCGGGCATGATGTGGCCGATGTTCTTCTCGCCACCGAAGTTGAGTGCCAGATTGTCTTTCGGGAGATACGGAACCGTTGACACCAGATCATAGGCGGGTGACAGAATGGGAGCCCGGCTGTCTGGGTAAAGTAGAGTCCAGTTCTTGAGGTGCATGTCACCATTGCCGGTCAGCACTGTGAAGACCAACCGCCGCATGAATTCGTGCACAGCGGCTTCACCCGCTTCGGCGGCAAGTACGGCGGCGATATTGGCGTAATTGCGCCCTTTATACTTGTCGTCGGGATAGGTGCCGAACACTTGGGCGAAGTCTTCCATGTGCACGCGGATACCGTCTGCCGTGCGGTCGAAACGGCGGATGGCAAGTGCCTGACCGGGTACGCGGTTGATGTCTTCCGGCAGGCCGGCGATCTCCTCGAGCGGCAGCAGGCGGACTTCGGGCACATTGATCCCGATGCTGCGCGCAAGCTCCATCATCGCGTATTCGTTTTCCGCGATCGCCGGATAATGGGGCGACGGCAGCTTAACGATCCAGGAACCACCGACACCGCTGGCCGGTATGGTCAGGTGTCCTTTGCCATTCACCAGGGCGGAGAATTTCATCTGCACGCCTGCCAGCGAGAATTTCAGAAGGGCAGTAGCGTCATTCGTACCGGCGTCCTTTTCGACGTTCGGCCGCGGCACCCATGTGTCGTCGAGCTGTTCGACCGTGACAGCGCCGGGCAGATCAGCGCCCAACTGCCAGAGGAGGATGAATTCCTGTCCGGGCTTCACGCCCGCTCTAGCAGCCAGGTAATCGCGCAAGGCACCTTCGGGCAGCAGATTGGAAAAAAAGGCCGGCAGACGCATCGCTGTCGGTTTAACCGTCGTCACCAACCCAGAGGCGCCCTTATAGGACAGGCTTAGCGTCGGGCGGTTAGTGTCCTCGACATAGGCCTCATCGAAGGCAAAGAGGTATCTGTCGCCGGAAAGGCGATTGATGACGCCGATCCGTTTGCCGTGAAGGAGAACGGCGAGCGCGGCCGGCAGTTTGGTGGCGCCGCTCATGATGCGTCACCGTCCTCCTCGGCGTCGGCAGCATAGAGGGGGCGCTCGTCGGCTTTGCCCACGTGGCTGTCACGCACTAAGGCGTTGACGGCAGGAACGAGGGACTGCGGCACCAGAACCAGATCCATGCCGAGTACCCGCAGCAGATCGAGCAGGGTATCGAAGCGCGGCACAATGCGGCCCGTCTCGATCCCGGAGATATGGGTCTGGGGAAGGCCCGCGTGCTTTCCGACCTCGGTCTGGCTCCAGCCGCGGCGAAGGCGGGCCGCCTTAAGCTCCCGGCTGATGGTTTCCGGAAGGCGGTTCATGCGGAACGACTTTATATGCGACTTCATCTGATTCCCCATTTAACAAGCAATATCGCATATACGTCAGCGCCTATCAATATGTGAAATAAGCTAAATGATTGTAGAATAGCTAAAAATACATATGAGAATAGCAGTGGCCTGATGGCGAGGCGGTCTCGCTCGAGGGGGTATTCCCCCAATACTCGAGGTGAGTTCGGTCCCGATCTGTTTTGAGGGGAGGATGATTATTTTTCAGTGAATGCCGGGGCGTCCCATGAGTGGCTGCCTTCGGGAAACCCTGCTCTCCTGCTGACTGACCGGCCACGACCCAGAGCGGAAGTGGAGAATTGCAGTGCGTCGAACCACCGGCTGGAGCAGTCAGTGAAATTTCTCGCCGCGCGCGAGCATCTCGATAATCAGCTTTATGCGCTTGATCTTTGTCTCTGAGCGCTTTGCTGTTTGCAACCGGTAGGCAATCGAATACAGATTGGCCTTGTCGAGCGTCGCGTAGAACTGCTTTGCCTTGGCATTACGTGCGAGCTCCTTGACGAACTCCGGGGGCACCGTTGCGTTGGCGGGAGAATCGTACGCACTGGTCCAGCGCCCGTCGGCTTTGGCTGCTTCTACCTCCTTGAGACCTGCAGGCGTCATTTGGCCTCCCTGGATAAGCCGATCCACATGCGCAACATTTATCTTGGACCAACCGCTTCTCGCCCTGCGCGGAGTGAATTTCTGCACCCAGGAGATTGCGTCAAACGGCAGCTTCTGACCATCTATCCAACCGAAATACAGCGCCTGGTCAAGCGCCTCGGCATACGTGACCGAGGGAACACCAGAATCTTTCTTGTAAATTCGCAGGAGCAGGTTACGGGTTCGGGCGTGCTCCTTCACCATCCATGCGCGAAATTCTTTCGATGACCGAAAACTTCGCGGTCTCGGCATAGTACGGGAAGGTAATTTTCCCATATGTGGTTCAGTTCAGTTCTATGCGAGTTGATTGTCGTACTGTATCAAGTTGCGGGCGTGCGTCCAGCACCATCATATGACCGCTCCTGGCTGGTTGCGGAAGCTCCGAGTCATCGTCGGTCTCAGGTCGTTGGTTGATGATGAGTTGAGGGATGGCTATCGCAGTCTCTGATTCGCACTTGAGATTTGCGACCGGGGTCACGTGTGACTGTGGGTGCGAATGCCGAAGCGAGGCTCGGCAATCCGTGGCAATGACACGGGTGAGCCCGAACGGGCTCTGGTCATGAAATTTCCCAAGCGATCAGACATTTACGGCGGCTGCTGCTGTCGCAGCTTGCCGGGCATGGCCTGGGAATGGAGCGGGTGATGGGAATCGGACCCATACGCGATTCCCGACAAATCAATATGTTGGTCGTCTCTGGAGAGGCAAGTGCGATCCACGTGCGAGAATTCGCGGGACGTGGGGCGCTATCAGGCAATCGATGGTAATTGACGGGTACGGCGCCCAAAATTGCGGGCCCGCCGATCGATCGGGAACGTTGTCTACTGCAAGCGCATGGCACCGTCGAGTTTGGCAAAATCCCGATCGAACGTACCCAGTGGCAAGTGTCCGACCTTTCGCGCGCTCTCCAGCACGAGGCAGTCTGAAAAGCCGAGCGAGGGCCGCTTACGGAAGCGCTCGGTCGCCGCTGCCACCACATCGGCGTCCTGCACTGTCAGGTGCTGGTGGTTGAGCAACATGTCGACGGCCGTCGCGATCTGCTCAGCCGTACGCTCATATACTGCATCGAGCACCCACATCGTCTCGACCAGTACCAGGTGCGATACCCATGCGCCAATTGCCACGAATTCTTCGGCTGCGCGGACCTGGTCCGCGTCGTCGCGAACAACGAGACGTACCAGTACGTTTGTATCAACCGCGCGCATGCCGTCTGCGGACATACTTCCGGATGGCTGCTCTCACTTCCACGGGCTTTGCCCTTGAGCCATCTTCCGGAAACAGTACGGCGTGTACTTCCTTGGAGCTATACCGTCCTGCTCTCCGGACGACGACTTGGTCATTCTCTTCGTCCCATTCGAGAACAGAACCTGGGCCTACGCCGAGCTTCTTGCGCACCTCAGCCGGCACCGAGATCTGACCCTGGGCGGTCACTTTTGAATGAGCGATAGCCACGCAAAAACATTACCACGGTAATGTGATGTGCGCAAGTACAGTGGCCCGGAGTACGAGGTTCATCGGCCCGGATGAGCGGCCTCAGGTTGCGGATCCTGGTGGTCGTGGATCAAACGCGTCTCTCCCTCTCAGGGAGAGACCGCTGACGACCCCAAAGCGGCCCGACTGAACGGCGGCTATGTGGCAGGCCCGATGTGGTTGTCGGCCGGCTGCGAAATCGCAAATGCACCCGCTGCGCAGCCCATCACGGCACGTAGCCATCACCTGCTTCAATCGACTTTATACCGCTCGTTCCCGAATGCATGGTCAATACAGCCAGAGGAACCAACTGCTGGCTGCGAGCGCGCGGGGGTTGATACACTACGAGCAGCGAACCGTTCTCGCGTTCGGCTCCGACTTCGCTAAAATACCGCTTGGCGTGCGGCACGATCCAGTGTAGCAGGCCCGCTCGGTCTGGGCCGCCGGTGGTCGTGGCCACATACAATTTACCGTCAAGACTCAATGAGAAGAATGCCACGTCTCCGGGAATCACGTTGCGAAGCCAGGAAGGAGCGCCACGGTGCTCATCTTCGGTGACCCTCGACATCGCGATGCCGCGCGCACGACTCACAATCGCGCGTCCCGCTGTCGTCAAAGTGCTCTGGAATCGGAACCCTTTGAACGAAAATGTCCCGATCTCGTTGAAATCGGCATTCTGTTCCGCTGAGTACTTTTCGTAGCGACGTGCGACAGCAGGCGCAATTTTTCGCGCCGCGACGCATACTGCGCTATTCGAACCACAGTATCGGAGTTTAACCGGGTACCTGTGCGTCCACTGAATTGACACATGGCAGGCGGGGCCCCAGTGCGTCCCTTTCCATCGCACGATGTTCAAACGCGGGCCATTAGTGTCCGGATTGTCCGATCCGTAGACGATAAACGAAGGCTCTCCCAATACTGTTGCAAGACTGCCCGACGTCCCGTCGCGGCTGCACAGATCGGATTCGATTGGCGGAGAGCCGAGCAATCGCACCGCGCCTCCCTGCTTCCGTTCGAAGAATTGATACTGTAGGCAGTCTCCAGACCCGGCATACGCGCTGACCATCGAAAGCTCAGTCCCGGGCAGGGATTCGATGGTCGGAAACGATGCCCCTCTGCCTCCCATAGTGCGCCAGACTGGCGGGAGGTAGCGGTACGCCGGATCCCCTTGCGCCGGATTCAATGTTGCGTTGACAATCCATGGCGGCAGCATTGTCTTCTTTACGACCAGATCGTTCAGTATCGTTGCACGAGAAGCGCGCAGCTTCACGACCAATCGTGAACAAATGGATGGAGTAGTGGGAGCCTGTGCTCGGGCGTCAGGCGCGAGCATTCCAATTCCAGCAAGACCGAACAGGGAGGAGATTATTGCGAGCCGCCTCTTTTGGTTCATGAGTCCTTGTCCTACGTTGCAAGAGTCATGAGCATTCTCGACGGCTTTGCTGTGTTGATCGATCGTCCGCTCCGGGGAATTCTATCCTACCGCCCCACAGACCGCTCTTGGCCGACAGCGGAAGTCCAGTCCCATGGTTGACCGCAGTGCGTTGCTTTGCGACGAGTTGAGACGGAGCGCTCGCAGCCTCTGATTCGCACTTGGAAATCGCAATCCGAGGCAAGTGCGACTGTGAGTGCGAATGCTGGGGCAAAGCACGGCAACCTGCGGCAACGACACGAGCGGGCGCGATGGGGCAGTGGCCATGGAATCACCCAAGCAATCAGAAATTCGCTGCTGCTGTTGCCGCAGCTTGCCGTGCATCGCCTGGGAATGGAGCGGGTGATGGGAATCGAACCCACGTTAGCAGCTTGGGAAGCTGCAGTTCTACCATTGAACTACACCCGCGCGGGGGCCGTAATCTTACGGAATCGCGGGGCTTTCTGGCAATCGCCATCGGGGAAGGGTCGCTCGGTGCCCTGCGAGCAGGCTGCGGCTTCTGGGGCGAGGGCGGGGTGGATGGTGTTCGCGCCGGGGAAGCGGAGCGGTGCGCACGAGTGGCTTCCATTCTGCTAGGGTCCGCCCATGGCCCGCATTCATCGTGTTTCGCCTGGGTGGCGCCCATGAGCGTCACCGCCGAGCATTCATTCGCGCGCACCGTGTGCGTCTACTGTGCGTCCAGCGGCAGTGCCGATGCGGAATATCGTCGCGCGGCCTCCCGCCTCGGCGAGGTGCTAGCCGAGCAAGGCATTGCCATCGTGTACGGAGGCGGCGCCCGCGGATCGATGGGCGCGCTCGCCGATGGCGCGCTCGGACGCGGCGGGCGAGTCGTGGGCATCCTGCCGCAGTTCATGGCTGATCTCGAATGGGGACACCGGGGGCTGAGCGAGCTGAAGCTGGTCGAGGACATGCGAATCCGCAAGCATCTGATGCTGTCCGGCGCGCATGCAGCGATCGCGTTGCCGGGCGGCAGTGGCACTTTCGAGGAATTGCTCGAGGCTCTGACGCTGAAGCGTCTGGGCCTCTTTCTCGGCCCCATCGTGCTGGTGAATACGCGGAATTACTTCGAACCGCTCCGCATTCTGCTCGAAGCTGCAGTGCGGGAGCGCTTCATGGACGAACGGCATCTGGCGATGTGGCAGATCGTTTCTCGTGCCGAGGACGTGCCCGAGGCACTCACCAGCGCCCCGGACTGGTCCGCCGCGGCCCGCGAGTTCGCGGCAGTCTAGGTTCCGCTCAAGCTGATTCGGCAAGGACCTTGCCGAAGCGCCGTTGGCGGCTGCCGAAGTCCTCGAGTGCCGCGTGCAGCCCGGCTTCGCCGAACTCCGGCCACAACGCGTCGGTGAAATAGAGTTCCGCGTAGGCACAATCCCAGAGCAGGAAGTCAGACAGTCGCTGATCGCCGCCGGTTCGGATCAGTAGATCAACCGGGCCGGCGTCCCCTGCGGAGTGATCCACCTCGGCGAGCAGCACCTCGAATGCCTCGGCGCTCAGGCTGCGGGTGGCGGCGCGCCGCGCGGCCTCGAGGATGCTGTGCTTGGACGAATAGTCGACGGCGATGCGCAGTCCCATCCGCGTGCAGTGCGCGGTCAGCTGCTCGCTGGCCTCGATGGCGCGCACCAGACCCGATGGCAGCCGATCGCGCCGGCCGATGACGTTGATGCGTACCGAGTTGCGCAGGCAGCGACGCGTTTCGCTCGCGAGATAGCACTGCAGCAGCCGCAGCAGGGATTCGACTTCGGGGCTCGGCCGGCCCCAGTTGTCCGACGAAAATGCGTACAGCGTCAAGGTGCGAATGCCGGCGCGGGCGCTCGCCTCAACGACCCGGCGCACCATTTTCGCGCCCTGCACGTGTCCGGCGCTGCGCGGCAGGCCGCGGCGCTGAGCCCAGCGGCCGTTGCCGTCCATGATGATGGCGACGTGAAATTTCCCCGTTGCGCTCATGAGCGTCTCGTGGCCTTGATCACCGCTTCGATGTGATCGAGATAACGGTACAGGGCGTGGCGGCCCGCTGGCGTGAGCCGATACTCGGATTTCGGGCGCCGTCCCGCGAACGACTTCTCACACTGGATGTAGCCGGCTTCCTCGAGCTTGCGCGCATGCGCGCTCAAATTCCCGTCGCTGACGTCAAACAGGGCCTTCAATTCATTGAAGGTCAGCTGCTCGTTGACCGCCAGTGCGCTCATGATCCCGAGCCGGACGCGCTCATAAACGAGGCGATCGAATTTCGTGTCGGCCGCGCCCGCGGCCGTATGCGGTGTGCTCTTCTCCCGGAGCGGTTCGCTCAACGGCGCTTCGTTGCGGTGGGTGTTCGCTTTCATGCGGCCGCCTCCGCGCGTGCATCAAGGCGCCCGATCAGCAGCCCGAACACCAGATGCAGCAGCCCAAAGCCCCCGCCCAGCACCACGTTGTGCCATCCCGGGGGGAGCTCATACGCGACGACGCCGAGCACGACGAACAGAGCGCCCATGGCCCCGATCAGGCGCATCATCACCGGTGCGGTGAGCAGAGTGGCGGACAGGACGGCGCTGCCGTAGAGCAGCAGCCAAGTGCCGGGAATCAGCCGCGCCTCACCCGCGCGATACAGCACCGCGGTCAGGATCCCACCCGTGAACAGCGCCGGCACCAGACACAGCACGAATCGTCGCGCCGGACCGCGGTACAGCGGCAGACCCGTGCCCGAGCGGTGGCGTGCGATCAGGACGACCCCGAGGCCGGCCCCGAGCACGCTGGCGAGCAACCAGATCGGCAGCCAGTGCGGGGCGAGTCGCGGCACGGAGGCCAGCCCCGCCGTGGCGAGGCCCACCAGCCCCATGGCCACCCCCGCCGTGCCGGGCACGGCAAACGCGCCGGCCGCTTCGATCGAGGCGCGGATGTAGTTCAGCGTTCCGAGCGCGTGGCTGTCCATGGCCACCGGGGAATTCGATCGCATCGGAGTGGTTTGGCCGAAACAGATGGAGGCAATACTTTAGTCACGCGCTTCGTATCCGTCAAGTACTCTGCATTGCAGAGTTAAGGAATGTCGAGCTCTCGGCAGCGGCAGGACAAACGGGCCGCAGTGAACGTAAGATATATTCCATCGCCATGGATTCGACGAACACCTCCTCCGGCCGAGATGGACGGCCCGAAGACCCGGCAGCACCGGCGGCACCCGCAGCGCACGCCGGCAGTCCGGCAGCGCCCACACAGCCCGCTGCGGCGCCGCGCCAAGGTCGCCGTGCGACGGTCATGATCGCCGGCATCGTGGTGCTCGCGGTGATCGTGATCGTGAGCCTCTTCGCCTGGTGGTACGAAAGCCACTTCCTCACGACCGAAGATGCGTTCATCGATACGCGCATCGTGGCCGTTGCCCCGCGTGTGGCCGGTCAGGTGGTCGGCGTGCCCGTCACGGACAACCAGCGGGTGGCCACCGGCCAAGTGGTGGCGCAAATCGACCCGACGCCCTATCAGGTCGCGCTGCAGAAGTCACTCGCGGCCGAGCGGCTCGCCCAGACCGGACTCGCCCAGGCGCGCGCCAACATCGTGGTGGCACAGGCCGGCGTGCAGCAGGCGCGGGCCGCATACATCAGCGCTGCGGCCCAGGCGGCCAATGCCCGCGCCAACCTCACGCGCTACCGATTTCTGCATCGGCGCAACGCCAAGGCCGTCGCCCGGACCCAGATGGATCAGGTGAGGACCGCTGCACGCAGCGCGAGCGCCGAAGCGCTCGCCGCCCTGAAGCGTGTGAGTGGGGCCCGGGCGCAGATCGCAGCGGCGCGCGCCGCACTCGCCGGCGCCGTCGCCCGCGTGGCCAGTGCGCACGCCGAAGTCAAATCGACCCGGCTCGACCTGAGTTACACCACCGTGCGGGCCGCGCAGGCGGGGTACGTCACCCAGAAGTCCGTTGCGGTCGGCAACTATGTCGGACCGGGCCAAGAGCTCATGGCGATCGTCCCGCAGCAGATGTGGGTCACGGCCAACTTCAAAGAGACGGACCTGAGTCTGATCCATCCCGGACAGCGCGTGAGCATCAACATCGACGCGTGCCCAAATGCCAAGGTGCATGGGCATGTCGTTTCGATCCAGCGCGGTTCGGGCGAGGCGTTCGATCTGCTACCGCCGCAGAACGCCACCGGCAACTACGTCAAGATCGTGCAGCGCGTGCCGGTGCGGATTGACTTCGACAGGTTGCCGCCGCACTGCGTGATCGGGCCCGGCATGTCGGTCGAGCCGGATATCAGGGTCAACTGAGATGGCGCCGTCCGCTGGCGAGGGCACGGCCGCCCATATCTGGACGCCCGCCCGCTCCGCCGCGGGGCGGCACAGTCCATGGCTGATCGCGATCATCATCTCGATATCGGCCTTCATGGAGGTCCTCGATACCGCGATCGCCAACGTCTCGCTGCGCCACATCGCCGGCTCCCTGGCGGTCAGCTACGACCAGGCGACCTGGGTACTGACGACCTACCTGGTGGCCAATGCCGTGGTCATCCCCATGAGCAGTTGGTTGAGCGATGTCTTCGGCCGCAAACGCTACTACATGTTCAGCGTCGCTCTGTTTACGCTCTCCTCGTTATGTTGCGGCCTTGCCACGTCGCTGCCGATCCTGATCATCTCGCGAGTGGCGCAGGGCCTGGGGGGCGGTGGTCTGCAGCCGAACACCCAGGCGATGCTGGTCGACTCATTTCCGCCCGCCTCCAGAGGCAAGGCGATGGCGGTCTACGGGTTCACCGTGATCCTCGCCCCGATGCTCGGGCCGCTGCTCGGCGGCGTCATCACTGACCGATTTTCCTGGCACTGGATCTTCCTGATCAATGTGCCGATCGGTCTGCTGTCGCTCGCTCTGGTCAGCGCCTTCGTCGATGAGCCGCCGCTGCTCGTCAAGGAGCGCCGCGAGCGCTGGCGGCGTGGAATCCATTTCGACTTTCCGGGAGCCATGCTGATCGCCCTCGGTTTGGGCTTCCTCGAGATCATGACCGATCGGGGCGTTCAGGATGACTGGTTTGGCAGTTCGCTGATTCGCATTGCGGCCCTGACCGCGGCCGTCTGCATCGCCGGCTTCGTCATCTGGGAATTGTGGACTCCGCGGCCGCTGCTCGACATGCGTTTATTCAAGCATCGAAATTTCGCCGCGGGTTCGCTCATAGTCATGGTCATCGGCGTGATCCTGTTCGGCACGACTCAATTCGTGCCGCAACTCGTTCAGCAGGTGCTCGGTTACACGGCCACCGAGGCGGGTTTGGTGCTGACGTTCGGCGGTATGATCACGGTGGTGACGATGCCGCTCGCCGGGGTTCTCAGCGGGCGCGTGCAGCCGCGTGTGCTCATGGGAATTGCGTTCCCGGTCATCGCCGTGTCGTTGTGGATGATGTCTCATTTCACGGTGAACGAAACGTTTGCACAGATCGCGATCGCTCGCGCCTGGCAATCCGGTGCCATTCCGTTTCTATTCGTGCCGCTGATGAGCGCCGCGTACATCGGCATTCCGCCGCAGCGCACCGGCAATGCCACTGCGATCATCAACGTCGCGCGCAATCTCGGCGGCAGCGTCGGCATCGGCATGGTCCAGGCGCTGTTTGCCCGCCGCCAGCAGTTTCACCAGGCGCGCATGGTGAGCGCTCTGCAGCCGCTCAACCCAATTTACGAGCACACGGTTCGGACCCTCGCGCGCGCGTTCGCAGCTCGTGGCGCCGCGCCTGGCGCATCGCTGCACATGGCCACCGCGGAGATCTACGCGCTGATGCAGCGGCAGGCGCTGATGATGTCCTTCGCGGACGTGTTTCGCGCCCTGATGCTGTTCGTGCTGGTCATCTCGCCCATTCTCCTGCTGCTGAAGTCCGGGCCCACCGAACACCGCAGCGGTGCGGCGGCGATGGGGGAAGCGCTAGGCTGATGGCCCTGACCCTGGAAGACGCGCTGCAGCGCGACGCTGATGACCCGCTCCGCCCGCTGCGGGCACGGTTCGCGCTGCCGCGGGCTGCAGACGGCGAACCGTTCATTTATCTGTGCGGACATTCCCTGGGTTTGATGCCGCTCGCAGCACGCGCCGACATGGCGGCCGCCCTCGACGACTGGGCACACTGGGCGGTGCTCGGCCACGAGCAGGGCGAGCGACCATGGATCACGTATCACGATGCACTCGCCGCACCGAGCGCAGAGCTGCTCGGCTGCCGCACCGAAGAAATTGCGATCATGAACTCCCTCAGCGTCAATCTGCAGTTGATGCTGGCGAGTTTCTATCGTCCCGCGGGGCAGCGACGCTGCATTGCAATCGAAGCGGGCGCGTTTCCGTCGGACCGTTACGCCGCCGCGACGCACCTGCAGTGGCATGGTCTCGATCCGGCCGATGCGCTCATCGAGATCGCGCCCCCAGAGGGGCAGGAGTGCGTGCGCGAGGAGGACATCGAGGCGCTGCTCGCGCGGCGCGGTGAGCAGATCGCGCTCGTGCTCTGGCCGGGCGTTCAATATCTCACCGGTCAGGCCTTTGACCTGGGGCGCGTGGCGCGCGCGGCGCGCGCAGCCGGCGCGCTGTTCGGGGTCGACCTGGCGCATTCGGTCGGCAACATGCCTCTGCCGCTGCGCGCACTCGATGCGGACTTCGCAGTCTGGTGCAGCTACAAATATCTCAACGCCGGTCCCGGTGCGGTCGGTGGCTGTTTCGTACATCAGCGGCACTTTGATGCGGCCCGGCCGCGGCTCGCAGGGTGGTGGGGGCATGAGCTGCAAACGCGCTTCCGCATGCCGCAGGCGTTCAGCGCCGCGTACGGTGCGGCCGGCTTCCAGCTCAGCAATCAGTCGGTGTTCGGGGCTGCGCCGCTGATCGCCTCGCTCGGCCTGTTCCGTGAGGCCGGTGCGCGGCGACTGCGCGAGAAGTCGCTCGCCCTCGGCGGGTTCTTCGCCGAGCTCCTCGCGGTGCACGCCCCGCAGGTGCGCATCATTACGCCGCGCGAGCCGGCCGCGCATGGCGCGCAGCTGTCGCTGCGCATCGGAGCCGATCCGGCGCGGGCGAAGCGCATCTTTCAGTGGCTCACGGCGCACGGGGCGATTTGCGACTGGCGTGAACCGGACATCATCCGTGCCGCGCCCGCGCCGCTCTACAACAGCTTCGCCGATGTGTTTGCCTTCGTGATGCGCCTCGCCGAGGCGCTGCGCGCCGCATGAGCGCGGCGCGCCAGCGTACCGTCGCAGTCATCGGCGCGGGGCTGACCGGTCCGCTGCTGGGGCTGATGCTGGCGCGGCGCGGGTTGGCGGTCACGCTGCTCGAGCGCCGGCCTGATCCGCGCCGCAGTGCGGCCGACGGCGGGCGCTCGATCAATCTGGCGTTGGCGGCGCGCGGCATGCGGCCGCTGGCGCGCGCCGGCGTGCTGCAGCAGGTCGAGCCGTTCCTACTGCCGATGCGCGGGCGCATGGTGCACGAGTTGTCTGCCGCGCCCGTGCTGCAGCGGTACGGACAGCGCTCGCAGGAAGTCATTTACTCCATCGGGCGCGCCGCGCTGAATCGAGTCCTCATCGAGGCGGCCGAGCAGGCCGGCGTGACGGTGCGCTTCGAGCATCGGTGTCTCGGTCTTCACGGTCAGGCGCTGCGGTGCACGGATGAGCGCTCGGGCCGCACGTTCGACCTGGAGTGCGAGACGGCGATTGCGGCCGATGGGGCCGGCTCGCCGGTGCGCGAGAGTCTCGCGCGCAGCGGCGCCTGTGCCGTGCGGATCGAGTCGCTCGGGCACGACTACAAGGAAATGTCGCTGCCGGCGCTGCCCGGGGGTGCCCACGCGCTCGACCCGGCGGCGTTGCACGTCTGGCCGCGCGGCGGGTTCATGCTGATCGCACTGCCGAATCCCGACGGCACCTTCACGCTGACGCTGTTTCTGGCGCGTTCCGGTGAGCAGAGTTTCGCAGCGCTCAGCGACGACGCGGCGCTCGGGCAATTCTTCGCCGCGCAGTTTCCCGATCTCGCCGCGTATCACGCCGGACTGTGTGCGGATTTTCGCCGCAATCCCCAGGGACAGCTCGCCACCGTGCATGCGCGCGGCTGGCACCTCGGCGGACGAGTGCTGCTGCTCGGGGATGCTGCGCACGCCATCGTGCCGTTTCACGGTCAGGGCATGAACGCCGGCTTCGAAGATTGCGCGCTGCTCGATGAGCTGCTCGAGGCCGGGGGGGACTGGGCTGAGCTCTACGCCCGCTTCGAGGCGGCTCGCCGCCCGAGTACCGAGGCGATCGCGCACATGGCGCTGGAGAACTACCGCGAGATGCGCGAGCAGGTGCGCGACCCCCAATTCCAGCGTCTCAAGCGTCTTGCCTTCGAGCTCGAGCAGCGCTTCCCTGAGCGCTTCATTCCCCGCTACTCGATGGTGATGTTCCACCCGGAGATCTCCTATCTGCAGGCACTGCGTCGCGGGGAGGTTCAGGCGGGAATTCTCGAGCGGCTCGAACGGGAGCGCACTGCCGATGGCGGCCTGGATGCCGCCCTGGCCGAGGCGCTCGTGCGTGAGCACCTGCCGCCGCTCGGCAGCCGAGACCCGGACCGGCGGACCGGCTAGAATCCCACCCCATGAACCGAGTGACGACAGACGGGGTCATCGAGTATGTACCCCAGGACGTGCAGAGCCTGCTCGATGAGGGCCGGATCCTGTTGATTGACGTGCGCGAGCCGGACGAGTACGCCCAGGAGCGTATTCCCGGGGCGCTGCTGTATCCGCTCTCGACGTTCGATGCGGCGCATCTGCCGGTCGATGGTGCGCGCGCCGTCGTGTTCCACTGCGCTGCCGGCGGCCGTTCGTTGACGGCGGCCCGGCTGCGCAAGGCAACTGGTCAGCAGGCCGCGCACATGGCCGGCGGCATCGCGGCATGGAAGGCCCTCGGCCTACCGACCGTCAGCTGACGACGCTGCGGTTGAACGGCAGCGACCACCCGCGAGCGATCCGCTCTTTCGTGACCCGCGCCGGGCGCATCACGCCCGCACAGGAGCGTGCGCTCGAGACGCTGTGGCCGAAATATGGGCTGGAGCCTCAGGGACCGCTCGATCTGGATGACGTGTTCGGTCGCGCCGCACCGCGCACGGTGGAAGTCGGGTTCGGCAACGGGGAGAACCTGTTCGCGCTCGCCGCGGCGCATCCGGAGCGCGACTATCTCGGCATCGAAGTGCACCGACCTGGCGTCGGCCGGGTACTGCTGGCGCTCGAGGAACGCTCGCTCAGTAACGTGCGGGTCATCTGCCACGATGCCGTCGAAGTGCTGGAACGGCATCTGCCGCCGGCAAGCCTCGAGGAGATACTGGTGCTCTTTCCGGATCCCTGGCCGAAGAAGCGGCACCACAAGCGGCGCTTGATCCAGTCGCCATTCGTCGCCCTGCTGGCCGAGCGCCTCAAGCCCGGCGGCCGGGTGCATCTGGCCACGGACTGGTCGGCCTACGCCGAGGAAATGCTCACCGTACTCGGCGCTGAGACGCGGCTGCGCAATCTCTCGCCGACGGGGACGTTCGTGTCCCGTCCCGAGGAGCGCGCCGCGACGCGCTTCGAGCGGCGCGGTGAGCGGCTCGGGCACGGGGTGTGGGACCTGGACTTCGTGCGGATCTGAGGTCGCGCCGGGGCGGCGAATCAGCCTGTGTGCAGCAGGAATACCGTGCGCAGACCGTCGATCACGAACTGCACGGCGAGCGCCCCGAGGACCACGCCGAACAGCCGGCCGGCGACGTTGACGCCCGTCACGCCGATGACGCTCATCAGCGGCTCGGCGAGCCACATGATCACCAGGGAAATCGCCAGCACCACCAGCACCGCCAGAAACAGGCTGAGGAACACCAGCGGGTGGCGGAACAGCGGCACCGGACCGAACCACAGCAGCACGGTGGCGAGTGCGCCGGGACCGGAAATGAACGGGAACGCGAGCGGCACGACCGAGATGTCCGCGCGCCGCTGACTCTCGGCCTGCTCATCGGTGCTGGTGCGGCTGCCGGATTCGCGCGCGAACACCATCTCGAGCGCCAGCAGGAACAGCAGCACTCCGCCGAAGATGCGAAACGCGCCGAGGCTGATGCCCATCAGGGCGAGGAACGGTGCACCGACCAGGGCGAAGAACGCCAGAATCAGTGCCGCGATCACGGTCGCCTTGATCGCCATGCGATGGCGGTACTCGCGCGTGGCACCCTGGGTCAGGCCGCTGAAGATCGGCAGCAGCGAGATCGGTTCCACCACGGCGAAGAACACCACGAAAAACTTCAGCGGCTCCTGGAACATCGGCGGTGGATTGCGGTTTTCCCGTTCTTGAAAGGGGGGCGTGCGAGGCGCACCATGTGAAACGTCCCTCGCCCGGCGGCCGCAGGATACCAGCTTCGCGGCGCTTCGGGCGCCCAGAGCGGTCCGCTCATCGGGCCGAAGTTGCGCGGCGCTGCGGGGACGGCGCGCACCGGAGGTCTGCCCATGGTCGCTCCTCAGCCGAGAATCGGTGACTGGTACCGCGTCAGCGGCGGCGAACTGTTTGAGGTCGTCGCAGTCGACGATGACGATGCGACCATCGACATCCAGCATTTCGACGGGACCGTCGCGGAGATGGACCGGGAAGACTGGGAGTCGCAATGGGAGGAGGGGGCCCTCGAGGCCGCCGAGGCGCCCGAGGACTGGAGCGGTTCGGTCGACGTCGACACCGAAGATGAGAACGGCGGCGGGGAGTCGGCCGGCGACGACACGACGCTGCGGGCCAGTGCGCTCGAGGGGCTCGACCTGTTCGAGTGATCAGAGTGAGGCGAGCGCCTCGAGGTCTGCCTGCGGCCCGAGCAGCACGAGTCCGTCGCGGACCTCCAGCGCAATCGCACGCAGCGCCTGGCCGGCGCAGGGACCGGCGATGCACCGCCCGCCCTCTTTCTCGAACAACGCGCCGTGGGAGGCGCACACGATCAGCGCGCCGTCGGGTGTGAGGAAGTGGTTCGGCCGCAAATCCAGCGGGTGGCCGGCATGCGGGCAGTGATTGACGTAGGCGCGGACCTCGGTGCCGCTGCGCACCACGAAGCCGCGCAGCGGCCAGTCCCCGCCGCCGACGCGGAAGGCGCGCGCGCCGGTCTCCTGCAGATCCGTCAGGCGGCAGATCACCCGCTCCAGATCGATCTCATCCGCCGCCGGCATCGATCCGCTCTGCCGAGGGGCCTGTGACGAGCGGATCGGCCGGCGCCGCCCGCGGCTCGATCCGGTGCCAGAGGGTGGCCAGCAGCACCGCGGCCGGCAGACACAGACTCGCCGTGTACAGGAAGAAATGCGGATAGCCGATCCGCTCGGCGACGAAGCCCGAGGTGCCGTCCAGGATCTTTCCCGGCAGCGCATACAACGAGGCGAACAGCGCGTACTGGGTGGCGGTGTACTTCGCGCTGGTGAGGCTCGACATGTATGCGATCAGCGCCACGCCCTCGAGCGAGAGGGCCAGGTTGTCCGTGCCGTTGACCAGGCCGAGTCCGAGCAGCGTCGGGCCGTGCGTGCTGGCGAGCACGGCATAGCCGAGGTTCGAGAGTAACGAGACGGCGAGCCCCGCGGCGAGCGTGCGCGCCAGACCGATGCGTGCCACCAGCACTCCGCCGAGAAATACCCCCGCGATCCCCACGGTATATCCGCAGACCTTCCCGACCAGTGCGATCTGCTCGAGCGTGTAGTGATGATCGATGTAGAACGGGTTGACCATCGCACCGATGGTGAACTCGGCGAGCTGGTAGGTTCCGATGAACGCCAGCGCCGTGATCGCGATGCGCAGGCCGAAGCGACCGAAGAACTCCGTCAGCGGGCAGATCACCGCACCGATGAACCACTCACCGAGGTCGCGCAGCGTCTGCGGCCAATGCGCGCGCCGTTCGAGCCATTCAACGACCTGGGCTTCGCGCTGCGCCTCGGCGCGAGAGATCGCGACGTCAGGCTCCTTCACCAGCAGCGTCGTGACGACACCGACACCCATCAGCGCGGCCATCGCGCCGTAGCTCAGGTGCCAGCCGTACCCGGCGGCGACGGCGATCGCGCCGGCGCCGCCGGCGATCATCGCGATGCGGTAGCCCACGGAGTAGGTGGCCACCATGGCCCCCTGCAGCGCTTCAGGTACCGACTCGATGCGCCAGGCGTTCATCGCCACGTCCTGCGTGGCGGAGCAGAACGCCACAAACAGCGCTGCACCGGCCATGGACGCGACGCTGCGGGCCGGATCGCTCGCCGCGAGCCTCAGCAAACCGAGCGCGACGGTGATTTGGGCGAGCAGCATCCACGAGCGGCGCTGGCCGAGCAGCCCGTGCAGCAGCGGCAGGCGTACCCGGTCGACTACCGGTGACCAGAGGAACTCGAAGGTGTATGCGAAGCCGACCCAGGCGAACATGCCGATGGTGGCGCGCTCGACCCCCGCCTGGCGCAGCCAGACGGTCAGCGTGGAGAACACCAGCAGGAACGGCAGTCCGCTCGAGAAGCCCAGAAACAGCATCGACACCACGGCCGGTTGCCGGTAGACGGCGAGCGCGTGCCAGCTGCGGGCGAGCATCCCGGGTGTGCGCGCCCCGTTCCGAGCCGCCTCGCTCACGCGCCTCGCCCCGCTGCGGCGCGCCGATCGATGATCCGGTTGACGTTGCGGCAGGGCATCGGACAATCATATGCGCTATGCAAGACCATCAGCTTAAATTCATCGAACTGGCGCTCGCACGCCGCGCGCTGCGCTTTGGGCAGTTCACCCTGAAATCGGGGCGCGAGAGTCCGTACTTCTTCAATGCCGGGCTGTTCAGCGACGGTGAGGCGATTGCCGTGCTGGGCCGCTGCTACGCCGCCGCCATCACCCGCTCCGAGCTCGCGTTCGACATGCTCTTCGGCCCCGCCTACAAGGGCATCGCGCTCGCGGCCAGTACGGCCGCGGCGCTATTCGATCATCACGGGCGCAACGTGCCCTATGCGTTCAACCGCAAGGAAGCCAAGAGTCATGGCGAGGGCGGCCACCTGATCGGCGCACCCCTGGCCGGTCGGGTGCTGGTGATCGATGACGTGGTGACGGCGGGCACGGCGGTGCGCGAGTCGCTCGATCTGATCCGCGCCGCCGGGGCCGAGCCGGTCGGGTGCGTGTTCGCGCTCGATCGCCAAGAGCGCGGCCGCGGCGAACTCAGCGCCACTCAGGAGATCGAGCACGAACACGGGCTGCAGTGCCTCAGTGTCCTCACGCTCGCCGATCTCATCGAGGCGCTCTCGTCGCCGGGCGCGGCGGCGATCAGCGCCGAGCAGCTCGCCGCGCTGAAGGCCTACCGGCAGCGCTACGGAGTGGCCTGAGCGGCCGGTCAGGGGTACAGCGGCGGCAGCGTGTCGCGCTCGGCTCGGCCGCCGGTGGGGCGCGCGGGCAGGTCGCGCAGCGCCTGCGCGAGCGCGAGGCCCGCCCAGCTGCCACCGCCGTAGCAGGCGCGTTCCAAATCCTGCAGCAAGGTTTGGGTGTGCGGCTCGAGGCCGGCGGCGAACAGCGGGTGGAGGCTGGTTGCCGGTACGTTCCACGCGCCACTCATCCAACCGAGCAGGTGGCGGCGTGCGGCCGGCGCGTCATTGCGGGCGCAGGCCGCATGAAACGCGGTCCGTTCTGCCGCGCTGTCAGGACGCGCCTCGCGCCGCGGGGCGGGCGGAGGGGCCGGGCGCTGGCGCGGGCGGCGGCGAGGAGACCAGAACCAGGCGGCCAGGGTGGCAACCCACAGCAGCGCGAGCGCGCCCGCCAGCCATTGCCACGCGGAGACCCGCCTCGCGCCGGTGGTGGGCGGTTGGGGTGCGGCCGCCGGTGCGGGCGCCGTCGCCGGTGTCGGTGGGGCGCTCGGCGCGACAGCCGGCGGCGCCGGGCGCGACGCCGCGGAACCGGCCGCCGCCGGCGTGACGTTCAGGGTCTGCGCCGGCAGCGTCACGCGCTCCAGACGGTCGGTTCGAGTGTTCCACCAATGGACCGTCAGTGCGGGCAGGACGTAGTGCCCGGGACGGTCTGCGATGAACGCGATGGTCTGGGTGCGGCTGCCGAGGATGCCCGTGCCCGCCGGCACATTCTGCAGCTGCGCCTGATCGGGGTAACGGCTGACCCCGGCCGGCGTACGCAGGCGGTGTACGAGGTCCGGGAGCTGCGCGGCCGTGAGTCCGGTCGCCTTCAGATCCAGCTCGAGGGTGAGTGGATCGCCGGCCGGTACGCTGTCCGAGCGTGGGCTCCAGCGCGCGCTCAGCGTCACGGACTGTGCCGGCAGCCAATCCCGACCGCGCGCGCCCGAGGGCCGGGGTCGTACCGACAGGACGATTGGATCGCCGTGCACCTCGATCGGATGCAGCGTTTGCATCAGGCCGCCGAAGAACCCGCCGAAGGCATTGCTCGACCACGGCGAGGTCCGCGCCTGCGTGGCCACCTCGGCCTTGAGCACCGGCCCGGCCAGGCTGATCCGCCCGCTGTGCAGTCCAAACAGCACGAACCGGCGCGTGATCACCCGGTACACCCGCCCGTTGCGCACGACGGTGCCGTACTGGTCGGCCCCGGTATGTTTGACGAGCACCGCGCGGTCGCCCGAGAACGCGAGGCTGGCGTGATAGAGCTGCTCATCGGTGTAGATCTGCACCGTGAGGTGAACTTGCGCTTGTACGTAGGGCGCGGCGGGCCGCGTGCGGCTGACGATGAATATCGGTGCGGCCGTGCCCGTGCCGGGGCGGCCCGTGCCGCTCACCGTCAGCCTCAGCGGTGCGCTGTGCTCACCGTCCCAGGTGAGCGGGGGGATCGTCAACGGGCCGGTGCGTTTCGGCGCCAGTGTCAGGATGACTTGGGAGCGCTCGGCGCTGCCGCCGGTCCCGAACTGCACGCTGGTGCTGGAACTGCTGGCGAGAATGTCGAAGTCACGGCGCAGCGGTGCGAGCTGCGGCTCGCTCGTGGTGAGGCCATCGTAGGTCAGGGTGAGCTGAACCGTGGTGCCCGTGGCGATCCGGGTGTTGCTGAGCGCGGCGGTGACGGACGCGTACGCCTTCGGCAACGCCGAGCACAAGAGCGCCGTGAGCAGCACACCGACGAGGCGACGCGTCATGGATTTGCTCCCGGATGGCGCAGCAGATATTCGATCAGGAATTTGCGCCGCAGCAGCCCGGCCGGGTCATTGGGGATCTGCCGCAGCCATTGTTTCAGCGCCAGCGTTTGCTCGCTCGGCGGCTTCGGCGGTGGCGCCGAGCGCGCGCCGTGCGCCAGCAGGGCGTGCGCGGCGCCGTGCGGGCCGTGACGTACGCGGCCGGCCGCCGCCGGGCCTGCGCTCTGGCGCTGCTGTGCGCGCGCCAGTGCCGCAGCGCGCTCGGCGTTGCGGCGCGTCTGCCCCGGGCTGTGTGGCGCCAGTCCCGTGGCGGAGGCCGGGTGGGCCGCAGCCGCCGCACGGGTGTGACCGCCGTGGGATGCGTTCGGGTGAGCCGTGCCGGGCTGCGCACCGCGGCCGTTCTGCGCAGTCGCGTGGCCCTGCGCCGCACCCTGCTGTCGGCGCGAGCGATTCGGGTGTTTTCCCTGCCCGGCGCGACCGCCCTGTGGGCCGCCGTTGCGCTGGCCCGAAGGCGACGGCGAACCCGGCGGGTGCGGGGGCGTCGCGGACTGTTGTGGCGGCGGCTGCGCCAGGGCGCGCGCCACCAGGTTGCGATTGTGGCGGATGTCGCGCTCGTGCGGCCGCTGCTTCAGCGCCGCATCGTAGGCCGCGAGTGCGGCGTGCAGCCGCCCCAGGTGTGCCAGCGCATTGCCGAGGTTGTATTCACTGGTCGGATCTTTCAGCGGTTGCAGCAGTTGCGCCGCCGGTGCATAGCGGCCCGCGAGCAGGTCCGCGTACGCCTTGAGACGCCGGCTGGTGAAGTGCGCCGCCGCCTGTGCCGGGCGGCCGGCCGCGAGCAGCGCCTCGCCCTGCTGATCGGGCGTGTGCCACAGATTCGACCAGACGCCGGCGACTGCCGGCGCGCTCGCCAGGCACCCGAGCACCATCAGCGCTGCACCCCGACGGTTCACGTCCACCCCCGACGGGCGAGCAGCGCCCCGAGCAGCACGATCAGCGGCAACAGCCACACCCCGTCGTTGAGCCAGCTCGACACGTGTACTTGCGGTGCGGCATGGGCCCCGGGGATGGCGCGCAGGCCGTCGGCGTGCAGCGCGGCGATCAGCTGCGGCAGCTGATCGAGCCGGACGAATTCCCCGCCGCCGGCCTCGGCGATGCGCCGCAGCACGGCCGGATGCAGTCGACTGATCAGCACTTTGCCATCCGCGCCGCTGCGGAATCCGCCGGTGGCGCGCGGTGTCGGTGCACCGGTCGTGGTGCCGATACCGACCACGTTGACCCTGATGCCCTCGCGGCGCAGGCGTGCGGCGGCCTGGATCGCGCGGGCCGGGTCGTGCACCGAGTCCATCAGGACGATGACCTGTCGGTCGCTGCCCGCCCAGACGTGCAGCAGGCGTGCGGCGGCGATCAGCGCCGGGGCGAGCCGCGCTCCATGTTCGGGCATCAGCTGCGGCGAGAGCGCCCGGTCGAGATTGCGCACGGTCGCGTCGTCGGCGGTGAGCGGCGCAACGGTGTACGCCTCCCCGGCGAAGGCAATGAGTCCGACACGCGCATCGTGCGCGGCGGCGAGCAGGTTATCGACGGCGAAGCGGGCTTGCGCGGCCCGGCTCGGGGGCAGATCGGTCGCCTCCATGGACGGCGAGAGTTGTACGGCGAGCACCCAGGCCGCCGGCAGGCGGTACGCGGCGGTGACTTGCCGTTGCCAACTCGGGCCGGCGAGCGCCACCACCCCGAGCGTCCACAGCGCGCCGATCAGCGGCCAGGGGGAGCGGGCGCGCGCGTCGCTGCCCTGCAGTCGCAGCAGCGCGAGCAGGTCCGCGTCCACCAGCCGTGGCCAGGCGCCGGCGCGCGCGCGCCGGCGCGTCAGCCACAGCGCCAGCGCCCACATCGGCGGCAGCGCGGCGAGCGCCCAGGGATGCAGGAAATGCAGCGCGTGCGGCATGCTCAGGTCCGCTCCGTCATGCGCCAGGCGGCCGGAATGCTCAACAGCAGCGCGAGTGCGAGCGGCACGCCGAACCATTCGCTCGCCGGGCGCAGCCAGCGCCGATCGCCCGCGACCGGCTCGAGGCGGTCGATCTGACGGTACACGGCGCGCAACGCGCCCTGATCGGTGGCGCGGAAGTAGCGCCCGCCGCTGATGCGGGCAATTTTCTGCAGCAGCTTCTGATCCAGATCGGTGTTGCCGGTGACGCCGAAGAACGACTGGCGCACCGCGGCGCCGACCCCGATGGTGTCGATGCGCAGTCCGGTTTCGGCCGCGAGCCGGGCGGCCTCGAGCGGCGGCATCACGCCGGTGTTGTTGCCGCCGTCGGTGAGCAGGATCAGCAGCGGCTGACGGTGAGCGTGCGCGCCGCGATCATCCTGGCGCAGCGTCTTGATCGCCAGTCCGATGGCGTCGCCGATCGCGGTCTGCGGGCCGGCGATGCCGACCATGGCCTCGTCGAGAAAACGGTGCACGGTGCCCAGATCCGTGGTGAGCGGCGCCTGCAGGTAGGGGCGCGTTCCGAAGAGAATCAGTCCGACCTGATCGCCGTGCCGGCCGCTGACGAAGCGGCCGGCGACCTGCTGGACCACTTGCAGCCGGCTCTGCCGGCCCCCCATGTCCTCCGTGGCCATGGAGCCGGAGCAGTCGATCGCCAGAATGATCTGGCGACCCTCGGTGTGCACAGCAATGGGTGCGCCGAGCCATTGCGGACGCATCGCCGCGAGGACCAGCAGCAGCCAGATGCTGCTCAGCAGCACCGCGTCGGCTCGCCCGATGCGTGGTGCCCCGGTGCCGGCCGCGGCAACGTCCGCGGCCATCGGCACGAACAGCGCCGCACCGGAGGGTTCGGCGGTGCGCAGTACGCGCCGCAGCACCCAGGGCAGGGGCGTGAGCAGTGCCATCCACGGCCAGGCAAAGTGAAACATCAGCGTCGCCCGCTCGGGTGTTTGCGTCCGGCGCGGCGCACGAACGCATCGGCCCCGGCCAGCCACTCGGCGCGCTGATCGAGCGGGTGATCGCCGAAGGCGGCGCCGAGCAGTGCGCGGCCGGGCCGCCCGGCGAGCGCTGTGGCGCCTTCGCTGCCGAGAAACGCGAGCCAGGCTTCGCCGGTGAGCCGAGCCACACGATCGCGCCCAAACACCGCCATGGCGTAGCGGCGCAGCAGACTCTCGATGGCGCGTGCCGTCGTCTGCGGGTCGGCAGCCGCGGCGCGGATGCGTCGCAGTTCCCGCAGCGTCCCGCGCCGACGCCGCAGGCGCGGGACGCGCCACCACACCAGTGCGCCGGCCGCGGCCACCACGGTGAGCGCGGCGAGGATCCACCAGCCAAGGGCCGGTGGCCACACCGAGGGGGGCGGCGGCGCGCGGGCCGGCGCAAGGGCTGTCAGCCAGTTCGGGCTCATGCTGCGGAGGGTCCGCCGAGACGGCTCTGCCGCAGCGCCGTCTCGGCCGGTTCCGAAGTGTCGAGCCGTACCACCGGAGCGGCCAGGCGCTGCGAGAGACGGGCGACGCCCTGCTCGCGCGCCTGCCAGGCGTCGCGCCACGCGGTGCGCACCCGCTGCCCGTCGAGAATCGCGAGGCGGCCGGGCAGCCCGGCGCGGAACCGCCCTGGTGGCAGGCCCTGCGCCTCCAGAGGATCGGTGGCCCAGTAGAGCCGGATGTCATTGTGGCGCGTGAGTGGCAGCCAGAGTGCCTCCTCGCGCGCCGCCGGCGCGGCGAAGTCACTGAGGGCGAGGATCTGGCTGCCCGGTCGGATGAGCGGGACCGAGGCCCGCAGCGCCTCGGGCAGTGCCTGCGGCTCGGGCGCTGCCGGGGCGCGCGGCTGCGCCGCCAGCAGTGCCTCGAGCAGCGCAAGGACGCCGGCGAGTCGAGCCCGAGCCGGAAGAATGCGCGCCGGCGCGCCTCCGCTCGCCACGACGGCCCCGACCCGGTCGCCCTCGAGTGCGGCCGTCCAGGCGAGCAGGGCGGCGACGCGCACGATGAGCGCGGATTTCAGCTGGCGGCGGCTGCCGAAGAAGGTACCCGGTTGCAGGTCGACGAGCAGCCATACGGGCCGCTCGCGCTCCTCGTGAAACAGCTTCGTGTGCGGCCGCCCGCGTCGCGCCGTGACCCGCCAGTCGATGCTGCGCGGATCGTCTCCCGGGGTGTACAGCCGCACCTCCTGGAACTCCAGGCCGCGGCCGCGCTGCGCGCTCGAGTGCGCACCGAGCACGGCCGCGCGGGTCCGCCGCTGACGCTGCAGCGACAGACCGTGCGCGGCGCCACGCAGCGCGAGCAGTTCCTCGAGCGTCGGGAGACTCATGCGTTCAGGGTGCCGGCACCCGGCTGAGCAGTTCATGGACGCAGCTCTCGGCGCTGACGCCCTGCGCCTGCGCCGTGTAGTCGACGAGCAGCCGGTGGCGCAGCGCGTCCGGGGCGATCGTCTGCACGTCCTCGGGACTGACGAAATCACGGCCCTCGAGCCAGGCGAGCGCGCGTGCGCCGCGTTCGATGGCGATCGCCGCGCGTGGACTTGCGCCCCAACGCAGCCACTGACGCAGCTGCGCGCTGTAGGGTTCGGGGCGGCGCGTGGCGTCGACCAGAGCGGCGATGTACTCGGCGACCGGATCGGAGAGCGTCAGACCGAGAATCTCCCGCCGCGCGGTGAACACCATGGTCTGGCTCATCCGTTGCGTGGGCGGGGCAATCTCGCGCTGGCTGATCGCCTCGGCGCGCGCCAGCGCCATCACCTTCAGCGTCGTGGCGCGGTCGGGATAATCGACGCAGGTGTGCAGCATGAAGCGGTCGAGCTGCGCCTCGGGCAGAGGGTAAGTGCCCTCCTGTTCGATCGGGTTCTGCGTCGCCATCACCAGGAACAGCGGCGGCAGTGGATAGCTCGCCGCGCCGACGCTGATCTGCCGCTCGGCCATGGCCTCGAGCAGTGCCGCCTGCACCTTCGCCGGCGCTCGGTTGATTTCATCGGCAAGGATCAGATTGTGAAACAACGGTCCGCGCTGGAAGCGGAACGAGCCTTCTTCGGGCCGATAGATGTCCGAACCGGTCAGATCCGCCGGCAGCAGATCCGGCGTGAACTGGACTCGCTGGAAGTCCGCCTCCACCGCCTGGGCCAGCGCCTTGATGGCGCGGGTCTTCGCAAGCCCGGGCGGGCCCTCCACCAGCAGATGGCCGTCGCAGAGCAGGGCGATCAGCAGCCGCTCGACCAGCGCCTCCTGCCCGAGGATCTGGCTGCGCAGGTAGGTGCGCAGCCGAGCGAACGCGGCCTGCGCGGCGCCGCCGGGAGGGGCGGGGTGCGCGGCAGGGGCGGAAGGGGCGAGCGGGCCGGTGCCGGTCATGGCGGAGGGTCTCCAGAGTGTTCCCGAGAGCGGGATTGACCCTGCAGCGCCGCTGGGGTTCCCGGACGACGCCACGATGCGGGGACCCCGGACCCGGCCAAAAAATGCCAGAGGACATATTACCGGCCAGCGAACCGACCCGCTCGGCCAAGCACAGGACTTCAGCGGCCGGATGACGCGTACCATATTACCGTGGTACCATCTGCGGCATGAAAACCATCACTCGTGTGCAGACCGGGGTGCGGCTCGAGCGCCGGCTGCTGAAAGTGCTCAAGGCGCTGGCCGCGGACCTGGAGATGTCCCTCGGGGACCTGCTCGAGGGCATCGTGCTGCACGCCTTCGAGGGCAAGGCGCCGTTTTCGGCCACGACGCTGCGCAAGATCCGGGCGCTGAAGGCGGTCTACGGTCTGGACCTCGCCGCCGAGGACTCGCACCGCATGCACGAGATCGAAGACCATGATTGAGCGGCCCGCGGATCTCGCCTGTTTTCGGCGCGGCGAGCTCGAGCCGGCCACATTCACGCACCGGGAGCACCTGCGCATGGCCTTCGAGATGCTGCGCCGTGACGAGTTTCCCGAGACCGCGCTGTATGACTCGCGCGCGCTGCAGTCCTTGACCGCCCGGGCCGGGGTTCCCGGGAAGTTTCACCCGACGATCCCCGTTGCCTTTCTGTCGCGGCTCGCCGAGCGCATGTCAGGGCGCGGCGCGGAGACCTTCGAGGCGTTCGCCCTGGCCCATCCGGACCTTCTCGACGGGTCGGTGCTCGAGCGGCTCTACCGCCCCGAGCGTCTTGCGAGCGCGGCGGCGCGCACGACCTTCCTGCTGCCGACGACGCTCGCCGGAGAGATCGGCGCAGCCGCGCTCAGCGGTTGGGCTCGGTGTGTCGCCTGGCGCCACGGAGGCACTGCGCGACGTCGCTGCGGCGCACGATCCGGTAGGGCGCAAAGGCCGCTACGTCGGCCGCGAGCGCATTCTGCGCCGCGGCGAGCTGCGCCATCTGCGCGCAAAGTGAGCGCACGTCTGCCCTGACCTTCGCCGAGCCTCGGTGCGCGGTGCGTTTGATGACCGAGGAGTTGTCCTGCCAGAGTGCGCTGAACAGCGATCCGACGACGTCTACGCCCAGCCGGCCGCCCGCTTGGCCGGCGGCGACGCCGGCGGCGGATATCCCGAGGGCGTGCAGGTAGTACTGCTGCGCCACCGTCTGCTCGGCGGGGCTCAGCGCGACGGTGTGCCGCGCGATCACCAGCCGACCGCTCGCGTGCACGTAGGCGTCGGCGACACCGGGCGCACTGATGCGCACCGCAGTGCCCTCGATGGCGAACGTACCGTGCCGGCTCGAGGTGCTGATGTGCTCCGTGCACCCCGAGAGAGCGGCCAGCGTGGGCAGCAGCAGAGCACCGATCAGCAGCGCGATTCGACGGTTCATGGAGCGACTCTCTCCGCGTAGGCGATTCAGGAGGGTTGACTGACTTGCGCGGTCGCGGCCGCAGTGCCGTGCGGCTCGGTGATCACCGCCCGCATGATCCGTGGGGCGACCCAACGCTCGATATCGTCGATCAGCGTGAATCCCGCCGGCACCACCACCAGGGTGAGGCCGGTCGAGGTGACCAGACCGCCGATGACGCCGATCGCCATCGGGGCGCGAAACGCATCGCCGATCGCGAACGCCACCGGCAGCATGCCCGCCACCATCGCCACGGTGGTCATCACGATCGGACGGGCCCGTTTGTGTCCGGCTTCGAGCAGTGCGGTCAGACGGTCCTTGCCGGCGCGCATCTCCTCGATGGCGAAATCCACCAGCAGGATGGAGTTCTTCGCCACGATACCCATCAGCATCAGGAAGCCGATCATCACGCCGAGCGACAGCGGCCGGTCCGTGATGAACAGCGCCGCGACCGCCCCGCCGATCGACAACGGCAGCGCCGAGAGGATGGTGATCGGCTGCAGCACTCGGGCGAACAGCAGCACCAGCACGGCGAACACCATGAGGATGCCGGTGCCCATGGCGATCAAGAAGTCGGTGAACAGCTCCGACATCAGCCGCGCGTTGCCCGTCTCGGCCAGGTGCACGCCCGACGGCAGGTGAGTCAGCCCCGAGAGCGCATGGATCTGCTTCATCGCCTTGCCGAGCTGGACGCCGTTCAGGTCCGCATCGATCGCGATCCGCAGGCGCTGATCGCGACTGTGGATCTCGGTCGGTCCCTGCCCGAAGCCGAAATCCGCCACTGCCTTCAGCGGCACCGAGCCACCGCTGGCGGTCGGCACGGGCAGGTTCTCCAACGTGTTGAGGTTGGCCCGGGCCGAGCGCTTCAGGTTCACCAGGATCGGCACCTGGCGGTCCGGCAGGGTGAACTTCGCGTCGTTCTGCAGCAGATCCCCGAGTGTTGCGATGCGGATCGTCTGGCTGATGTCCGCCACGGTCACACCGAGCTCGGCGGCGAGGTCGAAGCGCGGCCGGATGCGGATCTCCGGCCGCGGCAGCCCGTCCGCCGAGCTCACGTCGCGCAGATCCGGCAGTGCCGCCATCTGGCTCATGACCCGGTGAGCGGTGTGCTCGAGCAACGACAGGTTGTCGCCGGTGAGGTCTATGGTGATGTCGTGACCGTCGCTGTCCCCGTTGAAGTTCTGGAAGTAGATCTGCGCGTTCGGAATGCGGCGCAGCTTGGCGAGCATCTGGTTCTGCCACTGAGTCTGGCTCATCGGCCGCTCCGTGGGCGGCACCAGGCTGATATACAGGTTCGCGCCGCGTACGCTGCCGTTGCCGCCGACCGACTCGTCGATCGACTTCACGTAGCGTTGACGGGCGAGGATGCGATACGCCTCATCGGCGACCTTCTCGGTATCCTTCAGCTGCACTCCGGGCGGCATTTCGATCGAGAGCGACGCGCTGCTGCTGTCGGAGTTCTGCACGAAGGTCTTCGGCACCAGGATCAATCCGCCGATTGAGGCGGCGAAGAACATCACGCCGAAGAAGATCGTGATCCAGCGGTGATGCACGCACCAGCGCAGCACCTGCAGGTAGCGTGTCATGACCGGTCCGTCGTGCTGTTCCGGTAGCGGCTCGGATTTCAGCGTATAGGCGGCGATCACCGGCGTCAGCAGCCGGGCCACCAGCAGCGAGAAGAACACCGCCGCGGCGACCGTCAGGCCGAACTGCTTGAAGTACTGGCCGATGATCCCGCTCATGAAGCTCACCGGCATGAACACCGCGATGATGGTGCAGGAGGTGGCCACCACCGCGAGCGCGATCTCGTCGGCCGCATCGAGCGCCGCCTGAAAGGCGCTCTTGCCCATGCGCTTGTGGCGCACGATGTTCTCGATCTCGACGATCGCGTCATCGACCAGCACGCCGGACACGAGTGAGAGGGCGAGCAGACTCACCTGATTGAGGGTGAAGCCGAGCCAGTACATGACGCCGAAGGCAGGAATGGCCGAGAGCGGGATGGCGAGGGCGGAGATCAGGGTTGCGCGCAGGTCGCGCAGGAACAGCCACACCACCAGCACCGAGAGGATCGAGCCCTCGATGAGGGCCTCAATCGCGGAATGGTAGGTTTGCTTGGTGTAGGTGACCGAGGAGAACGTGCGGTGGATGTTGACGCGGGGAAATTCCTTACGAATCCTGGCGAGCTCCTGCTGCACACCTTTCAGCACCGTCACGTCCGAGGTGCCCGGTGCTCGCTGCACGCCGAAGGAGATCGCCGGCTCGCCGTTGAACTTCTCGATGCTGCGCACCTCGGCGGCGCCATCGCGCACCGTGGCGATGCTGCCGAGCCGCGCGAAGCGTCCGCCGGGCAGGGCGATCTGGGTCTGCGCGAGCTGCCAGGCCGTCTGCGCCCCGCCGAGCACGCGGATCGTCTGCTCGCCGTTGCCCAGATCCGCCCGTCCGCCGGGCAGGTCGATGTTGAGGTTGGTGAGCTGGCCATTGACCTGTGCGGCGGTGATGCCGAGCGCCTGCATGCGCGCCGGGTCGAGCTCGACGCGGATCTCGCGGTCGACCCCGCCGTAGCGCGACACCTGGGCTACCCCGGGTACGGTGAGCAGCCGCTTGGTGATGGTGTTGTCGATGAACCAGGAGATCGCCCGGTCGCTCATGTCCGTCGAGCTGACCGCGTAGTAGACGATCGGCCCACCGTCGATTTTCACTCGTTGCACCACCGGCGGCAGGATGTCGGTGGGCAGATCGGCCTGTACCTGGGTGACCGCATCGCGCACCTCGGTGACCGCGCGGTCGATCGGCGTGCCGATTTCGAACTCGACGTCCGTTTCCTCTCCGCCCTGATAGGCCTTGGAGAGAATGTGGCGGATGTTGCCGATGCCGGCCACCGCCGCTTCCACGCGGCGCACGATCTGAGTCTGCACCTCTTCGGGCGCTGCACCCGGCTCGGTGACGACCACCGAGACGATGGGATAGGAGAGATGGGGATTCAGCGTCACCGGCAGGCGCACGAACGCCGTGGCGCCGATGAACAGCAGCACGACGAACAGGACGATGGGGGGCAGCGGGTGCTGGATCGCCCAGGCCGACAGGCGTCTCATGAGCGCACCGTGTGCGCCTGCACCTGCACCGTCTCGCCGCTTTGCAGGAAGCCCCCGGCGAGCGTCACCACGCGCTCACGGCCGGTGAGTCCCCGGTCGATGACGACACCCGTGGCGATCACCCCGCCGAGGATGACGGAGCGGCGTACGGCGACATTCTTGCGGTTCACGACGAACACATACGATCCGGCCGAATCCGTCATGACCGCGGTCTGCGGCAGCACCGGTCGCTCCGCGTGGCTCTCCAGGATCACCGCGCGCGCGAATGCACCGGGGCGCAGCGCCGGATTGGGCTGCAGCGCAATGCGCACTTGGCCGAGGCGGGTCTCGGGATTGATGGTGGCCCCGAGCAGCCAGATCCGCCCCGAGAACGGGTGGGGGTAGCCGATCAGGTAGACCTGAGCCGGCTGACCGATCTTCAGCGCCGCGAGGTCCTGCTCGGTCACCTGTCCTTTCAACTCCACACGCCCGGCCTCCTCCAAGGTGAACAGTGCCGGTCCCCCGGGACTCGCCACCTGGCCGACCTCGGCGTCGCGGGTCAGCACGATTCCCGCAGCCGGTGCGACGATGCGGGTCAGGGCGAGTTCGGCGCGCTTCTGGCGCAGCTGCGCGGCGACCATGCGCTCGTTGGCGGCGTCCATGGCGGCCGTGGCCTGGCTCTGCTCGATGTTCTGCCGGGACAGCCCGCCGTTCGGGCCGATGGCGAGCGCCCGCCGGTATTCGGCGGCCGACAGCGCGGCCTGGGCCCGCGCCTTGGCGAGCGATGCGGCGAGTTGTGCCACCTGGGGCTTGAGCACCGAGTCATCGAGCTGGGCGAGCAGCTGGCCGCGCCGAACATGATCGCCGACCTGTACGGCGACCCGCACGATGCGCTCGGCCTGACCGCCATCCCCGATCGGCAGATCATGCCGCGCCGAGATGGTGCCAGTGACGAGTACCTGCGTGCTCACCGGCTGCAGTCCCGGCACCATGGTGCTGACCAGGGGCACGAAGTGGCGGTCCGCGAGCGGGACGAGGACGGCATGTTTGGCGCCGGCATGCAGCCACAGCCCCGTGCCGAGTGCCGCGGCGAGCACCAGAGCGCCGGTGATCAGCCAACGCTTGCGCAGGCGGCGGTGCGCCGGAACGAGGACATCGCCCGCGGCGCTGTCGCGTTCGGCCCAGCCGAGCGCATCGCTCCCGGGCGCGCTGGGAGCGGCGGGGGCCGCCAGTACGTCGCTGCCCTGTTGTTCAACCGTGATATCGGTGTTGCTCATGACGGATAACTGCCCTGTCAGATGGACGTGCGGCGAAGGGTGTTGAGAGTGTGGTGATCGAGAGCGACAGGTGTGCCGGTGGGCCGTAGCCGCACGCTGCGCAGGCGGGCGGGGTGCGGGACCCTCTCACACCAGTCCTTGTGTCTTCGGCGTGAGTACCACGACGGTGCCGGCGATCTTGTCGTGCCAGGCTTGCCGTTCGCGGTCGAAGGCGATCCAGAAGAATCCCAGGCCGGCGGCGATCAAGGAGAGGAAGCAGCCGAGGGCGCGCAGGATGGCCGTCTCCCAGCTGACGGGCTGACCGTCGATGCGCACGACACGCAGGTGGCAGATGATGCCGCCGACCGTCGTGCCGCGCAGTTTCCACATCAGCGCGCCGTAGGTGGCCAGCACGAGCAGCAGGCCGTCGGTGCCGTGGTGCTCGATCGCGCTCAACGCGAAGCTGACCAGCACCAGGTCGATCAGCAGCGCCAGCATGCGGATCCAGAATCCTGCGCGCGGCAGCGTGGCGAGTTCCATCGGCGTCGGTGCCGGGGGCGGCGTTGCAGCAGCGGATACGGTCGCCTCCGGGGGGGGCGCACCGCCCTCAGGCGCGTGGGGTGGCACGGTGCCGGCCGCGGGACCGAACCCGGCGAAACCCGCCGGCGCCGCCGGTGCCGCGGCGCTGCGCGCCGCACGCAGGGCGAGCAACAGACTGTAGATGACCGCGCCGAAGCCGAGCGTGCCGATCAGGGCGTAGACGATGAATCCGAGCACCGGCACCATGTAGAGCGCCAGAGCGATGACGCCGCCGAGGAGGACGTACAGCACGGGGTGGACGCCGCCGCCGCGCACGCCGCGCAGGATCCGCCCGCCGAGCCAACCGAGCGCGACGACCCGGCCGAAAATGCCTGCACCGAGCAGCGCGAGCCAGAACAGCGGGATCGCCAGAATGCCGACCACGGTCATGACCAGCGCCAGCATCAGCACCGGCGTCAGCAGCGTCATGGCGACCGCGGCCAGAAGCGACGCGCCCGGATGTTCATCGAGGGTCTGGATGCTCTTCTGCAGGCCTTCGCGAAACAGCAGCGCGAGCAGTGCGTAGAACAGCAGGAGCACGCCGGCGACGCCCCACGCCCAGCCGATGTCCAGACGCGGCGCGAGCAAGCGGCCGAGGAGCAGGCAGTGCTCGCTCCAGGATTGCAGGCCCGCGGCGCCGTGGAACATTCCGGACATGATGTTCGCGGTGCCACCGTCGATCACGCTGCCCGGATCACGCTGCACCGATCCGAACACGTCCACCGCCTGGCCGTGGATATGCGCTGTGGGGCCGAGCTTCAGATCGCCGAATACCGCCACGGCGTTGCCGCCGACCGAGCCATTGACGCTCGAGTCGCCGAACACACTGACCGTGCTGTTGGCGACGCGGCCGCTGGCCTGCAGGTTGCCCATGATCGCGACCACCGAGTCCGACACGTCGCCGTCCGCTACGCTGTTGCCGAAGACCGAGACCACGTCGCAGGCGCTCTTGCCGGCCGGCAGCCGCACGCTGTGGAAGACGGAAACCAGTTCCTGATCATCCGGGCAGGAGTGATGGTGGTCGTGCACGGTCACGATCGCGCTGGCGTTGTCGGTGATGCCGACGCCGTTGCGGCCGATGCGAATGTGGCTTGAACCGTTTTCGACATTGATGCCGTGCGAGCCGATCTGCACCTCAGTCGCGTCGTGGTGCGAGACCGTGGTCACGGCGCCGGAGGCGCTGATGACGGCCGCCTGTCCGGCCCCGGCCGGTACGATGCCGCCGCCGAAGGCGAGCAGTCCGCTCAGCGCTGTGGCGGGGAGAAGCGATTGGAGGACCTTGTTCATACAGTGTGTGCCTTGGAATGCGGCAGCGTGGGATAGAGCAGGAGGTAGCCGAGTGCGCCCAGCATCGCGTAGGCCGCCCCGACGACGAGCAAGCCTGCAAACAGCCACTCCGAGGGGATCGCGTGCGCCAGACGCACGGCCAGCTCGCCGAGATCGAGAATCGTGCGGCTCGTGCCGCGCACGCCCCGCACCACGTGCCCGACGCCTGCGCCGGCGAGCGCGTGGCCTACGTACTCGCGCAGGCGCGTGGCGAGCATCCACGCCACCGGCACGCATAGCGCGCAGGCGGCGAGCAGCAGCACGCGAGCGGCGCGCGGCCAGCGGGAGATCCCCGCGAGGGATCGTGAGTCGGCACGCCGTTCGATTTCACGCCGAACGCGCGCTTCGAGCGAGGCGGGAGCGATGCAGGGCGGCAGTTCGCGCAGCGCCTGGTGTGCCAGCTGCTCGAGCTGTTTTTCAAGAGAGGTACGGTCGTTCATGTCGGTGCACAGCTCCGGTCGGTGCGGGGGCCGAGTCCGCCGGCGGCAAGGGTCTTGGCCATGGCGAGGCGGCCGCGCAGGATGTCGGTCTTGGTCTTCGCGAGCGAATGACCGAGCCGCGCGGCGATGTCCTGGTAGGACATGTCTTCAAAGTGAAACAGTACCAGCGGTACGCGCTGGTGATCGGGAAGGCTGCGCAGCGCCGCGTCGATCAGGGCGCGACGCTGCTGCTCCTCGAGCTCCTGCAATGCGCCCGCGAAGGCTGCACTCGCATCCTCGATGTCCTCCTCGCGTGATTCGTCGGTGAAGACCTCGGTGAACAGACGCCAGCGCTTGCGATGGCGCGTCAGATGGTTCAGCGCCAGGTTCGTGGCGACGGTTTTCAGCCAACCGCCGGGGCTTGCGCCCTCGCCGAGTCGCTCGAAGTTCTCGTACGCCTTCAGGAACACATCTTGGCTGATGTCCTCGGCCTGTGCGGGGCTGCCGATCAGCCGTACTGCCGTGGAAAAAACCATGTCCTGATAAGCGCGCATGAACGCTGCGAACTCTTGAGAATCGGGCCTTGAAGTTGCCAATTGCACGGGGTGATCATCGTTTGAGACAAGAACACCGGCGCTGCGGAAAAGTTGCAGAGGACCGGCTGCGCTCCCGGCGGGGAGGGTAGGCCCAGATGCTTATAGCAAAGAATAGGCTCAAGTCGGAGCGCTCGGCGGGCTGCGGGCAGCCTCGGCGGCGCGGGCGGCTCGATCGGCGCGCCGCTGCGGCAGAAAGGCCTGGCGGCGCTCGAGGCGCTCGGCGCTCCAGTGCTCGCTCGGCTCGTAGAACTGCGCCCCGGCACAGCCGGCAGCGGGCGATGCGCTGCCCGGCGCCGCTCAGCGAGGGCGTATGGCCCCATTCCGGCGCGGCGCGCAGATGCACCACCCGCTCGGACTCGATGCGCGCATTGAGCGCGAACGCCGCGCCGCTCTCGCGCTGGCGCCCGCGGCAGTGACAGCAGTGCACGATCGGTGGGCGGGTCGTCAGCCGGGAGCGGACCTCGCCGCAGTCGCAGCCGCCCTCGAGCGGAAACACCGTCGCGTGAGTCATCTGGATCTCTCCCTCTGCACGGGACCGGGTGCGGGCCCGATGCCGACGGGTGCGCCGTCTACTTCAGCACCACCCACAATGGGCCGATGAGCAAGAACGTCAGATCCTGAAAGAATGTCGGGCGTCGTCCCTCGATCGCGTGCCCGACGAACTGGCCGATCCAGGCGACGATGAACAGCCCGAGCGCGACGGGCCTGAGCGGGAGGGCGGCAGGCCAGAGCGCAAGGATGAGCACACAGGCGGCGAGCTGCACGGCCATCGCGGCGGAAGCCTTGACGCCGAGGCGAAGGTAAAAAGGCGCCACCACGATCATCACCAGGTAGGCGCTGCGCACCCCGGCGATCTCGACGCTCCAGAGCAGAGCGAGCAGGGCGAAGAGGATGGCCGGCACGCACACGGTGTGCACGGCGCGGTTGACCGGATGGCGATGCGCCTGCGCGTACTCCGTCAGCCATTGTTCGAGGGTTTTCGCGGCCATGGCAGGCGGCCCGGATCAATGCGGTGCGGCCAGTGCCGCCAGCGCACCGACCGTGTTGAGGTTACGCGCCGTCCCGGCTCTGGCGGCGGGAATGACCAGTGTGGAGGCGCCGATTCCGTCCGGATAGTGCACGTAGATCTCGCGAGTGCCGCAGACGAGGCGCTCGTGCTTGCCGCCGCGGATGTCTTGAAGCGCTCCGGCCGGTGGCGGCGCCTCGAGGAAGATCGCCACCGTGCGGCTCGGCGGCGCCTGCGGAAATGGGTTTGCGGCCCACACGGCGGTGAGCTGCGCCGCGGTGCGCACCTGCACGCCGATCGGCTGGCCGAAGTAGTCCTCGAGCTGGCGCATCAGGGCCTGGCGCACCCGGGACTCGCCGAGGCGGCACTCAAACAGGGCGTTGCCCGATGCGATGTAGGTTCGGGGGCGATCGAACCCGGCCGAACGACACATCTGAAGCAGCGCGGCCATCGGCAGCTTGTGGCCACCGACGTTGATCGCGCGGAGCAGGGCGACATAGGTGGGCATCGCTTCTCTCGGGCCCCGGGGAAGGGAGTGCGTCTGCCGCGTCGTGCAGCGGGATCTGGGCCCGGTAGGATTCGAACCTACGACCAAGGGATTATGAGTCCCCTGCACTAACCGCTGTGCTACAGGCCCGCGCGGGGCGCCATTCTAGCAGCGGCGCTGCGGCCCGGCGTGCGCCGCTGGCGCGCTAGGGCGCCAGGCAGCCGCTCAGCGGGGCCCTCGATTTGATCGTCTTCATGCACACGGTCGTCTCGATTCTCTGCACGCCCGGCATGCGGCTGATCTGCATGCGCAGCAGCTCATCGAGTGCAGCGATTTCCGTGACCAAAACGTGCATCAGGTAGTCCGCCTGCCCGGCCGTGGTGTAGCACTGCAGGACCGCGGGGTGATGCTCGGCGGCCGCTTCGAACTCTGCATAGCGCGCCGAATCGATGCTCACGTACACGAACGCGTGCACCCGCAACCCGAGCTGCTCGGCGTCGAGTTCCGCCCGATAGCCGTGGATCAGCCCGCGGCGTTCCAGTTCGCGCACGCGCTGCCAGCAGGGCGTCTTCGACAAGCCCACGCGCTGGCCGAGCTCGGCGAACGAGATGCGCGCGTCCTGTTCGAGCGAGCGCACGATCTCCCGGTCGATCTTATCCACGATTGTTCTGCGGGATTGACTTTGATCAGGCGATCGTTCTACGCCTCTGCCGCAATGCAGTCCACTCGTGCCGCAGGGTTCTCGGCTAGAATCCCTGCAGCTGAGGCACAGGAGCGGTCGATGAACCAAGGGCGCACGAGCGAAGAGACCCTGCGCGAATTGCTGGCACGGGTGCACGAGCGGTTGAGCCAGAGTGGCTCGATCGATGCGGAGTCGCGCCAGATGCTCGGCGCGCTGGTCCAGGATATCGGCCGCGCCCTCGGCGAGGGGCCGGCGGAGAGCAGTTCGGTGCGCGGGCATGCCTCGCGTCTGGAGGGAGTGGCGGTGCGATTCCAGGCGGACCACCCGGCGCTTGCAGAAACGCTGCACCAGCTCACCGATGCGCTGGGGAAGTTCGGGATCTAGCCGGCCGCGCAGGGTGCGCGGCCGGCGGATCCATCAATCCTCCATCAGGAAGCTGCGCAGCTGTTCGCTGCGGCTCGGGTGGCGCAGCTTGCGCAGCGCCTTCGCCTCGATCTGACGGATCCGCTCGCGCGTGACATCGAACTGCTTGCCGACCTCCTCGAGCGTGTGGTCGGTATTCATGTCGATCCCGAAGCGCATGCGCAGCACTTTCGCTTCGCGCGGGGTGAGCTGAGCCAGCACCGCGTGCGTGGTCTCGCGCAGCGACTCCATGGTCGCCTGGTCGATCGGCGAGGCCACCGAGGTGTCCTCGATGAAATCCCCCAGGTGCGAATCCTCGTCATCACCGATCGGGGTCTCCATGGAGATCGGTTCCTTGGCGATCTTCAGCACCTTGCGCACCTTGTCTTCGGGCATCTCCATGCGCACCGCCAGTTCCTCCGGCGTCGGTTCGCGGCCCATCTCCTGCAGCATCTGCCGCGAGATCCGGTTCAGCTTGTTGATCGTCTCGATCATGTGCACCGGGATACGGATGGTGCGGGCCTGATCGGCGATCGAACGGGTGATGGCCTGACGGATCCACCACGTGGCGTAGGTGCTGAACTTGTAGCCGCGACGGTATTCGAACTTGTCGACCGCCTTCATCAGGCCGATGTTGCCTTCCTGGATCAAGTCGAGGAACTGCAGTCCGCGGTTGGTGTATTTCTTGGCGATGGAGATCACCAGGCGCAGGTTCGCCTCGACCATCTCCTTCTTGGCCCGGCGCGCCTTGGCCTCGCCGATCGACACCTCGCGGTTGATCTCCTTGACCTCGTTGATCGAGAGGTGCACCTGCTGCTCGAGCGCCGCAAGTTTGCCTTGCCGCCGCTCGAACTCCGGCTCCAACTTGGCGAGCGCCGTCGAGTACTTCTTGCCGGCCTTGACGTGCTTGGAGAGCCAGCGCGTGTTGGTCTCGTTCTTCGGGAACGACGTAATGAAGTCCTTGCGCGGCATGCCGCAATCGCGCACCGCCAGCGTCATGATCTCCTTCTCGAGCTGACGGATCTCGCGGATGTGATCGCGCAAATTGCCGATCAGCGCATCGAACATGCGCGGGGAGAGCTTCAGCTCGAGGAACTCATCGGCGGCCTTCTTGCGCGCCTTGAGCGACTTCGGATCGTGCGAGCCGAGCTTCTCGATGGCGCTGAGCATCTGCGCATACGCCTTGCCGAGACGCCCGAAGCGTTCGGCGGCTTCCTGCGGATCCGGACCGGAATCGACGCTCTCTTCCTCGCCGTCCGCATCGTCCTCGCTCTCCTCATCATCGGACTCTTCGGCCGCGGCAACCTCGACCTTGGTCGGGTTCTGCGGCTGCGCGATGACATCGGGCGCATTCGGGTCGACGAACCCGACGATCACATCGACCAGGCGCGTCTGGCCGGTCTTGACCGGCTCGTAGGCCTTCAACAGGCACTCGTGCGTCAGCGGGAACATCGCCAGCTGGCGGCGCACCGCCTCGAGTCCTTCCTCGATGCGGCGCGCGATGCGAATCTCGCCTTCGCGCGTCAGCAGCTCCACCGTACCCATCTCGCGCATGTACATGCGCACCGGGTCGGTCGTGCGGCCGAGTTCGGCATCGAGCGCCGCCAACACCGCCGCGGCCTCCTCGATGGCCTCCTCGTCGGCCGGTGCGGAAGGCTCTCCGGCCAGCAGCGATTCGGTTTCCGGTGCCTTCTCGAACACCGGGATGCCCATCTCGTTGATGGTGTTGACGATATCCTCGATCTGCTCCGGATCGACGATCTCGGAAGGCAGGTGATCATTCACCTGCGCATAGGTGAGATAGCCCTGCTCCTTGCCGCGCGCGATGAGCAGCTTCAGCTGCGACTGGCGGTCCTCGGGCATGGCGACCGGGCGGCGCTCGAGCACGGCCGGGCGTTTCTCCGGCGCCGGCTTGCTCTCGGCGCGCACGTCCTGCGCACGAGCGCTGTGCTTGACCGTCGCACTGACTTTGGCGTGCGCCTTGGGCGCGGCGACGCGCACCGATTTCTCGGCGCTGGTGGCCTTGGCGGGCTTACCGGAATGCGCAGCGGGGCGCTTACGGCTCGGAGCAGTAGTCTTGGACTTGGCTTTCATTGAATCTCGACGGAATTGGCGGGGGGCCCTTGACCCCCATGTGCTGGCAGGCGCGGGCAGACTCAAGGGGCGCCGAAATAAATTTACCTAGTGTATGAGGCTCGCGTGGCGTTCACAAGTTCACCGCCGCCCAGGCTTCCCGTTCCGAACCGTCTTTCGTGATGTAAGCATCTGAAACTCCTTAAGTTCTTGAGCGCTCAACGGTCCGCTTCGACTCTTGGTCTCCAGCGCTCTGAGTCGCTGGTCGACCTGAAGATCGACCAATCTCCCCAGCGCGGCCCGCAGCTCGACCGTAGCGGCGGCCTCGTCGTCGAGCACGGCCTCGCGCTCCAGCAGGCGCCCGAGGTGCTCTCCGCCCGGGCGGTCCCGCCAGCGCTCGATGACCTGTGCCGAGATCTGTAACGGCCGCGCGCGCAAATCATCGAGCAGTCCGCGCAGCAGCTCCGCGCCGGCCTCGGTGCACTCCTGCAGTTCGGCACACTCGGCGTCCGTGACCGTTCCGGCAATGCCCGGAAAACGCACCAGCCGGGCGAGCGCCTGACGGACCAGACTGCCGCGTCCAGCACTGTGCCGGGTTCGCGGGGGCGGCCGAGTGCTCGCGGGCGGGGGCGCAGGCGCCATGCCGTCCCGCCAGAGCGCCTCGAGGCGCTCGGCCGGCAGTCCCACCACTTCGGCCACCCGCGCGATCAACAGTTCCCGGTACACGCCGGCCGGGATTTTCCCGATCAGCGGCCGCGCCGCCTCGGCCAGGCGCGCCCGGCCGTCAGCGTGCGCGATATCCGTCTCGCTCGACAACTCCCGAACGAGGTACTCCGACAGCGGCAGCGCCCCGTCCAGGCGCTGCTCGAAGCCTGAGCGGCCCTCGGCGCCGACCAGGCTGTCCGGATCGTGCCCTTCGGGCAGGAACAGGAAGCGGATCTCCCGCCCCTCGCGCGCCTCCGGCAGAGCGTGCTGCAGCGCGCGCCACGCCGCGCCACGTCCGGCCCGATCGCCATCGAACGCGAACACCACTTCGCGCACCAACCGGAAGATGCGCTTCAGGTGCTCCGGCGTGGTCGAGGTGCCGAGCGTCGCGACGGCACAGGTGATGCCCGCCTGGTGCAGCCGGACCACGTCCATGTAGCCCTCGACGACCACCAGACGCTTCAGCGTTCCGCCGGCGATCCGCGATTCGTACAGCCCATACAGCTCGTGGCCCTTGTGAAATAGGGGCGTTTCCGGAGAATTCAAGTACTTGGGCTCGCCCCGATCGAGGACGCGCCCCCCGAATGCAATCGTTCGGCCGCGGCTGTCGCGGATCGGAAACATGATCCGATCCCGAAAGCGATCGTAGTGCCCTTCGCCTCGACCGCCGCTGCGCTCGATGATCAGCCCGCTCGCCGCGAGCGTGCGGCGGTCCGCCTCGCGCGTGCCGAAATGACTGAGCAGCGCATCCCAGGCGTCTGGGGCGTACCCGAGCGCAAAGCGCTGCACGGTCTCGGCCGTCAGGCCGCGCTGCGCGACGTACTGTCCGGCCCGGGCCGTCCCGGTGAGCGCCTGCGCGTAGAACTGCGTCACTCGGCCCATGAGCTCGTAGAGGGGCGCATTCTGCGGATCCGGGCCACCGCCGCCGCCTTCGTGCGGAACGGTGAGCCCGAGCCGCCCGGCCAGATCCTCGATCGCCTCCGGGAAGCTCATGTGGTCGTATTCCATCAGGAAGCGCAGCGCCGTGCCGTGGGCGCCGCAGCCGAAGCAGTGGTAGAACTGCTTCTCGGGGCTGACCCAGAACGAGGCGCTCTTCTCGCTGTGGAACGGGCAGCAGGCCTTGTACTCGCGGCCCGCTTTGGTCAGCTGCACACGCGATCCGACCACTTCCACGATGTCCGTGCGGGCGATCAGCTCGTCGATGAAGCTCTGAGGAATGATAGGGGCTGACTACCCCGGCAGACGGCCCAGCCGATCGCGCACCAGAGCGCTGACGGCGCTCATATCGGCGCGGCCCTGGGCCTGGGACTTGATCACCGTCATCACCTTGCCCATGTCCTTCGGCGAGGTGGCGCCGCTCGAGGCGATCGCCTGGTCGATCAACGCCTCGATCTGCGCCCCGGTCATCTGCGCTGGCAGATAGGCCTCGATCACCGTGATCTCGGCACTTTCCTTGGCGACCAGGTCGCTGCGCCCGCCGCTGGCGAACTGCACGATGGCTTCCTTGCGCTGCTTGATCATCTTCTCAAGGACCGCGAGCACCTGAGTGTCATCGAGCATCACCCGCTCGTCGACCTCACGCTGCTTGATCGCAGCGAGTGCCATGCGGATGGTGGCGAGACGCTCCTTCTCGCCCGAGCGCATCGCGCTCTTCATGTCCTCGGTGATGCGTTCCTTGAGCGGCATCGCACAGGCCTCAGCGCGCGGCGCGCATGCCCTCGCGCGACACGCGCTTCATGTGCCGCTTCACGGCGGCCGCTTTCTTGCGTTTCCGCTCCTGGGTCGGCTTCTCGTAGAATTCACGTCGACGCAGTTCGGTGAGGATGCCGGCCTTCTCGCAGGCGCGCTTGAAACGCCGTAGGGCGGCATCGAAATATTCGTTCTCGCGGATACGGACGCTCGGCATCGAAACCTCTACAGACAGTTGGGGGCCGGCGCCGCATCCCGCCTCGAGCGCCGAAAGCGCGCTGCAGCGGACAGAGAGCCGGGTCAAATGGGCCGGCAATTCTAGTAGAGGCCACTGGTAAAGGCAAAATTAGCGCATCGACCCCGCGGATCCGCGGTCCGCGGTGCCCGCCGCCGGGCGGCAGTCGATGCGGGCGGCGCGGGCGGTCCACCCCTGGTGGAGCGACATTATCCTTTTAGAGTCAATAGCATGCGTGTTCTTGCGATCGAATCCTCCTGTGACGAGAGTGCCGCGGCTGTCCTGGATGAGTCCGACGGGTTGCTGGCGCACGAGCTGTACAGCCAGATCGCCCTGCACCGCGCCTACGGCGGGGTCGTGCCGGAATTGGCCTCGCGCGATCACGTGCGTAAGCTCCTGCCGCTGGTCGAACGGGCGCTCGCCGCAGCACACACCGCGCCGCAGGCACTCGCCGGGATTGCCTACACGGCAGGCCCCGGGCTGATCGGGGCGCTGCTGACGGGCGCGGCGCTGGCGCGTAGCCTCGCGTACGCCTGGGATGTGCCGGCCGTCGGCGTGCATCATCTCGAGGGACATCTGCTCGCGCCGCTGCTCGAGCCGCAGCCGCCGCCGTTCCCGCACGTGGCGTTGCTGGTCTCCGGCGGTCACACGCAGCTGATCGAAGTGCGCGGCATCGGTCGCTACCGCGTGCTCGGGGACACGCGCGACGATGCCGCCGGCGAGGCCTTCGACAAGACGGCCAAGCTCCTCGGTCTGCCCTACCCGGGCGGGCCGGAGCTCTCGCGCCTGGCGACGCAGGGAATCTCGGGGGCGTTTCATTTTCCCCGGCCGATGCTCGATCGGCCCGGCCTCGAGTTCAGCTTCTCCGGATTGAAGACCGCCGTGCTGCACACCCTGCGCGGCCGCGAACTCGATGCGCGCACCAAGGCCGATGTGGCTCGGGCCGTCGAGGAGGCGATCGTCGAGACGCTCACCGTCAAGGCCGAACGCGCCCTTGAGCAGAGCGGCTTCGACGCGCTGGTGGTTTCCGGGGGCGTCAGCGCCAATCTCCCACTGCGTGCGGCGCTCTCAAACGCTGCCGCCCGTCACGGCGCGCGCGTGTACTATCCGCGCATCGAATTCTGCACCGACAACGCGGCGATGATCGCGGTGGCCGGCCTGCATCGGCTGCGCGCCGGGGAGCGTCAGGGGCTCGCCATCGAGGCGCGCGCCCAATGGTCGCTGGAGTCGCTCGCACCCGTCGGCGCCGAGACCCACGCGTGAGCCGGCCGAGCCGCGCGGCGCGCCGGGCGTGAACGGATTGGAAGGGGACCGAACAGACATGACCGAGACGGCGCTTTGCGGGGACCGGATCTTCCTGCGCGGACTGACCGCCGAGTGCATCATCGGCTTCATCGACTGGGAACGGCGGGTCAAGCAGACGGTGGTGATCGATCTGGAGCTGCCCGTCGACTGCGCGCGGGCCGCCGCGTCGGATGAAGTGGCCGACACCGTCGATTACAAGCAGATCGCCAAGCGGGTGTTGGCCTTCATCGAGGCCTCCGAGTTCAAGCTGGTCGAGACCCTGGCACACCGCCTGGCGCTGCTGCTGCTCGAGGAGTTCGCGCTGCAGTGGGTCCGGCTGTCGCTGAACAAGCCGGGCGCGATCCGCAACTCCCGCGACGTCGGCGTGACGATCGAGCGCCGGCGCGTCGCGGCGACCTGAGGCGCTCCGATGCCCGAGGTCTATGTCGCGGCCGGCAGCAACGTCGAACCGCACGAGCATCTCGCGCGGGCGGCGCGCGAACTGGCCGGCGCATTTCCCGGGACCCGCTGTTCGGCCTGGTATCGCAATCGCGCGGTCGGGTTCGAGGGCGAGGATTTCATCAATTTCGTGGCCGGCTTCAGCACCGAGCAGCCGCTCGAGGCCGTGATCGAGCGTCTGCAGGCCATCGAGGGTCTCTGCGGGCGCACGCGCAGTGCGCCGCGCTGGGCGCCGCGCAGCATGGATCTGGACATTCTGCTCTACGGTGCGCAGGTGCTCGACACCCCGGCCGTGCGCCTGCCGCGGCCGGATCTGCTCAAGCGCGCCTACATGCTCGGGCCGCTCGCCGAACTGGCGCCCGAGCTGATCCATCCGACCGCCGGGGCGAGCATCGGGGCGCTGTGGCGCCAGTTCGATCAGGCCGCCCACCCCCTGATCCGGGTTTCCTCGTCCGGCGCGGACGAGGGCGGGAGGTAGGCGAGCCATGCGCAGTGCGCCCGTCGCAGGCCGCTGGCGCGCATGCGCCGTGCTACCAGGCGATGCTGCGCCCGCCGTCCACGGCGAGGACCTGACCGGTGACGAACGGTGCATCGCAGGCGAAGAAGCGCACCGCGCGCGCGATGTCCTGCGGCGTGCCGCTGCGCTTCAGCGCGGTCCGCTCGATGATGTGCTGGCGCAGCGGCTCCTCGACGCCGCTCTCCGGCCAGAGCACCGGTCCGGGGGCGATTGCGTTGACCCGCACGTGCGGGCCGAGCTCGCGCGCCAGCGACTTCGTCAGCATGATCAGGCCGGCCTTGGCCACGCTGTACACCGGGTGGTGGCGCAGAGGACGCATCCCGTGGATGTCCGTGAGGTTCACGATCAGACCGCCGCGCTCGCTCAGCGCCGCGCGGGTGGCTTGGGCGAGGAACAGCGGAGCCTTCAAATTGGTGCCGATCAGATCGCTCCAGACCCGCTCGTCGATCTGTCCCATCGGGGTGGGATAAAACGTCGAGGCGTTGTTCACCAGGATGTCGAGTCGGCCGAAGGCCGACACCGCGGCGGCGGCGAGCTGCTCGAGCGATTGAAGATCGAGGAGGTCCCCGGACACGAGTGCCGCCGAGTGCGGCCGCGTCGCATTCAACTGTGCGGCGAGTGCGCCGGCCGATTCCGCCGAACTGTGGTAGTGCAGCACGATCCGTGCGCCGGCGGCATGCAGCGTGCGCGCGATGAGCGCGCCGAGGCGGCGCGCGCCGCCGGTCACCAGAACCGCTTGGTCCGCGAGCGGACCGGGTGCGTGGGCGTCGTCGGGTGGCGTCATGTGCGTAGGCTCGATCGATGAGGACGGCAGACTCCATTATGGCCCCGCCGCTGTCGGCGGAAGAAGTGGCCCATTGCGAGGCACTCACCGCACATCTCGCCGCTGAGGTGCGTGCCGGTGGCGGCTGGTTGTCGTTCGAGCGCTTCATGGCACTCGCTCTGTACGCGCCGGGACTCGGCTACTACAGCGCCGGCAGCGTCAAGATCGGCGCGGGCGGGGATTTCGTCACGGCACCACAGCTGTCGGACCTGTTCAGCCGCTGCGTGGCCGCGCAGTGCGCCGAGGTGCTCGCCGAGGGCGGGGAGATCCTGGAGTTCGGGGCCGGCACCGGGCGCATGGCCGCCGCGGTGCTCACCGAGCTCGCGGCCCTAGGCCGCCTGCCGCACCGCTACGCGATCCTGGAGGTCAGTGCGGATCTGGCGCAGCGGCAGCGGCGGTGCATCGGGGCGCTGCCCGCGCCGCTCGCCGAGCGTGTGGTGTGGCTCGAGCGGTTGCCGCAGCGGCCCATACAGGGCGTGATCCTCGCCAATGAGGTGCTCGATGCGCTGCCCTGTCGCAGGTTCGTCCTCGAAGCGGGCACACCGCGTGAGCTCGGCGTGGCGCTGAGCGGCGGGCGCTTGGTCGAGCGCGCCGCGCCGGCGGAGGCCGCGCTCGCGCAGGAGTGGGCTCGGCTCAGCGCGCAATTGCCGGCGCCGCTGGCCGACGGGTACGTGTCGGAGATCTGTCTACAGGCCGGGCCCTGGGTGGCGAGCGCTGCGGATGTGCTCGAGCGCGGCATGATGCTGCTCTTTGATTATGGTCTGCCGCGGGCGCATTACTACCACCCGCAGCGCGTTGCAGGCACGTTGCGCTGTCACTACAAACACCGAGTGCACGATGACCCGTATGTGAATCTCGGCGTACAGGACATTACCGCGTGGGTCGAGTTCACGCGGGTCGCGGAAAGTGCCGTCGACGCCGGGCTCGAGGTGGCGGGATTCGCGACGCAGGCGGCTTTCCTGCTCGGCACGGGGATCGAGCGTCTGGTGGGCGAAGCGGGCGATGTGCTCGAGCGCGCGCGCCGCGCGGGCGAGGCGCGCCGCCTGTTGCTGCCGGGGGAGATGGGCGAGGCGTTCAAAGTCATGGCACTGACTCGCGCGTGCGATGCGCCGCTACCGGGGTTTGCCCTGCAGGACCTGCGCGACTCGCTTTGAGCGGCGCACTCGGTGCCCGCATCACGAGCGGCAGAGGGCGCGATCCCGGATCGCTTTCGGCTCGTGCGCCAGGCGGCGGGCGGCGGCATAGAAGCGCGCCAGGTCGCCGTGCTCGCGGTGCAGCAGTCGCTCGAATCCCGGCAGACAGTCGTAATAGGTGCCGACCGAGACCAGATCGGCATTGTTCAAGCCCTGGCGGATCCAACGGTCGTAGAGTGCCGCGCGCACCTGCAGGCGTTGCTCGAGCGAGCGGATCTGCGCGGCCAGGCGCGCGAAGACCGCATGCTTGCGCCGGAGCATCTGTGCGCGGGGGATGCCCGAGGCGTACAGGCGCGCGAGCCGGCGGCGCGTGCCGCGCAGCAGAGTGGCGAAGGCGCGGTCGGCAGCATCCAGATGTTCGAACATCTGGATGCGCTGCGGTTCGTGTCGATATCGCAACCAGCGCTTCAGGCCGGTGTTTTCCACCGTCATCGCAAATGCTTCGTCGAAGCGCGAGTCATCGGGTACGTACAGCAGCTGGTGCGCGAGCTCATGAAAGATCATGGCCGCGAGCTCGTCGCTGCCGTAGCGCATCATGGTGCTCATGACCGGGTCCGGTAGACGGCCGAGCGTCGAGTAGGCCGGCACGCCCTCGACCAGGACGTCGTAGCCGCGGCGTTTGAGGCGAGCGGCGAACGACCGGGCGGCATGCTCGTGAAAATAGCCGCGATACGCAACACAGCCGGCGATCGGAAAACACCACTGCTTGGGTTGGACGGAGAACCGCGGTGCCGCCACGACGTTCCACACCACGTAGCGGCGGTGCAGGCGCACGTAGCTGCGGTAGCTGTCGTTGTTCGGCAGGCCGAGCTGCTGGGAGGCGAAGCGGCGGGCGGCCCGCACCGCCCCGAGCTCTCGCACCAGCGGCTGCGGGGCGTCTGGTGCGTCGATGACATCGACGATGGAGCGCCGATCGTGCATGACGTGCCATTCGCCAACCGCGGCCTGCAGGAGATAGGCGGTGCTGGCACAACCCCCGAGTGCACCGAGCGTGAGGACGGCGAGGAGGAGCCGAACCGTTGCGGCGGCAGGCCGCAGGCGGCAGGGTGAAAGGGGCGTGGGGCCCACCGGGCGGGTGCTCGAGTCGGTTACCATGGGTGCATGGAAGTCTACCTAGTCGGCGGCGCGGTGCGGGACCGGTTGCTCGGCCGGCCCGTGCACGAGCGCGACTGGGTCGTCGTGGGCGCGCGGCCGGAGCAGCTCGAGCGCCAGGGCTATCTGCCCGTGGGACGGGAGTTTCCCGTGTTTCTGCATCCCACGACGCGCGAGGAATACGCGCTGGCCCGCCTGGAGCGCAAGGTCGCACCGGGCTACCGGGGCTTTACCACGGAGTTCTCGCCCGAGGTGACGCTGCAGGAAGATCTGCGCCGGCGCGATCTGACGGTCAACGCCATGGCCGAGAGTGCCGCGGGCGAGATCATTGATCCGTACGGAGGCCAGCGCGATCTTCAGGCGCGCCTGCTGCGCCATGTTTCGGCGGCATTCGTCGAGGATCCGGTGCGCGTGCTGCGCGTGGCGCGTTTCGCCGCCCGCTACGCGCCGCTGGGTTTTCGCGTCGCGCCCGAGACGCTCGCGCTGATGCACCAGATGAGCGAATCGGGCGAACTCGGCGCGCTCGTGCCCGAGCGGGTGTGGCAGGAGACCGAACGGGCGCTCGGGGAGCCCCGGCCGGACGTATTTTTCGAGACGCTGCGCGAGTGCGGCGCGCTGAGCGTGATCTTTCCGGAGGTGGCGGCGCTCTACGGGGTACCTCAGCCGGCCAAGTGGCACCCGGAGATCGACACCGGCGTGCACGTGATGCTGGCCCTGCGCTGGGCTGCGGATGCTGACCTGTCCACACCGGCGCGCTTCGCCGTGCTCATGCACGATCTGGGCAAGGCGTGCACCGCGGCGGAGCGCTGGCCGAGCCATCATGGTCACGAGGAGGCCGGTGTGCCGCTCATCGAGGCGGCGTGCGCCCGCCTGCGCGCCCCGAATGCCTATCGCGAACTCGCCGTGCTGACGGCCCGCTATCACGCACAGGTGCACCGCGCCGAGCAGCTGCGTCCGAGCACCGTGCTGCAGTTGCTTGAGGCGACGGACGCACTGCGCCGACCGGAGCGGTTCGAAGAGCTGTTGCGCGCCTGCGAGGCCGACGCTCGCGGCCGCGCTGGACTGCAAGCGATGCCGTACCCGCAGGCGGAGTATCTCCGTCGCGCGCGTGCCGCGGCGGCGGCCGTCGTGCTTGGCAGCGAAGAGCGCCGCGGGCTGGCCGGTCCGGCGATCGGCGAGAAGATCCGGACGCGGCGGCTGGAGGCGATCGGCGCCCTGCACTGATTCTGGCACGCGATCTGAGCACGGGCTGCGCTAGCATGGAGGTTGGCGAGGCACTGCACCTAAGGATCAAGGGGGTGGGAGGGGCTTTGTCCGGCAACACACCGAAGCGCGCTCACGGGCCGAGCCTGCTGATGGCGGTGGGGGTGCTCGCGAGCGCCACTACGTCGTCCTCACCGATCCGCTGCCGGGCGCCTTTGAGGCGGTCAATCATCAGCTCGCCACGGCCGACATGACCGCGCCGCAGCACACCCCGGGCGACACGACACTGTGGTTCAATGACGGCGCATGGCCGGATGACTCGATGACGACCAGCGGGTTCTACCACCGGCAGATCGGGCGCGGTGTCGTGCGCTTCTATGCCGATCGATTGCCGGCCGGACGCTATCGACTGATTTACGCCGCCGAGGTCATTGCGCGCGGGCACTTCCTCGCACCGCCGCCGCGAGTGCACGAGATCTACGCCCCTGAGGTCTACGGACGGGGCCGGGCGCGATACATTGCCGTAGCGCCTGCACCGGTGCACAAGCGCTGAGGGCATGATGGCGGTGCGCGCGACGACGCAGCGGCGACTGCGCTGGGCCGGTGCGGCGCTCGCAGTCGCCGCCACGGTTCTCGCCGTGGTCACTCTCTGCGACTTAGCGCCGCTGCCGGCCACGCTGCCGCCGCTGCGCCGGGTGGCCGAACCGGTGCTGCTCGCGAGCGACGGCACGCCGCTCACCATCGATCGCGCTGGCCGCTTCAACCGCACGACGCAACTGCCGCTGACGCCGATCCCGCAACTGCTGCGCACCGCGTTCGTGTTCTCAGAGGACCGGCGGTTCTGGATTCACGGGGGGCAGCGACTGGCGGGCGCGCTTCGCGGCCCTGTGGCAGAACCTGCGCGCCGGACACATCGTGCGTGGTGCGAGCACTATGGGGGAACAGGCGGCGCGGATTCTGACGGCGCGCTCGCGCACGTATTGGAACCATTGGCTCGAGGGCCTCGAAGCGGGGCGGCTCATCGGGCGCTTCGGCCATGCCGGGGTTTTGGATTTCTATCTAAATCAGGTGCCCTATGGGGCTGAGCGGCGCGGGATCGCGCCGGCGGCGGGGTATGACTTCGGCGCGCGGGTCGGGGCACTCGATCCGGCCGAAGAACTGGCGCTGGTGGTCCTGGTGCGCTCGCCCGTGGCGCTCAACCCACGGCATCACCCGCGCGAGTTGCGCCGAGTGGTCGATTCCTTGGCCGAGCGCATGCGCCGCAAAGGCGTGCTCGGCCCGGGCACGCTGCGCGCCATCCTGCACTCCCCGCTCGTGACGGTGGCACCGGCGCAGCTGCCGGTGATCGCCGGTGGGTTCGTCGCATTCGTGCGTGAGCGTATCCGGGCGCTCAGGCTGCGCGGGCGGCATTTCACGACCACGCTCGATGCGCCGCTCGAGCGATTCGTACAGCGAACGCTGACGTTGCGGGTGGCCGATCTGGCGGCCCGCGGCGTGCGCAACGGCGCGGCGCTCGTGGTCGACAATCGCCGCGGCACGGTGCTCGCATGGGCGGGCGCACCGCCCGTCGCCGCAGGTGCTCTCGATCCGGTCATGATCCCCCGTCAACCCGGCTCGACGCTCAAACCTTTCCTGTACTCCCTGGCCATGGAGCGGCTCGGCTGGCAGCCGAGTACCGTGCTGCGTGACAGGCCACTCAGCGCCCGAATCGGTCAAGGCGTGCACGAGTATCGAAACTACAGCAACCGCTTCTACGGCAAGGTCAGCTTGCGGTACGCGCTCGGCAACTCGCTGAACATCCCGGCGGTGGAAACCGCCCAAGCCGTGGGTGTCGCGCGTTTCATCCGGCTGCTCGCGCGACTCGGCATCACCACTCTGCGCCGGCCGGCGGGGTATTACGGTCCGGCGGTCGCCATCGGCGACGGACCGGTGAGCCTGTATCAACTGGTACAAGCGTACGCGACGCTCGCACGGCGCGGAGGATTCATGCCATTGCGGGTGCTGCGCGACGGTCCGCGCGCAAAGCCCGAGCCGGTGTTGTCCTCGGCGGTGACCTCGGTCATTGCCACGATCCTCTCCGATCCGGATGCGCGCAGCGCGGAGTTCGGGCCGTACAGTGTCCTCGATCTGCCGTTCCCAACCGCGGTGAAGACCGGCACGTCCAGCGACTTTCACGACGCACTGGCGGTGGGGTTCGACAACCAGTACACCGTGGGCGTGTGGATGGGCCGGCTATCCGGCGGCAACATGCAGACGATCACCGGGGCGGCCGGTCCTGCCCCCGTGCTGCGGGCGATTTTTGCGTATTTGCGTCAGCGCCAGCCGTACGCAGGCTTGTGGCGCAGCCCCGAACTGCGTCGGGTGCGTGTCTGCGAGCGCATCGGTCCTGGCCCGTGCATCCGGCGCGGGGACTGGCAGTTGCCGAACGAGGTGCCGCACGCCTCTGCGATGCCAGTGCCGCGCGAACTCGCGATCGCCCGTCCGGTGCACGGGGAGCTGCTCGCCATCGATCCGCGCATTCCGCGCGCTGATCAGGTTTATACGTTCCGCATCGTCGGCGGGCGTGCGGTGCGCTCGGTGACCTGGATCCTGGATGGGCACGTGCTGGGCCGCACTCGCGCTCTGCGGATCGCCTGGCCGCTGGCGTGCGGACCGCACCAGCTCGCGGCGCGGGTAGGACTCGGCGCTGCCGCGCCTGCGGTCGAACTCGGGCCGGTGCCCTTCACCGTCGAGTGAGGCGTTCGGGGATACCGCCGCGCTGCGCTCAGCTTTGTGCGGGCTGCGATCCGGCAGTGCGCGGCGGCGCCAGATAGGTCGGCAGGAGCTCCAGCAACGCGTGGCGCGCCAGTCCCAGGCGCTCGAATCCATCCTCGGCGCACACGCTGTCGCGCATTAGGGAGCGGAAATTGTCGAGCGTGAAGGGCTTGCCGGGCAGACATCCGAGGATCACGCCCTGGAGCCGGGCGAGCGGGTCGGGCAAGCCAAAGAGGTGACAGGGAAGTCCGGCGACTGCGGCGGTGGTGCGCACGAGCTGCTCGAGGGTCATGATCTGCGGACCTCCGAGCTCGTAGGTCTGACCTATCGTGCTGCGCGTGGACAGCGCATGGGCGAAGGCAGCGGTGACATCACCGACGTAGACCGGTGCGAAGCGCGCCTGCGCACGGGCGAGCGGCAACCAGCCGTGCGACAGCCGCAGCAGGCCGGCGAAGCGGTTGGTGAGCGAATCGTCGGGCCCGAAGATGACCGAGGGCCGGAAGATCGTGAAGTCCACCGGCGCGGATGCGGCGTGCACCAGCGCCTCCGCCTCCGCTTTGCTGCGCAGGTACCGGCTGGGGCCGTGCGGATCGGCACCGAGCGAGCTCATGTGCAGCAGGCGGCGAACGCGACCTGCCTTCAAGGCGTCAATCAGCTTCGCGGTGAGCTGCACGTGCGCGCGCTGAAACGTATTGCCGCCGTGCTCATTCAAGATGCCGACGAGGTTGACTACCGCATCCATGCCCTCGACCAGCCGGTCAAGATCACGCCGGTCGTGCACGTCGGCGCGGATCAACCGAACCGTCGGCAATACTTGCAAGGCCTGGTGCCGGTCCGGATGGCGGGTCGGCACGCGTACCCAGTGGCCGGCGTCGCTGAGGCGGTTGACGAGCGCGGTGCCGACGAATCCGGTTCCGCCGAGGACGCAAATGTTCATCTGCGCTGCCATCGGTGCCAATCCTCTCCGCTACGCCGCACAGCGGCACGCGGCGAATTCTACGCCCCGGGGAGGCGTGCCGGCTCCCCGGGGCGTAGCGTCGATCGGTCAGGCTGCGCGCACCTCGATGGTGCGCGGTTGCAGTTGCGGCTGCTTTGGAATCACCACTTCCAGCACGCCGTGCGCCTGCCGGGCGGCGATCCGTTCCACGTCAGCTCCCTCCGGCAGCATGAAGGAGCGCAAGAACGTCCCCGTGCGTCGCTCGAGGCGCTGGCGCGCATTACTCTGCGGCGCTTCGCGTGAGCGCTTCTCGCCGCGGATCGTGAGCAAACCCTGGTCGGCGGTGATGCGGATGTCTTTCGGTTCGACACCCGGAACGTCTGCGACCACCACGTAGCGTTCGGCTTCTTCGTGAATGTCGACCTGCGGGATCCACGCGGCGTCCGCCGCAGCGGCGCTCTCGTCGGTTCCCGTCGAAAACGCCTGATCCAGCTGGCGCTGCAGGCTGTCGATGAGCGTCCAGGGCTGATAGCGAACAACAGTCATGATTCAACCTCCAATGATAGTGGTGTCAGGTTGTGGCACCGTGAATCTCGTTGGAACGGATCTGTGGCCGGTGCGAAATTTTTCAAGCCTCGACAGCAACGCCGGAGTGCCTCATCGAGCAGGGCGGCGGCTGTGCACAAGCTGTGGATTTTTGCCGGATACAATATCTTGGGGTTATGGGATCGACGGTCGGACCCCCCTTGTGGAAAAAAATCCCGCCCCCCGGACGGGCGACATTGCCATAACTGATTGTTTTAAAAAGCATTAATAAATCACCCGCTGCGCGCCCAAAATCTTGACGAAGAGGCAGGTGCTCATTAGGCTCTTTACCCCGACACAAGATCTTGTGTCTGCCCTCGGCGGCACACGAGATCGCGCGTTCGGGGAGGCTCAGGGGGATACAGGCTGTGGATCGGCGTATCGGCAGCTCCGGTGCGCGCAGCCCCGCGCTTTCCGCGCCGCCCGTATTCCCTGTGATCCGGTGTGCAGACACTAGGGGCGCCGCGGACACATGAATACCGTCGTGAAAATTGAATCTAAGGACATTGACGCCATTCCCTTCCAGGAGGCGTCAATCGACATTTGGGACAAGAAATACCGTCTGACTGCGAAGGACGGTACGGCCATCGACAAGTCGATGGACGACACCTACAAGCGCGTGGCACGCGCGCTGGCGGACGTCGAGCGGGAGAACCTGCGCGATCATTGGAACGAGCGGTTCCTCTGGGCTCTGCGCCGTGGCGCCATCCCGGCCGGCCGCGTCACGTCCAACGCCGGTGCGCTCGAGCATAAGCCGGCGACCTCGACCATCAATTGCACCGTCTCGGGGACCATCGAGGATTCGATGGACAACATCCTCGGCAAGGTGCACGAGGCGGGCCTGACCCTGAAAGCCGGTTGCGGCATCGGTTATGAATTCTCCACACTCCGTCCGCGCGGCGCGTACGTGTCCGGCGCGGGCGCCTACACGTCCGGTCCGCTGTCGTTCATGGATATCTTCGACAAGATGTGCTTCACCGTCTCCTCGGCCGGTGGCAGGCGCGGGGCGCAGATGGGCACGTTCGACGTCGGCCATCCGGACGCCATGGAGTTCATCAAGGCCAAGCGCGAGAACGGGCGGCTGCGCCAGTTCAATCTATCGCTGCTGATCACTGATGAGTTCATGCAGGCGGTGCGCCAGAACAGTGAGTGGAAGCTCGCGTTCCCACTGTCGCGCAAGGAGTACGAGTCGGACCAGCCCGACCTTGCCGACGACAGCAAGTTCGTCTGGCGCGAGTGGCCGGTGCACGACAAGTATGTGGTCAATGAGCACGGACTGGTCGCTTGCAAGATCTACAAGACAGTGCCGGCGCGGCGCATGTGGGACGTCATCATGACGTCGACGTACGATTTTGCCGAGCCGGGCTTCATCCTCATCGACCGCGTCAATGAGATGAACAACAACTGGTGGTGCGAGAACATTCGGGCCACCAACCCGTGCGGCGAACAGCCGCTGCCGCCTTACGGCAGCTGCCTGCTCGGTTCGGTGAACCTGACCCGCTTCGTACGCGACCCGTTCACCGATCATGCCCGCTTCGACTGGGACGAGTACCGCGAGGTCGTCAAGATCTTCGCCCGCATGCTCGACAACGTGGTCGAGATCAACGGCCTGCCGCTCGAACAGCAGCGTGGCGAAATCATCCGCAAGCGGCGCCACGGCATGGGCTTCCTCGGGCTCGGCAGTGCGCTCACGCTGCTTGGACTCAAATACGGCTCGGCCGATTCGGTGAAGTTCACCGAAGATGTCGCGCGTGAGATGGCGCTCGCCGGTTGGGAGGAGGCCCTTGAGCTTGCGCGTGAGAAGGGCCCTGCGCCCATCATGACTGAGCAGTTCACGGTCACCAGCGAGATGCTGCGCAAGCGCCCGGAGATGGTCCGTGACGGCTTGAAGATCGGCGATCAGGTGTCGGGACGGGTTCTGCACGCGAAGTACAGCCGATACATGCAGCGTATCGCGGAAATCGCACCGAAACTCGTCGAGCAACTCGCGGAGACCGGTGCGCGCTACACGCACCACACCTCGATCGCTCCCACCGGAACGATCTCACTGTCGCTCGCCAACAATGCGTCGAACGGCATCGAGCCTTCGTTCGCGCATCACTACTTCCGTAACGTGATCCGTCCGGGGCGCAAGACGAAGGAGAAGATTGGAGTCTGCTCCTTCGAGCTGCTGGCCTATCGCGAACTGGTCAATCCCAGTGCGACGCCGGATGCGAGCGCGGACCCGGAGAAGCTACCGGATTACTTCATCGCTTCCGAGGACGTCACGCCGAAGCAACATGTCGACGTCCAGGCGGCCGCTCAGCGCTGGGTGGATTCGTCGATCTCGAAGACGGCGAATGTGCCCACCGACTTCCCGTACGAGCAGTTCAAGGACATCTACCTTTACGCCCACGAGCAGGGGCTCAAGGGCTGCACGACGTTCCGCTTCAACCCAGAGGCCTTCCAGGGCGTGCTGGTGAAGGAGCAGGACCTGAAGAACACGGTCTACAAATTCACCCTCGAGGACGGCACCATCGTCGAGGCGCGCGGTGACGAGGAGATTGAGTACGAGGGCGAGATGCACTCGGCTGCGAATCTTTTCGACAGTCTCAAGGAAGGGTATTTCGGCAAGTACTGAGCCGACAGACCCGCGCATTTCGGACAAAGCACATGACCATCAAAATCGAGCGCAAAATCGTCAAATACCAGGTACAGAAGCCCGACGAGGCGCAGACCGAGAAGGCTGCGGTAGCGCAGGCGGCCAGCCCCGAGCCGGCACCCGCCCCGACACTGCCGCCGTTGCCGACGACGACGACGGTCCGTGACAAGCACGGGCACATGGCGCAGGTCATTCGGATGCACGAGAAGCTCGAGCGTCCGGAAGTGCTGATCGGGTCGACGTATAAGATCAAGACACCGATCTCGGATCACGCCATGTACGTGACCATCAACGACATCGTGCTCAATGAAGATACGGAGTACGAGCAGCGCCGTCCGTTTGAGATCTTCATCAACTCGAAGAATCTCGACCACTTCCAGTGGATCGTCGCTCTGACACGCATCATCTCCGCGGTATTCCGCAAAGGTGGCGACGTCACTTTCCTGGTCGATGAGCTGAAAGCAGTATTCGATCCGCGCGGCGGCTATTGGCAATCGGGCGGGAAGTTCATGCCCTCGATCATCGCCGAGCTCGGCTACGTCATCGAGCGGCACCTGCAGACGATCGGACTGTTGCGCAAGCCGCAACTCGATCAGCATCAGCAAAAGATGGTCGATGAGAAGCGGGCCGAATATGAAGCGCGTACCCGACAGACGGACGCATTCGCCAAATCAGATTTTCCAGAAGGCGCCCAGTTGTGCGCGAAATGCAGTACGGCTGCCGTAGTGATGATGGACGGCTGCATGACCTGCCTTAACTGCGGGGAGTCGAAGTGCGGGTGACCTGTTGGATGCGGGGCAAGTAGACTCGTTGGGCGTTCCTGTATTACCTGGCGAGCTTCTACGTCCGCGCGATCCTGACAGGATACGCCCAGAGTCGAATCTGAATCAGTTGCTCCCGCGGGGCTATGTCGCGGGTGACCCGCATTCGGACCTTTACTTCGGTGCGCATGTCATGCTCGCCGCGATTATCGCGCTCGGCGGCGCCTTCACAGGGCCGTGGATGGTGTGGATACGGCGCGTGGGCCTGGGCGGGGCGCCACTGCGGCCCGCTCACCGTCAGCCTCGATGCAATCCTGATCGAGTGATCCAGGACAATATTCAACCGTTGGACATGTATGTCTGCAAGAAAGCCGACCACTACTTCACTCTGGGAGACATACAAATGTATTTCCCATTCATGAAGCGACTCGCTGCGACAAATATGGCTCTCGTGGTGTTCGTGCTCGCAGTGACAGCATTTGCCAATTCAGCGAACGCGCGCGATACCAAATCAATTCCGCAGCGCTACTCTCATATCCAAGACTTGAACAACGTCGGCGCAGAACTCATTTACCGCGGGCCGCGCAAGGCGCCTCAACTCTTGCAGGCACTCAGAGAGCTGCATCAGTCAATGACCGCGATTTCGAAACTGCGGTCACGCTTACGCGAGGACTCCGCGTTTTCAGGACGAGTCGCCAACCGACGCCGAGACAACCTCCGCTACCAGGCTGACGCGTATGCGAAACTAGGTGACAGAAAAGAAGCTTTGACCTGTCTGGAAAAGTGGGCGGCAGGTTCCATCTGGGCGAACGAGGATCAGTGGCTGATCAAGGATAAGAATCTTGCCGCCCTGCACGACGACCCGCGATTCAAGGCTCTGGTGAGGCGCTTCGACAATTTGACTGCTCGTTGGGACGCGAGTGCCTTCCAGACGTCGGCGAAGCCGCTCAGCGAGGCTCAGCGCATCGCTGGGTTGTCCCTGTTCTGGTCGGAAGTCCGGTACAACTTCGCGCACTTTGATCATGTCCCAAACCTGGACTGGAACCGGACCTATCTCGAATTTCTGCCCAAGGTCATCAAGGCGAAGACGCTGCCTGCGTACTACAGGGTATTGATGCGTCTCGCGCCGCTGCTGCACGACGCGCACACGAATATCTATCCGCCCAAGTCCATACAGGACCAATTCTACGCGTCGCCGCCCATCGCCACTGCGCTGGTTCAGAACCGCGTGGTGATCACCTGGGTCGCTGACCCTGTACTGGCGGCCAAAGGTGTCCGCGTCGGCGATGTGGTTCTTACAGTCGATGGGCTTACGGTGCGGCAGTACGCTAAGAAATATGTCGAACCATATGTCAGCAGCTCTACGCCGCAGGACCTAGCGGTGCGTCTGTATTACTATCAATTGCTCGACGGCGACCACACACGGCCAGTGACGCTCGGGCTGGAAAACGCGTCGGGCAAGAAACTCTCCGTGACCCTCTCGCGCGAGCCGGACCCGAGGGCCAAATGGAGGCGTCCGTTTGAATTTCGCATGTTGCCACACGGAATTGCGTACTTGTCCCTGGGTGAATTCGCCAATGACCGCGGCGCCAAGATTTTTAAAGAACACTTGTCTCAGATCCTGAGCGCAAAGGGGCTGATCCTGGACGTGCGCGCCAATGGTGGCGGGTCCACGAACAACGGTTTAAAGATCCTGAGTTGGCTCACGCGCAAGCCCATTCCGCGTCCCGTAATGCGTTCCCCGGAATACATAGCGACCTACAGGGCGTGGGACGGGCCTTCGGAGCAATGGAAAGTGCTCGGTGGTGCGGGCGATACCTACAAGCAATCGCACGATCGTCATTTTGGTGGGCCCGTTGCGGTATTGATCGGCCCCCGCACATTCTCTGCGGCAGAGGACTTCGTCGTCAGCTTCGTAGCCATGAAGCGGGGGATTCTCGTTGGCCGAAAGACGGCGGGTAGCAGCGGTCAACCGCTGATGTTAAAATTGCCCGATGGCGGGTTGGCGCGTATCTGTACCGCGCAGGAAACCTTCCCGGATGGGCGGAAGTTCGTTGACATTGGAATCGCGCCGGAGATCAAGGTTCGACAGACGATCGCTGACATTCGCGCTGGCCGGGATCCCGGCCTCGTGGCTGCTGCTGCGGCTCTGCTCGCAGAAAAAGCTCATCAAAGTCGTCGTGAACTTCAGTAGAGAACAGGCCACTTTTTGTCCATCGAATGCCGGAAATCGGCCGATTGTGTCCGATCGCTGCACCGGCGCAGGTCGACTCCTAGTCCAACTTCGGGTCGCAAATCACGAACTTAATTGGTCAGCAGTAGCGCAGTCTGCCGCGAAGCGGCAGCAGCGCCTGCTGGACCCGAACAAATGGCAATAAATTGCCGCCGAGCGCCGGTTTATTTACATAAAGGATCGGAGAAAATATCGATCCGCTGCAAAACCAGGGAAATTGTACTATTTACAAAGGTGACATCGACATAACCGTTCTAGGGAAGGTGAAAGAGGCGGCGAAACCACGCACGTGGACCTTTGTGGACCAAGCAGCGGACTTGTGAGCGCGTTTCGTGACTTTCAGAATCAATGCGTTGGCTTAGCGCCCGGCGTTTCCATAGGAGACTTCATGGAAAGTCGCAGCTTATGCGTAAATCGCTGGCGAAAATCGCATCTTATGGGGTCCGTCGGTCGCAGCTTATGATGTTGGGTGCGGTGGTAAGCGGTTGATTTCAGGGTGGCGCTGATCGCAGCTTATGCGTCAACCCACATTGTTGCGGCGTCCATACGCCGGGAAATCAGACTGACCCGTTACCGAAAACAAGTACCTTGACCTGACGCGCGGAACCGGCAAACCGGATAACCACTCGATCGGTTCGATGCTAGTACGTCTCAGCGGACCCCTAGCGCCGCACGGACCCGTGTGCCGAAGCCGGCCAGTCGCGATACCGGCTCATTGGCAAAGACGAAGCGAATATACTCTGCTCCATGCGTCTCGCCCCATCCCGACATCGCAGTAGCGCAGACACCCTGCTCGAGCAGATGCGCCGAAAGGGTGGCGCCGTCAGTACCGAAGTCGGACGCACGCAGCAGCAGTGACCAGCCCCCTGCTGGAATGCCGAACGGCAGGCCGGCCAATTCACGCGCCATTGCATCGCGGCGCGCCTGCAGCTCCTGCACGTAGGGCTGGAGAGTGGTTTTGGATCTCTCCAGCGCGGTGGCGACGGCCTCTTGCGCGATTCCGACCGGCACGACGACGTTGGCCAACGAAACCGCCATGAGATCCGGCATGAGATGCTCGGGCGCAACAACCCACCCGACCCGCCACCCGATCATGCGCAGCTCCTTGGCGCTCGAGCCGACGGTGATCGTCCGCTGTACCATCCCAGGCAGACCTGCTGGGTGAATGACGGGCCGCCGATCGAACAGCAGCCGCTCCATCGCTGCGTCGACGATGAGGTTCAGGTCGTGTGCGCCGCACAACTCGGCGACGAGTGCCCAGTCGTCCGCGTCCAGATAGCCGCCGCAGGGCATAGACGGCGACATGAGCAGCATCGCGGAAACCTTCGGTCCGATTGCCGCACGCAGCGCGCGTCGGTCGAGGCGCCAGAATTCGCCCGGAGTGAACATGAACGGTACGAATTTTGGCACGCCCCCAACGAGCCGGATCCGATTAATCAGACCCGCGTAGGTCGGGTCAGTGACGATCACCTCATCACCTACCTCGACCGTTGCGAGCAGGACGTTCAAAATCCCGGACAGTCCGCCAGCGGAAATCAGGCAATTGCGCTCACCAGAATACGGTATGCCCGATAGCCGTGAGACGTGCGCCGCTGCAGCTTTGCGCAAACGCATCTGACCGACGAATGGCAAATAGCTGTTGTCGGCATCGTTCGAGGCGGCTTTGCAGGTTGCCGCGACCGCCTCGGCGTCCGGAGGGATGTCCGTATCAAGGTTCTCGAGCCGCAGAATGTCTCCCCCGCGTGCGTCCGCGATGGCGCCCATGCGGTCGACGCCAATGCCGGCAATGTGCTCTAGTCGAACGGGACGCCTACGAATCATGACGCTCTCCTGGCAAATCCTCGAATGGAGGGTTCAAGCGGCCGGCGCGCTGGAAGTGCCTCAGCCGATCTCCTCACGTAGGTCATCCGACGACCAGGCACCGCGACGCAGCGACGCAACATGTGCCCACAGGCCTCGGATCGCAGTCGTCTTCCGCTCCTCGTCCCGCGAAACGCATCGCCACCGACTATTACCTCGATCCCCTGCTGCGCAGCGGCTCGCTGACCCCGCCCGTGGAGATCAGGCATACGATCCCTATTCAACGCGCCACGTGAGATCGATCCCGACGGTACGCGGCCGATTGACCGTGTAGCGCGTGAACGCGGCGGTTTGAAGGTTAATTTGCGGCTGTGGATCAAGAAGTACCCGTGCGTTCATCAAATTGTTGACGAAGAGCGCGACTCTCCATCGGCCGCTCTCGACGCCAAGACGCAGATTGAGCAAGTTATACGCCGGCAAATGCACCAAGTATTCGCCGATATTCCAGAGCGTAATCGTCTCTCCGTAAGGAGCGTCGGTGCGAGATCCGACGTAACTCCAATTCGCAGAGCCGAAAGCGGCCAAATCTGCCGTCAGGTCGTGTCGCCACCGCAGATCCGCAGAGCCCATCAGTTTTGGCGTATCGGGAACCGCGGTGCCGGCCGGATAGCCGATGATGGCACTCGCGTGCAAAAAGGCAGCGTCCGTGTAGCCAGCGTTCGCATCAAAATGCCAATCGCGCCCCAGTAGCATGTGCATTTCCGCTTCCAAGCCCTCGATTCGCGCGTCCGCACCATTGGCCGTAATGCCGAAGCCCGCAAGGTTCGTTGCAAGCTGCGGATTCATCCAGCGTTCGTAATATGCAGACAGGTCTAGAGTGAGGCGTCGCTTCATCAGGGTCGACTTTTCGCCAATTTCATAGCTCCACACCGAATCAGATCGAAAGCTGCTCGGCGCTTGCAGCAGAATATTCGGGTTGCAACCGTTTAACGAAGGCCCGAGGAGCTTCTCTTGCAGACCGCATTCGTTGGCGACCAGCACGGGATTGTCATTGGTGGAATGTGCGACTGGAATGGGTTGATTCACTCCGCCTAGACGAAACCCCTGCGATACGGTCGCGTAAACCATCAGCTGTGGATCAAATGTATAGCGGAGGTTCAATTCGGGTACCGTTCCCGACGCACCGCTCGTTGCGCGGGTATCGTACGCAATGCCATTGCCTTGGGCACCAAACACCGTAAAGAGACCGTACTCGCTATTGGACTGGTGTAGTGCGTAGCGGTAGTGGCGCACGCTGATCGTTGCCGAAATTCGTGGTGAGATGCGCCAGGAAACCTCACCGAATTCGGCGTTCTGTAGAATATTTTGTGGTTGATTATCGACGTAAATGTTCGTTCCGCCGAGCGCGGCTGTGGCCTGAGGTGCAAGGACCGAAAGCTGCCAATTCGAATGAAGATCCTGATAAAACCACCCGGCGAGCCACTGCCAGGGGCCTGCGCCCGTGGAATTGACGCGAAACTCCTCGCTCAGCTGGCGAGTATCGTCTCGTTCGCTCGCCCCCGGACCGAGCGGTGAGGGCCCTGTGACACCAATTCCCGCCGGTGGGGCATAGGTCGTGAAGGACGCCCCCACCGCGGCCGCCGATTCTTCCGTGGCATCCTGGGAGACGGTGGTCGAGCGTGCCCAATATCCGGTCGCAGAGGAAATCCGAAGCGCGGCTAGGCGGTAAATGACTTCGAGACTGCCGAGTCCGAAACGATCGCGCTGAGGCTCCGGGGTATCGTATATCTCCCAATGCGCCTCGAGGCTGGGCATGACTGGGTGAGTCGCCTGCCCATTGACATCGACCGCATTCGGGCCGCCCTGGGTGGTCAGTTGGTAGTCCATCAATGCAAGAACTGACAGTCTGTGGCTCGGCTGAAGCAGTAGCTGCAGGCGTGAGGCGCTCACGCGAGTCGTATTGACGCCATTGAGCTGCGCCTGCTGCGTATTCCGGCGATTGTGACCGGCTGTTCCGGCCGAACGTGACCGGTGATTCCGCCGGGTCGGCGCTGTGGGGGTTTATTACTCCGATCGGTCACGTTCCGTCAACGGCAGCGTCGTTCTGGT
>JAJZDW010000061.1 GCA_021851405.1 Pseudomonadota bacterium
TCTCCGTGAAACGAGGAGCGAAGAGACGGACCAGAACGACGCCGCCGTTGACGGAACGTGACCGATCGGAGTAATAAACCCCCACAGCGCCGACCCGGCGGAATCACCGGTCACGTTCGGCCGGAACAGCCGGTCACAATCGCCGGAATACGCATCCCTTCCGAATTTACCCCATTGATCGGCCATCTGAGCCACCTTCAACGGTGGCAGATTTCCTGTGGTCGCAATTCCATGTTGCACTACCTCTCGAGCCAACTTGGGAGCAGTACCCTCAAACTTGTCGGGCAGCAGATCTACGCGACGGAGGTAAATCTCCCGATGCAGGAGCAGCCAGAGTAGCTTTGGCGTATCCATGTAACGCCAAAGCGGAACGGATGGATTCTGCGGCTGAGGGAACGACGGATGACCTACCAACGGCATGGTACGCAACTCCTGTGCGGCCACCGAGGCGGTTTTGGCCCGCATTTCAATTGAGTCGCCTAGTCACGCCTATCCGTCGAGCTGGTCGGAAATTAGCTCACGAGTGAATGCGTCCGCCTCGGCAACATCGCTCTCGGTAAATTCGTCCCACTGTGCGTGCGTCGCCTTCGTCCGCACTGAGGCGGCTACGCGGGCTCGCTTTGCCTTAAGCTCCGTGATGGCGGCCACCTTGACCAGCTCACTGATAAGGGCATCCAGCTTCACTCCCTTTTCCTCAATTGAACGCTTCCGGCAAATCCGCCGCACGCTATCTTCGAACACGACCCCGACGATGACGGCAGCCTCTTGGACCTTTCCTTCCCTGAGATATGCCCTGCCATGGTCAAGAAAATCGTCGAACGTCTCTGCTCGGGCACGGTCGGCGACAGAGCCAAGTAGCCCAGCATCTATGTCCGCGAGCAACCGGCGGAGGATTTCAGCCACGGCACCGACGGCGACCGGTATGACCATCCCATGGTCCTGCGCCGCGATTTTTTCCGTTGCGCTGAGATACCAATTGGGAGAGCCACCCGAAGCCACCTGTACGGCGTGGACAGATGCTGCCATCCACCCCTCGCATTGCGCCGCGTGCTGCGCGTTATGTGCCCCGCCGTATTCGCTAGTCCGTGAAAGGTCGACCGCCTGCGCGATTAGTTCTTCGATCCGATTCCGCAGCGCAGGCTCAATCGCCATTCCAGTCACCCGAAAGTGGACACAGAGGCGGACACAATCGAATTCGCTTTTATCGTTTTTGATGGTCGGAGCGCCGAGATTTGAACTCGGGACCCCTTGCACCCCATGCAAGTGCGCTACCAGACTGCGCCACGCTCCGACGAGAGACTTTTGTTCTTCTGAACGGCACGAGCGGGGATTTCTCGCGCGAGCAACAATGATACCCCGAAATCCCGCTGCGTGCGGGAGAGGATCAGCGCCGCAGGATCTTCAGCAGCTCCTCGAGCTCCAGGCGCATCTGCTTGGCGATCTGCTGGCTCTGGAATACGTCCGTGCGCGCCTCTTCGCCCGTCAGGTGGTTGCGCGCCCCGCCGATGGTGAAGCCCTGCTCGTAGAGCAGGCTCCTGATCTGGCGGATCACGAGCACATCCTGGCGCTGGTAATAACGGCGGTTGCCGCGACGCTTGACCGGCTTGAGCTGCGGGAACTCCTGCTCCCAATAGCGCAGCACGTGCGGTTTGACGCCACACAGGTCGCTCACCTCGCCGATGGTGAAATAGCGCTTGCCGGGAATCGCCGGCAGCTCGGCGTTATTCTTGGGCTCCAACATACGCTTCGACCCGTGCCTTCAGTTTCTGTCCCGGACGGAAGGTGACCACGCGCCTAGCGGTGATCGGAATCTCCTCACCCGTCTTGGGATTGCGGCCCGGCCGCGGACTCTTATCTCTGAGGTCGAAATTACCGAAACCCGAGAGCTTGACCTGCTCGCCGTTCGAGAGCGCCGCACGCACCTCTTCGAAGAACAGATCCACAAGTTCCCTCGCCTCCCGCTTGTTCAGACCCAGCTGGTTGAACAGTGCTTCGGCCATCTCCGCCTTGGTCAGCGCCATCTTCTATTCTCGTATACTTGCGTTGAAGCTCACGCGCAAATCCGCCACCACTGCGGCGACGAGGCGGGCCACATCGTCATCAGTAAGCGTGCGAGAAAAGTCCTGAAAAATCAAGCCTAAGGCGACGCTTTTTCGACCATCCTCGATCCCCGGACCGCGATAGACGTCGAACACGCGGAGATCTCGCAACAGGCTCGATCCGGCCAAGGCTACACGCTCGGCGAGCCGACTTAAAGGCACAGATTCGTCCACCACCACGGCCAGATCGCGCCGGACCTGCGGCTGGCGGGAAATCTCCCGGTATGCGGGGCGATCGAGCGTCAACGCCGCCCAATCGAGCTCGAACAGCACCGGGGTGTGCACGAACTGCAGGGCGCGGACCCGCGACGGATGCAGCTCGCCGATCCAGCCGATCGGCACACCGGCCCGCAGCACGCGCGCCGAGCGCCCCGGGTGCAGGCTCGGGTGCTCTTGCGGCCCGAAACTGAACAGCGCGCCGGGCGAGACCGCCGCGAACAGCGCCTCGAGATCGCCTTTGACATCGAAGAAGTCCGCCGCCTCGCGCATCGGGCGCGGCAGGCCCCACTGCTCCGGCATCCGCGGGCCACACGCCACGCCACTCACCGTTTCGATCTCGTGCGTCACGCCCTCGTGCTGCTCGAACCGTGCGCCGTGTTCGAACAGGCGAATCCGGTCGCGCTGGCGGCGCTGGTTCTCGAGCGCCGCGCCGAGCAGCCCCGGCCACAGCGAGACGCGCATGACCGACAGGTCGCTCGCGATCGGATTGGCGAGGCGAGGCGCGCTCCGATCCCCAAAGAGCTGCTGCTGCAGCTGCGGATCGACGAATGCGTAGGTGATGGCCTCTTGGTAGCCGCGCGTCGCCAGCAGCTCGAGCACCGCCCGCTCCGCCGGCACGCATTCCGGCAGCGCGCGAATCCGTTCGGCGGCGAGCGCATCGCGCTCCTCGATGGCCTCATAGCCGACGATGCGCGCCACTTCCTCGATCAGGTCCGCCTCCAGGGCGATATCGAACCGGTGAGGGGGCGGCACGACCTCCCAGCCCTCCGCCAGCCCCTGCACGCGCATGCCGAGGTTCTCGAGCACGGTGCGCACCCGCTCATCCGGGATCTGTGCGCCGAGGAGCCGCGCGAGCTGCGCGCGGCGCAGCATGACCGGCGGCCGTGCGGGACGATCCTCCTCGGACTCGCTCAGCGTGAGCGGCCCGGCGCTCGCGCCGCAAATACTCTGAATCAGTTCGAGCGCGCGCCCCAGGGCGCGCTCCTGCCCAGCCGGATCGACGCCGCGCTCGAACCGCTGGCTGGCGTCGGTGCTCAATCCCCAGCGCAGCGCGCGCCCGATGATGGCCTCTGGGGCGAAATACGCCACTTCGAGAAAAACATCCGTGGTCGCGGCGCTCACCGCCGTTCGCTGCCCGCCCATGATCCCGGCGATCCCGACAGGACCCACCGCATCCGTGATCAGCAACACATCGGGCGACAATTCGACGCTGCGTCCATCGAGCAGCGTCACCGATTCGCCGGCCGCGGCCAGGCGCACGCGGATCGGACCTTGGAGCCGAGCCAGGTCGTAGGCATGCATCGGCTGGCCGAACTCGAGCATCACATAATTGGTGACGTCGACCACCGGGCTGATCGACCGCACGCCGGCCCGCCGCAGCCGCTCGCGCATCCAGATGGGGGTGGGCACGGTGTTATTGACACCGCGCAGCACACAGCCGGCAAATCGCGGACACGCCGCCGGCGCGTCCAGTTGCACCGTCACGCAGTCCGCATGAGCGCTGCGCGCCGCCTGCGGCGCGCGGCTCTTCAGCGCGCGGCCCGAAAGCGCCGCAACGTCCCGGGCGATCCCGAGGATCGAGAGCGCATCGCCGCGGTTCGGCGTCACGTTCAGGTCGAGCGTCGAATCGTCGAGCTGCAGGTACTCCCGCAGCGGCGCCCCGAGGGGTGCATCCGCCGGCAGCTCGAGGATGCCGTCGGAATCCTCCCCCAGCCCGAGCTCCTTCGGCGAGCACAACATGCCGGCCGACTCGCTGCCGCGCAGCTTCGCGGCCTTGATCTTCAGCCCCCCGGGCAACACCGCCCCGATGACGGCGAGCGCGCTCTTCAGGCCCGCACGGGCATTGGGCGCGCCGCAGACGATCTGCAGCGGCTCACCCTGCCCGGTCGCGACTCGGCAGATGCGCAGCTTGTCCGCCTGCGGGTGCTTCTCGGCGCTGAGGATCTCCCCGACCACCACCCCGGAGAACGCCTGAGCCGCAGGCGTGATCGCCTCCAACTCCAGCCCCGCCATGGTGAGCCGTTCACCGAGCGCTGCGGCATCCCACGGCACGTCGATCCACTCAGTGAGCCAAGCGTACGGTACCTTCATGGCCTCAGAGCGTCCTGAACTGTTCGAGGAAACGCAGGTCGTTTTCGAAGAACAACCGCAGGTCATTCACGCCGTAGCGCAGCATCGCCAGACGATCGATGCCCATGCCGAACGCGTAGCCGCTGAAGCGCTCGGCGTCGATGCCGCTCGCCATCAGCACATTCGGGTGCACCATGCCGCAGCCGGCGATCTCGAGCCAGCCGGTGTGTTTGCAGGTACGGCAGCCCTTGCCGCCGCAGAACACGCAGGACATGTCGACCTCGGCCGACGGCTCGGTGAACGGAAAATACGAGGGCCGCAGGCGCATCGCCAGATCCTGCTCGAAGAACGCCTGCAAAAAGCTGTGCAGCATGGCCTTGAGATTGGCGAAGCTCACCGCCTCACCGACCCGCAACCCCTCGATCTGATGGAACATCGGGGAGTGGGTCATGTCCGAATCGCAGCGGTACACGCGCCCCGGCGCGATGACCGCGATCGGCGCGCCACGCTCGAGCATGGCGCGGATCTGCACCGGCGAGGTGTGCGTGCGCAGCAGCTTCCCGTCCGGAAAGTAGAACGTGTCGTGCATCGCCCGCGCCGGATGATTGGGCGGGAAATTCAGTGCCTCGAAGTTGTGGAAATCGTCCTCGATTTCCGGACCCGTGGCCACTTCGAAGCCGGCCCGCTGAAACAGCGCTTCCATGCGCAGCCGGGCCTTGGTCACAGGATGCAATCCACCGCGCTGCTCGCCCCGCCCGGGCAGACTCACATCGATGCGCCCCGCGGCCAGCGCGCGCTCGATCGCCGCGGCGCTCAGTGCCTCGCGGCGCGCTTCGATCGCCGCCTGCACACGCTCTTTGGCCTCGTTGATGCGCTGCCCGGCCGCCGGTCGCTCGGCGGCCGGCAGGCCGCCGAGGGACTTCAGCTGCTCGGTGAGCGTGCCTTTCTTGCCGAGCCAGCGAACCCGCACCTCATCGAGGGCAGGCAGGCTCGCGCACCCGGCCACCTCGGCGAGCGCGTGCTCGACGAGGGAGGACAGCTCGTGCATGCCGTCCGGGCCGCCGCTCAGGCGGCGGCCAGCGCGACTTTGGCCTGCTCGGCGATCGCGCCGAACGCAGCCGCGTCGTGCACGGCCAGATCGGCGAGCACTTTGCGGTCGACCTCGATACCGGCCTTCAGCAGACCGTTGATCATGCGGCTGTAGGACAGGCCATGCACACGGGCGGCGGCATTGATGCGCGCGATCCACAGGGCGCGGAACTCACGCTTCTTCTGCCGACGGTCGCGGTAGGCGTACTGACCGGCCTTGATCACCGCCTGCTTGGCGGTACGGTAAACCTTGCTCCGGGCGTTGTAATAGCCCTTCGCCTTACCCAGAACTTTCTTGTGACGGCGCCCGGCCGTCACGCCACGCTTCACTCGTGCCATTTAGAACCTCGCTCGAATTTATTTGTGATAAGGAAGGAGCTGCACGAGACGACCGACGTCGCTCTCGTGAACGAGGCTCGTTCCGCCCGAGCGGGCATGGCGCTTGACCTTCGGGTCCTTGTGCCCGAGGTTGTGGCGTCGCTTGGAGGCATACCGCTTGAAGCCCTTCGCTGTTTTGCGAAAGCGCTTGGCAGCAGCCCGGTTGGTTTTCAACTTAGGCATATCGACTCCTCAACAATAACTGTAGCCCCGGTCGCAAGGCGCCTTGCGGCACCCGCTACGGGCGAACGATTGGCCGCCGTCCGTCGGCGGCCGACCGTCACTTCTTTTTGGGACCGAACACCATCACCATCTGGCGTCCTTCCATCGACGGATGCTGCTCGACCACGCTGCATTCAGCCAGATCGTTCACCACCCGCTCGAGGAGCTTGCGCCCAATATCCTGGTGCGCCATCTCCCGGCCACGGAACCTCAGGGTCACCTTGGCCTTGTCGCCCTCGGTCAGGAAGCGGATCAGATTACGCAGTTTGATCTGGTAATCCGCCTCTCCTGTCCCAGGACGGAACTTCACTTCCTTGACCTGGATCTGCTTCTGCTTGCGCTTAGCCGAGTGGGCCTTCTTGTTCTGTTCGAACAGGAACTTGCCGTAGTCCATGATGCGCACGACGGGGGGCACCGCCGTCGGCGACACCTCCACCAGATCGAGCTCCGCGGCGGAGGCCATCTGCAGCGCCTCGGCACGGGACATCACTCCTGCCTGCGACCCATCGGCCGCGATCACGCGAAGTTGCGGCGAGCTGATTTCATCGTTACGCCGAACCCGCTTGGTTACACTGGCTATGCGTCAATCCTCCAAAGTACGGCGCCCGCGGCTCTCGGCTTCGATGCGGAGTCGTTCGCTGAACGTCTCCAGACTCATCGTGCCGAGGTCCTTGCCGCTACGGCTGCGCACTGACAATAAATTCGCGGCCACTTCCTTGTCGCCTGCGACCAATAGATACGGAACACGCTGCAACGTGTGCTCGCGGATCTTAAAGCCCACCTTCTCGTTACGCAAGTCGGACTCGACCCGAAACTGCTGATTTTTCAGGGTTTCCGTTACGGAACGCACGTATTCGTCTTGCCGGTCGGTAATTCCCATGATCACCGCCTGCACCGGGGCGAGCCACACGGGCAACCGCCCGGCGTGATGCTCGAGCAAAATAGCGAAGAATCGCTCCAGGGAGCCGAAAATCGCCCGATGCAGCATCACCGGGGTGCGCTTGGCGCTGGTCTCATCAACATAATGCGCCCCGAGCCGCCCTGGGAGGTTCAGATCCACCTGGACGGTCCCGCACTGCCAGTCGCGACCGATGGCATCACGCAGCACGAACTCGAGCTTCGGGCCGTAGAAGGCCCCCTCCCCCGGGTTCAGGATGTACTCGATGCCGGCCGCCTTCGAGGCGGCCTTCAGCGCCTCTTCGGCCCGATCCCACACCTCGTCCGCCCCGACGCGCTTCGGCGGCCGGTCGGCGAACTTGATGCGCACGTCATCGAAGCCGAAATCCCGGTAGATCTCGAGGATCAGCCGCGTCACCGCGACGCACTCCTCGGTGATCTGATCCTCCGTGATGAAGATGTGCGCATCGTCCTGGGTGAACGCGCGCACCCGCATCAGCCCATGCAGAGCACCGGAGGGCTCGTAGCGATGGACCTTGCCGAACTCCGAGAAGCGCACCGGCAGCTCCCGGTAGCTGCGCAGGCCGTGCTTGAAGATCTGGATGTGCCCGGGACAGTTCATCGGCTTGATGGCGTACACGCGCTCATCGGGGGTCTGGGTGAGAAACATGTTCTCCCCGAACTTCTCCAAATGCCCCGATTGCTTCCACAGCGAGGCGTCCATCAGCTCCGGGGCATTCACTTCCTCGTAGCCGGCCGCCTGCTGACGCTCGCGCATGTACTGGATCAGGCCCTGAAAGACGCGCCAGCCCTTGGGATGCCAGAACACCGCCCCCGGGGCCTCCTCCTGGAGGTGGAACAGATCCAGGTCCTTGCCGATGCGCCGGTGATCGCGCTTCTCGGCCTCCTCGAGCCGGTGCAGGTAGTCCTCGAGCTGCTTCTTGTCCGCCCAGGCCGTCCCGTAGATGCGCTGCAGCATCTCGTTGCGCGAGTCCCCGCGCCAATAGGCCCCGGCGAGCTTGGTCAGCTTGAAGGCCTTGAGCTTGCCGGTCGAGGGCACGTGCGGCCCGCGGCACAGATCGACCCAATCGCCCTGTCCGTACAGGCTGATCGGCTCGTTGGCCGGAATGCTGGCGATGATCTCGGCTTTGTACTGCTCGCCGAGACCCTTGAAGAACGTGACGGCCTCATCGCGCGGCATCAACCGCCGGGTGACCTTCTCGTCGGCCTTGGCGAGCTCGCTCATGCGCGTCTCAATGGCCGCGAGGTCCTCCGGGGTGAAGGGCCGCTGGTAGGCGAAGTCGTAAAAGAAGCCGTCCTCGATCACCGGACCGATGGTGACCTGCGCTTCGGGGAAGAGCTGCTTGACCGCCTGGGCGAGCAGGTGTGCCGTGGAGTGCCGGATGACCTCAAGGCCCGCCGGGTCCTTCTCCGTCACGATCGCGAGCGACACATCGTGGTCGATCAGGTAAGAAGTGTCGACCAGCTGGCCGTCAACTCGCCCGGCGAGTGCCGCTTTGCGCAGCCCGGCACCAATGTCCGCGGCCACGGCATCGACCGTCACCGGATGGTCGAAGCGCCGCTCACTGCCGTCCGGCAAGGTGACCACTGGCATGTCGAAGCTCTCCCGATCGGATCGGCTCTTGAAATACCGGCGCTCGCCCCCGGAGGGTACCGGAGGCGACCGCCTTCAATTCTGGTAGGCGCGAGTGGGATCGAACCACCGACCACCACCATGTCAAGGTGGTGCTCTACCACTGAGCTACGCGCCTATATAAAGGAATTCTCCCGAAGGAGGGCCGCGAAAGATACAAGAGCGCCACGGTGCGTGCAAGCCAATCCGAGCCTGCCCAAGCGCTTACGCCTCGCCCCGTCCGGCCGGCTCACGCCAGGCCGAGCTCGAGCTGCTTCAGCCGCGCGATGTCATCGCGCAGGCGGGCGGCCGTCTCGAACTCGAGGTTCCGGGCCCGCTCGAGCATCTCGGTCTCGAGTTTCTTGATCTGGCGCGCCAGCGCCGCCGGCTCGAGAGTCTCCGGGACGACGGGGGATGCACCGCGACCGCGCTCCTGGCCGGCCGCACCCCGCCGACCGCGGGCCGCCGGGGCGGCGCTGCGGGCCCCTTCCATGATGTCCGCGACCGACTTCTGGATGCCCCGCGGGGTGATGCCGTGTGCCTCGTTGTACTCGACCTGCTTGCGGCGGCGCCGATCGGTCTCGTCCATGGCGCGACGCATCGAGCCGGTGATCCGATCGGCATAGAGGATGGCCCGGCCGTGCAGATGACGCGCCGCGCGGCCGATGGTCTGGATGAGGGAGTGGTCCGAGCGCAGGAACCCCTCCTTGTCCGCATCGAGGATGGCCACCAGCGACACCTCGGGCATGTCGAGTCCCTCGCGCAGCAGATTAATCCCCACCAGCACGTCGAACTTGCCGAGCCGCAGGTCGCGGATGATCTCGGTGCGCTCGACCGTCTCGATGTCCGCATGCAGGTAGCGGACCCGCACCCCATGCTCGTGCAGGTACTCGGTCAGATCCTCGGCCATCCGCTTCGTCAGCGTGGTGATCAGCACACGCTCGTTGCGCTTGACGCAGTGGTGGATCTCGGAGAGCACATCATCGACCTGGGTGGCGACCGGGCGCACCTCGACCTGCGGGTCGAGCAGGCCGGTCGGACGGACCAGCAGCTCCACGGTCTGCCCGGCATGGCGAGACTCGTACTGCCCGGGTGTCGCCGACACGAAGATCATCTGCGGCGCGAGCCGCT
>JAJZDW010000024.1 GCA_021851405.1 Pseudomonadota bacterium
GCCGCGGGCACGAAAACGACGCCCGAAATCGTACCAGTGGCTGAAGGTGCCTCGCGCGAAAGCGAGGCGGCAGGTGCGTTTGTATGGCTATCTCCCAAACGCTTCACCTTAAGTAAGTGCCATTGCCCCTAGCCCGCCCTAGGCGCAGTGCGGTACGCCCGCGAGCGCCGCGAGCGCATCGGGCCGCAGCACACTGATGTCGCGGGCGCGTACTCGCAGCCAGCCCTCGCGCTTGAAGGTGCCGAAGGCACGACTGACGGTCTCGAGCGTCAGGCCCAGATGGCGCGCAATGTCGGCGCGACTCATGCTCAGACGGAAATCGTAGGGTGGAAAGCCGCGCCGCGCGAGGCGTTCCGACAGATCGGCGAGAAACCGCGCGACGCGGCCGCGAGCATCGGTCTCGGCCAGCTCCCCGCGCAACCGCTGCGCCTCTTCGAGTGCCTGTCCCAGCAGGCGCAGCATCTCCCGGCGCAGCCCGGGCAACTGCTCGAGCAGCTGCTCGAGCTTGTGCATGGGGACGCGGCAGTAGCTGAGCGGCTCGAGCGCATTGACCTCGCAGCCGTACCGTCCCGTGGCGAACCCTTCCAGGCCCACCGCCTCTCCGGGCAGTACGAACCCGTGCACCTGTTCGGTGCCCTCCAGGGTGAGGCTGAAGCGCTTCGCCGAACCGCTGCGCACGACCAGCAGCGCGTCCATGGCTGTCCCGGCACGCACCAAAGCCATTCCGGGGCCGAGCTGACGGCCACGCTCGACGGCCGACTCGAGCGCACGAGCCTCCGGCGCCGGCAACTGCCCGGGCAGGCAGAGCGGCTTCAGCGCGCAATTGCGGCACGACACGCCGGCATGCGCCCCGGTCTCGATTTCTTCGCTGCGGATCGTCACGATGGGCCAGTGTAGCGCGCGAGCGCGCAACCCCGGCTGCGGAATGTCAGTTCTTGATCAAGATCAAATTGCAGGTGCGGCCGGCCGCTACGATGGAGGGATGATGTCGCTCCTGCCGCGCTGCCCGCCGTCCTTCGGGCCATTCGATCCGCTCGGGGAACTGTTCGTGCGGGTGTTCAACCATGCCATGCGCGGCCAGAACCTCAGCGCAGCCCTCGCGCCGCTCGACGGCAAGCGGGTGCGGATTCAGCTCACCGACGCACCGCTGCAGCTGAACCTGCGCATTGCGGGCGACCGACTGAAGGTCGCGCCGGCGCGCGAGAGTGCGCACGTCACGATACGCGGCCGGCTGGCGGATTTCGTGCGGCTTGCGAGTCGCGCCGAAGATCCCGACACCCTCTTCTTCCAGCGGCGGCTGAGTCTCGAAGGGGAAACCGAGACCGGACTCGCCATCAAGAATGCGCTGGATGCACTCGAGTGGGACTGGCGGCGCCACTGCGAAGCAGTCCTGCCGCCAGGGGCCGCACAGGTCCTGCGCGCGCTGAGCGCGCGGCTGCCGCGACCGACACTGAGCCCGCTGCGGCGACACCGCGCACCCCGGTGAGCAATCAGCGCGTCGTCTCGAACATCGGCCCGCTGCAGTAGCCCCCCGGGAGCGCGCTCGCCGGACACTGCACGGCCTGATCGCCACGCACCGCCTGCGCAAAGGCCTCAATGACCTCCGTGAACGGCACCGCCTCGTGCGAGTGCGGGGAGATGCGCAGCATCTGCACGCCGGCGGCCTGCAGCTCACCGATGCTGCCGAGCAGATTGCGCACCTGAGCGGACTGTGTCTGCACGCCGTTCAGGGCGAACAGCGGCTCGTGTTCACGCGTATAGACGGTCAGTCCGTCACGCTCCTCGCCGCAGACGAAATTGCACTCGTCCTTGTTGCGCCGGCGCACGCGGGCGCTGAAACACCGTGCCGAGAACGCGAGCGGCATCCGGCCATAGGCAAACACCTCGCACTCCATGTCCTGCGGCCGCTCGGTGAGCAACTCAGCGATCGCTGCGCTATCGAGCTCGAGCGGCGGTACCCAGCGCCGCGCGCCGAGTGCTCCGAGCAGCCGCAGCGTCGGCCCATTGTAGACATTCAGGTGCGGCCCGGCGACGAACGGCCGGCCGCCGGCGAGTTGCACAGCGGACATGTCATTGGCCTCGATCGTCACACTGCCGGCCGCCAGGCGCGCAAGCGCCGCCAGCTCCGATTCCGCCTCCATCAGCGCAAGGGTGGAGAAGATGACCTCTTTACCGGCGTCGGCCAAATCCCGCCCGATCGCCTCCCAATCCTCCGGCTTCACCGCGCGGCGCTTGGAGCACACCACCTCACCGAGATACACACTGTCGATCGGCGCGCTCGCCAGCATGCGGTAGAAGGCGAACACCTGTTCGCGTTCCCAGTAGTACAACAGAGGCCCGACTGACAGCTTCATCGCATGGATTCCTTCATTGCCAGGGCCTGCTGTAGGCCCCCAGAGTCTGGGCATGACCTTCGGTGAGCCGCGCGAGCGCTGCGGCCGGTGCAACCGGTGGCCGGTAGCCCGCCGGATCGCGCCGACAGGCATCGAGCGCCGCGCGCAGCGCGCGGGTCACCTGCGCGACGTACGCCGGACTTCGCTGGCGTCCCTCGACTTTGATCGCGCGGACGCCGGCGCCGAGCAACTGCGGCAGGATCTCCAGCACGTTGAGGCTGGTCGGCTCCTCCAGTGCATGCATCACCGCGCCGAGCGTCTCGAAGCGACCCTTGCACAGAGTGGGATAGCCGGCCGCTTCGTTCGGCGCAAACTCATCGATCAGCACGCCGCTCAGCCGCGCCTGGCGGCCGGTCGGCTGCTCCTGCCAGCGCACCGCGTGTGCCGGCGAGCACACGCCGTGCGTATTGGGCGACTCCCCGGTCACGTGCGCCGAGAGAGCGCAGCGCCCCTCCACCATGATGCACAGGCTGCCGAAGCCGAACACTTCGATTTCAATGCCGCTGCGCTCGATGACACGCTGCACCTGCGCGACGGACAACACGCGCGGCAGCACCGCGCGACGGATGCCGAAGCGTTCCTGGTAGAACTGCAGCGCCCGCCAGTTGGTCGCCGAACCCTGCACCGACAGATGGCGGCCGAGCGCCGGATGGCGCTCGGCCGCATATTCGAGCAGGCCCGCATCGGCGAGAATCAGCGCATCCGCACCGGCGTCGGCGGCCGCATCGACCGCTGCGGTCGCCGCCGCCCAGCGTGCGGGCCGCGGATATACGTTGATGGCAACGAAGACCCGCGCGCCGCGCCGGTGCGCGTATTCGACGCCGCTTGCGGCCTCCGCGGGTGAGAAATTCAGCCCCGGAAAGTTGCGCGCATTGAGTCCGTCGCGAAAGCCGAGATAGACGGCGTCGGCGCCGTTGTCGATCGCGGCGTGCAGTGCGGGCAGGCTGCCCGCCGGGCAGACCAATTCAATTCCGTTCGGTTCAGTCACGGCCGATGCACTCCTGCCAGAGCTGATCTACGCGCCGCTCGACGGCGGCATCGAGTCGGATCGGGCGTCCCCACTGGCGCGTCGTTTCCCCGGGCCATTTGTTGGTCGCATCGAGGCCGAGCTTCGAACCCAGCCCGCTTTCCGGGCTGGCGAAATCGAGGTAGTCGATCGGCGTCTTGTCGATCAGCATCGAATCGCGGGCCGGATCGACGCGCGTTGCGACCGCCCAGATCACTTCCTGCCAATTGCGCACGTCGATGTCCTCATCGGTGATGATCACGAACTTGGTGTACGTGAACTGGCGCAGATACGACCAGACCGCCATCATGATCCGCCGCGCATGGCCGGGGTACTGCTTGTGAATGCTGACCACCGCGACGCGATAGGAACAGGCTTCCGGGGGCAGGTAGAAGTCGACGATCTCCGGGAATACCCGGCGCAAAATCGGCACGAACACCTCATTGAGGGCCACTGCCATCACGGAGGGTTCATCGTGCGGGGAGCGACCCATGTAGCTGCCCTGATAGATCGCCCCGTCGCGCAGGTGCATCCGTTCGAGCGTGAGCACCGGGAAATTCGCTTGCGAGTTGTAGTACCCGGTGTGATCCCCGAACGGCCCTTCGAGCGCGGAGTCGCCCGGATGGATGAAGCCCTCGAGGACGATCTCAGCGCCCGCCGGCGCATCGAGCCCGGTCAGATCGCAGCGCACGAGGTTGCTGCGCTCCCCGCGCAGCAACCCGGCGAACTCGTACTCCGAGAGCGTATCCGGGATGGGCGCGGCTGCGGCGAGCAAGGTCGCCGGATCGGTACCGATGGCGATCAGCACGGGGAAGGGTTCGTTCGGCCGGTCCGCCTGCCAGTCAGCGTAATCGCCCGCTCCCCCGCGGTGGGCCAGCCAGCGCATGATCAGCCGGTCGCGACCGATGACCTGCTGGCGGTAGATCGCGACATTCTGGCGCGCCTTGCGCGTCCCGCGGGTCACCACCAGACCGAGCGTGATCAAGCGACCCGCGTCCTGCGGCCAGCAGCGCTGGATCGGCAGCAGCCCCAGGTCGATCTGCCCGCCGCCCAGGGTGTGCTCCTGAAATGGCGCGCGCGGCTGGCGGCGTGGCGCCACGTGCGCCAGCTGCGCAAATTGTGGCCAGCTGGAGAGTGCCTCACGCACGCTGCCCGGCCAGTGTGGCTCCTTCAGCGCCGCCAGCAGCTCCCCGAGCGCGCGCAGGGATCCGGCCCGCTCCTGTCCGAGGGCCGCCTCAATGCGCCGCGCGTGCCCGAACAGGTTGCCGAGCAACGCGTGGTGCGCGCCGACCGGCCGCTCGAACAGCAGCGCCGGGCCCTGCCGCTGCAGGGCCCGCAGGCACAACGAGGTGCTCTCGAGTTCCGGATCGACGGGTACGGGTACGCGGCGCAGGTCGCCGCGCTCTTGTAGGTGCGCGAGAAATGCGCGCAGGTCGTGATAAGCCATCCGCGCGCACGTTAAACCGCCGCGCGTCGTCCGGGTTGATGCGGATCAATTTCCGTGCGACGGCGGAGCGCTCCGCCGTCGCACCACGACCCTATTCGGTGAGCGGCTCGGCGAGTGAGCGAGTGCGCTCGCGCTCGTGGTCCGCCGCCAGCAGCAGATACACGGCCGGGACGATGAACAGCGTGAACAACGTGCCAATCGACAGTCCCGTGGCAATCACCACGCCCATCGCCCGCCGTCCGGCGGCGCCCGCACCGGTTGCGAACACCATCGGCAGCACCCCCATGACCATCGCCGCGGTGGTCATCAGGATCGGCCGCAGTCGCACCTCCGCCGCCTCCTCGATTGCCTGCAGTTTGTTGTGCCCGGCACGCTGCAGGTCGTTGGCGAACTGCACCATCAGAATGCCGTGCTTGCTGATCAGGCCCAGCAGCGTCACCAGACCGACCTGGGTGTAGATATTGAGCGTCGTCACCCCGATGTTGATGAACAGCAGCGCGCCGAACAGCGCCGCCGGCACCGACACCAGGATCACCACCGGGTCGCGGAAGCTCTCGAACAGCGCCGCGAGCGCCAGAAACACGATAATCAGCGCAAAGCCGAACGTGACCAGGAAGCTGTTCGTGCCGGTCATGAACTGGCGGGATTCACCGGCGTAGTTCGCCGTAAAGCCGCTTGGGGCCACCGACTTCAGCGCATTGCGCAGAAACGCCAAAGCCTCTCCCTGGGAAACGGCCGGAGCACCGGCGATGGTCGCTGAGTTCAGGCGCTGAAAGTGGTTGATCGACTCCGGCACGACCTCGCGCTGCAGACTGGCCACGGTGCCGAGCTGCACGATCGCACCGCTCGGTGTGCGCAGGTGATAGTCGAGGACCTGGCTCGGGTTCAGCCGGAATCGCTGCAGCACCTGCGGGATGACCTGATACGAGCGCCCCGCGAGCTCGAAGTAGTTGACGTAGCCGCCGCCGAGCGCCGCGCCGAGCGTCGCAGCCACGTCCTGCTGCGTCAGTCCGAGATCGGCCACCTTGTACGGATTGACGACGATCTTGTCCTGCGGCTGATCAATCTTCAGATCCGAAGCGACGAAGAAGAACAATCCGCTGGCGCGCGCCTTGTCGAGCACCTTCTGCGCCACGTCATACAGGTTGCTGATGGGCTGTGCGGTGGTGATCACGAACTGCACCGGCAGACCCTGCGCGCCGGGCAGCGAGGGGAACTGGAATGCCGCGACCTGCGCCCCGGCGATGTGATTCCAGCGCTGCTGCAGCACCTGTTGAATCGCCGTGGCATTGCGGGTGCGTTGATCCCAGGGCTTGAGCAAAACGCCGCCGAAGCCTTGACTCACCGCCGGGGAGCCGATCATCTGAAACGCCTGGCGGTATTCCGGCAGGGTGCGGGCGGCTTTGAAGATCTGCTGCGTATAGGTCTGCATCTGCTGCAGGGTCGCATCCGGCGGCCCGATCAGCTGATACAGCACCACGCCCTGGTCTTCCTGCGGCGCCAGCTGCGCCTTGGAGGTCATGAACAGATAGAAAACCCCGCCGAGCAGCACGACGCCGAGCACGATGAGCACCGGCCAGGTGCTGAGCCAGCTCGACAGCACCCGCCGGTAAGCGCTGCGCAGCCGATTGAAGGCGCGATCGAGCAGCTTCGCGAAGCGATTGTCTTCCTGGTTGCCGCGGAAGATCCGCGAACACATCATCGGCGAGAGCGTGAGCGCGATGATGGCCGAGCAGATCACGGCGCCGACCAGCGTAAAGGCGAACTGGGTGAACAGCGCACCCGTCAGGCCCGTCTGGAAGGCAATCGGCGCGTACGCCGCGACCAGCACCACGGTCATCGCGATGATCGGACCGTTGAGTTCGTGGGCGCCGAGAATGGCCGCATCGAGTGGCGTTTTCCCTTCCTTCATGTGGCGGTCGATGTTCTCCACCACGATGATGGCATCGTCGACCACCAGTCCGATCGCCAGCACCAGCGCGAGCAGCGTCAGCAAATTGATCGAGTAGCCGAGCGCGAGCATGAAGATGAACGCACCGACGATCGACAATGGCATCGCCAGCGCCGGAACGGCCGAGGCGCGCGGGCTGCCGAGGAACAGAAAAATCACGACCGTGACGATCAGCAGCGTCTCGATGAGCGTGCGCACGACATCGACGATCGAGGCATAGATGAACGTCGTGCCGTCGAACACCACCTTCTGGGTGATCCCGTTCGGCAGCTGCCGGGCAATCACCGGCAGGGCCGCCTTGACCCGCTTGGCCACCGTCAGCACGCTGGCGCTCGGCGCGGATTTGATCCCGATGAATACGCCCGGTCGGCCGCTGAAGCGCACCGCCGCATCGTAGTTCTGCGCCCCGAGCACCACCGTGGCCACGTCCTTCAGGTGCACGATCGCACCATTCTGATCGCGGATCACGAGGTCGCGGAATGCGCGTAGGGTATGCGGGTCGGTCGAGGCGGTGAGCTTGATGCTCACCATCTGTCCTTTGGTCTCACCGGCTGCGGACAGGTAATTGTTCGCCGCCAGGGCCTGGTAGACGTCCGCGGCGGTGACGCCATGCGCGGCCATCCGATTCGGGTCGAGCCACGCGCGCAGCGCAAACGTGCGTCCGCCCAGCACTTCTGCGTTCTGCACGCCGGGAATCGCATTGAGCTGAGGCTGCACCACGCGCAGCAGGAAATCAGTCAACGCGTTGGTGGGAACGACATTACTGAAGTACCCGATGTACATCGTGTCGGTCGTCTGGTTCTTCGCCAGCTGGATGACCGGCAGCTGCGATTGCGGCGGCAACTGATTGCGCACCGCATTCACCTGCGCGCTGATTTCGGTCAGCGCGCGGTTCGCACTGTAGTTGAGCCGCAGCGTCGCGGTGATCACCGAGCTGCCCGTGCTCGAGGAGGAGGCCATGTAATCGATGCCCTGCGCCTGGGCGATCGCGGCCTCGAGCGGCTGGGTGATGAATCCGGCCACCGTCTGTGCATCCGCACCGTAGTAATCGGTGGTGACCGTGATGACCGCGCTCTGGGTCTTCGGGTACTGCGTCACCGGCAGCGAGAAGATCGCGCGGATGCCGAGCACCAGCATCAGCAGACTGACGACCGCCGACAGGACCGGCCGGCGGATGAATATTTCGGTGAATTTCACGCCGGCCGCCTCAATGTTCCTGCGGCGCGGGGTTCGGGTTGTTCAGCGGCTGCACGCGGTTGTTGACGATGACCGGCGAACCGTTCTTCAGTTTCAGCTGGCCGCTGGTCACGACCTGATCCCCGACCTGGATCCCCTTCAGCACCGCGATCTGATCACCGCGAGTCGGGCCGAGCGTCACGAACACCTGCTCGACGGTATCGTTCGCCTTCGGCCCCGTTCCCTTGTGCACCACGAACACCGTATCGCCGTACGGGTCGTAGGTAATTGCGGTCTGCGGCAACGTCAGGTAACGCTGCTGGGTACCGGACTGCACCGCGGTGTCCACGAACATCCCCGGGCGCAGCAGCAGGCCGGGATTGGCGATCGTGGCTTCGGCTGTGAAGTTGCGCGTCGATGGATCGACCAGCGAATCAATCGAGGTGACCCGCCCGGAGAAGCTCTTGCCCGGAAAAGCATCCGTCGTCACACGCGTCATTTCCCCGGTGCGTACGCGCGACAAATCGCTCTGGGGCAGATTGAAATCCACGTAAATCGGGTCGAGCGACTCCAGGCTCACGATGGCCGCTCCAGGCTGCAGGTATTGGCCCAGATTGACGGTGGTGATCCCGAGCCGACCGGCGAACGGTGCGCGCACCGTCTTCTCCGCCACCAGCGCCGCTTGCGCCGTTGCCTGCGCTTCGGCGCTCTTCCAGTTGGCTGTCGCCGCATCCAGCGTCGCTTTGCCGATGGCCTGCGCCTTGTACTGCAGGACGTCGCGCTGGTAGGTCAGGGCCGCGTAATGCGCGGCCGCCTGCAGCGAATGCAGCTGCGCGATGTCCGGCGCGGCATTCAGTTGTACGAGCACCTGTCCGGCGCGCACCGATTCGCCAGAGCGGAAATCGATGTTCTCGACCATGCCGGCGAGCTGCGTGGTGACCTCGACGCCATGGACGGCGCGCAGGCTGCCCACGGCGCTCACGTGCGGCTGCCAGAGTGAGTACTGCACCGTCATGGTGCTCACCGTCTGAGGCTGGCTGGCGTTTTTCACCATGAACTGGTGAATGAAATGCGCCTTGAGCGCGTTCCACGCCGTCACCCCGCCCAACACGAATGCCATTGCGACGAGCACGATTATCAGTCGCCGCCACATCACGCGCTTCTCCACGACTCCCAATCTCCTATGTGCTCGCGGGGGGGCAGGCGCTATCGCGACCGGCCGTCCCGAGCCGGACGTCCGGACCGCAGCATGCGTATCCGCAGGGGTAGAGCCTACTATTTTAACCGCTTCGCTGTCCCTTTCGGCTCGTCTCGGCGCGCCGTCCCGGGCGCTGGTCGCGCCCCTGGGAGCGCGCGACCGGAGCCGAGCCCGAAGGCCGGCGCCGCCGACGGCGGCGCCGAGATCGCCTCAGAGTCGCAATTCGGCGACAGGCGCCTGGCGACGACGTTCGATTTCGGCCGAGAACGATCGATTGAGCACGGCCGTCGCCTGCACTCGGCCCTGCAGCGCAAAGTGCGAAAAGACAAATTGTCCGTTCTGCAGCGGCACGGCGAATCCGACCCCCCGGGCATGGGCGAGGCTCGCCTGGAGCTTCTTGCCGTTCATCAGCGCCAGGCCGAACGTGTGCTCCCCGATCGCGCCGACGCAGAAGATCGCAATGGGATTGGCGCCCGCCGCGGAATTGGCGAGCACGGGATAGACGTCTCCGAATTGGCACGGGGTACGCACCGCGAGGAGCCAGCGGCAGGAGGCCGACTGGTAGTCGCAGAATTCCCCGAACAGCTCACCGCGGCGATTGACGGTCGCGGCATACGCGTAGTGGCCCCCGGTCGTCGTCGCCACTCGCCACTGCCCGAACGTGAGTCCCGCTGCCATGGCCGGACCGGTCACCAGCACCGCCAGCGCCAGGAGCATCCCCTGTATTCTTCTCATTCTGATCTCCACGATCGGCCACGCAGTCCTGGCGCCTCAGGCCTGCACATTGCCAAGCCCACAGATGGCGCCGCTTTCGCGTGCGAGCTTCGAATTTTGTGACTTTACTCCTTGATTTTGTCGACGCCAATGCCACAGGCGACATATTCCAGAGGCGCTCAGCTGCGCTCGCTCGCCAGATACTCCTCCACCGGCACCCGCGCGCGTACCCGTCCGTCCGCCAAGATCACCACCTCCTCGACCAGTTGCGCCAGGCCACTCAAACGGTGCGTGATCAGCAGCACCGTGCGCTCGCGCGCGGCGCTCGAGAGCGCCGCGTACAGACCGCGCGCCGTATGCGCATCCAGGCCTTCCGTCGGTTCATCGAGCACGAGGACCGGCGCGTCCTGCAACAGCGCCCGGGCGATCGAGATGCGTCGCGCCTCGCCCCCGGAGACCCGCGCGGCGCCTTCGCCGAGCACGGTGTCATAGCCCTGCGGCAGTGATGCGACGAACGCATCCAACTGCGCCAAATTCACCGCACGCTCAATCTGCTCGGCGCTCGCCTGCGGCGCGGCGAGCAGCAGGTTCTCAAGCAGCGATTGATTGAATAGAACCGTCTGCTGTGCGATCACAGCAATGCGCCGCCTGAGCGCGTCGCCGTCGAGCGCGGCGAGCGGCTGATCGCCCAACAACACGCGGCCCCGCTGTACCGGGTAGAATTTCAACAGTGCCGCGATCAGCGAACTCTTGCCCGCTCCGGACGGCCCCACCACTGCCACGCGCGCCCCCGGCGCCAGGGTCAGATCGACGTCCTCGAGCGCCCAGGGTCCCTCGTCCTCGTAGCGCAGCCCCACACCCTCGAAGACGATCGCGGGGCGCGATGGAACCGGCGTGGCCGGGCGCGGTTCGCGAAATGGCGGCGCGCGCTCCGCGAGCCCAAACACCCGCTCGGCCGAGGTCAGCGTCGCTGACCAGCGGGCGAGTGCCTCGGTGAGCGGTGCAATGAATTCAAAGCACGAGAGCACCAGCAGCGTCAGCAGCACCAACAGCGGCGGGGAAAGCCGGCCGCGGTGCACCGCCGTCAGCGCGAACAGCAGCACCCCGAGCAACGTCAGCTGTGCACACAACCCGACCAGCGCGCTGCCGAGCGCCTCGAAGAGCTCCACGCGGCTGCGGCGGGCGTCGAGTTCCGCCGCCAACGCCTCGATGCGACGGCTATGCGCCGCAACGCCGCCCCAGGCGAGCAATTCGGCCTGCCCGAGCAGCGCATCGAGCAACAGGCCGCGCAGGGCCGCGCCGGCGAGTACGAACCGCGCGGCATCCGATGCCGCGCGCCGCTGCACCCACAGCGGGGCGAGCACACCGGCGAGCACCACACCGAGCAGCAGCACGCCGGCGGCGACCGGCAACAGCGCCAGACACACCAGCGCCGCCGCAGTCGTACTCAGCAGCGCGACGCTGCCCGGCACCAGCACCGCCAGATAGAAATGCTCGAGCGCATCGACATCGGCGCGCAGCCGCGCGAACAGCTCCGCGCTGCGCAGCGCGGACAGACGCGCCGGCGCCAGAGGGATCAGGCGGCGGAACAGCCAGACGCGCAGCCGCGACAGGCCGCGCAGCGTCGCGTCGTGAGTGATCAGCCGCTCCCCGTAGCGGCCCGCGCTGCGCACGATGGCGAACAGGCGGATGGCCGCCGCGGGTGTGTAATAGTTGATGGCGAGTCCGGCCGCGCCGGCGAGCGCCATGGCGGCGATGAACCCGCCGGACACCGCCATCAGCCCGACGGCCGCGAGCGCCGCGAGCAGCGCCAGACCCGCCCCACCGAGCATCCAGCGGCGCTGCGGGTAGAGGAGCGAGAGCAGGCGCCTGACCGTCGAGACCGTCGATCGGCTCATGAGAGCTCCGCCTGGAGCAGCGCGCTGAACGCCCCGCCGGTGCGCTGCAGATGCTCCGGAGGGCCCTGCTCCACGACTCGGCCGCCATCGAGCACGACGACCCAGTCGGCCGCGCGCGCCGCACTCAACCGATGCACGGCCATCAGCACCGTGCGCGAGGCGGCAGCCGCACGGATCGACGCCTGAAGCTCGCGCGCCCCGTCGCGATCGAGATGCGCCGTCGGCTCATCGAGCAGCCATACCCTCGCTCGCTCGCGCACCAGTGCGCGAGCGAGCGCCAGGCGCTGCAGCTGCCCGCCGGACAATCCGACGCCGCGCTCACCGAGCACGGTATCCTCGCCGTGCGGCAGACGCGCCAATACGGCCGCCAGCCCGCTCGTCTTGAGTGCCCGGCTCACCGCGGCGGCATCCGCCTCGCCGTTCGCCAGGAGCAGGTTCTCGCGCACCGTGCCTTCGAACACGTGGGTGCTCTGCGGCACCCAGGCAATGCCATCGCGCCACTGGCGCACATCACATTCGGTCAGATCGACGCCATCGAGGAGGATCCGACCCTGATCGGGCGCGACGAAGCCGAGCAGTAGGTTCAGCAGCGTGCTCTTGCCCGAACCGCTCGGGCCGACCAGAGCGGTAAGCTGCGCCGGCCGGATCGTGAGCGAGCACTCATGCAGACCCGCGCCGCGGCCGCGGTGCAGGTAGGTGACCCGTTCGAGACGGATCTCGGGCGGTCGGTCGCAGCGCACCGCGGTGGCGCCCGCGAAGTGCGCCGGGGCGGCGGCCGCCTCCGTCTCGAGCGTCGCGAGCTGCTCGGCCGCCGCGACCGCATCCATGCGCGTGTGGCGCAGTGCGCCGAGACCGCGCAGCTGCAGGTAAAACTCCGGCGCCAACAGCAACACGAACAGCCCGTCGTGCAACGCCAGCTCACCCCACAGCAGCCGAAACCCGATCAACACCGCGACGATGGCGATGCTGACCATGGCAAAAAATTCGAGCACCAGGGATGACAAAAAGGCTACGCGCAGGACCTCCAGACTGAGCAGGCGATACGCCTCGCTCTCACTCTCCAGGCGCGCCGCGCAGCGCTCGGCGGCGCCGAGCTGGCGCAGCGTCACCAACCCGCCGAGCGCATCGACGAACGCCGCGCCGAGCCGCCGCAGCTGCGCGTAGCGCTGCTCGCTCGCCCGGGCGGCCGCACGCCCCACCAGCACCATGAACAGCGGGATGAGCGGCGCGGTGAGCACGAGCACCAGACCGGAGAGCCAGTCGGCCGGAAAGATGAACACGGCGAGCAGCAGCGGGACCAGCACGGCGGCGCCGGCCTGCGGCAGGTAGCGCGCAAAATACCCCAGCACAGCCTCGATACCATCGACGAGGCGTGTGAGCAGATCGCCGCTGGCGTTGCCGCGCAGCCCGAGCGGTCCGAGCGCCTGGGCCTCGTGCAGCAGCCGCGCGCGCAGCGCACCGGCGAGCTGCTGCGCGCCGTGCACGGCGCTGCGGCGCGCGCCTAAATTCAGCACGAAGCGCAGCAGCGCCAGGACGAGCAGCGCCCCGCACAGCGGCCAGAGCTGTGCGAACGAGGCGCGCTCAAACACACCCGCTGTGAGGATCGCCGCAAGCACCCACGCCTGCGCAACCAGAGACAGCGCGAGCAGTGCCGTGAACAGCCCCGTACGCAGCAGCGGCCTGCGAATGAGTCGAGCCTCCCGGCGCAGCCACTCGGCGGCGCGCCGATCGGCGGGCGGCGTGTCAGCCGCCCCGAGGGCGTTCACTCAGCGCCGCCCGCTCCGCTGCGCCGAGGCTCGGCCGGCGGCGGACTCTGCGCCGCCTGCTCCTCGTTTGCATCGAGCATCGCCCCGCCGGCGGCACTGACCAGCACGATCATCGTGGTGCCGACCAGCCAGGCGAAATACCAGGCGCCCTCGTCGCCGAGGATGGCGGTGAGCACCGTGACCAGGAGGGCAATGACCAGAAAGAGAACGAAGTAGAGGAAACTGCGCATCGTCGTGCCCTCAGTAAGCGTGCTCGTCACCCGCCAGTGATTCGGGTGTCACTTTGCCGCGCATCACCCAGAACGCCCAGCTGGTGTACCAGAGGATGAGCGGCACGAAGACCGCGGTGAAGCCGATCATCCACAGCAGCGTGAGCGTGCTGGAGCTGGAATTCCACAGCGTCAGGCTCATCGATGGATCAGCACTGGAGGGCAGCATGAACGGGAACAGGGCGCTGCCGGCGGTCCCGATCACACCGACCCAGCCGAGCGCTCCGGACCACCAGCCCAGATGCGAGCGACCGGCCCGGGCGGCAAGCGCCGCGCCGATCACGCCGGCAAAACCGACCAGGGGCACGAGCCACAGGAGCGGGTCGACGGAAAAATTGTGCAGCCACGCCCCCGGCGCGAGCGTCACGGTCTGCTGCAGCGGCGTCTGCGGCACGCCCTCACCCGGACTGCCGACCAACTGGTAGCCCGCCAGCGCATGCACCCAGATGCCACCGAGTGCGAACAGCACCAGCGCCGCCGCCGCCGCGACCTGCACCAGCCCCCGCGCGCGCTGATACATCGGCCCTTCGGCGCCGTTCATGATGGTCAGCGACCCCATCATCACCGACAACGACAGCGAGAGCACCCCGGTCATGAGGGCGAACGGATTGAGGAGCCCGAGGAAGCTGCCGGTGTAATAGGACGTCATGTCCCAGTCGAAGTGAAACGGCACGCCACGGAACAGGTTGCCGAAGGCGGCGCCCAACACAATCATGGGCACCGCGCCGCTCACCAGCAGCACCCAGTCCCACGCGTTGCGCCAGGCGGGGTGTTCGATCCGACTGCGGTACTCGAAACCAATCGGCCGCAGGATCATCGTCCACAGCAACAGCAGCATCACCACGTAGAACCCGGAAAATGCCGTCGCGTAGATCAGCGGAAACGCCGCGAAAATCGCACCGCCACCCAGAATGAACCACACCTGGTTCCCGTCCCAGTGCGGCCCGATGATGTTCAGCGCGACGCGCCGTTCGACGTCCGATCTGCCGACGTAGCGCAGGATCGTGCCCACGCCCATGTCCATGCCGACCATGACGGCCAGTCCGATCAGCAGCACCCCGAGCAGCAGCCACCAGGTGACCTGCAGGATGGCAAATGTATCCATGGTTCAACCCTCCACGTTGCCGCCGTAGGGCACGGCCGGCACCGGTCGTGGCGCGAGCGTCGGCGGCGGCCAGGTCCCCGCCGCGCCGTCACCGCCGGGTTCGCTCGGCCCAAGCCGGATCGCCCGGATCATCAGGTACATCTCGATGGCGATGAAAATCGAGTACAGCGTCACGAAGCCGATCAGCGAGAACACCATGTAGCCGACACTGTGCGTCGAGGCGCTCATCCAGGTCGGCAGCACCCCGTACACCGTCCAGGGCTGGCGGCCGAGTTCGGCCACCAGCCACCCGGCTTCATTGGCGAGGAATGGGACCGGAATCATCCACACGGCGACCTTGAGGAACCATCGCTTCTTCTGAATCCGGTTGCGCAGCGAATAGAGCGTCGCTAAGACGAAGAACGCCATCATCAGCAGACCCAGACCGACCATGAACCGGAACGACCAGAACACTGCCGCCACCGGCGGGATGGTGTCCTTCGCCGCTCGCTCGATCTGCGCGGGCGTCACCTCACTGAGGTGCGGCGCATAGCGCTGCACCAGAAATCCGTAGCCGAGATCCGCCCGATGTGCGTTGAACTGCGCCAGGGCCGCGGCGTCCTGCGGATCATGCGCGAGCACCTTGAGCGCCTCGACCGCCGGGATGCCGTTCTGGATCTTCTGCACCGCCTGCTGTTCGAGCGTGTCGATGCCCGGAACGGTACCACTGAGGGAGTGCGTGACCAGCAACGAGAGCACCATCGGCACGCGCACGGCACCCACGTCCTTCTGCTCGGCCTGTTCAGGAAACGCAATCAGGTTGAACGCCATGGGCGCAGGCCTTGAGTTCCACAACCCCTCCATCGCCGCCAGTTTGGTCGGTTGCGCCTTCGCATCGACGAACCCGAGCGCATCGCCCAGGGTGACCACACCGACCGTGGCCAACACGCCGAACAACACCGCGATGCGGAAGGAGCGCTTGGCGATGTCCATGTGGCGGTTGCGCAGCATGTAGAACGCGCTGATGCCGGCGACGAACATCGCGCCGGTCACGTAACCGGCGATGCTCGTGTGCACGAACTTCGATTGCGCGTCGGGACTGAAGATCAGTTGTTGGAAGCTGGTCAGATGCATGCGCATCGTGACCGGGTCGAATTTTGCGCCCCTCGGGTCCTGCATGAAGCCGTTGGCGACCAGGATCCACAACGCCGAGAGGTTCGAGCCGAGTGCGACCAGCCAGGTGACCGCCAGATGCTGGCCCTTGCGCAGCCGATCCCAGCCGAAGACCATCAGACCGACGAAGGTCGACTCCATGAAGAACGCCATCAATCCTTCGATGGCGAGCGGCGCGCCAAAGATGTCGCCGACGAAGCTCGAATAAAACGACCAGTTGGTCCCGAACTGGAATTCCATGGTGAGGCCGGTCGCGACGCCGAGCGCGAAGTTGATCATGAACAACCGGCTCCAGAACATCGCCATCCGCTTGTAAATCGGTTTGCCGGTGGTGACGTAGACGGTCTCGATCGCCGCGAGCAGAAAACTCAGGCCGAGAGTGAGCGGCACGAACAGGAAGTGATACAGCGCGGTGGCCGCAAACTGCACGCGGGAGAGATCGACAACCGTCCCGTTAATCATGGGCGCAACTCCTCTGAGGCATACCATCGAGGGGCAGACCGGCCGGGCGGTTCGTGTGGACGGCCGGCGTCGAATCGGTCGATCGCGGGAAAACGCACAACGCGTGCGGGAGAGTCGCCGAACGGGCACACCGGCGCAGGTCGACCGCGCCGATGCGCACACGCCTCCGCGAGCAGGAACCAGTCAGCTGCCCTGGCGCGCTCGCGGGCCTCTCGCCCAACAGCGTGTCTCGCATGACGGAAAACACGGGCCGTATTCACAAAAATACCGGCGATTTCCGCGCTGTAATGTACGCTCTGGAGCGAGCCACAAGCAAGTCGCAAGCCGGTACCAGAACCCCGTGGCCGTCGTGAATCACGCGCGACAGGGCGGCGGCGGCCGACCGACGGGATCACCGGGCATCGCCTCGGGGGAGTCTGGATCATGCGCACGAAAGCATAGACCTGATCGATGCGAGTGATGATGAGTAGCTCACCCAGGGGTGTTGCGGGGAATACGGATCTTCTGCGCGCGCACCGCTGGATCGGCAGTGGCGCACCGGCAAGACAGTGCGCACGGCCGCGCGCTTGAATGCGGCCGGATAATCCGTAACAATCGACGTCGTCCGGTTGTCACCTACAATCCGGCGGAGCAAGAGTCGGCCCGCAGCCCGACCCAAACGGCAGGCGCCGCAGCGCGGTCAGCTGATGAACGACACGTGCACCGACCCCGAAACGCTCGAGCAGCTCCTGGCTCGCACCGCGATGCGCGATCGCGCGGCGTTCGAGCAGCTGTACCGGCAGACCTCCCCGCGACTGTTCGGTCTGTGTGTGCGCATGATGCGCGACCAGGGCGAGGCGGAGGAGGTGCTGCAGGAGGCGTTCATCACGGTCTGGCGCCGCGCCGAGACGTACAACCCGACGCTCGCGAGCGCCAATACCTGGCTCACCACCCTGGTGCGCAACCGGATCATCGATCGGTTGCGCCAGCGCCGCGAGAACACCAGCACTGAGGCGATCGACCTCGAGCGAGTGCCCGATGAGGCGCACGGCCCGGCCGTTCGTGCCGAGGCGAGCGAGGACTATGTGCGCCTCGAACGCTGCCTCGGCCAACTCGACGTCAAATACAGCCGCTCGGTCCGTGAAGCCTTTTTCACCGGCGCTACGTATAAGGAGCTGGCGATGCGCGCCCAGGTGCCGCTCGCCACCCTGAAGAGCTGGATCCGCCGCGCCCTGATGCAACTACGCACCTGCCTCGAGACATGAACACCCCGGCTGACGAATCCGCCGACGATTTGCGCTATGCCGAGTACGTACTCGGGGTGCTCGAGGCCGATGAGCGCGCCGCGGTGGAGCGGGAACTCGCCGCCAGCAGTGCTGCGGCGGCCACCGAGGCGCAGTGGCGCGAGCGGCTGCTGCCGCTCGCCGAGCAGGTGGCCCCGCAAGCCCCGCCGGAGCGACTCTGGGTGCGCATCCGCGCCGCCCTCGACTTCGACTCCGCCCGCAGCGGCCGCGGGCTCTGGGACAATCTGCGCCTGTGGCACTGGCTGACCCTCGGCAGCGGCGCGCTGCTCGCGGGCGCCTGCGCCGCCCTCGTCTTCATTCTGGTGCACCGAGCGGCCGCCCCGCCGATCCCGTTCATGGCCGCGACCATGACGGAGCACAACGGCCAGGTCGGCTGGACGGCGACCATGGACATCCGCCAGGCCCGCATGGTCGTCGTACCGGCGGCCCCGCAGACGGTTCAACCCGGCCGCACCCCGGAACTGTGGCTGGTCCCGGCCGGGGGACGGCCCATCGCCGTCGGCCTGATCTCGACTCATGCGCCGATCACGCTCGCGCTGAGTGCGAACCTCGTGGCCCGCCTCGGTCCGAGCGCGCACCTGGCGGTGTCCATCGAGCCGCCGGGCGGCTCGCCCACCGGAGAGCCCACCGGCCCGGTGGTGGCCGTCGGCGCGATAGGCGCCGCGCCGGCCGGCATCGTCCCGGCGACGGCCCAACTCCTGCGCACCGCTCCGCAGCGCCCGGCCTGAGCCGCCCGTGGCGGCCGCCCCGTCTCGGCTGCCCGCCGAGACGGGGCGGCCGCACGCGTGCATCCAAATCTGCTCCCGCTCCGTATAGAGCATCACAGTCACTGCTGGTGCCCTGCGATGAGCGTCTATCCCCTACCCGTGCCCGCCCGACCCGGCGCAAAACGCCGGCCGTTGCACCGGACGCTGCGGCAATGGTTCGATACCGAGGAGGGCGAGCGGCCGCTCGACCCGGCCACCGCTGATCGCATCGATTGGCTGCGCGCCTCGCCGTTCATCGCGCTGCACCTGGGGTGCCTCGGGGCGCTGTGGACCGGGGTGTCCGGGACCGCGCTCACCACGGCCGTCGTGCTGTACGCGGTGCGGATGTTCGCCATCACCGGCTTCTACCACCGGGGCTTCTCGCACCGCACCTTTCGCGCCTCCCGTCCGGTGCTGATGCTGTTTGCCGTGATCGGCGCCGCCTGCGTGCAGCGCGGGCCGCTGTGGTGGGCAGCACACCACCGCAATCACCATCGTGACGCCGATACGCCACTCGATCCGCACTCCCCGCGGGTGCATGGCTTTCTCTGGAGCCACATGGGCTGGTTCCTCACGCGCCGGGCGTTCCGTACCGACCTGACGCGAGTCGCGGACCTCGCCCGGTACCCGGAGCTGCGCTGGCTCGACCGCTACGACATCGCCGTCCCCGTGACGCTCGCTGCGGCGCTGTACGGCCTCGGAGCTCTGCTGCAGCGCCTCGCCCCGCAGCTCGGCACCGACGGGCCGCAGCTGCTCGTGTGGGGCTTTTGCATCTCCACGGTGGCGCTCTTTCATGCGACGGTGACCATCAACTCCCTGGCGCACGGCTGGGGCACGCGCCGGTTTAAGACCGATGACGACAGCCGCAACAACTTCCTGCTCGCGCTGCTGACCTTCGGGGAGGGCTGGCACAACAATCACCACCGCTTCCCGGGCACTGCCCGTCAGGGATTTCGCTGGTGGGAGATCGATCTGACCTGGTACGGACTGCGGCTGCTCGCCGCGCTCGGACTGATCCGCGGACTGAAACCGCTGCCCTCGCGCGTACTCGAAGCGCTCGAACGGTAAGGCCATGCGCATCGCGGTCATCGGTTCGGGCATCTCGGGTCTCGCCGCGAGCTGGCTGCTCGCGCAGCGCCACGAGGTGACGTTGTTCGAAGCCAACGATTACTTCGGCGGCCATACGCACACTCACTCGGTGCACCTGGCGGGCCGCGACTACGCCGTCGACTCCGGCTTCATTGTCTTCAGCCGGCGGCACTACCCGCTGTTCACCGCGCTGCTCGATGCCCTGGGGGTGGACTCGCAACCGACGAGCATGAGCTTCTCGGTGCACAACGGCGCGAGCGGCCTGGAATACAGCGCGACGAGCCTCGATACGCTCTTCTGCCAGCGCCGCAACCTCCTCTCCCGACGCTTCCTCGGCATGATCCACGACCTGCTGCGCTTCTACCGGGAGGCCCCCGCACTGCTCTGTGACGAGGCCGTTGGACCGACCCTCGGGGAGTATCTCGCTGCGGGCCGCTACGGCGCGACGTTCCGCGACGAGCATCTCGTGCCGATGGCCTCGGCACTGTGGTCCTCCCCGCCGCAGCAGATCCTCTCCTTCCCGGCCCGCCATCTGGTGCAGTTCATGGCCAACCATCAGATGCTCGCGGTGAGCGGGCGGCCCGAGTGGCGCGTCGTGCGGGGCGGTTCGGCCCGCTACGTGCAGGCGCTGAGATCTCGCTGGAACGTACGCGAGCGCCTCGGCTGCGCGGTGCATGCGGTGCGCCGCGAGGCGGATGCGGTCCGCATCGCGCACGCCGCCGGCACCGAATCCTTCGAGCAGGTGATCCTGGCCTGCCACAGCGACCAGGCCCTGGCGCTGCTGACGGACCCGAGCGAGGCGGAACGCTCCGTACTCGGGGCGATCCGCTACCAGATGAACGAAGCGGTGCTGCACACCGATGCGGCACTCCTGCCGCGCAACCGCAAGGCCTGGGCCGCCTGGAACGCCTACGTGCCTGGTGAGCCCGACGCGCCCTGCACGGTGAGCTACTGCATGAACCTGCTGCAGAACATCGATGCGCCCGAGCCGCTCGTCGTGACCCTGAACCGCAGCGCCGCCATCGATCCGGCTCGCGTGCTGCGCACGATGCGCTATGCGCACCCGGTGCACACCCACGAGGCGCTCGCCGCGCAGCGGCGCCGCACGCAGATCCAGGGATTGCGGCGCACCTGGTTCGCCGGTGCCTATTGGGGCTGGGGCTTTCACGAGGACGGCATGCGCAGCGCGGCCGCCGTGGTCGAAGCGCTCGAGGGCCGCGACGCTGCGTCCCTGATGCGCAAGGTCGCCGCATGAGCCGCCCGCCGCCGTTCTCGAGCGCCGTGTACGAGGGCGTGGTGCGCCACTGCCGGCTGACGCCGCGCCGCCACGCGTTCAGCTATCGCATCGCGCAGCTGTGCCTGGATCTCGATGAGCTCGACAGGGTGTTTGCCGGTCGGTGGCTGTGGTCCTGCGACCGGCGCAACGTGGCCGAATTTCGCCGCAGCGACTACCTGCAACCCGAGGCCCTCCCGCTGGCCGAGGCGGCGCGCAGCCTCGTCGAGTGTCACACCGGCGTGCGGCCCCTCGGCCCGGTGCGACTGCTGACCCACCTGCGCTACGCCGGGTATGTCTTCAATCCGGTCAGCTTTTATTACTGCCATGACACCACCGGCGCACTGCAGGCCGTCATCGCCGACATCACCAACACTCCGTGGAACGAACGGCACGCCTACGTGCTCGCGCTCTCGCAGGCCGAGCGGCGCGGGTTGCTGTGGCAATGGGATTTCGCCAAGGCCTTCCACGTCTCCCCCTTCCTGCCGCTCGAGCGCGATTACCGCTGGCACTTCAGCGCACCGGCCGAGCGCCTGCGCGTGCACATGAGCGTCAGCGACGGGGAGCGCGTGGAGTTCGAGGCGCACCTGGATCTGCAGCGCAGAGCGCTCACGGGCGCCTCACTGGCACGCGTGCTGTGGCGCTACCCGTTGATGGGGACCCAGGTGGTCGGCGCGATCTACTGGCAGGCGCTGCGGCTGTGGCTGAAGCGCACGCCCGTCTACGACCACCCGGATCGATCACGACGTTTACGAGGTACCGCATGACTACGGCCGTCGCCGCTCTGAACCGTCCGCACGCAACGCTATTGGAGCGGTTCCTGCGCGGGCAGCTGCTGTCGCGGTTGGCCGGGCTGCGCACCGGCCGGCTCGAGCTCGAGGACGCCTACGGCACGATCGCGCTCGGCGCGCACGACACGCTCGCCCCGCCGGTGCGTCTCCAGGTGATCGAACCGGCCTTCTATCGAGCCGTCGCCGCCGGCGGCAGCATCGGTGCCGGCGAGGCCTACATGGAGGGTCTGTGGCGCTGCTCGGCGCCGGGCCTGGAGGACTCCGATGCGCTGGTCGCGCTCGTGCAGCTCCTGGTGCGCAACCGCGAACTGCTCGACGGTCTGGAGTCCGGCTGGGCGCGCCTGGCGGGCGCCGCGCGCCGCTTCTGGCACGTCACGCGCGGCAACTCCCGGGGCGGCAGCCGGCGCAACATCGCCGCGCACTACGATCTGAGCAATGCGTTCTTCGCGCTGTTTCTCTCGCCAGACCTGATGTACTCCTCGGCGCTGTGGAGCGGCGGCGCGGATACCCTCGAGGCGGCCTCCGAGCGCAAGCTCGAGGCGGTCTGCCGCTCACTGGCGCTCAGCCGCTCCGATCACGTGCTCGAGATCGGGTCCGGCTGGGGCGGTTTCGCGCTGCATGCCGCCCGTCACTACGGCTGCCGCGTCACCACCACCACGATTTCGACCCAGCAATACGAGCTTGCGCGTGAGCGGATCCGCGCCGCCGGCCTCGAGGATCGCATCGAGTTGTGTCGGGCGGATTACCGGGATTTGACGGGACGGTACGACAAGCTCGTCTCGATCGAGATGATCGAGGCGGTGGGCGCCGATCACCTGGAGGAGTACTTCGCCACGATCAGCCGGCTGCTCAGCCCGCACGGCGCGGCGCTGGTGCAGGCGATCACGATCGAGGATCACCGCTACCGCCAGGCGCTCGAGTCGGTGGATTTCATCAAGCGCCACGTGTTCCCCGGCAGTTTCATTCCGTCGGTGAACGCAATGCTCGCGGCGAAAACCCAAGCGAGCGACCTCGCGCTGGTATCGCTTGAGGACTTCGGGGACTCCTATGCACGGACCCTCGAGGCGTGGCGCAAGCGCTTCATGGCTCGCCTTCCCGAGGTGCGCGCGCTTGGCTTCGATGAGCGGTTTATCCGTCTGTGGGAGTTCTACCTGGCCTACTGCGAGGGCGGCTTCCGTGAGCGGGCGCTCGGCGTGGCGCATCTGAAGCTCGTCAAACCGCAGTGGCGCCACGGCACAGACGGGCCGCTGCAGTGAACACGCTGCTCACGTTCATCGCCTACGAGCTGGTCTGGTTCGCCGCGGTGATCGGCGCCGGCCGCGGACTCACCTGGCCTGGAGTCGGTGCCGCAGCGGTATTCATCGCCTGGCGCCTGGCGGTCTCGCGATGCCGTGCCGTCGAATTGCGTCTGTTCGCGCTCGCGCTGCTCATCGGCGCGGCGCTCGAGACCTGCTGGGTGCGCACCGGGCTGATCCGCTACGCGGCGGCCTGGCCGCTCGGCTCCTCGCCGGCCTGGCTGCTGGCGTTGTGGGCCTCGTTCGGCCTGACCATCGTGCCGCTGTTCGCCTACCTGCACACTCGCCCGTGGCTCGCCGCGGCGCTCGGCGCGCTCGGCGGCCCCGCCTCCTACTGGGCGGCCGCGCGCGGCTGGCATGCGGTGATCTTTCCGGTGCGGCCGCTACCGACTCTGCTCGCGCTATCGCTCGGCTGGGCCGCGGCGCTGCCGCTGCTGACGGCGCTCGCGCGCCGCGGGCTGCCCGCCGCCACCGCCCGGAGCGACGCATGAGATCGCTCGCGGTGCTCGGCCTGCTCTGGGGGCTCTCGATGGGGGTGATGTGCGGCGGCTGGCTCTGGCAGCGCCGCCGCCGCAACGCGGGCATCGCCGATGTGCTCTGGTCTGCATTGCTTGCGCTGAGCGCCCTGGTCCTGGCGGTGAGCGGCACGGGCGCGCCGAGCGCGCGCGCGCTGCTCGCCGTACTCGGCGGCGGCTGGGCGTTGCGCCTGGCGATACACCTGGCCATGCGTGTCGGGCGTGAGGAAGAAGATGGCCGCTACCAGGCGCTGCGCGCGCGCTGGGCGGGCGATCAACGCCGTTGGTTCGGATTCTTCCAGTTCCAGGCGCTCTCGGTCCCGTTGTTCGCATTGCCGTTCGTGGCGGTCGCGGCGAACCCTGATCCGCCCGCGGGCGCACTCCTCGCCGGCGCGATGCTGTGGCTGCTCGGCGTGCTCGGCGAGGCGCTCGCCGACCGTCAGCTCGCGCGCTTTCGCGCCGACCCCGAGCATCGCGGCCGCACCTGCCGCCGCGGGCTGTGGCGCTACTCGCGCCATCCGAACTACTTCTTCGAATGGCTGCACTGGTTCGCCTACGTGGCGTGGTCGGTGGGCTCCCCACTCGCGCCGCTCGCCTGGCTCGGTCCGATCACGATGTTCGTGTTCCTGCGCTACCTGAGCGGCGTGCCGTGGACCGAGGCACAGGCGCTGCGCTCGCGGGGCGAGGATTACCGCGATTACCAGCGCCGCACGTCGATTTTCTTCCCATGGTTTCCCCGCCGATCGCCTTGAGGAGCCCAGAGATGAGCACCCTTGTGACCTCCCCCGTCGACCTCCCCGGCGATGAGCCGGCCCCCGGACTGCTCGGGCTCGCCGAGCGCGGGTTGCTGCCCGATGCGCTGCTGCGACTGGGGATCCGACGGCTGTGCGCGCAGCGGCTGCGCACCGAGCGCAGCGGTGGCCCTGCGGCCGAGGCCGAGCGATTCAGCACGCGCCTCGGCGCGCTGCGCCAGAGCGCCGTTGCGATCCACACCGAGGCGGCGAACACCCAGCACTACGAACTGCCAGCGGCGTTCTTCGCGCTGTGCCTCGGGCCGCGCCTGAAGTATTCGTGCGGTTACTTCACGCACGGCGAGGAGAGCCTGGCCGAGGCCGAAGAGGCGATGCTCGAGCTGTATGCACAGCGGGCGGAACTCGCCGACGGGCAGCGGATTCTCGAACTCGGCTGCGGATGGGGCTCACTCACGCTGTGGATGGCCGAGCGCTTCCCGCACGCCCACATCACCGCGGTATCGAACTCGCACGGCCAACGCCACCACATCGAGGCACAGTGCCGCGCACGCGCACTGACGAACGTTCAGGTGCTCACGCGCGACGTGAACACGCTCATTCTCGACACGGCGCGATTCGATCGTTGCATCTCGGTCGAGATGTTCGAGCACGTGCGCAACTACGAGGCGCTGATGCAGCGCATCGCGGCGTGGCTGAAACCGGGCGGCAAGCTGTTCACGCACATCTTCGCCCACCGAACCCTGATGTACCCCTTCGAGACCGGTGGCGCGGACAACTGGATGGGCCGGCACTTTTTTACCGGCGGATTGATGCCCGCGGCCGACACGCTGCTGCACTTTCAGGACGATCTGCATCTGGAGCAGCGCTGGCTCATCGATGGCACGCACTACAGTCGCACCGCGAATCTGTGGCTCGCGCACCAGGACGCGCAGCGCGACCGGGTGCTGCAGGTGCTGCGCGAGGCCTATGGCGCGAACGCTCGGCTGTGGTTCGAGCGCTGGCGGATTTTCTGGATGGCCTGTGCGGAGCTATTCGGCTACGCGCAGGGCAGTGAGTGGCTGGTGGCCCATTACCGATTTGCGCGGCCGCAGGCCGGGGAGCACCCATGAGAGGCGCGCGCGCCACGCTGATGCTGCTCCTCGCACTGAGCCTCGCGGCCTGCCGAACGCTCGCGGCCGAGAAGCCGATCCCGCCGGTGGCCCACGTGGACCTCCAGCGCTACGTCGGCCGTTGGTTTGTGATCGCGGCGATCCCGACGCATATCGAGCGCGATGACTACAATCCGGTCGAGAACTACCGCCTGGAGCCGGATGGATCGATCTGCACCGTGTTCCGTTTCCGGCGCGGCAGTTTCACCTCCCGGCTGCACACGGTCCATTCCACCGCCACGGTGGTTCGGCACACCGGCAATGCCGAATGGCACGTGCATCTCTTCTGGTTCTTGCGCCTGCAGTACATCATCGCCTGGCTCTCGCCGCACGACACGCGGGTGATCGTGGCGCGGGATGCGCGCGACTACGTCTGGCTCATGGCGCGTACGCCGCAGATCTCACCGCATCAGTACCAGGCGATGGTCTCGCGCGTCGCGGCCATGGGCTACCCGGTGGATCAGCTGCGCAAGAGCCCGCAGCGCTGGCCCGAGCCCACCGGCCCGCGTCCGTCGTTTGCGTCGATCTGCCGGTAAGTGCAGCGCAAGCGGTGGCGTACCTGGAAGATTTGCGGCGCCTAGGGTAGCTTAGGCGCCCGAATCGTCCCTGCGGGGTGTGCCGTGAAGAAGACATCGCTTGCATCGTTTGGGGTCTGCCTGCTCGCCGCCGGCGTGCTGGCGGGGTGCAGTTCGCCGAATGCCGACTGGCAGAAGGCCTCGGCGCAGGGCACCGTGGCCGCCTACCGCAGCTTCATCCAGCACCACCCCGACGACCCGCGGGTGCAGCAGGCGCGCAACCGCATCGAATCCCTGCAGGACCAGCACGCCTGGCAGAGCGCCAAGAGCGCCGGCACCGTGCAGTCCTACCAGCAGTATCTGGCGCAGTACCCGAACGGGGCGTACACGGCCGAGGCCCAGGGTGCGCTGACGAGCCTGAAGGAAGCGAGCGCCTGGCAGAGCGCCAAGAGCGCCGGGACGGTGGCCGCCTACGAGGCGTTCGTCAGCCAGTTCCCCAGTGCGACCGAAGCGAGCAAGGCGCAGGCTGCCATCGACAAGCTGGCCGGCTTCCAGGTCGAACTCGGCCGCTACCGCACGGCCAGCGCGGCAAGCACCGCGGCCCAGCAGCTGAAGACCCGCTTCGCGAGTCTGCTCACCCAGGTGCAGGTGATCGCGCCGTCCGGTACCCACAAGCTGACGACCCTGCGCTCCCAGCAAATGAGCCACGCGGCTGCACTTGCCGCCTGCGCCACGCTGCGCCGGGCGCACCAGAGCTGCTCGGTGGTCAAGATCCAGGCGAAGTCCGGCGGTCTGAGCCTCTCCGGACTGTAACGGCGGCGTCCGATCCGGCGGCCGTCACCCGGCCGCCGGCCGCCAGCATCAGAGTGATGGTATCGAGATACTGGCGATGCTCGGCGGCCAGCAGTCCGAGTTGCGCCCGCTCGCGCTGACGCTGTGCATCGAGGACCGGCAGAAGGCCGGAGTTGCCCGCCTGGTAGCTCGCCCGTTCCAGGTGCACCCGCCGGCGCGAGAGCGCGAGCGCCCGGTGTTCCGCGGCGCGCAGTTGCGCATCGTGACGCAGCGCATCGAGCGCATCGGCCACCTGGCCGAAGGCACTGATCACCACCTGCTGGTACAGCTCGGCGCGCTCATGCAGCGCATCGAGTGCCGCGCGCCGCTCGGCATGCAGCTTTCCGCCCTCGTACAGCGGCGCGGTGAGGCCCGAGATCAACGACCAGGCGAGCGAGCTGGCATCGAACAGGTGCTGCGGCCGCAGCGCCTCTTCGCTCAGCGTTGCGCTCAGCGTGATCTGCGGATACAGCTTCGCGGTCGCGATGCCGACCGCGGCGGTCGCGGCCCGCAGCTGCGCCTCGGCGGCGAGGATGTCCGGACGGCGCTTGAGCAACCGTGACGGCAGCGCGACCGGCACCTGTGACGGCAGGCGAATCTCGCTAAGCTCGAGATCGGGACGGCGCCAGGCCGCCGGCGTGCGCCCGAGCAACACGGCGAGCGCATGCCGCGCGACGCTCAGACGCTGGTACAGCGGCGGCAGCAGCGTGGCGTCGCTGGCGAGCTGGGTCTGCGCGGTGAGGACGTCGAGGCGCGGCACGGATCCGGCGGCGACCGACGCGCGCACGAGCTTCAGGTTCACACGATCCTCGCGCAGCAGGTTGCGCACGGCGCGGATTTCGGCGTGGGCCGTGGCGATGTCGAGCGCCTCGGCGACCACCTGTCCGCTGAGCATCAGCCGCGTGGCGGCGAGTTCGCTGCGCTGATACTGTTCGGCGGCGCGCGCCTCCTCGACGCTGCGGCGGACCTCGCCGAGATAATCGAGCTGATACGCGACGCTGACGCCACCGGCGATGTAGCTGAACGGCGCGAACGCGTCCGGACCGAGAAATTCCGCGCCGTACTTCTGCCGCCCGGCCCCGGCATTGAAGCGGATGTGCGCAGCGCGCCCCGCGGCGCCCACCGTCACCCCTTCGCGTGACTGCTGAAGTGCCGCCTGCGCGGCCGCGACGTCATGATTGTCGGCGAGTGCGGTGCGCACCAGAGCATCGAGCTGCGGGGAGCGAAACAGCTGCCACCACGGCCCGCTCGCGCCGGCACCGAGCGCTGCGTGCTCCCGATACGCACCCACCGCGGCATGCTCGCCACGCACCTGCTCGCCCCTGGGACGATAGTGTTCACCGGCCGGCACCGTTGGGCGATGAAAGGCCGGTCCCACCGCGCAGCCGCCGAGCCCGGCCGCCGCTGCCGCGATGAGCAGGCAGCGTCCGAGGCGAACATACTTTGCGGCGCGTGCCATCACACTACTCCATGACCAGCGGTTCTTCGCTTGAGCTGCGAGCGCGCCGCGGCTTCAACAGAAGCAGCAGCGGAAACAGCGAAAGCGTCATCACGAACATCAGTTTGAAATCGTCGTTGTAGGCGATCATGCGCGCCTGACGCGTCACGAGTGCGTTGAGCGCGGACAGCCCGGCGATCGAGGTGAAGCTGAACGGGGCGTGCAGCTGGATCTGCGCCCCGTAGGGCACGATGTGCGACGCCAGCCGTTCGTGCATGACCTGGGTGTTGCGCGTCAGCAAGGCGCTGGTCGCGGCGATGCCGACGCTGCTGCCGATGTTTCGCAGCAGGTTGTACACGGCGGTGCCCTCGGAGCGCAACTTTGGCGCCAAGGTGGAAAAGGCGACCGTCGTCATGGTGACGTAGGTCAATCCGATGCCAAGACCCTGCATGAAGGTCACGCCCCAGATCAGCGACTGCGGCATCTGAGTGGAAAAATAGCTCGCCATGTTCCACAGCGACAGCGAGGCAATCGATAGACCGACACCGATGAGGAGGCGCGGGTCGAACTTCTCCATCAACCGCCCGGCGAGGAACATCGCCACGAAGCTTCCGAAGCCGCGCGGCGCCATGGCGATGCCGGTCGTGAGCACCGGATAGCCGAGCAGATCTTCCAGCAACGGCGGCAGCAGAGCAAGGGTCGCAAACAGCACCATGCTGACCACGACGATGAGGATATTGCCGGCGTTGAAATTGCGGTCGCGAAACAGGCTGGGACTGACGAACGGCTCGCGCGCCGAGAAGGTATGCACGAGGAACCAGTACAGACCGAGGACGGCAAGCCCCATCTCGACCCAGATCTCGGTCGAGCCGAACCAGTCCTTGAGCGAGCCCCGATCGAGCATGATCTGCAACGCACCGACCGCGAGACTCAGGGTGGCGAAACCGAAGAAGTCGAACGAGGACTTGCGCTTCTGCGTCTCGCGCAGGTAGGTCATGATGCCGATCGCCGAGAGGATGCCGAACGGTACGTTGATGTAGAACACCCACCGCCAGCTGTAACTGTCGGTGAGCCAGCCGCCGAGCACCGGGGCGAGCATCGGGCCGAGCACCACGCCCTGTCCCCAGAGCGCCATCGCCCGCCCGTGTCGCTCGGGCGGATTGATATCGAGCAGCACCGCTTGGGAGAGCGGCACGAGTCCGGCACTGAATCCGCCCTGAAGCAGACGAAAGAGCACGATCTGATCGATGGTCTGCGCCATGCCGCACAGCGCCGAGGTCACCGTGAAGCCGAGCACGGAGATCAGCAACACGTTCTTGCGGCCGAACCGGCCGGCGAGCCACCCGGACAGCGGCGTGACGATCGCCGCCGCCACGATGTAGGAGGTCAACACCCAATCCATCTGATCGATCGTCGCGGACATGGAGCCGCCAATGTGCGGCAGCGCGACGTTGGCGATGGTCGTGTCGACCGATTGCAGAATCGTTGCCAAGGTCACCGCAATGGTGATCGGCACACGGTGGATCCTGTCGTGTTCAGCATCGGTCATCGCGGCGGCGCTTCAACCTGAGGCGGACGCGGAGTGCTGGCGCGCAGCCGGCCCCGACTGAGTATCGATCGTCACCGCGGCGCTCAGCCCCGAGCGCACCGGCGGCATGCGCCCCACCAGGCGCAGCCGCACGTCGAGCCGCTGCACGACCTTGACCCAGTTGCCGGTGGCATTCTGCGGCGGCAGCACGGAGAACTGCGCGCCGGTGCCCGGGGTGATGCTGGAGACGACGGCGTGGAACGTTTCATCCGGATACGCATCCATGCTCACGGTCGCCGTGTCGCCCGGGCGGATGTGGGTGAGCTGATTTTCCTTGTAGTCCGCCTCGATCCACACGTCGCGCGTGGAGACGAGGACGAACGCCGGGGTCGCGAGCGGCAGGTAGCCGCCGACCTGCAGGTGATTCACTTCCGTCACGATGCCTTCCGTGGGGGCGCGCACCGTGGTGTAGGACAGCTTAAGCAGCGCACGATCGAGCAGCGCCTGCGCCTCGGCGACCTGGGGATGCTGGCGCACCGGCAGCGCCGGGTTGCCGCCGAGGCGGGCGAGCACGGCCTCGATCTGCTGCTGTGCGGCGCTGACCGCGGCCTGCGACTGCTGCACGGCCAAGCGGGCCCGATCGAATTGCGACGTCGAGGACACGCCGATCTTCAGCAGCCGCTCGCGACGCAGAAGTTCGCGCCGTGCATACGCCTGACGGCTCTGGGCCGAGTTCAGCGCCGCAAGGTCGGCGCGGTAGTCCGCCTCGAGCGCGCGCACGGTCAGACGTGCGGCGGCCAACCGGGCGCGCGCCGCGGCGACCGCGATGCGCAGCCGCCGCGGATCGAGCCGGAAGAGCACCTGCCCTTGTTTCACCCGTTCGTTGTCGTGGACATCCACCTGAACGACGCGTCCGGAAACGTCCGCACTGATCTGCACCTCGGCGGCACGCAGATACGCATCGTCGGTCGACTGGTAGCGGCCGCTCGTGAGATAGAGATACACGGCCCCGGCGACCACGATCGCCGGCACGCCCCACAGGAGCGGGCGGCGCAGACGTTCGCGCAGCGGCCGGGTCGCGGGCGTGGATGCGTGCTCGGACGGGGCGTCGCGCCCGGAATCGTTCATCGGTTGGACCTCGTGGACCTGCGCCCGGCATCGGGCGCGCAAGACTCATCGACCGGCAGCGGCGGGAGCTCCGTCAGATTCGCGTGCACACGCTCGAGTAGCCGCATCAGCTGCGCCCGCTCCTCGCTCGAGAGCCCCTGCAGCATCTCCGCGCGCGTCTCGGTGATCAGCCGCCAGATCTGCTCGAGCACGGGGAGCGCCTCGGCGGTGAGCCAGAGGGTGTGCGCGCGCCGGTCGGCCGGATCGAAGCGCCGCTGCACCCAGCCGTCGGCCTCCATGCGATCGAGGATGCGCACCAGCGTCATCGGGTCGACGTCCGAGAGTTCGGCGAGCCGCTTCTGGCTCACCCCCTCGTTGCTCTGCAGATGAATCAGCGCGCGGCACTGGGGCAGCGTCAGTGCGAGCGCCTGGGCGCGCTCCTCGAAGCGCCGCGTGTAGCGGCGGCTGACGTCCTTGAACAGGAAGCCCAATTGGCGAAATTGATCGATGGTCATATGTAAAGAGATAATATTTTACCGCTATAATATCAATTGATATTATCTCCCGCAATGCGCTCGCTCTGCGGCAGCCCGCTGCGCCGCGCGTAGAATGGGACGCTCGGGCAACGATTCGGAGTGCAGACGATGGCCACCGGCTGGGCCGGCGATGGCGCCGTGCAGGATCAGATTGATGCGACCGTGACCGACGCGATCGAGCGCGCCCGCGCCCGGCTCGCGCAGGGGCCGGGACTGACGCATTGCGCGGAGTGCGGCGAGCCGATTCCGCCGCAGCGCCAGCAGGCGGTCCCCGGCGTGCGCCTGTGTCTGGCCTGCCAAAGCGCCCGCGACGAGGCGGCGGTGTTCAGCGGCTACAACCGCCGCGGCAGCAAGGACAGCCAGCTGCGCTGAGCAGCTCGGGGTTCCCCGGCCGATAGCCCTGGCGTAACCTGCACGATAATGAGCCGCACCGGTGCGGCCGCCAGTATCGGGGACGCCGTTGAATCCGAATGTACGTGATTTCTGTCGCTGCGCGCTGCTCGTCTGCGCCGCAGCGCTGCCCGCCCGAGCCGCCCTCGCCCAGGGCCGCCATCTGAGCACGCAGGACTACGCCCGCGCCGCGCAGTTCATGCCCTACGCAACGGCACCGCTCGTCGATGATGACGTCGAGCACGTGCACTGGCTTGCGGGCGACCGATTCTGGTTCATCGCACATGATGCCGGCGGCGATCACTACCGCATCATGGACGCGGCCAGCGGCAAGGTCGCCGCGGCATTCAACCGCATCAAGCTCGCCGCCGCACTCGGCAATGCCGTGGGCAAACCGGTCGATGCGGCCAAGCTCGGCATCACTGCCATCAAAATCGTGCACGGCCAGCTGCAAGTGACCCGCGCCGGCAAACACTTCATCTGCGATCTGAGCGGCGTCGGACACTGCACCGCCGCCGCACCGGGCGCGCACGCGCCGGGCATTCTCTCGCCGAACGGCAAATACCGTGCGTTCATCCGCCATTGGAACCTCTGGGTGCGCAACGTGCACTCCGGCAAGGAGCGCCAGCTGACGTTCGACGGAGTGAAGAACTTCGGCTATGCCACCGACAATGCCGGCTGGCTGCGCTCGAAGCGCCCCGTGCTGAACTGGTCACCGGATTCGCGCCGGATCGCCACCTACCAGCAGGATCAGCGCAAGGTCGGCGATATGTACCTGGTGAGCGCCGCGATCGGACATCCCAAGCTGCAGAAATGGAAATACCCGCTGCCCGGGGACACGCATGTCTTCATGATCGACCCGGTGATCATCGACGTGGCGAGTGGGCACGTGGTCCGGCTGCAGATGCCGCCCGAACAGCGGCTCTCGAGCCTGTGCGATGACATCAGCTGCCAGAACAATGGCCACTGGGACGACCTCGAGTGGGCCCCGGACGGCAAGACGCTGGCACTGGTGAGCACCTCGCGCAACCGCCACCATGAATGGCTCCGCGTCGCCAACGCGCGCACCGGCGCGGTGCGCACGGTATTCGAATACAGCACTGCCAAGTACTACCAGAGCGGCATCGGCGCGGTCGACTGGCGCTATCTGCCGCGGTCCCACCAGGTCCTCTGGTACAGCTCGCGCAGCGGCTGGGGCAACCTGGATCTCTACAGCCTCGAGAGCGGCAAACTCGAACGGCCGGTCACCACCGGACGCGGCGATGTCACGCAGGTGCTGCATGTGGATCGGCGCACCGGCACGGTCTGGTTCCGCGCCGTCGGCCGCATTGCGGGCATCAACCCGTACTACGAGCAACTCTGGAAGGGAACTCTCGCCGGCGGCCCCCCGAAGCTACTCACGCCGCGCGATTGCGACAATCTGATCAGCATGTCGCCGGACGGGAAGTACTTCGTCGACAGCTGCTCGACCCCGCAGCGTGCCCCGGTCACGACTCTGCGCTCGGCGGCCACGGGACGGATCATCGCGACCGTCGCACGCGCCAATCTCACGCGGCTGCGCGCCATCGGTTGGCGAGCACCGCAGCAGATCGTCGTCACGGCACGCAATGGCCACACCAAACTCTACGGTCTGCTGTTCAAGCCGACGAACTTCGATCCGCACAAAAAATACCCGATCGTCGATTACGTGTACCCCGGACCGCAGATCGGCTCGGTGTTCACGTTCCGCTTCGAGCCTTCCGACTACGACAATCAGGCACTGGCAGAGCTCGGCTTCATCGTCATCGCCGTCGACGGCATGGGCACCCCGTACCGCTCGAGGCACTTCCAGCGCTACTGGTACGGCGACATGGGCGACAACACCCTGCCGGACCAGATCGCCGCCATCCGTCAGCTCGCACAACGTTACCCGTGGATCGATCTGGGCCGGGTCGGCATCTGGGGGCACTCCGGCGGGGGCAACGCCGCGACGGATGCGATGTTCCGTTACCCGGATTTCTTCAAAGTCGGCTGGGCCGAGAGCGGCAACCAGGACAACCGGGACTATGAGAATGACTGGGGCGAGCTTTATCAGGGGCTGCTGAAGCGCAACGCGAACGGAACGACCAACTACGACAACCAGGCCAATGAGCTGCTGGCGGGGCATCTGCGCGGCCATCTGATGCTCACCTACGGCACGCTCGATGACAATGTGCCGCCGGAGAACACCCAGATCGTCGTCGAGGCGCTGATCAAGGCGAACCGGCCGTTCGACATGATCGCGATTCCGAACGTGCGGCACGGTTACGGCTATGCGACGCCGTACATCACGCTGCGCCGCTGGGATTACTTCGTGCGCTATCTGGCCGGCAACACGCCGCCGAAGCATTTCGCGCTCAAGCCCTGGCCCTGGCGCTGACCAGCGCTCCCTACGGGGCCGCCGCCGCCGCCGCCAGCAGCTCCTCGAGCGGCGTGCCGGCGGCGCGCTGCGCGGCGAGCTCGGCACGATCCCACACGCGGCGGATCCGCCCCTCGAGCAGCAGCGCAACGCGGTCGGCATAGCGCTCGGCGATCTCCAGAGCATGGGTGGCGAGCAGCACCGCGGCCCGCCGCTCGTCAGTCAGGCGTCGCAGGTGACGCTTCAGGAGCGCCGCGCTGGCCGGATCCAGGCCATTGAACGCCTCATCGAGCACGATCAGGCGTGGCGCACCGATCAGGGCCAGAAGGGTTGCGAGCTTCTGGCGCATACCGAGCGAATAGGTATCCACGTACCGCTCCAGGTGTGCACTCAACGCCAGCGCCTCGGCCAGCTCGAGCACGCCGGGGTCAATCTCGCGCAGCCCCTTGGCCGCCGCGTACACCTGCAGGCACTGCCGGCCGGTGAGCAAACCCGGCAGGCGCTCCGGCGCGCACCCGTAGCCGAGGGTGCGCTTCGCTCTGGCCGCGTCCTCGAGTGGCACACCGGACAATTCGATGCGTCCGCTACGCGGGAGCAGCAGCCCGGCGGCCGCGTACAGCAACGTCGATTTACCGCTGCCGTTGGGACCGAATACGACGCACCACTCCCCGATCGCGATCTGCAGGTCGATCTCGCGCAGCACCGCGTGAGCATCGTACCCGGCCGTGAGCCCGCGGATGCTCAGAGCCGGTGCGACGGGCTGCATTTCGGTCGTACTCATCGTCCCCACCGCTGCAACAACGAGGCGGCGCTCGCGCCGCTGCGCAATGCGAGCAGAGCGCCCGCCACGGCCAGGATCAGCAGCGCGGCGAGCAAGGCCGCCGCGATCAGTCCGGCGAGGCGCAGATCGGCGGGCGTGCGCGTGACCGCGGCAATGGCCAGAAGCAGCGCGACGGCGAGCCCCTGTGCTCCGAGGACCCGGTGCGCAAGCGCCCCGGTGAAGCGCAGCGGGCTCGGCGCGTTGGGCGCAAGCCAGCGCGCAGCATTGAACGCCGTGCGCAGGAGCGCCCGCGTCAGATTGATCAGGTGCAGCACGATCAGCCAGGCGGCGGCGGCGGCGAGCACCGTGCCACCCGACACCCCGATCGGCACGGCGAGCAGCAGCAGAATCAGACTGCGGGCGCGAATCGTCGGGCGGTCGCGAAAGTGCGCCTCCGTGACCGGCCAGGCGCCGAGCGGTAGCAGCGTCGCGCGCCTTGGCGCGCCGAGGCGCGCCAAGCGCCCCGCGGCGTAGCGCGAGCGCGGCTGGGCGCGCGCATCGCGCCCGCTGCTGCGCCCCGGGCGCACGTGGGCGGCCATGAACGCTGCGGCGAGCCCCGCGCCGAGGGCGCTCCCTGCCGCGAGACTGCCCATGAAGCGCAGCGCGATCCATGCCGGCCACTGCCCCGCGAGCGACAGATCGACGACCAGGATCGCGGCGATCACGAGCACCGCGATCGGTCCGGCGCTCGAGCGCAGCACGATCGGCACGTTGCGCGGCAGCGCGGCGAGCCAGTCGTGTTGCCGGTCATTCGTCCGGCGCGTGCCGCTGCGCAGCACGAGAACGCCTGCGAGCATCGCACTCAGCGTCACCACGAATCCTGGTGAGAGCGCGGCCAGGGCGAGCAGGGATTCGACTGCACGGATGCGTCCCAACAGTCCGAGCGCGAGGAAGGCCACGGTCAGCGCCACTGCGGCGCGCGGCCAGCGGCGCCACAGATTGCGCCACTGCAGCCGGGTGACCTCAATCGAGGGCCAGCGGGCGGTTCGGGACGCCGAGAGATCCTCCATCGGCATCATCCTCTGAATGAACTGCGCACAGGATACGCCGCGCGTGCTAGGGATGCTGCCGGCGCGCCGTACCGAACCCCATGCGGCCGAGCCCCGAGGAGCACCCCTGTGGCCACACGCCCTTCGCCTCGCTGCGCCGCATCTGCGCCGCCTGCGCCCGGTCAGGTGCGTTGACGAAGCGCCTCGAACCGTGCGAGCGCGCGTTTGCGGGCCTCGTCATGCGCGACGATGGGCCGCGGATAGGTCTCACCGAGCCGCACGCCCGCCTCGGCCAGCTCGAGCGGCCGGGCGTTCCACGGCGCATGGATCGCGGGGGTCCGCAACGCAGCCAGCTCAGGCAGCCAGCGGCGCAGGTACTCGCCCTCGGGGTCGAAGCGCTCGCTCTGCGCAACGGGATTGAAGATGCGGAAATACGGCGCAGCGTCGACGCCGCAGCCGCTGACCCACTGCCAGTTGAGCGCGTTGCTCGCACGGTCCGCATCGACGAGCGTGTCCCAGAACCACGTCTCACCCCGCTGCCAAGGCACGAGCAGGTCTTTCACCAGGAAGGAGCCGACAATCATCCGCACGCGGTTGTGCATCCAGCCGGTGTGCCACAGCTGGCGCATGCCCGCATCGACGATGGGATAGCCCGTGCGTCCTCGGCACCAGGCCTCGAACCCAGCGGCATCCTCCCGCCAACCGAACGCCTCGAACTCCTGGCGCAGCGGACGCAGCGGCAGGCTCGGGAAGTGATGCAGCGTGTAGCGCGCGAACTCCCGCCAGCCGAGCTCGCGCAGAAAGCCGTTGCCCACCAGCTCGGCGCGCCCGCCGCCCGGGGCGTTGAGCACCGTATGCCAGATCTGCCGGGCGCTGATCTCCCCGAAGCACAGATGCGGCGAGAGACGCGAGGTTCCCTCGACCGAGGGCACATCGCGGGCACCGCGGTAGCTGTCGAACTGCCGGCCGAGGAACTCGCGCAGCCGCAGGCGCGCCCCCTTCTCCCCCGGAGTCCACACCGGTGCAAAGCCGCCGTCCCACCCCAAACTCGGCAGCAGGCCCCAGTCCTCGAGTCGCTCGCTACGCGGTGCACTCGCGCTGCCGGTGAGTCTGCGGGGCACCGGCAGCGGCGGCGCCACCTCGAGCGCGCTCAAACGGTTCCAGAACGCGGTGAACACCCGAAACGGCCCGCCGCTGCCGGTCCGCACTGCCCCGGGCTCGGCAAGCATCGCCCCGGGAAACGACTCGAGCAGCGCGCCACATCGCTGCAGCGGCTCGGTCAGGGTCGCATCGAGCGCATCGAGGAGCGGATCATACGTGCGGTTGCAGAACACCCGCCGCGCGCCGCTCGCCACGATCACCTCGCGCAGAATCGCGGCACTCGCGCCGTGTCGCAGGCACAGCGTCACTCCGTGGGGCGCGTCCCGCGAGAGCGTGCGCAACGCCGCATCAAGCGCCGCGAGGCTGTGATGCAGCCACCAGCGCGCCGCGCCGCCGAGCGGCCGGCCCTCGGGAAGGGTCTCGTCCAGGATGTACAGCGCAACGAGGGGGCCGCCCGTGGCGAGCGCCGCGGCCAGGGCTGGATTATCGCCGAGCCGTAAGTCGTTGCGGAACCAGACGATGACGGGGCACGCTGCTGGATCGGCGCCGCGGCGCTGCTGGGACATGGACGGACCTCGAGACTTGCCCGGCCGAACCGGCTGCGAACCGGCGGCGCTGAGGACCCAGTGTGCAATGCCACCCAGTGGACTGTCGAGTGACATTCCGCGCCCGCCGCCCTGATCTGTCCGAGGGTATCTCAGCTACACTTGCCGCTTAGATCAGCGAGCCCATCGTGTCGAAACCTATCTCTGTCGAGCCGGCGCACGCTCCCGATCCGCACGGATCGCACCCCGAGGTGCGGCAGAGCGACGTGAACGGCCTCAGCAGCCGCGAGGCGCAGCAGCGCCTGGCACAGTACGGCCCCAATGCCATGAGCGAGCAGGACACTGCGCCGTGGCGGCGGCTGCTCGCAAAGTTCTGGGCACCCGTACCGTGGATGCTCGAAGCGGCGGTGCTCCTGCAGCTGGCGCTCGGCAAGTACGTCGAGGCGCTCGTGATCGGAGTCCTCGTACTGTTCAACGCCGTGCTGGGATTCGTGCAAGAGGCGCGCGCGCGCGCGACGCTGCAGGCGCTGAAGTCCCGCCTTGCGCTGATGGCCTCCGTGCGCCGCGACGGCGCGTGGAAGACCGTGCCGGCCGCCGAATTGGTCCCAGGCGACCTGGTCAAGCTGTCCCTCGGCGGCATCGTGCCGGCCGATGTGCGGCTGCTCGCGGGTGAAGTACTGCTCGATCAGTCGACGCTCACCGGGGAGTCGTTGCCGGTGGAGGGCGCACCGGGACGGGATACCTACGCCGGTGCGCTGGTGCGACGAGGAGAGGCGCTCGCGCGGGTGAGCGCCACCGGAACGCGCACGCGCTTCGGCCGCACCGCAGAACTGGTGCGCACCGCGCATGGCGTGAGTACTCAGCAGACCACCGTGCTGCGCGTGGTGCGCAACCTCGCCATCTTCAACGGTGCGGTCGTTCTCGCGCAGGTGGCCTATGCCGCGGTGCTGGGTCTGCCGACCCACGAGGTCATTTCGCTGACGCTCACGGCGATCCTCGCCGCCATTCCGGTCGCCCTGCCCGCGACGTTCACACTGGCGAGCGCACTCGGAGCGCGCGCGCTCGCCGCGCGCGGCGTGTTGCCCACTCGCCTCTCGTCCGTAGAGGACGCGGCCACGCTCGATGTGCTGTGTTCGGACAAGACGGGCACGATCACCCAGAATACGCTGGCAGTGACCGCGGTACGGCCCGCGCCCGAGGGCGAGGAGGCCCTAGTCCTCGCTCGCGCCGCGCTCGCCAGTTCCGAGGGCGGGACGGATCCGGTCGACGTCGCAATCCGCGCCGCAGCCGCCGCACGGCCTGCCGACACCGCCACCCGGCTCGTATCCTTCATTCCTTTCGACCCGGCACGCAAGCGTGCCGAAGCCACGGCCATCGACGCCGGCGGGCGCACCATCCGGATCGTCAAAGGCGCCTTTGCGACTCTGCAGGCGATCGCCGTCCCCGCGGCACAGACCGTCGCGGACGCCGAATCACTCGCCGCCCAGGGCTATCGCGTGCTCGCCGTCGCCGAGGGTCCGGTGGACGGCGCGTTGCGGATGATCGGTCTGATCGCCCTCAGTGATCCGCCGCGCTCCGACGCCGCGGCGCTTATCAAAGAATTGCGCACCATGGGGGTGGAGACGGTCATGGTCACCGGCGATGCTCCGGTGACGGCCCAGGTGGTCGCGCGCGAAGTGGGGCTCGACGGTGCGCTGTGCCCGCCCGGAGATATTCCGGCGAGTATTCGTCCGCAAGACTACGCGGTGTTCGCCGGCGTGTTTCCTGAGGACAAATTTCATATCGTGCGCGCGCTGCAGACCAGCGGGCACACGGTCGGAATGTTCGGCGACGGCGCGAACGATGCGCCCGCGCTGCGCCAAGCGCAGATGGGCATCGCAGTCTCGAGTGCGACCGACGTGGCGAAGTCGGCTGCCGGGATCGTGTTGACCGAGCCCGGTCTTGGCGGGACCGTCAGTGCAATCCGCGAAGGGCGCATTACCTTCCAGCGCATCCTCACCTACACGCTGCGCTCGCTGACGCAGAAACTCAGCCAGATGCTGCTGCTCGTGATCGGGCTGGTGATGACCGGACACGCCATTCTCACGCCGCGGCTGATGGCCCTGTTGATGATCACGGGCGACTTCCTCGCAATGTCGGCGACCACGGATCACGTGCGTCCCTCGCCGAAGCCGAACGCGTGGCACGTCAACAACATTACGCTGCTCGGCAGCGCTTTGGCGCTGTGCAACGTGGTGTTCTGCGCAGCAGTCCTCGCCATCGGCCGCTACCGGCTCGCGCTGAACCAGGCGCAGCTGCAGACACTCGCGTGCGTGACACTGTCCTTCACCAGCCAGGCACTCTTCTACGTCGTGCGCGAGCGGCGCCGCCTCTGGAGCTCCAGACCGAGCGATTGGATCGTGCTGTCGATGATCGCGGACATCCTGATCTTCGGCCTTCTGGGTACCCGAGGCATACTGATGCGCGCGATCCCACCGCTCCTGATCGCGGCCGTTTTCGGCGCCTCAATCCTGCTGGCCTTTGCGCTCGATAGCCTGAAAGCGGCGCTGGGAACGCATCTGAAGATGCAGTGAGCAAGCGCGGGACTTTGCCATAGTGACGCTCGGTTTGAGCGCGATGCCGAACCTGACCGGCGACGCGTCGATCCCTGGCGGGGAGAGTGCGCTGATGAACATGCAACCGGCCGCGGAGGGCAGTTCGAACAGGCCGTTCGACCGCAATCTCGGCAACATCGCCTACGGACTGTACGCAGGGGCAATCCTCTTCCCCGTGCTGGCCGTGGCTGCGGTCATCGTCAACTACGTGAAGCGCGAGGAGGTGCGCGGCACGCTGCTCGAACCCCATTTCGAGTGGCAGATCCGCACCTTCTGGTTCTCCCTGCTGTGGCTCGTGCTCGGCGGCGCTCTGTGGCTGGTGTTCATCGGCTGGCTGGTACTCGCCGCCGGATCAATCTGGTACCTGTATCGAATCATCAAGGGGTGGCTGCGCTTGGGCGAGGGCAAACCTCCCCTGTAGCGAGCCCGAGCCGCCGGCGGCCGTGACGGCTACAGGAGCAGGCCGAGGCCAACGCCGGTGTAGCGGGAGAACCCGCCGAGCTGACCTTGCAGGCGAACACCCTCCTCCAGGTCGACCTCGAAGTCCGGATTGACCAGATATTGCAGGCCGCCGTCGAAATCCGACCCCCAGCCCAGCCCGTACGCGGCATGCGACTGACCGTAGACCTCGCCATAGAACTGCAGTCGCGAGGTCGCCGCCCAGGTGACAACCAGATCGGGATTGACGCTCTGGAAGCGCTGCCCGCCCACTGCGGTAGGCTCGGTCTGCGAGGTCACGCCCAGCATCAACGACACCCCGATCGGTCCGTTGCCGTAACTGACGATGCCGTTGAGCGCGCCGCCCACCCCGTGACTGCCGAACGTGCTATCCCCCGAGGGTAGCGTGGCCAGCGCTTCGCCCGTCCACTGCCAGTGCTGGGTGTACCCAAACGAGTGTTTGATGCCGACGGTCGTCGGACCAAAGCCTCCGATCGTATGGGCTGCGCCCTGAGGTCCGGCGTTCAACGACTGATATTGGTAGCCCGGCGGCAGCCACACGAACTCCGAATTGCCCGGCAGACCCCAGCGCAGTTCGAGATTAGGCAGCGTGTCGATCTGTCCACCCGGAATGCCGTAGATGTTCCCGGCGGTCGCGCCCGCTTCGATGACGGTCATTCCCTCGGGCACCACACAGCTCGAATCACCCACCGTCGGTCTGTCGAGCAGGCTGAGAAGCGCAGACGATCCACTGCACTGCGGCGGCGGTGCGCCAGCCCGCGCCACCGACCAGCAGGCCGGTGCCGTGGCAGCAATCGCCAACACCATCAAACGCTTCGATTTGTTCAATCGTCCTCCCACGGGATTGGATTTCTTGCGCAGACGGAGACGCGTGCGATACCCAGCGGGGACCGCAGCTGCGAGGCCGAGCGCGGGAAGACGGGCCGCAGCACACCGGCGCGCCGCCCGTCTCACGCCATTGTAGCGGCTCGCGACCGAATCATCATCCGTTCCCAACGTTCCCCACACGAGGTGCGCCGTCGTCCGACTTACGGGCTTTGACCGGAAACTCCCTCATAAGTTGCACTCCCGCAAGATCCGGCCGCTTCGAGCGGCTGCGCGGTTCATCCCGCGCTCGCCCTCCGATCTATAAGGACCCCAACAGTACTCCGAGACTCGAACTCCCCGAGCTATACACCGCTCATTGCCGTCCATCCGGCCGGTCGCCGATTGCCGACGCCCCGCCGAGCCGCATCCGAGCCCGGGCCTGTGCATCATTGCCGCCCCAGAGCTCGCCGCACCGTGCCGGGCCGCGGGCGGCGTGCCTCGCGCCGCTCGTCACGAGCGCGCGCAGTGACGAGCCTCACCGGCACGGACTTGCTGTCAGGCCCGCGCTGGAATTTCGCTCCCGGAAATGGGGCTATAATCGTGGCCGGCACGAGAGAACCGAAGGCAGAGGCCCGTCCATGACAGCGCACGTCAGCCCGCCCGGCGATTCAACCCACGCGCCCTGAGCACGCGGCATGCCCGTCAACCCACCCGACGGACCGGCACCGGCGCTCGACTACGAGCTGCTGTTCCAGGAAAGCCCCGACGTTCTGCTGGTGCTCCTGCCGGATGCGCCCCGCTTCACGATGGTCGCCGCTACCAACGCGCGCCTCGCAGCAACTCATACGACGCGGGAAATTCTCGGCCGCGGACTGTTCGACGTGTTCCCCGACAATCCCGCCGACCCCGGGGCTACCGGAACGAGCAATTTGCGCGATTCGCTCCAACGCGTGCTGCGAACCCGTCGTGCCGATACGATGGCGGTACAGAAATACGATATCCGTAACTCCAACGGCTCGTTCGAGACGAAGTATTGGAGTCCGAAAAATCTGCCCGTGCTGTCGAGTTCCGGAGACGTACTCTACATCCTGCACAGAGTCGAAGAAGTCACCGAACTCGTTCGCGCCAGTGAAATCGGCCAGACGCTGCGCGACCGCACCCGCAAGATGGAGCACGAAGTCATCCGTCGCAGCGGCGAACTCGCCACGGCCATCGCCGAACTGCGCGAGGCCAATCGTAAGCTGGCCGAACTCGACGCGGCCAAAACTGACTTCTTCGCGAACATCAGCCACGAATTTCGCACGCCGCTCACTCTCATGCTCGGTCTGCTCGAAGAAGAGCTGGCCGAACCTGCGTCCCTGGCGCAGCCCAGACGGGACCGTCTGCGCGCCGCGCACCGCAACAGCCTTCGGTTGCTGCGACTGGTCAATTCTCTCCTGGACTTCGCGCGCATCGAGGCCGGCCGCGCCCAGGTCCATTTCCAAGCGACCGACCTCGCCAGCCTCACCGCCGAACTCGTCAGCCACTTCGAGTCCGCCGTGGCGCGCAGCCGCCTCACGCTGACGATCGACTGTCCGACGCTGCCGGAACGGATCTATGTGGACCGGGAAATGTGGGAGAAGATCGTTCTGAATCTCCTCTCCAACGCCCTGAAGCACACTTTTGAGGGCGGCATTTCCGTGCGTCTGACCTGGCTCGGTGAGTCCGTCCGGCTGACCGTGCAGGACACCGGTGTCGGCATCGCGCCGGAAGAGTTGCCGCGACTGTTCGAGCGGTTCTATCGCATCAAGGGTGCTGCATCGAGAACCCATGAGGGCACCGGCATCGGCCTGTCACTGGTGCGGGAACTGGTTCGGCTGCACGGCGGGGAAATCCGGGTGGAAAGCACTGTCGGTGAGGGCAGTCGCTTTCACGTCACGGTGCGGTCCGGCACCGGGCATCTGCCGGCCGAACGGATCGAGGCGGACTCCGCGACGGCGAGCATCGGTCTGAGCACCTCTGCCCAGGTGCAAGAAGCATTGCGCTGGGTCGCCGAGCTGCCGGCGCGGGACGGGCCGTCCGCCGGCTCTCCTGCGGCGCCGCGCCGCGATGCCGCAGCGGGCATCGGTCCCGAGGCGCCCGTCCGAGCGCGCATTCTCTGGGCAGAGGACAATGCAGACATGCGAGAGTATGTCGCGCGCCTGCTCGGCAGCGAGTTTGACGTCGTGCCTGCCTCAGACGGTCAAATGGCACTCGAACGAGCACTCGCCGACCCTCCGGACCTCGTTCTCTCGGACGTCATGATGCCGAGACTGGACGGATTCGGTCTGTTGCGCGCCATTCGGGCCGACGTGCGAACGCAGCAAATTCCGGTGATCTTGCTGTCGGCCCGCGCTGGAGAAGAATCAGCCGTCGGCGGACTCGATGCTGGCGCCGACGATTACCTGATGAAGCCGTTCACGGCGCGTGAGCTACTCGCACGAGTGCGTGCCAGCGTACAATTGTCCCGCCATCGGCGCGATTTTGAGAAGGAGCTCGAGCGGCGCATCCACGAGCGAACCGCACAGCTCGCGGCGAGCATCCAGTCTCTCTCGACGGAAATCGCCCGGCGCGAAGTCAGCGAGATGAAACTCGAAGCGCAACTTCGTCACCTGAGTCTTCTGGACCATATCACGCGAGCGGTCGCTGAACGACAGGACCTGCAGAGCATCATTCGCGTCGTAGTGCGCAGCGTCGAGCAGAACCTTCCAACAGACATCTGCAGAGTGGTCCTGAAGGACGAGCAGTCGAGTCTCATTCGCATCCCGGATGAACTCGTGTATTTCGCAGATGTGACGCAAACAAGCGCGCCGCTGCCCTACGACCTCACCGACACGCGGATACGAGCGCTCGTCGCAGCACCGCTACGCTTCGACGACGAAGTCCTCGGCGTCCTTACGGCCGGACGGCAGTCACCCAATGGATTCAGCAACGACGAGTGCGAGTTTCTGCGCCAACTGAGCGAACACGTCGCTTTGGCTGTGCACCAGAGCGAGCTACACGCCTCCCTGCAGCGCGCTTACAATGAATTGCGGCTCAGTCAGCAGACTGTGCTCCAGCAGGAGCGCTTGAGCGCGCTTGGCCAGATGGCGAGCGGAATCGCGCATGACATCAATAACGCCATCAGTCCGGTGACGTTGTATTTGGACACGCTTCTGGAGTCCGAATCAAATCTGACTCCCAGAGCTCGCCAATATCTTCCGATTGTCCTGCGTGCGATCGACGACGTATCGGCAACGGTGTCGCGAATGCGAGAATTCTACCGGCCGCGAGACGAGCAGACTGCGCTCGCGCCCGTGGATCTCAACGAACTCACCGAGCAAGTCATCGAGCTCACCAAAGCACGCTGGAGCGACATGCCGCAGCAGCGCGGCATCGTGATCGAGGTGGTGCGGGAATTTCAGCCGAACCTTCCTCGGGTGCCTGCCGTCGAGAATGAAATCCGCGAAGCACTGACTAATCTTGTTTTCAATGCCGTCGATGCGATGCCGTTGGGCGGGCGTCTGACACTAGCCACTCGTACCGTGGACGATGGCGTCGAGCTCGCCGTTGCGGACAACGGGGTTGGTATGGACGAGCAGACGCGCCGCAAGTGCCTCGAGCCGTTCTTCACCACCAAAGGAGAGCGCGGCACCGGGTTGGGCCTTGCGATGGTGTACGGAGTCGTACGAAGACACGCCGCCACTCTCAACGTGGAGAGCGCGCCCGGCGAGGGTACGCGTTTCGTGCTGACGTTCCCGCAGACTCGCCCCGGGCAGCAGCCCGTCCCGCCACGCGATGAGTCGCCGAGCCCGGTGATCGCGCCAATGCGCATTCTGCTCATCGATGACGATCCTCTGGTGCTCGCGCCATTGAAGGAGATCCTCGAATCGGATGGACACGAAGTCCTCGCCACAGATGACCCGCGTCGCGGCATCGACGCTTTTCTCGCAGATCAGGCAAGCAGACCGTTCCAGGTCGTCATCACGGATCTGGGAATGCCGCACCTGGACGGCCGCGCGGTCGCCCGAGCGATCAAGCGGGTGTCGGCGAATACTCCGGTCATCCTACTGACCGGCTGGGGTCGCCGTTTGGATGCCGAAGCACAGCCGGCGGCGGACATCGATCACGTGCTCGGTAAGCCGCCAAGGGTACGTGAACTGCGTGCCGTACTCGCGCGCTGCCAATGAGCCCATCGCACTGACGTACCGGCGCGGTGTGCAGAGACTGCTGTGCACCCGCTGCGTCGTGCCTCGATCGCCAAGGGATTCGAGACAGACGCGTTTCGCCCCCGCATTGCGTGGCGTCGTCCCGCGCTCAGGGTTTAGGCGGGTCGACCGTCAACGTTTTCGCAGGTAGGTCGGAGTTCGCGCGATGCGCCGAGGCGCTCCGGGAGCAGTGAGAAGAGTCACATGAGCCCGCATTGTGTGCCGTCCGAGCCGGCTGGGGCAGCGTATCGATGGCTGCGAGCGCCTTCTTCTGTGCTGGCGTCAGCACTCCAGCGTAGAACTTGTGGAACTGCGCATTGGTGGCCGGAAGGTCTTTCTTGCCGTTCCAGGTGGACCCGGCCGGCAACCGATTCTGCACCCGGCGCGCCTGTGCCAGTACCGCGCCGAGCCCCGGCTCCTCGCGGCCCGAGACCGGTACCGGTATGCCACGTGGATTTTTGACTAATTCCGCGACCCTATGCCAGTTGATTTTCTGGTGGTGCCGCCACAATTCGACCCGCTCGGCATGGGTAAGCAGTGTCGGAACGAGACGCCGCCAGTCCTTTCTCCAGGGGCGCTTGTCCCCCTTCAATGGCCCATAGGCCACCATGTAGAGCCGGCCGCTCTTCCACCCGAACAGGTACGGCTGATCGACGACACGCACCTCGGTGCCATTCGGCACCATGTAGAAGAGCTGTTTGATGTCCTCCGGGAACAGGTGAACACAGCCGTGGCTCACCCGCCAGCCCACGCTGACCGGCTTATTGGTCCCGTGGATCAGGTATCCCGGCCAACCGAGGTGCAGCGCGTAGTTGCCGAGAGGATTCTCCGGACCGGGACCGACCACTTTCGGCAGCGGCGCACCTTCCTTCGCGTGCTCGAGCAAAATCGACGGTGGCACGATCCAGACTGGGTCCTTCTCGTGCGAAATGACATGCGTCACGCCTTGGGGCGTGACGAACCCGCGCCGACCGATGCCGACCGGGTGAGTAAAGACGACCTGAGGCTCTCCGCGCTTGTGCGCAGGGTAATAGAAGAGCCGCAGCGCGGCGAGATTGACCACGATGCCCCGATGCGGCGCGTCCGGAAGAATAAACTGCGTCGGCAACACCACTGCTGCGCCTACGGGCGGAATCCAGGCACTGACGCCAGGATTGGCCCGCGTCATCTCGAGATATCCGACATTGAAGCGGCGACCGATGTCGGTCAGGGTCTGCCCCTTCAGAACCTTCACCACCTGTACGGCGCCTACCATGTCCTGACCCGGCGCGAGATCGAACTTCTCGGTCTGGATCGGCAACGGCAAGGGTGGCGGCGGCGGCGGAACCACTTTCGCGGGCGCAGGCGGGGGCGGCGGAGGTGGCCGCAGCGGCGGCCCCATCAGTGCGCAGGCGCTCGCCGTGAGCGCGACGCTGGCGGCCAGTACGAGACGGATAGACGAGGTTCTCATCGGTGGATTATGGCACCCCGAGTCGCGACCGACCCGGCCTGTCGGCGATTCGCTACAGCCGGGGGCTCACAGCCATTGCCGCGTCGGGAGATCTGAAAATACCTGAGGTTGGAACTGCCGAATTTTGACCCTACCGGATCTATCCTGAATAGAGCCTGACTGCACCGCACAGTTCAACTCGAAGTCGAACGGAACGTCTGGGGCCCACCGCACGACGTCCCGGCCACGGTCGGCGCGCCGATGGATCCGCGGCGGCCGTCGTCTGAGGCAGGCCCTCCCGCGCTGGTGACCGGATGCCGATCGCCACTCGCCCGCTCTCGCCCCTCCCTCGGTCACGAACGGTGATCACCGCCCCCCCAATACGGCGTCGGCGGCTTTGCATCTTGACGCACGACTTGCGGTTTTTCGCGCACGTGCCCAGGATGTGAGCATGCTCTGGCGTAACCGACGGGCCTTCTCGGCGACACCGCCCCCTCCGTCTGCGCGTTCCGCTGCGCACCGACAATTCCACGCCAGAAGCATCGCAGCGCTTTGCGCCGCGGCGCTTCTGTCAGCGAGCTGCTCAGCGCCGCCTCGCCAGCGCATCGTGCGGGTCCACAGTACCGCCGGCCTGGAACGAGCGGTCGTGACTGCAAACCGCTGGGGCGGGCACGTGGTCATCCGACTCGCCCCTGGGACGTACACGCTGAATGAGACTCTCGTCGTCACTGCGCCACGGGTGACACTCCAAGGACCACTCGGTACGCGCAGGCAAGTCATCATCCAAGGCGATGGCATGAGTCCTACCGCACGGATCGGCAATCTCATTCGGGTTTCGGGCTCACATTTTACGCTGAGCAGCATGACGCTACGGCGCAGCCGCTGGCACCTGATCCAGATCGCCGGCGAGGATGGCGCCCAGTCGCCCGTCATCCGCGAGTGCGTCCTGGAGAACGCCTACGAGCAGTTGATCAAGGTGAGCGACAGTCCTGCGCGGCCCGGCAACACCGCCAATAATGGGATTGTGGAGCACTGCCTCTTCGAGTACACGGCGGGCATCGGCCCGGAGTACTACATCGGCGGTATCGATGCCCATGGCGCCAAACACTGGATCGTTCGTGACAACGTCTTTCGCAATATTGCCAGCCCATCGCGTGCGGTGGCGGAATTCGCAGTGCACTTCTGGGACGGCTCGGCCGACGATCTGGTGGAGCGCAATCTCATCGTCAATTGCGACCGCGGCATCGGCTTCGGGCTGGACGGAAAACCCAATCTCGGCGGCGTGATCCGCAACAACATGATTTATCACGCCGCTGGCGCAGGTCCGTTCGCCGACACCGGCATTGCGCTCACCGACAGCCCCGGCACGCAGGTGTACAACAACACAATCCTGCTGCAGAGCAAATATCCGCGCGCCATCGAATATCGATTCCCCGTCACTCGCAATGTCTTCATCGCCAACAATCTCACGAACCGGGCAATCGCATCGCGCAACGGCGGACGCGCTACGGTAACTCACAACGTCACCGATGCGAGGTCACAATGGTTCGTGAACGCCGCGGCCGGCAATCTACGCCTCAGCTCCCCGATACCACAGGTCGTGGGCAAAGGCGTGATGATCGCGGCGCTGAAGGACGACTTCAGCGGCAATGCCCGTCCCCTTGAGACGGATCCGGATATCGGGGCCGATCAGTGGCCGGCGCCGTGAGCCGGCACAGCCAAGACCTGAAGCTCTGAACCATCGACGCCGGAGCGCCACAGCCGCCTGACGGACCGCGAAACATACGCCTCGCCTACCGACGCCTCAGGCGGTGCAGATCTCCCGCAGCAGGGCCGCAAAGCGTTCAATCTCCTCGAGCGTGTTGTAGTGCACCAGCGAAACGCGCACCGCGCCGCTGTCGACGTCCAAGCCCAGCCGCCGCATCAACCGAGGTGCATACATATGACCGTCGCGAATGCCGATGCCCCCGGCGGCGGCGGCCTTCACCACCTCCGCTGGTTCGACACTCGGAAGATTGAAGCATACCGTCGGCACCCGCGCGCCGACCTGAGCGGGATCTGCAGTTCCGTAAACATCCGCACCCAGCCGCTCGAGCATCTGCAGTAAGGCAAACGAGAGCGTCTGCTCGTACGCTTGAATCGCGACCATCGCCGTTACGCAATTCTCCCGTATGGCGTCGTGCGCGCTGACCGCTTCAGCTCCCGCCAGCCGGCGCCCAAGATCCGCCAAATAGTCCACTGCGGCCGCCATCCCCGCGACGTTCTCATAGATGAACGTACCGGCCTCGACCTTTCCCGGAGGCACATCCGGAATGAATTCCTCGCGAAATGTCGGCAGTGCCGCGAGCGCGGAATACCGGCCCCAGAGAAATCCCATGTGGGGCGCAAATATCTTGTAGCCTGAACACACCAAGTAATCACATCCCAGCGCGCGCACGTCAATCGGACCGTGCGGTCCGTAGTGCACTGCATCGACGAACACCTCTGCGCCGACCGAGTGGGCGAGCCGCGACACGCCGCTCACATCCACAATGCTGCCAAGTGCGTTTGAGGCCAGCGTACAGGCCACCAACCGAGTTTTCGCACTCAGTAGCTGATCGAGATCCTCCAGATGCAGTCGCCCGTCAGTGCGCGCACTCCACCATCTGATGCGGGCACCCACACTCTGCAGAGCGCACCAGGTAGCGATGTTCGCCTCGTGATCTAGGTCGGTCACGACGATCTCCTCGCGACCCTGCAGCGTCTGACCGACCGCGAGGCTGATCGTCCGGATGAACGAGGTCGCGTTCATCCCGAAGCCGATCTCCTCGGGACTCCATGCATTGAGGAAAGCGGCAACTCGCACGCGAGCACGCGCGATCATGTCATCGACGGCCACGCTCTGGGCGTATCGACCTCCGCGCTGAACGTTGTGTTCGAGAAGATGGGTGTTGACGGCGTCCAGCACTCTCTGAGGAATCTGCGCGCCAGCGGCATTATCGAAATAAATGAACCGCCCGACAGGACGCAGGGCCGGAAACTCGCTGCGCAGCGCAAGAACGGGAAATTCCGGGCCACGTTTCGCGTGAGTCGTCATGATTCTGCCCCAATTCGGCCGTACCGTGCGCCCATGAGTGTTTAGCTGCCTCTTAAACGCCGACCAGACCGTTACGAACAGGAAATTTAGATCTTTTGTCCTAACGCAACGGTCGTCCGATGTTAAGGAGTTTCCGGCGCGAATTGACCGCGCAAGCGTTCAAGCTCGGCGACGAACCGATCAATGTCCGATTCAGTGTTATAGAAGTGACAGGTCACACGAATATTGTTGTCGCGGAATGACGTCACAATATCCGCCGCCGTGAGGTGCTCAAAGAGTTCCGCGGTGTTGCGCGCGGGTACGGCCACCATCGGACCGCGTCGCGCATCATCAAGCGGCGTCACCGCAGACCAACCGATGTCGATGAGCTGCCGCAAGCAATATCTCGTGAGCGCGCGCACACGTGCCTCTATTTGCCGGGGATCTGCTTCCAGAACAATCTTAAGACCAGCCTCGGCGGCGTAGCAATTCACCACTGCAGGTGTTCCCGCTTCGAACCGGCGGGCACTCTCCGAGGGACGATTGGCGAAGATGTCCATGGCGGCGATATTCTGTTGCGCAAACCATCCGCTGTGGGTCGGCACCAGTTCACGGATCCATCGGTCTCGGACATACAGAAAGCCAATCCCGGCGGTTCCAAGGAGATACTTGAGCATGCCGCCGACGATGAAGTCGACTCCGAGCGCGCGAGCATCGACCTGCAGAGCACCAATCGCCTGGTAAGTATCAAGCAGAACGCGTGCACCGCGAGCATGTGCGATCTTCACAATGCCGGGAATATCGAGACGGGCGCCGTTGCGAAAGCAGACGTGGGTCACCGCCACGAGCAGGGTATGTTCATCGATCGTCCGCTCGAAGTGTTCGAGCGGTATATATCCGTCCGCGGCGCGCGGCACATGAACCACCCGAGCACCGCGACGCTCCTGGGCGTGCCAGATCTGTGCATTGGTCGGGAACTCGAAATCGCTAACCACGACCTTGTTGCGCGTACCGCTGAAATCGAGCGCGCTGGCAAGCGCATTGATGCCCGCGGATGCGGACGCCGTGATCGCGACTTCGTCCGACGTCACACCGAGCAGCTGCGCCATCAGGGCGCGAACTGACTCGTTCTTCGTGATCCACACATCCCAGTTGGCGCCCACGGCGAGCCGGTCATCCATGTAATTGTTAACTGCGTCGCGCACCGTATCGGCAAGCGCACAATATGACCCACTGTTCAAATAGGTCTTACGCTCCAGGACCGGGAACCGGCGCCGCAATGCTTCGAAATCGGTCGTCACCTTGCTACCTCAACTGATTAATCCGATGTAATCCTGCGGATACTCGCTCCGGCGCACCCGACTCATCCTGTGCGCGATGAACTCAGGCCCGCGCTGCCTTAGCAATGCGCGCGCGATGGCGCATGCGCCAGAGAAAGTACGCGCTTGAGATCAGGATCACCCACGGAACCCCATACACCCAGGACAGACTCAGGCTGGGCGTAAATCCCATCGTGACCAGTATGGCCGCGAGCATGGCGAGCCCAGCGTACTGCATCCAGGGGAAGAACGGCATCCGCACCGGCAGATCCGCGGTCCGATTGCGGCGGCGGAAACTCAAATGGCAGACCAGAATGAACATCCACACCAGAATCGCCGCAAAGAGCGCGACGCCGAACAGGTCCGCGTACGCATTCGGGGTAAAAATTGACACTGCCGCGGAGATCAAGACACAAACGCCGGAAACCACGATGGCCGTCACCGGACTTCCACGCTCGGATAGTTTGCCGAGTTGTCGCGGCGCGTACCCGCCGCGCGAAAGTGAGAAGAGCATGCGCGCACAGAGATACACATTGGTATTCATGCTCGAGAGTGCGGCGCTGATGACCACGAAGTTCATGACGCCGGCGGCATCCCGGATACCAGAATGCTTGAACACCGTTACGAACGGGCTTTGCGCGACCACCGCAACACCTGTGTCGGTCCACGGAATTGTCGCGACGATCACGGTGATCGCAAGTACGTAAAAGAGGAACAGTCGCAGCACCATCGTGCGCAACGCGGCCGGTATCGCGACTCTGGGATTCTTCGTCTCCCCGGAAGTGACCGCGATGACTTCAATGCCGTTGAAGGAGAAGATTCCGACCGTGACTGCCATCCACAGGCCGGCCAGACCTTTCGGCAGGAAGCCTCCAGGTAGGCCGACCAGATTGTGTGCTCCCACCGCGAGACGACCGATACCGAAAATACTGGTCACTCCGAGGGTGATGAACAGCACGATCGCCACGACTTTGATCAGAGCGAACCAAAATTCAACGGTACCGAAGTTTCCCACCGATCTGGAATTGAAGTAGAGCATCACGAGGCAGAAGCTGATCGCCCACACCCCGACTGGCACATGCGGGAACCAGTACTGCATGTAGAGTCCGGCGGCGACAGACTCGCCGCCGATGGCGATGACCTGTGAGATCCAATACGTGTAGCGGACGACGAATCCAGCCCACGGATTCAAATAGGTCTCCGCATAGATTCCGAAGGAGCCGGCGGCCGGATGCACGACCGCCATCTCCGAAAGACTGAAGACCATGACCAGTGCGACGAAGCCAGCGAGCATGTAGCTCACGATAACCGCGGGCCCCGCATACCCGACTGCGAGCCCGCTGCCCATGAACAGCCCGGTGCCGATTGCACCGCCGAGGCCGATCATCACGACCTGCGCCTTACTCAGGCCGCGGTGCAGTCCACCTTCACGCTGACCGAGAACCTCCTGATGCGACTGCTCCACGAGGCCTCAGAAGCGGCGCGTGATCGTGATGCCGATAGTTCGCGGCTGCACGGTCAGGAGCGCATGCGGGTCCTGGGTTGAATTGATCGCGGAAACCTGTGCGCGATCGTTGGTGGCATTGTGCACGAAAAGCGTTACCGACCAGTGATGGTAAATGACGCCAGCCCGCAGATCCCATAGCGTATACGCCTTCAACGGGAGATTGAACGGGTCGGACGCGAAATACGAGTCTACCGCTCCGCGATAGCTCACATTCGTACCCAGACTACCGATCCAATCGCCAACCAGCGGTCGGGTGTAGTCGAGTTGGACGTTGAACTGGAACTCTGGCACGTTTGGGATCCGGTCGCCCGTCAGGCCGAGGGTGGGATTGAGCTGCTTCTGCTGTGCGCTTGCGCCCTGCAGCAGATAGGCATTCTGGTAAGAACCGGCGACGGTCGTGGTCAGGTAGCGCACCGGGCGCGCCTTGACTTGGAACTCAACGCCCTTCACTTGCGCCTTGCCAGCGTTCCCTTGGTACACGAACGCGCCGTCCGGCGTAGTCAGCTGCACCTGGATATTGTTCCAATGGATCAAATACCCGTCGAGCTGATATTCAAGGTAACCGTTTAGCAATCGACCCTTGAGCCCGAGCTCATAACTGATGAGCGAGTCTGGCGAATACGCCTTCGGCACCGGCTCAAACGGTTCGCTCAGGGCGTTCAGACCACCGCTTCGAAACCCGGTCGCGACAGTGCCATACAGCAGCGCTGCAGATCCGAATTTGTAGCTGAGGTCACCCATCCAGGTCACTTTGTTGAAGGTCTCATTGGGATCAAATACGGGCACGTCGCTCGGCGTTCCGGGTGGAAACCCGCCGAACGGATGCGTCTGCACCTGTACCCCGGAAAGGTTCTCGGTGTAATAGCGGGCGCCGGCCTCTGCCGTCCAACGGTGTGTGATCTTCCAGGTCGCCTGACCGAAGCCGGCCCATTGTACCGTCTCGCGATGATCGGTACGCCCAAAGAACGTATTACCCACTCCCGGATAATTGAGCGCGTCGGCGCTGTTCGCGCTGCTGAACGGACCGGTCACCAGTCCCAACGCGTCTGTCGTAATCACCTGTGCAGCGAAATTGGTAGCGGTCTGCTGCCGGAACGCTCCGACTACAAAGTTAACCGGAGAATTGAGAGTAGTCGCGAATCGAACCTCGGTGGAATTCGATTTGCGCTTCAGCGGCTCGAGCGTTTCCGCCGGGACCGGAACGCCGAACGATACGAGGATGGGGGTCGAATCGAAGGAGAAGCTCGTATCTCGGTTGAATTGATTCGTCGTGGCGGTGAGTTTGCCCAGTCGCGTGGTCCACTTCACCGTTGCGCCGAAAACCTTGATGTTATCTTTCCACGGACTTTGCGTCACATCGGTATTGCACAAATCACAGCCCGTCACCGGTGGAATCGTGCCGCCGGCGAATCCCTGAATGCCGGGCGGCGTCCAACGTGATGAGCCGCCGGAACGTTCGCTTTGGGCCGTGTAATTCAGATCCACGACGAGATTGCGACTGGGACGATAACGCAGGATGGCCCGTCCGCCGCCAACATCGTCGTAATTCACGCCTTTTAGGAATCCGAGCGGTTGGATCGGCGTACTCACACCGTTGACCAGGGCCGTGACGCCACTGCCGACGCGAATTTGGTTCACGTAGCCGCTGTCATATAGCTTCCAGCCCACCAAGCGCAGGGCGAGGACATTCTTGACGATCGGCAGGTTGAGCATGCCGTTGACGTTGTAATTGTTACCGGCGTGCTGCGTTTGGGAGTCTTCGATCGACACGTAGCCCTTGGTGCGACTCAAGTTCGGCTTGTTCGGAATGAAGCGGATCGTGCCGCTCATCGAACTTGCGCCGTAGAGCGTGCCTTGCGGGCCTCGAAGCACCTCAATGCGGTTGATGTCATACAGCCGGATGTCCGGCTGAAATCCGCCACCGTCGTTGCTGTTCCCCTGAGTGATCACCGCCTCGCCGTAGTAGACGCCCACGGTGGACGCCCCGGTCGAATCGATGCCGCGGATGATGTATCGCCGGTCACCCGGCCCCAGGGTCTGTACCGCAAGACCTGGAATCTGCCCAGCGACGCTCATGATGCCTGTTGCGTCCTCGCGCTGCAGCGTCGCCCCGGTAATCGCCTGGATAGACGCCGGTACGTTGATGATGTTCGCCGCACCGAGTTTGGTGGCAGTCACAACCACCTCACGCAACATGCCGGTGCGGATCACCGAGCTGGCGTAGCTCGAAGTTTGGGCAGCAGTCTTTGCCGAGCTCGCGCTCGCGGCAGTGACCGATTGCGATCCGAGCGCGGCGAGGGCAACGCTCGAGGCTACGGCGAGAGCGATCTCGTTGCGGGCAGCTTTTGACACGATTTAACCCCAGTGACTCATTTGTTATTGACGCCGTAGCACTGCTGCGGCGCCTGTCAGTCGTAATAATTGATGCTTGGATTGTCGCCCGGGCATATGACCCCGACGACGAGCATGCCCTCGGCGTCGATCGCCTCGAGCGAGTGCAATTGCTTGCGTGGCAGAAAGATGACGTCTCCCGTGGCGACTCTGGCCTTGCGTGAGTCCGTCCACATCCATCCGCGGCCGGCGAGCACGATGATCGTTTCCTCGTAGAGGTGCCGATGCGGCGCCGCTTTGGAACGCGGAATGTGGCCGATGAACTGGGTCACCACCCGTGAACCGATCCGTTTGTCGACCAGAAGCTGAAAATAGCGAGGACCCATGGCGGTGCGCTGCGCAGCGTCGACTCTGACAATGCGCTGTGGATATGTGTCGTCAAAGTTTCCCGAAGCTTCGCCTAGCCAGGTCAGCTCCGTGGGCGGCGAGGCGAGCAGATAGACCTGGAGCGTCCGACCGTCGCGCGGCACGAGCTGGAGAGTTTCACCCGGTCGCAGGTACGCGCCGTCCGTCGCCTCAACCGCAAAACGTCGTCCGCCGATGATGAGTTCGCCGCTGCCGGCCCCCACCAGAATTATGGCATCACTGTCACCGACGCCGAGCGGTGGCGTCTGGCCACCCACGGCTTCAAGCAGGTACTGACTCTGATACTGCGCGCCGAGTTCTGGTCCCACGATTCGGCTGTAGCGCAACGTTCCGTTGCTATCGCTGGATGCCGCATCCGGGCAAAAGACGTAACAGCCGCCGTCCAAGCGGCGCCTCGGGCCGTCCATATCGAGCACCGCTACAATCGCGCGATTTGAAGGGCTTTCCGGGTCATCGAGTGGAGAACCGCCCGGCAGGTTGGTATGCGCGCCGTCGCAAAACGGCGCACCGCTGGTGTGCTTGCAACCGCACAGCAGCACCTCCTCGGTTCGCTCGGCGACGAAGTGGCGCGGCTCGAATCCGCTCCCTTTGTGCGAGCCATCGCAGAAGGGCTGCCTCTGCGACCGTCCACAGGAACACCACAGGTAGGTTCGGCCGGCTTGCAGCGTCGTCAGATACGGCTTTGGGTGCGCAACCCATGGGGCGTTCATGAATCTATACTGTTACCAACGGGTCCGCTGTTGTACAGCGGGGCTTTAGGCTGACCGGCCTAATGCGCGCGTCTCTTGGATCAAGCGCTCATGCGCTGCTGGAGTTCAACTGGTGGCACCAGCCGCTCAATCGCGCAGCACGCCTGCTCGGTGATGTGTTGCGGGTCCTCGCAAAGACACGGACTAAGTATTTCCAGGATTCCGTGGTAACCGTCCTGTATCGCGGCGAGCGTGATCTCCCGCTCCTGGTATTCCAGGTAGTTGACCCAGTTTTCCGAGAAGATCCAGCTCACCTCGACGATCGAGCGCAATCGGCGCGGATCTGCCGGCAGCTGCATCAGTCCACGCAACGCCAATGCCTGCATGAATTGCTCGATGACTTGAAGTCGCCGTTCTCGGTTCGCGACGTAGCGCTGGCGCAGTTGGGGATCCTGGCGCAGCAACCCGGCAAGCTCGCGGTAAAAAAAACGGTATTTGACGATCAGCTGCAACTGGCGCACGAACATCGCCGCCATATGCTCGAGGGTCGGGGCAAGATGATCTCGGTACCAGCCAGCGTTCATCTCATCGACTGCACAGTGATACAGAGCGAAGATGACGTCTCGCTTGTTCGGAAAGTGATACTGCAGGTTGCCCTTGCTGATGCCGCAGCGCTCGGCGATGCGGCTCGCCGACACCCCTGCGGTGCCCTCGGCATTGAACAGCTCGAGCGCGGCCTGAAGAATCCGCTGTTGCGTTGATCGTGTGGCCATGACCGTCTACTCGCGAAGCTAATGGACCGAGTCCCCTCGTGAGTCGCCGCTCTTGAGCGGTGGTGCGAACTGCGCAATCCCCCGATACGCGCGTCTGCTCGGACTATAGATAATTGACATCTCAAGTAAAAGTCAAGTGAAGGTCGCGCCCCGGTGCTCCGACCATCCGCTGAACGTCGATCCGGTCGTCTATTGCTTGAGGGTTAAAGCATTTAATCCTATAGTCGGCCGGTCCCGCCGCGGCATCTGCGAGTGTTCGCCGGCCGGCGCTTTCCCCGGGGAGTCCATCACGTGCCGTCACGATTCGTAGATCCGCTGGACCTGTTCGACGTCCGCAGCGCGCTCACCGAAGAGGAGCGCATGGTGCAGGAGTCGGTACGGCGGCTCGTGGATGAGCGCGTGCTGCCGATCATCCGCGAATGCTTCGAGGAGCACCGCTTCCCGCGCGAGCTCGTCCCCGAGCTCGC
>JAJZDW010000001.1 GCA_021851405.1 Pseudomonadota bacterium
TGTTGCGTGCTGTCGTTGGTCGCCTGCGTTATCTCCAGAAGACACCAGAGCATGTGCGCTCGTTCTTTCGACATCCTGAGACACGCTATGCGTATGCATAGTCTCTAAGTTAAGTACTGATTAGTAAAAGTGATCCGCAAGATGTTCAACGGTACAGCGGACGTGCGAGCGTAGAAAATGAGGGGCGCACTCAAAGAGGGGGGTGTCGGTGACCCAGATGTCGGCCAGGAGGAAGGTTCTCCTTCACTGGGCTATTTCGAGATCGCGCCTCCTTCGGTTCCAATAGCCAGACCGTTGACTTCCAATTATCATGTTCCCTAGTTCCAATTTCCGAGGTTTCGGATCGGCATGTACCAACGGTTTGTGGAAAGGCGGGTGGAGAAGGCCCTTTCAGATACCCCGGTGGTTCTGATCGTGGGTCCCCGCCGTTCGGGCAAAACTACGCTGGTGCGGAAGCTGGGAGAGGCCGGGCGGACCTATATCACGCTGGATGACCCGACGACGCTCGACGCCGCGCAATCCGATCCGGTCGGCTTCATCCGCGGTCTCGACCGGGCCATCATAGACGAGGTTCAGCGCGCTCCTGACTTGCTGCTGGCGATCAAGAAGACGGTTGACGAGGACTATCGACCGGGACGCTTCCTGCTGACCGGATCCGCCAGCGTACTGACCCTGCCGCGCGTCGCTGACAGCCTGGCTGGACGCATGGAAATGCTCCAGATGCTCCCACTCGCCCACGCCGAAGTGAAAGGTGTGACGCCGACCTTCCTGGAGCGATTGTTCAAAGGCAAGCTACAAGGATGCCAAGCGGGGATCACGGGGGACCATCTCGTCAAGCTGGTCCTTCTTGGCGGCTTCCCTGAAGCTATCAGCCGCGAAAGTGAGCGGCGGCGCCAGGACTGGGCGCGGTCCTATCTCACTTCGGTCCTTACCCGCGATCTGAGAGACATCGCCGAGATTGAAAAGTTGACGGAGTTGCCGAAATTCGTGCGCCTTCTGGCGGAGCATTCCGGGCAGTTGGTCAACTACTCACAGTTCGGCGGCAGCATCAATGTCAGCCACAAGACCGGCCAGCGCTATGTCGGGCTGCTTGAACAGGTGTTCCTCGTTGCGACACTGCAGCCCTGGTACACGAACGCGCTAAAGCGGATCGCCAAGACACCGAAGCTGCATTTTCTCGATTCCGGACTCCTCGCCGTCACGCGCGGACTAAGCTTCGACCGAGTGAAGGCGAATCGCGGCGAATTTGGCGCACTTCTGAAAAGTTTCGTGTTCTCGGAGGTCCTGAAGCTCATGTCGGGCTCAGATCTGCGGCTCACGCCGTATCACTTCCGGGACCAGCAGATGCACGAGGTGGACATCGTGCTCGAGCGCGACGACGGCATGATCGTGGGGATCGAGGTGAAGGCGGCCGCGACGGTAAAATCCAGCGATTTCGCCGGGCTGCGGACATTGGCCGAGGCGTGCAAGGAGCGATTTGCGTATGGGGTTGTACTCTATGACAGCGCAGATGTTGTGCCCTTCGGCGACAGGCTGTCTGCGGCGCCATTATCGTGTTTGTGGAGCTAAGGAGCGGCGCTGCATCTCAAAGGATTGATGAAAGCTGAAAAGAAAAACATCCAGACAGAAGTGATTGCTAACAACGGTCGAGGCCTACAGCAAAGATAGTCCCTTAGCCATCGCGCGGCTCGAAACGGGCAACAGGGAGGAATCCGATCTGCGCGGAGCGCGACAGTTGCCGCAACGCGAAATAACCCACTTCGTCAAGTGGCTATTGGCGAGGATCAGCTCGCGTGTTGGGAAGGATTATGATCGCTCCCCTGAGAAAAAGACGGCTGACCGGCGAACTCTACAGGCGCGATCATAAGGTCGAAGCGCTATTGGTCGAGCTGTCTTCGTTGTCGCGAGACGACCTGATTGCTCGCGCCGCAAATTCCAGCCGAAGCGACCCGAGTTATATACCGAGCGAGTGCTTGGTATATTTCATTCGTGCGAGTCGGACGGATAATAGGGAAACTTGGTTCGAACGACTTTACAAGGCTTTGACAGCACGCGTCCTCCGCTCCCTGGCGAAAACGGAGAACGCGGATGGCAAGACCGAGTCACTCACCTAGTCATTGCCGAACCCGGCACAGGGCGCCTCCGCGCACGTGTGCGGAGTGACCAGGCGTGACCCAAAGGGAGTGGGTTTGTGGCCAAAGCGCCACACCAGGGCGCTCGCCACGACTGGATTCTGTTGGATTGGCGCGCCCGACTGGATTCGAACCAGTGACCCCTGCCTTCGGAGGGCAGTACTCTATCCAGCTGAGCTACGGGCGCGTACCTGAAATCTTATCTCAATTGCCGACGTGACGCCGATCGGCCCTGGGTCACGCCCTGGTCACTCCGCCGGCAAGGCTCCGAAGGGGCCCTTCCCAAGCTCGTGATCCTTCAGCATTATCCGTCCGAACCGCGGCTTGACTTCTTCGCAGGCGGCCACTCCATCCAACTGAGCGACGGGCGCGCCGCGTGGCGGCGCGCGACTGACCCAGGGAAGGGCCAGAGTGACGGTCGATCCGGAGCAACTCCGGCGCGGCCGTCTGCGCCAGCGCCCGCGGATCATACGCGGGTCACCGTCTGGACGCCACGTGCGGGGGCGGACGGGGGGTCTGGCGGCCAGGGCTTCAGCCACGCGGCCACAAGTGGTTATACTGCGCCTTCCGCGTTCACGGATTCCCCAGAGAGGTCTCGTGAGCAAGCAGGATTCGCATTTCATCAACGTGTTCAGCATGGTGATCGGCCTTCTGGTCACGATCGCCATCCTGATTTTCATCTTTGCCCGCTACGTCGGTAACCGTACGCAGGAACGTCAGATCCTGTCGGACACCGAGTACATCCACCGGGTGGAGCAGCGCGTCACGCCGTTCCAGCGCGAAGCGATCGCCGGGCAGAACAATGCCGGTCTCGCGATTGCGCCCGCGGCGGGCGCGGCGAGCAGCACCGGCGGCAGTGGCGGGCTCGGTGTGCCGACCACCGGCCAGGCGCTGTTCGAACAGACCTGCAGTGCCTGCCACGGGCCGGGGGTCGCGGGCGCGCCGAAGGCCGGCGACAAGGCGGCCTGGGCGCGACACCTCGCCAAGGGGCTGGCCACGCTCTACGACCATGCGCTGCACGGTTTTCACGGCTCGACCGGAATCATGCCGGCCAAGGGCGGCCGCCCCGGGCTTCCGGATGCGGTCGTCAAGCGAGCCGTGAACTACATGGTCTCGCTGGTCGACCCGCAGATGGTCAAGGGCAAGCCCAAGTAGCCCCGGCGCGTCGCGACCCGCACCCGCCCGGCCCGGCCCGGCGCGGCCGCGCGGGTGCTTCAGTGGGGCTGCGGCGCGGCGGCTTCGAGCGCCTGCAGGCGCGCTTCGAGTTCGGCCAGCCGCTCGCGCGTGCGCTGCAACACCCGCATCTGGGTGTCGAACTCCTCCCGGCTGACCAGATCGAGCTTGCTCAGGCTGGCGCGCAGCACGGCCCGGAAGTTGTTCTCCAGGTCCTTCTGCACCGTGCGCAGTCCCGGCGGCACGCTCTCGGCCAAGCGCCGGGCCATCGCGTCGATCCCGAAAATATCCATCGTCATTGACCTCATTCAGCATGCCCCGTATTGGGGCGTAGGAGCGCCACCGCAGCACCAAGACGGTGCAGCCTGCAACCGCAGGCATGCGCAAGCGCCGGAAGCGCTTGGAAAATCTGCCATGGCATGAATTCTGCACCAGCGCCCGCGGCATCAGCTTACGCGCGTCCCGGCCGCTCGTGCATCCCCGCGAAGGGGGACGGCAGCGGCCGCAGGCGCGTCTCACGCCCACCGCCCGGGAGAACACATGCGCCGCGCTTCGACACTCCGCACAAGCCGCCTCGCGGCCAGGGCCCTCGCCCTCGCCGCGATCCTCGTCCCCACGCTGGCCTCGGCCGGCCCTGCCGTCCCCGACAAGGGCGACACCGCCTGGATGCTCACCTCCACCGCACTGGTGCTGCTGATGTCGGTGCCGGCGCTGGGCCTGTTCTACGGCGGCCTGGTCCGCACCAAGAACATGCTCTCGGTGCTGATGCAGGTATTCGTCGGGTTCTCCGTCATCAGCGTCCTGTGGTGTGTGTACGGCTACTCGCTGTCCTTCACCGCCGGCAACGCCTTCATCGGCGGGTTCAGCCGGCTGTTTCTCGCCGGCACGTTCAACTCCGCGACTGGTGCGTTCTCGACGATCGGCACCTTCGACAAGGGCGTGGTCCTGAACGAGCTGGTGTACGTGGCCTTCCAGGCCACCTTCGCCGCCATCACCTGCTGCCTGATCCTCGGGGCGCTGGTGGAGCGGGTGAAGTTCAGCGCCATCCTGCTGTTCATGGTGTTCTGGTTCACGTTCTGCTATTGCCCGGTCGCGCACATGGTGTGGTACTGGCCGGGACTGGATACCGCCGCGGGTGCCAAGCCGACCGGTGGACTGCTCTGGCAGTGGGGCGCGCTCGATTTCGCCGGCGGCACCGTGGTGCACATCAATGCCGGTGTCGCCGGGCTGGTCGGCGCGATGTTTCTCGGCAAACGCATCGGACTCGGCAAGGAACCGATGCCCCCGCACAGCATCACCATGACCATGATCGGCGCCTCGCTGCTGTGGTTCGGCTGGTTCGGGTTCAACGCCGGCTCGGCGCTCGAGGCGAACGGCACCGCGGCGCTCGCCTTCATGAACACCTACCTCGCCACCGCCTGTGCGGTGCTCACCTGGATGGGCGCGGAGTGGCTGATCAAGGGCAAGCCCTCGATGCTGGGCGCCGCCTCCGGCGCGGTGGCCGGTCTGGTCGCGATCACCCCGGCCGCCGGCAACGTCGGGATCCCTGGGGCGTTCGCGATCGGCCTGGCCGTCGGTCCGTTGTGCTTCTGGGGCGTCACGGGCCTGAAGAAGCTGATCGGCATCGACGATGCCCTCGATGTCTTCGGGGTGCACGCCCTCGGGGGCATCTTCGGCGCGCTGGCCACCGGCATCTTCAACGACCCGGCCCTCGGCGGGCCCGGTGGATCGGCCTACCCGGGCCTCTGGGCGCAGCTGCTCATTCAGGCCAAGGCGGTGGGCGTGGTCGTGGTCTGGACCGCGGTGGTCTCCGCCGTCGGCTTCTATCTGATCAAGATCACGCTCGGGCTGCGAGCCTCCGAGGAAGAAGAGCGCGAGGGTCTGGACATCACGGTGCACGGCGAGCGCGCCTACGACATGTAGCGCGGCAGATGTGCGGCGCCCCCCGGCCGTCGTCCGACGGCCGGGGGGCGTGTGCATTGTGAGAGGCAGCCCCTGGTCTGATGCGAGCGCCTGTGCCAAAGTAATTGCGGACGTCGGGCGATGAGCGTGCCGCGACGCCCGGAGGCGCACATGTCACGCACCACGATGTTCTTCAGTCTGCTGGCCGCCACCCTGCTGCTCGGGGCGCTGGCGCCGGCGCACGCAGGTGTCTACCGCTGGGTGGACAAGCACGGTGTGGTCCATTACAGCGACCAATGGCGCCCCGGCGCCGTTGAGGTCGCGACGGCCGCTGCGGACGGTTCCTCGGCCACACCGTCGGACGCGACACCGAGCGTCAGCGCCGAGGATCATGCGGCCGACCACATGATCCAGCACGCCGCGGATGAGCGCGCAGTGCAGGCCCAGGAAGCCAAACTGCGGGCCCAGCGCTGCACCAAGGCCCAGGCGGCCTACCATCAGCTGATCTTCGCGCGGCGCCTGTTCACCACGGAGGCGAACGGCCAGCGCCATTACCTGAGCGACGCCGAAGCCACGGCGGCCCGCGTCAAAGCCCGCGCCACGATGAACCGTTGGTGCAGTCCGCCGGGCGGGGAGTGAGTTCCGCCGACGGCCTGATCGTCCTATAGTGGTGCGCTGCGGCCCGCGGGCCGACTCAGCACGAGGCAACCACTGCGATGCGCGTAGGATTCGTCGGACTCGGCGCCATGGGCGCCCATATGGCCCGCAACCTGCACAAGGCAGGTCTGCTCGCCTCGGTGTACAACCGCACGCCGCAGAAGGCTGAATCGCTCGGCGCAGAGCTCGGCATCCCGGCGAGCGCCACACTGCAAGAGCTGGCCACGCGGGTCGAGGCCGTCGTCAGCTGTGTTTCGGCCGACGCCGACGTGCTCGAGGTCACCCGCCAGCTGGCCCCGCGGCTCGCAGCCGACGCACTGCTCATCGACTGCTCGACCGTGGCAGCCGACACCGCGCGCCGCGCGGCCGAACTCCTGCGCCCCGCAGGCGCGGCATTTCTGGACTGTCCGGTCAGTGGCGGCACGGAGGGCGCCCGCGATGGCACGCTTGCGGTCATGTGCGGCGGCGATCCGCAGGCCTTCGAGCGGGCCCGCCCCCTCCTCGCGGCGATGGGTCGCACCGTGACGCTGTTCGGCCCGGTCGGCAGCGGTCAGGCCGCCAAAGCCACCAACCAGATCATGTGCGCGGGCATCATCGATGCGGTGGCGGAGGCCATGGCGTTCGCGCGCGCCCAGGGTCTGCCGCTGGAGAAGCTCATCGACACCCTCGGCAAGGGCGCCGGCTCGAGTTGGTACTTCGTGCACCGCGCGCCGAACATGGTGCGCGGCAGCTACCCGGCGGGCTTTCGCGTACGGCTGCACGCCAAGGACCTGACCATCTGCCGCGACATGGCGGCGCGTTTCGGCGTTTCACTGCCGGTGGTCGAGCGCATGCTCGGCGAGTACGCGGAGCTGATTGCCCGGGGACACGGCGATGAGGACATCTCGGCGGCCTTCCGGCTCAAGGCCGAGTTGTTCGATCCACACCACGGCACGCCGCGAGACTGACCCAGCCTCTCAGGACGCATCCGGCTGTGCCGCGGGCGCGGCCTGAGCAAAAGCGGGCAGCGTCTCCAGGGATGCCCCCACGGCCGTGAGCGTCGGGAACGGCGCGAGTTCGCAGCTGAAGCGGCGCGCATTGAACAGCTGCGGCACGAGACACACATCGGCGAGCGTGACGCACCCCGCGAACAGCGTTCGACCATCGCTGTGGGCGCGCGCCTGAGTCTCGAGGCCTGCGAACACCACCCCGACCCAATGCCGGTACCAGGCGTTGACGCTCTGCTCGTCCTGACCGAGCGGGCCGCGCAGATAGTTCAACACCCGCAGGTTGTTCAACGGATGCAGATCGCAGGCAATGGCGAGCGCCATCGCGCGCACCTGCGCGCGATGGCGCGGCTCGCGCGGCAGCAGCGGCGGCTCGGGATGGGTCTCCTCCAGGTACTCGATGATGGCCAGCGATTGGCCGATCACCGCCCCGTCGTCGGCGAGCGCCGGCACGAGACCCTGGGGATTGCGCGCCAGATACTCCGGCCGGTGGTGCTCCCCGGGACGCAGATCGACCGGCACCGACTCGTAGGCGATGCCTTTGAAATTGAGTGCGATCCGCACACGGTACGCGGCGGAACTGCGAAAGAACGTGAACAGCTGCATCGCGATTCATTCCCGGCGAGGCCGACGCACGGCGCAGGAGCGAGAGTGCCACGGCAGGGGCGCCGGTGGAATGCCCACGCGCGCCAGCGGTGCCGAGCCGGTAGAATGGCGCCGCATGAGCATATGGTTCTCGACTCTCAGCACAGAGTCGCTGCAGAAAGTCGAGCGCGGCGGGTTCGCCGCGCGCATCGGCATCCAATTCACCGACCTCGGGCCGGATTACCTCTGTGCCGCCCTCGAAGTCACACCGCAAGTCCACCAGCCCTATGGCGTGCTGCACGGCGGCGTGTCGGCGGCACTCGCCGAGACCGTCGGCAGCGTTGCCGCGAACCTGTGCGTCGATCCGGAGCGCTTCATGTGTCTCGGTCAGGAACTCAATGCCAACCACCTGCGCCCGGTGAGCAGCGGCCGGATCACCGCCACGGCGCGCCCCTTCCACATCGGCCACCGCAGCCAGGTCTGGGGCATCGAGATTCGCGACGCACGTGAGCGGCTCGTGTGCGTCTCCCGACTGACGATGGCGGTGGTGCCGCGCCGAGCCTCGGCACCGTGAGAGTCGCGATGAGAACTCGCACATTCATCGGCGCGGCCGCCGTACTGCTCGGGTGCTCGGCCTGCGGCTTCAAGGGCCCGCTCTATCTGCCCCCGCACCACGGCACCGTCGTGACGCGCCCGGCGCCCGCCGCGGGCCCCTCGACCCCGCACAAGACTCAACCGCGCAAAGCGGTGGGCCCGGCACCGTCCGGCCCAGCCGCCTGATCCTCAGAGGATCCCGCACCGGGCCTGAGCGGCGCTCATCGCGTCACGATCTGCGGCTCCATGGCCGCGAGTTTCGCGAGCAGGTTGTTCTGCGCCGCAATGGGATTCGCCCGACGATCCATGGTCAGGTACAGATCGGTGGCGAGCGCGTTGAAGGCCGCCTGGGTGACACCGAGCTGAGCATGTACGGCGTGCATACTCATCGAGAACTGACCATTCCCGCCCTCCAGCTGACAGAACTGAAGCGCAAGAGCCGCCTTCAGCACCGGGATGCTGGTGTTGCGGAATTAAGCGCTGATGCGCGGATCGATGACGACCCGACTCACGAACGCGTTGACGAGCGCTCGCATTCCGGGGGTGCCGCCGAACTGCGCATAGTAGTTGGCGTCAGCGCCCTGAGCGGAACCCGCCGACAGGACCACCAGCGCGCCGAGAATGGAAACTCCGTGAAATCGGAAAATTCGCATCATCATGGACCACACCTCGTGTCGGAATGAGCAAGGCAAGCGCCGACCGGAGCTTAGACGCTCGCGTTCAGCGAGAGATACAACCCGTTCTGAGCGGGCAGTGACGCGATCGCGCCAAGACGTGCGTAGGCGGCCGTGATGGAGACGGATTTCGCGGGGCAATAGGCAAGAAATATGTCCTGCCAATCACTCGTTCGGCTGACGGCGTCGCCGAGCGCGTTATCGCCGACGAGCTGATTCTGCGGCATCGCCCTGAATTCATAGCCCACCGCCATGGTTCGCGTGATGAACTGGGCGATGGAGAAGGCGGGCTCCAGATGATAGCGATCGCGAAATGCGCCATTGCGACCGAGCCCACCGAATCCGATCCGCCCGTTTTGATTCGCGGCGGTGAAATTCAAGTTGAAATCGATGCACGTATAACGGCCAAAGAGTCCATCGAGATACCGCTTGCTTGCCGAAACGTAGAATGTGCTGCCGTTGGGCCGAGCACCGAGCGCCCGGAGGGTCGCTGAGTTGTCGTTCTGATGGTAGTGAACCCGCACCGATACCTCCGGCAGCAGAGTCCCCTGGGTCTAAGACACTGTTGCCGAAGTGCCTGACCTTCAGGCCGATGATGTCCTGACTCACGATATCGTTGGCACCAACTGCAGGGGCGCCGGCAGCCCTGATACGGGCGCACCGAACAACCCGGCGATCGCGCCGTCACGTTGTGCCCCGGTGCTGCCCAGACTGAAGTCTTGCCGGGCGTAGGAGAGCTCGGCGCGGTCGAACAATCCAATCGCTGCCCCGTACGCGTTCAATTTGAAATTCGGCGACGTGAGATGCGTATAAAAGGCCGATCCGCCGATCGGTCTGTCGGCTCCATAGCCGGCGATCACGGCCCACGGGTTGATGCCGCCGCCGGCCGAGCCATCCATCGCCGTGACCGCACCGGTTGCCGTCAGACGGCCGGCACCCAGGAGGTCGGTGCCGGCTCGGGCGCTGGCGCTGCAGACGAATGCGCCCGCAACGCCTACGGCGTACGGCCGCGAGACGCGCCGCCGTAGGCGCGGACTCTCGCAGAGGATGTGGTCAGCTCGCGATCGCTGCGTGGTTCGAAGGGATTTCATGCGCCGGCCGTCCGCTCAGTGATTCAGAATCGACTCGGAACGTCCAGGCGCGGGCGTTCGCGCACCCCTGGAGGAAATGCGCGACACAGCACCCTGCGCCGCACGGCTGGACCGCGGTCGGCACCGTCGCACACGTTCTTCGCTCTGCAGAGACGAGCGAAGGTGCCCGCCGGATGCAGGCCGAGGAGGTTTTCTGCCCAAGCGTATCGGCGCCGGCTGATCTGCGCACCCGTGGCGGCGAATCTGACGCGAGAGGCTTGCGCGCTCGATTCTCGGCAGTCCAAACTGGGGGGACGCACACGCGATGCGCCCGACGGTGGGGGCTTGACAGCCCTCAGGCCCTCGAGGATGGCGCGACCCGTCTTATCGAGTATCTCTCACCATGTCCGAATCTGTTCAGCTCGCCCTCATCGACGGCTCGTCCTACTTGTATCGGGCGTTTCACGCCCTGCCGCCGCTCACCACTTCGCACGGGGACTCGACCGGTGCGATGCTCGGGGTGCTGAACATGATCGCCAAGCTGCGCAAGGAGCATGCGCCGCAACGGCTCGCGGTGGTGTTCGATGCACCCGGCAGAACGTTCCGCGACGAGCTGTTCGAGGCCTACAAGGCGAATCGCCCGGCCATGCCACAGGAGCTGCGCGGGCAAATCGCACCGCTGCTGAAGATCATCGAGGCGCAGGGATTGCCGCTGCTGCGCATCGAGGGGGTCGAGGCCGACGACGTCATCGGCACGCTCGCGCGCCGCGCGGCTGACGCCGGCGAGCGCGTCCTGATCTCCACCGGTGACAAGGACATGGCGCAGTTGGTCAATGAGTCGATCACGCTGATCAACACCATGAACAACACCATGCTCGACCGCGAGGGCGTCAAGGCGAAATTCGGCGTCACTCCGGCGCAGATCATCGACTACCTGGCGCTCGCCGGAGACAGTTCGGACAACATCCCGGGCATCGAGATGGTCGGCCCGAAGACCGCCGCGAAGCTGCTCGGGGAATACGGCTCGCTGGAGAACCTGGTGCAACATGCCGAGGCGGTTCGCGGCAAGGTCGGGGAGAACCTGCGCGCGGGTCTGGAGACGCTCGAGCTGTCGCGCAAGCTCGCCACGATCCGCACCGACGTGCCGCTGCCGCTCGGGCCGCAGGCGCTGGAGCCGAGCCCGGCCGACACCGCGCAGCTGCGCGAGCTGTACGAGCGCTACGAGCTGCGCGCCCTGCTGCGCCAGCTGGACGGACCCGACGCCGAAGCGGCGCCCGCCCACCGCGCGGCCGCCGTGGCGCACGAGACGGACCCACCCGCGGCCCCGCACCCGGCACGCACGGTCGAGCGCCGCTACCAGACCATTCTCACGCAGGCCGATTTGCAGCACTGGCTGCACAAGCTGCGCGCCGCTGAGCTCATCGCCTTCGACGCCGAGACCACGAGTCTCGATTACATGCAGGCCAGGATCGTTGGCGTCTCCTTCAGCGTGGCGCCCGGCGAGGCGGCGTATGTCCCGCTGGCGCATACCTATGAGGGCGCGCCCACTCAACTTCCACTCGAGGCGACGCTCGCGGCGCTGCGGCCGCTGCTCGAGGATGAGCACTGCGCCAAACTCGGCCACCACTTGAAGTACGACGCCCACGTGCTGGCCAATCACGGCATCGAGCTCGCCGGAATGCGCTACGACAGCATGCTCGAGTCGTACGTGTGGGACAGCGTCGCGACGCGGCACGACATGGATTCCGTGGCGCGCAAGTACCTGGGGATCGAGACCATCCACTACGAAGACGTCGCCGGCAAAGGCGCCAAGGCGATGGCGTTCGGCGAGGTCCCGCTGGAGCGCGCCGCCGAATACGCCGCGGAGGACGCCGACGTCACGTTGCAGCTGCACCAGTGCCTGTGGCCGAAGATCGCGGCCGTTCCGGCGCTGCAGCGACTGTATGAGGACATCGAACAGCCGCTTGTTCCGGTGCTGCTGCGCATGGAGCGCACCGGCGTGCTCATCGACCGCGACCGCCTCGTGGCGCAGAGCGGTGAGCTCGCGCACCGGCTCGCTGAGCTCACCGAGCAGGCGCACGCCGAGGCCGGCACGTCCTTCAACATCGACTCCCCGAAACAGCTGCAGCAGGTTCTGTTCGAACAACTGAAGCTGCCCGTGCTGCGCAAGACCCCGAAGGGTCAGCCCTCGACCGCCGAGGACGTGCTCGAGGAGCTCTCGGGCGACTACCCGTTGCCGCGCACCGTGCTCGAATACCGCGCGCTCGCGAAGTTGAAATCGACCTACACCGAGAGACTGCCGGAGCTGATCAACGGGAGCACCGGCCGGATCCACACGTCGTATCACCAGGCCGTGGCCCAGACCGGGCGGCTCTCCTCCACCGATCCGAACCTGCAGAACATCCCGGTGCGCACGCCCGAGGGGCGGCGGATCCGCCAGGCGTTCATCGCCCCGGCGGGGCATGTGCTGCTGGCGGCGGATTACTCGCAGATTGAGCTGCGCATCATGGCGCACCTCTCGGGCGACGCAGGACTGCTCAGTGCATTCGACGCCGATCGCGACGTGCATCAGGCGACCGCCGCGGAGGTGTTCGCCACGCCGCTCGAGGCGGTCACCCCCGAGCAGCGGCGCCTCGCCAAAACCATCAACTTTGGGCTGATCTACGGCATGTCGGCCTTTGGGCTGTCGCGCCAGCTCGGCATCGAGCGCACCGCGGCGCAACGCTACGTCGAGCGCTACTTCGAGCGCTATCCCGGGGTACGCCGCTTCATGGACGAGACCCGCGCCCAGGCGCGCGAACAGGGGTACGTCCAGACCGTGTTCGGCCGGCGGCTGTACCTTCCGGACATCCGCTCCGGCAACACGCAGATCCGCCAGTATGCCGAGCGCAGCGCCATCAACGCCCCGATGCAGGGCACCGCTGCGGACATCATCAAGCGAGCGATGATCGCGGTGGATGCGTGGTGTCGTGAGCACCACGGGCAGGCACGCCTGATCATGCAAGTGCACGATGAGCTGGTGCTGGAAGTGGCGCAGACCCACATGGCGGCGGTGCGCGAGGCCGTCCGCCGCTGCATGAACGACGCGGCGAGTCTGCGCGTACCGCTGCGCGTGGAGATCGGAACCGGCGTCAACTGGGACGAGGCGCACTGAGCGAGGCCCTCCCCGCTCAGGGGACGGGCTCGATCGCGATGCAGAGATCCTGGACTCGGTGGACTCCCGGATGCCGTGGCGTAGGCCTTCGCGGCCGCTGCCGGAGTCCGTCACGCCGCCCAACGGTGCGACCGCCGTGGAGATCGGCCCGGGGGTCAGCCCGACCACGCCCCATTTGAGTGCTTCGGCGCCGCAGCACAGCGCCCGATCCGGCCTCGATCCCGCGGCCACCGACGGACGCCCGCCTCCGCAGCCGGTGGGGACACAGGTGCGCGGGGTTTCACAGCCTCCTCGCCATAGCTGCCCCCGCACGCCGGGTCGCGTTCAAGCGCGCACCCTCAGAGTAGAGCTCGAGCGTGGCCGTGATGCCAAGGCGAGATGATCGGGCCCCGGGAACTTTGCGTCACGGAGCGACTCCAACTGATCGAGTGCTTCGGCACTCCCCGCTTCCCTCCCTGAGCGGGTTAAACCCGGTTCACACGAGACCTGTGCCGGGTTGGTCTGCCCCGATGGCCAGTGGCCATCGGGGTCTTTTAACCCCCTGATTTCACGTCTTCGGCCGGCTCGCGCGCCTCCAGCCAGGCTAAGAGGGTGCGTTGTGCCTGCTCGACCCCATCGCCGCTGTGCGCGGAGAAGAGCTGCACCGTGGCCTGCGGGCCGAGCGCGCCGGCCGCAGCGGCCAGCACCCGGCGCGCCTCGTTGCGGCTGAGCTTGTCGCACTTCGAGAGCAGCACGTGGACGCGCCGCCCGGCGGCCCACTCGATGAGCACCTCGTCGCCGGCGCCGATACCGCGTCGGGCATCGACGATGAGGAAGACGCCACGCAGCGCCGCGCGGCTGCGCAGCGCCTCGATGAGCGCCGGCCAGGTGCGCCGTTCGCGCTCCGGAGCGCTCGCGTAGCCGTAGCCCGGCAGGTCGACCAGACGTGTGTGCCCTGAAAGCGCGAAGAAATTGATCAGCCGGGTGCGTCCCGGGGTCTTGCTGGCGCGCGCGAGGCCGTGGTGAGCCACGATGGCGTTGATGGCGCTCGACTTGCCGGAATTGGAACGGCCGGCGAAGGCGACTTCGACGCCGTGGTCGGCGGGAAATTGCGTGGGCGCGGCCGCGCTGGTCAGAAAACGGGCTTGGGGAAATGGCAGCATGCGCCTAGTGTACAATCCCGTCCTTTCGCGTCATCGGTCGGATTCCCGAGAGAGCGAACCATGGCGAAAATCCGTCTGCTGCAGTTCGTCCCCACCCTGGTGATGATGTCCACGGCTGCCCTGGCCAGCGCGGCTGTACCGCCCGCCGCGCCGAAGAGCGCCGCGGCGCCCCCACCTGCGACCGCTGCACCTGCGACCGCTGCACCTGCGACCGCCCAGAGCGGCCCGCCCGCCGTCACCCCGGATCCGTACACCGACGGCTCGGTGCAGGCCGGGGCGGCCAAGGCAACGATGTGTTTCGCCTGCCACGGCCCGAACGGGAACAGCGTCAGTCCCGTCTTCCCGCGCCTTGCTGGACAGAACGCGGTGTACATCGTCGAGCAGCTGCACCTGTTCCGAGCGGGCATTCGCCAGAATCCCATGATGTCGGCCATGGCGGCGGGGCTGACGGACCAGGACATCGACAATCTAGCGGTCTACTTCGCCGCCCAGACGCCAAGCGGCCTGACCGCAGACCCGACGCTCTGGAAGGCCGGCGAGGCCCTGTACCGCTCCGGGGACCCGAAGCGGCACGTGCCGGCGTGTGCGGCCTGTCACGGCCCCACCGGCGAGGGCAATCCGGCGGCCGGATATCCGGCACTGCGCGCCCAGCAATCCGCCTACGTTCTGGCGCAGCTGCAGGCGTACGCCAGCGGCACCCGCTACAGCGGACCGAACCCGGCCACGGCGGCCCCCAACAGCATCATGATGTTCACGATTGCCAAGCGACTGAGGCCCGCACAGATGCAGGCGGTGGCCTCATACGTGCAAGGCCTGCGTTGAACGGAACCCCCCAAGGAGAATTGCATCCCATGATCCGCCAGCTCGCATTGTCCACCGCGCTCGCCCTCGCTCTGTGCGCCTGCAGTTCGCACCAGGCGCCGGCGCCGCAGACCAGCAGCAGCGCGCCGACCGCCGGCACGACCTCTGGCGCAGGCGGCGGATCATCGGCTTCCGGTACAGCCGCCTCGAGCGCCGCGGCGGCGGCGAACACCCCGCTCGCGCTGCCGACCAGCAGTGAGTGGCGGCCCGGCATCAATTACAGCGTGATCTCCCCGGCGCAGCCGACCAACGCCCCGCCGGGGAAAGTGCAGGTCATGGAGGTCTTCTGGCTCGCCTGCCCGCACTGCTACGCCCTCGAGCCGCTCATCGACGCCTGGCGCAAGAGCAAGCCTTCGTACGTACAGTTCGTGCGCGTGCCGGTGATGTGGGGGCCGGTGCAGCGGGCACATGCGCGGCTGTACTACACGTTCGAAGCGCTCGGCCGGCGCGACCTGGTGGACAAGGCATTTCAGTACATCCACCAGCTGGAGATGCAGACCAACAGCGAATCGATCATGGTCGGCAGCAGCAAGGGCAACACGCTGCGCATGCAGGAGGCGTTCGCCGCGAAGAACGGCGTGCCGTCGAGCACATTCGCCGGGGTTTACAATTCCTTCGACGTCAGCACCCGACTGCAGCAGGCCGAGGAAATCAACCAGATCTACGAGATCGACAGCGTCCCGACGATCATCATCGACGGTCGCTACAAAACCAACGTGGTCAAGGCCGGCGGGGAGCACAAGCTGATCGACCTGATCAACTTCCTCGCCCAGTGGGATCACGACCACCAGAGCGCAGGCTGAGCCCATGACTCGCATCCACTCCCGCGGGCTGCGGCTCGCCTCGCTGGCGTTGGTGTTCGCGCTGTGCGCCGGCCTCGCGTCGGCGGCGCGCGCCGGCGATGTCCCCTCGAGCGCTCGCTGGAAGCCGGGCGTGAACTTCAAGGTGCTCGCCGCGGCGCAGCCGACCAATGCGCCGGCCGGCAAGGTGCAGGTGATGGAGTTCTTCTATCTCGCCTGCCCGTACTGCCACGCACTCGAGCCGTACATCACCGCGTGGCGCAAGCACCTGCCGAACTACGTGCAGTTCGTGCGCACGCCGGTGATGTGGGGGCCGATTCAGGTCGCGGACGCCCGTCTCTACTATTCGCTGGAGGCGGTCGGACGGGGCGATCTGGTCGACACGGCATTCAACACCCTGCACCAGCTCGAGAGCGCTGCCGGCGGTGATGAGAACGTCATGATGGGCAGCAGCCGCAGCAAGACGTTTGCGCTGCAGCTGGCCTTCGTCGAGCGGCACGGAGTGTCCGCCGGCGCGTACGGCACAGCGTTCAATTCCTTCGACGTGCACGTCGAGATGGATCGGGCGCGCGAGCTCGGCAAGCTCTACGAGGTGATGCACACCCCGACGATCATCGTCGACGGGCGCTATCGCACCGATCCGGGCAAAGCCGGGGGCAACCAGCAGCTGATCGACCTGATCAACTTCCTCACCCGCTGGGATCACGAACACCCGCACGCCGGCTGAGCCGGCGCGCGGGACGCCGCGCAGCGCCGAGGACCTCAGAGGATGTAGCGGCTGAGATCCTCGTCCTTGGCCAGGGTACCGAGCTGCGCATCGACGTACTTCGCGTCGATGAGCATCTCGCGTCCGGGCTGCTCGGAGGCGTCGAAGGACACCGACTCCAGCAGCCGCTCCATCACCGTATGCAGCCGCCGCGCGCCGATGTTCTCGGTGCGCTCGTTGACCTGGAAGGCAATCTCCGCGATCCGCTGCACGCCCTCTGCGGTGAACTTCACCCCCACCCCTTCGGTATTCATCAGCGCGGCGTACTGCTCGGTGAGTGAGGCGTCCGGCTCGGTGAGGATGCGCACGAAATCACCGACCTTGAGTGAGTCGAGCTCCACGCGGATCGGCAGCCGGCCCTGCAACTCCGGGATCAGATCCGAGGGCTTGGAGAGACTGAAGGCGCCCGAGGCGATGAACAGCACGTGATCGGTCTTCATTGGACCGTACTTGGTGGTCACGGTCGAGCCTTCCACGAGCGGCAGCAGGTCGCGCTGCACCCCCTCGCGCGAGACGTCCGCGCCCATCGTTTCCTGGCGGCGCGTCACTTTGTCGATCTCGTCGATGAACACGATCCCGTTCTGCTCGGCGTTGGCGAGTGCCTGGATCTTCAGCTCCTCCTCATTGATGAGCTTGCCGGCCTCTTCCTCGAGCAACAGCTTCAGTGCGTCACTCACCTTGACCTTGCGGTTGTGCGTGCGACTGCCGCCGAGGTTCTGGAACATCGACTGCAGCTGTTGCTGCATCTCCTCCATACCGGGCGGCGCCATGATTTCCACGCCCATCGGGGCGGCGCGCAATTCGATCTCGATTTCGCGCTCGGCGAGCTCCCCGGCCCGCAGCATGCGCCGGAACTTCTCGCGCGTCTCGGCGTCACGCGGTTGCGCGGGCTCATCCGTGGAGAACCCGAGCATGCGCGGCTTTGGCAGGAGCGCATCGAGCACGCGTTCCTCGGCCGCTTCCGCGGCACGCTGACGCACTTTGTCCATCTCCTGCTCGCGCGTCATCTTGACGGCGACGTCCGCGAGTTCCTTCACGATGGACTCGACGTCGCGTCCGACGTATCCGACTTCAGTGAACTTGGTGGCCTCGACCTTCACGAACGGCGCATTCGCAAGACGTGCCAGGCGGCGAGCGATCTCGGTCTTGCCGACACCGGTCGGGCCGATCATGAGGATATTCTTCGGCGTAATCTCCTGGCGCAGCGGCTCGCCGACCTGCATGCGCCGCCACCGGTTGCGCAACGCAATGGCGACGGCGCGCTTGGCGGCATCCTGCCCGACGATGTGCTTGTCGAGCTCCTGTACGATTTCGCGGGGAGTAAGCGATGACATGGCGATAGGGCTCTGCGGGCGCGCCTCAGGCGGCCTCCGGCCTCAGTTCCTCGATGGTCAGATTGCGGTTGGTGTAGATGCAGATGTCGGCCGCAATGCCGAGGGAGCGCTCGACGATGTCGCGCGCGCCGAGCTCGGAGGACTCGAGCAGCGCGCGCGCCGCGGAGAACGCGAACGGACCACCGGAGCCGATCGCAGCCGCATCATGGTCCGGCTCGATGACATCGCCGTTACCGGAGATGATCAGCAACTTGCCCGGGTCGCCGACCAGCAGCAGCGCCTCGAGACGGCGCAGGTAGCGATCGGCGCGCCAGTCCTTGGCGAGCTCGATGGCCGCGCGGGTGAGATTGCCGTACTTCTCGAGCTTGCCCTCGAAGCGCTCGAACAGCGTGAACGCATCGGCGGTGCCGCCGGCAAACCCGGCGATCACCTTGTCGTTGTACAGACGACGCACCTTGCGGGCGTTGCCCTTCATGACGGTGTTGCCCAGAGTCACCTGGCCGTCTCCGCCCAGGGCGACGACGCCGTTGCGCCGCACGCCGAGGATGGTCGTGCCGTGAGGATCGAATGTCGTGGAGTCGGTCATGGCTCGGTCGATATCGCCGGGGATAGAAGAATCGGCTGCCGGCAGACCGGTCAGGACTTGCGCCGCGCCCGCGGATGCGCTGCATCGTAAATGCGGGCGAGGTGCTGGAAATCAAGATGGGTATAGATCTGCGTGGTGGCAATGTCGGCATGCCCGAGCAGCTCCTGCACGCCGCGCAGCTCGGCGCCGGATTCGAGCAGGTGCGAGGCGAACGAATGGCGAAACAGGTGTGGATGGACGTGCTGCGCCAATCCCTGGCGGCGCGCCCAGTGCGCCACTCGCTTTTGGACCTCACGCCGTCCGAGCCGCCGCCCGCCGCGGCCGACGAATAGGGCCGGCTCGGTGCCGGCGGCCCAGGCCGCGCGCTGCTTCAGCCAACGCTCGAGCGCCTCGACGGCGACCCGTCCGAGCGGCACGGCGCGCTCCTTGCGGCCCTTGCCGAGCACCCGCACGGTACGGTCCGGCAGATCGAGCTGCGTCACATCGAGCTCGGTGAGTTCCGCCAGTCGCAGCCCCGAGGAGTACAGCAGCTCCATGATGGCCCGGTCGCGGACCGCGAGCGGCGTCACCTCGGTGATGGCGAGCAGCCGCGCCATCTGGTCCGCATCGAGCGTCACCGGCAGCCTGCGGGCGGCCTTCGGGGCGCGCACACCTTGGGCCGGATTGGCGCGCAGTGCGCGCAAGTCCTCCTCGGGAGGCGGCGCGACGCTGCGCTCGCGCTGCACCTGCGCCTCGCGCAGCAGGTAATCGTAGAAGCTGCGCACCGCCGAGAGATGCCGCTGGATGCTGCGGGGTGCCAGACCACCGGCGTGCAACCGCGCGGCGAACGTGCGCACGTGCGCACCGTCGAGCGCTCCCCAGTCCTCAAGTGTGTTGCGCCCGCAGTAGGCACTGAGCGCCCGCAGGTCGTGCCGGTAGTTGCTCACCGTGTGCGGCGAGCAGCGCCGCTCGGTCGCGAGGTAGCGCTCGAACCGCTCGAGCCAGAGCCGCGCCGCCGGCGTCATGGGCGCTCAGCCGCGCCTCAGGCGCCGCGGCGCATCGTCAGCGCGTCGCCGATCAGATCCGCCATGCGGCCGAGGAACTCCGTGCTCATGCCCGGGTGGAAGCGGTCGCGGTCCGGGCTGCCGAGGGCGAGCACCCCGAGCGGCGCACCCTTCTCGGTCAGCGGCACCAGCGCGATCGAGCCGATTTGCGCCGAGTCCGGACCGAACAGCAGCTCGCGCTGCGAGTCCCGCGCCTGTCCGCAGCGCGGCTTGCCGGCCTCGAAGAGCGACTCGAAGGACTTCAGGCCCGGGTTGTCGCGCGCGACGGCACGCACGAAGCGCTGCGGCACCAGATCGGGATACTCCCCGACCAGCAGCAGCACGCTGTGGAAGGCGTCGAAATCCTCCCGCAGGCTCGCCTCGATCCGACCCACCGCATCGGCGCGGGTTTGCGCCTGCAGCAGGCGGCGCGTGAAGCGGTGCAGCTTCTCGGCGATCGCATCGTTGCCGCGGGCCACCGCCACCAGCTCGGCGAGCTTGCTCTCGATGGCCGAGTGCTTCTCGCGCATCACCTCGATCTGCCGCTCGACCAGCGAAATCGTAGAGGTGCCGCGCGCGTGCGGCAGACGCAGGCGCAAGAGCACCGACTGGTGCCGTTCGAAAAAATCCGGATTGTGCTGCAGGTACGCGGCGATGGACTCCTCGTCCTGCTCGCCAGCGGCGATGCCGCGCGCTTCACGTGTCGTCATGATATGGGAGCTCCTACAAATCGATGTGGCCCTGGAAGGCAAACTGCGCCGGGCCGGTCAGCCAGATCGGTTCTCCCGGGCCGCCCCAACGCACCCGGAGCTCGCCGCCGCGCGCGCTGATGCGCACCTCGGGATCGAGCAGACCCCAGCGGCGCCCGACGGCAACCGCAGCGCAGGCGCCCGTGCCGCATGCGAGCGTCTCGCCGACGCCGCGCTCGTAGACCCGCAGCCGCACATGCGTGCGGTCGCGGACCTCCATGAACCCGACGTTGACCCGGTTGGGAAAGCGGTGGTGATGCTCGATCGCCGGCCCGAGATGGTCCACCGGAGCGGTCTCGGTCGATTCCACCGTCAGCACCGCGTGCGGGTTGCCGATCGACACCGCGCCGATCTGCACCGTCTCGCCGTCCACCTCCAGCGGATAGGCATCGGCCTCACGCGGCACCTCGAACGGCAGCGCCGCCGGGTCGAACCGCACCGGCCCCATGTTCACCGCAACCTCTCCGCCGGGGTGCACCTGCGCCTCGATGCGCCCCGCGGGGCTGTCGAGCGTCAACGCCCCGGAGCGGGCCGCGCCGCGCGCGGCGAGCAGCGCGGCGATGCAGCGGGCGCCGTTGCCGCACTGCTCGACTTCCCGGCCATCGGCATTGAAGATGCGGTAGAAGACGTCGGTCGCGGCACGGCGCGGCGGCTCGAGCACGAGCGCCTGATCGAAGCCGATGCCGGTATGGCGGTCGGCGAGGCTCCGCAGCTGCCCGGCCGCCAGCGGCGCCTGACCGCCGGGCGCATCGAACAGCGCAAAATCGTTGCCGAGCGCGTGCATCTTGGTGAATGCGATGCGCATGGCGTGAGGATACCCCAACGGCGCGGGCGGCGGTCAGATCCGGAAGCGATCGAGCAGCTCGCCGGCGAGCCGGCGGCTCACGGGCAGGGTCGCGACGAGGCCGCACAGCCGTACGCTGTAGCGGCCATCGGTGCTGCGCTCGATGCCCTCGAGATGCGCGGCGTTGATGAGCGTATTGCGGTGGATACGCACGAAGCGCGCTCCGAGCTCCTCCTCCAGAGTGCGCAGCGACTCCTCGATCAGGTCCTCCCCGCCGGCATGGCGCACGGTCGTGTACTTCTGGTCGGCTTGGAAGAACAGGATCTGCTCGAGGGGAATCAGCCGCAGCTGCTCGCGTCGACGCACGGCGATGTGGGTGCGGCCGGCCGCACCGGCAGCCACCGCCAGACGCTGCAGTTGCGCACGCGTCAGGCGGCCCGCCTGCTCGAGCGCGGCGGCGAGTTTGTCCTTGCGCACCGGCTTGAGCAGGTAGCCCGCCGCACGGGTCTCGAAGGCGTTCAGGGCGTACTGATCGTATGCGGTGGTGAAAATGACCGCCGGCGGCTCGTCGAGCTCGCTCAGATGCCGGGCGGTTTCGATGCCGTCCATGCCCGGCATGCGCACATCGAGCAGCACGACGTCCGGCGTCAGCCGCACGGCCTGTTCGAGCGCCTCCGTTCCGCTCGCCGCCTCGCCGATCAGCTCGGCCCCGCCGATCTCCGCGAGCAGCTGCCCGAGGCGCGCGCGGGCCGGCGGTTCATCATCGACGATCAGCACGCGCAGCACGGCCCCGGCGCCTCAGGCCGTCCCCGCGGTCGCGGCGACGTATGGAAAACGCAGCGTCACGATGTATTCCTCGCCGAATGCGCCGGCCTTCACCAGGGCGCGCGCCCCGTACAGCAGCAACAGCCGCTCGCGGATATTCTCGAGCGCCAGATGGTTGCCCGAGCGCGCGGCGGCAGGCGCACCGATCGGATTGCGCACCACGACCGAAATTAACTCCCCGGAGCGCTCCCCGCGAATGTGGACCGCACCCCCGGCGGTGCGCGGCTCGATCCCGTGGTAGATCGCATTCTCCAGCAGCGGCTGCAGCAGCAGGCCGGGCACGCGCGCATCACCAGGCAGCGCCTCGACGTCCCAGATGACCTCCAGCCGCGTACCGAGACGCAACTGCTCGATGCGCTGGTAGGTGCGTGCGATTTCCAACTCGTCGGCCAGCGTAATGGTCTGGCGCGGATCGGCGAGAGAGGCGCGAAACAGATCCGCCAGATCCTGCACCGCCTGTTCGGCCTGCGGCGGGCTGGAGCGCGTCAGCGCCGCGATGGTGTTCATGCTGTTGAAGAGAAAATGCGGCCGGATGCGGGCCTGCAAGGCGTGCACGCGCGCCGCGGCGCGCATCTCGATGTTGCGCCGCCACTGATCCGTGACGTAGAAATAACGCAACGCGACGGCGGCGATCACGAAACCGATCGCCGTGTTGCGCAGCACGAACGGGGCGATGCGACGCGGAAAGAGCACCGCAGCGCCCGCCAAAAGTCGGCTGTGCCCGAGCCCCCCGACCCCGAGGGAAATCCCGGCGACCACTGCCGTGAGCAGCACCAGCACCGCGCAGGAGCCGCGAGCGGCGCCGAGGCGCGCCAGGACGGGCCGCAGCGCGCACAGCAGCGCGGCACACACCAGCCCGACCCAGAGCAGGAACAGCGAGCTGCGCGCGAGCTCGGACCAGAACTCACCCGCGTCGCTGCGGGCGATGGACAGAACGATGGCCGTGAGCTCCACGATCACCACGATGGCGACCGCGGCACGCGAGGCGCAGAAATTCGGCAGGTAAAAGGAGTCGCTGGCGCCGCGGAACGTGCCGTCCGAGAGCGCGTGGCGCATCATGCTGTCGGATCGAACCTGGGCGGTCACGGCGCCATTATGCCTCAAGCGCCGTGGCGACTGGGCCGCTCAGCTCAAGGACGGCAGGTCGAACTCGGCACCGTCGCGGGCGCGCGGCCAGCGCTGCATGACCGACTTCTGGCGGGTGTAGAACCGCACGCCCTCTGGGCCGTAGACATGCGTGTCGCCGAACAGGCTGTTCTTCCAGCCGCCAAAGCCGTGCCAGGCCATGGGCACCGGAATCGGCACATTGATGCCGACCATGCCGACCTGGATGCGGTGGGCGAACTCGCGCGCCGTGGCGCCGCTGCGCGTGTAGCAGGCCACGCCATTGGCAAAGGGGTGCTCGTGGATGAGGGCGATCGCCTCCTCGAGATCGCCCGCGCGCACGCAGCACAGCACCGGCCCGAAGATCTCCTCCCGGTAGAGGCTCATGTGGGGCGCGACGCGATCGAAGAGCGTACCGCCGATGAAAAAGCCGTGCTCATGGCCCGGCACACGCAAGGTGCGCCCGTCGACCACGAGCTGCGCGCCCTCGCGCACGCCCGCATCGATGGCGCCGTGGATGCGCTCGAGCGCAGCGCGGGTGATCACCGGCCCCATGTCGACCCCTGCGTGCGTTCCGGCGCCGACTCGCAGTGCGCGGGTACGCTCGGCGAGCCGCGCGAGGACGGCATCGGCCGACGACCCGACGAGAACCGCGACGCTGATCGCCATGCACCGCTCGCCTGCGGAACCGAACGCGGCCCCGATCAGCCCCTCGACGGCGAGTTCGAGGTCCGCATCGGGCAGCACCACCAGGTGATTCTTCGCACCCCCGAGCGCCTGGATGCGCTTACCGAGCGCCGCGCCGCGCTGATACACCTGACGCGCCACCGGCGTGGAGCCGACGAAGCTCACGGCCTGTACGAGCGGATGCGCAAGGAGAGCCTGCGCCGCCTGTCCGTCTCCCTGAACGACATTGAGGAGCCCCTCGGGCAGGCCCGCCTCGGCGAGCAGTTCGGCCATGGTGAGCGCCACCGACGGATCCCGCTCGCTCGGCTTGAGCACGAAGGCGTTGCCCGCGGCGAGCGCAAGCGGAAACATCCAACACGGTACCATGCACGGGAAGTTGAACGGCGTGATCCCGGCCACCACGCCGAGCGGCTGGCGCAGCGTCCAGGTGTCGATGCCGGTGGCCGCTTGCTCGGTGTACTCGCCCTTCAGCAGCTGGGCGATGCCGCAGGCGAACTCCACCACCTCGATGCCGCGCATCACCTCGCCGCGGGCATCGGAGAGCACCTTGCCGTGCTCCTCGGTGATTTGCTGCGCCAGTTCTTCGCGGCGCGCATTGAGCAGACCGAGAAAGCGGTTCAGGACCCGGGCGCGGCGCACCGGCGGGGTCTCGGCCCAGGCGGGCTGCGCCGCCGCCGCCGCCTGCACCGCCGCGTCGACCAGCCGCTCATCGGCGAGCGGCACGTGGCGAAGGATCTCTCCGGTGGCCGGATTGAACACCGCGGCGAAGCGCTCGCCGTCCTCGCGCACGCCCGCCCCGATCCAGTGACCCACGCGCGGACCGTTCGGGTGTTGTGCCGCGTTCATCGCTCTGCCTCTCCTCTGCCCTGCCGTGCACCGGCGAGCCTCGCACCTGGTGCGGCGAACTAGCGCGGCCCTTTCAGTTCGGCCGCGACCCGCCGGTACGCTTCGCGAAACGGGATGCCTTCGCTCACCACCAGGCGGTTGGCCTGCTCGGCGGCGTGGATGGCCGGATCGAGCCGGATCCGCTCCGGCCGGAACCGCATCGACTCAAGCGCCGCCGGCAGGATGCCGAGCGTCTGCGCGGCGACATCGATGCCGCGAAAGAGCGGAAACTTCAACAGCTGCAGGTCGCGCTGGTAACCGGAGGGCAACTTCGCGCAGATCGCGAGCGCCTCGGTGAGGCAGGCCTGGGCGGTGGCTGAGCGACCGCGGATCAGTTCGAACACGTCGGGGTTGCGCTTCTGCGGCATGATCGAGGAGCCCGTGGTGAACGCCTCGGGCAACTCGACGAACGCAAATTCCTGCGTATAAAAGAGCAGCACGTCGGCCGCCAGGCGCCCGAGATCCTGCATCAACAGGCACAGGTGAAAGAGCAGCTCCGCCTCGGCCTTGCCGCGCGAGAGCTGCACGGCCGTGACCGGCTCGTGCACCTGCGCAAAACCGAGCGCGGCACGCGTGGCGTCCCGGTCGAGTGGCAACCCGGGGGTTCCGTAGCCGGCCGCCGAGCCGAGCGGACTCTTGGCGAGGCGGCGGTGCACGTGGCGTAGCGCCTCGGCGTCATCGCGGATCTCGGCGGCGAACCCACCGGCCCACAACGGCACCGAGCTCGGCATGGCCTGCTGCATGTGCGTATAGCCGGGCAGTGCGGTCGCCTGCTCGCGCGCGCCGAGGCGCTCGAGGCTCTCGGCGAGCGCCTCGACGAGGGCGTACAGCTTCTCCACCGCATCGCGCAGATAGAGCCTGAGCGCGGTCAACACCTGATCGTTGCGCGAGCGTCCGAGATGCACCCGGCCGCCGACCGGCCCGAGGCGTTCGGTCAGACGGCGCTCCAGCGCGGTCTGACCATCCTCATCAGCCAGCTCGATGTGCCACAGCCCTCGCGCGTGCTCCTCGGCAAGCGCAGTCAGTGCTGCGCGGATCGCGCTCAGATCATCGGCCGCGAGCAGTCCCTGCGCGGTGAGCATCTCGGCGTGCGCGATCGAGGCGCGCACGTCATAGGCCACCAGACGCTCATCGAGCGCGTAGTCCTCCCCGGCGGTGTAGCGCAGCACGCGCTCATCGAGCGGCGCACCCTTGTCCCACAGCCGGCTCATGCCTACGCCCCTGCGCTGCTCTGTTCAGCCGGGGTCAGCGCATCGATGTCCTCGACGATCAGCGTCCCGGTCCCCTCGTTGGTGAAGACCTCCCCGAGGATACCTTCGGGCGCCTGGTAGGACACCACGTGCACGCGGCGCACGCCTCCGCGGATCGCCGCCTCGATCGCTGTGGCCTTGGGCAGCATCCCTTCGGCGATCGCGCCTTGCTCGCGCAACCGAGCGAGACCCTCGAGGTCCGTGTAGGAGATGAGCGAGCCCGGATCCTCGAGGTTCGCGAGAATACCCGGCGCGCCGGTGCACAGAATCAGTTTCTCGGCATCGAGCGCCGCGGCGATCGCCGCGGCCACCGTATCGGCGTTGACATTGAGCAGCACGCCCTCGTCGTCGGCCGACAGCGGACTCACCACCGGCATCAGGCCGTTGTCGAGCAGCTTGCTGAGCACGGTCGGATCGACCGCGTCGATGTCGCCGACGAAACCGTAGTCGAGCACCTCGCCGCTCGCGGCCAGACGCACCGGCGGTCGGCGGTGCGCGCGGATCAGGCCGGCATCGACGCCGCTCACGCCGACCGCCTCGATGTTCAGTTCCCGGCACATGGCGAGGATGGCGGTGTTGATCGTGCCGTTGAGCACCATGGCGGTGACGTCGATCGCTTCCCGGTCCGTGACCCGGCGGCCCTCGACCATGCGCGAGTTCACGCCGAGGGCGCGCGCCAGCTCGGTGACCTGCGGTCCGCCACCGTGCACGAACACGACGCGCACGCCGAAATAATGCAGGATCGCGATCTGCTCGACGAGCACACGGGTCGATGCGTCATCGCCGAATACGCCACCGCCGGCCTTCACCACGAAGGTCTTGCCGCGGTACATGCGGATGTAGGGTGCGGCGCTTTTCAGTGCACGGATGGCCAATGCCTGGTCGGCGGGTTGCATGATCATTGCGGTGAGGAGCCCCTGAACTTAAGCGAACGAACACATGGCTGGGTTACAGCCCCTTGAGCAAGCGGTACAACACCGCCATCTGGACCGTGAGGCGATTGTACGCCTCGTGATGCACGATGCTGCGCGGACCGTCGAGCACTGCGTCGGCAATCGCGACGTTGCGACGCACGGGCAGGCAGTGCATCAGGCGGCACTCGGGTGCCGCCGTTTCGAACCATTCCTCGCGCACGCACCAGTCGGTGAGCGCCTCGCGCCGGCGCGCATCTTCGGCGGCATTGCCGTAACACGCGGTGGCCGCCCATTCCTTCACGTAGAGCACTTGAGCACCGGCGAGCGCCTCGCGCCGATCGTCGCTCTCGCGCACCGATCCGCCCGCGAGCGCCGCGGCGCGGCGCGCCTTGGCCATGATCGGCTCGGGTAGCGCGAAGCCGTCCGGCCGCAGCACCACGACCTCCATGCCGCGCAGTGCCGCCATGTGCAGCACCGCCGCGGGCACCGCCAGCGGCAGCGGCCGCGGGTGATAGGCCCAGGAGAGAACGAACCGCCCCGTGGGCGCCACGGCCAGGTCATCGAGCGTCTTCCAGTCGGCCAGCGCCTGGCAGGGATGATTGGCCGCCGACTCGAGGTTGATCAGCGGCTTCTCGGTGAGCGCCGCGAGCGTGTTGAAGGTCGTCTCGGCCAGATCGGCCGCCAGATCCTGCCCGGAGGCGAATGCCCGGATGCCGAGAGCATCGCAATAGGAGGCCAGCACCGGGATCCCTTCGCGCGCGTGTTCCGCCGCCGCACCGTCCATCACCGCCCCGGTGCGCGTCTCGAGCTGCCAGGTGCCCTGCCCCGGCGTGATGACGAAGGAGCTGCCGCCGAGGCGCGCCATACCTGCCTGAAACGACGCCAGCGTGCGCAGCGAGGGATTCAGAAACAGCAGGCCGAGAATTTTCCCCGCGAGTGCCTGCGGCTCTGCGTGGCGCTGCAGTCGCCCCGCCAGTGCGAGCAGCGCGAGGACTTCCTCGCGCTGCAGGTCGGCCAAATCGAGCAGCCGTCTCATGCGTCGAGATCCGTCAGCGCCCGGCTGAGCAGATCGACGTGCGCCTCCTGCAGGATGAACGGCGGCAGCAGCCGCACCACGTCCGGATCGCTCGCGGTGCCGGTGAGAATACCGCGACGCAACAGCTCGGCATGAATCTGCTTGGCGGGCCGGCGGGTACGCAGTCCGAGCAGGAAGCCCTCGCCCTGCACGGCGCTCACCGGGCCGGTGAGACAAGTGCGGCGGATGTAGGCCGACACGCGCCGCACGTTCTCCAGCAGCCGCTCGGATTCGATGGCTTCGATCGTCGCGAGCACCGCGGCGCAGGCCATCGGCCCTCCCCCGTAGGTGGTGCCGAGCAGACCGATTTTCAGCGTGGCCGAGACCTGCGCCGACGTCAGCAGAGCGGCGACCGGGAACCCGTTGCCGAGCGCCTTGGCGGTGGTGAGCATGTCGGGCATCACGCCGTAGAGGCGGGCCGCGTAGGGCACGCCGATGCGACCGAACCCGCACTGCACCTCGTCGAAGATCAACTGCGCGCCCACCGCATCGCAGCGCGCGCGCAGCGCCGCCAGGTACGGCGCGCCGAGATCGACCGCCCCGGCGAGCCCCTGCACCGGCTCGACGATGACCGCCGCGGTGCGCTCGCTCACTTCAGCCTCGATCGCCTGCAGATCCCCGCGCGGCAGAAAGCTCACGTCGAAGGGCGTGCGCGCAAATCCATACCAACTCTGCGATCCCCACGTGACCGCCGAGGCCGCCGCGGTTCGACCGTGAAATGCGCCCTCGATCGCAACCACGTGCGCCCGCCCGCTCATGCGCAGCGCCAGGCGCAGTGCATTTTCGTTGGCTTCCGCGCCGCTGTTGACCATGAAGACGCTCGCGAACGGCAGCTCGGCGAACACGAGCAGACGTTGCGCGGCGTGCTCGCGCACGCTCATCGGCAGCGCATTGGTCTGGAACTGACAGGAGCGCGCCTGCTCGGCGAGCGCCTCACTCCAGAGAGCATGGCCGTAGCCGAGCGCCGCCACGGCGTGCCCGCCGTACAGATCGAGAACCCGCTCACCGCGCGGACCGATGAGCCAGACGCCCTCGGCGCGCGCCACCTCGAACGGATACTGCGCGTACACGGGTGCAAGCGCGGACTCGTGCGGCGCGGGGGTGGAAGTCGCGTGCGGCGATGCGGTCATGGAAATCCTCGCGTCAGGTCCAGCCCGGGGCGGGCGCCGTGAGACCCTCGGTCTCGGGCAGGCCCAGCATCCGGTTCATCCATTGCACGGCGCCACCGGCGGCGCCCTTGGTCAGGTTGTCGATGGCGCACATGACCGCGAGCGTGCGCCCGTCGCTCGCGACCCCGAGATGGGCGTAATTGCTCGCGATGACGTCCTTGATGCGCGGAGCGCCCTCGAGCACCCGCACGAAGGGGGCGCGCGCATAGAACTCGCGCAGCGCACCGAGCACCTCGGCGGTGCCGAGCGGGCGCGCGAGGCTCGCCTGCACGGTCACGTGGATGCCGCGGGCAAACGGCCCGGAATGCGGGACGAAGGCGAACTCGGCCGCGACACCGCTCGCGGCGCGGGCACACGCGGCGATCTCCGGCGCATGCCGGTGAGCGAGCGCACTGTAGGCATACAGATCGCTGTGGCGCACCGGATGATGCGTGCCCGGCGTGGGCTTGCGACCTGCGCCGGTGCTGCCGGTGACCCCCGCGACGAACAGCTGCGGGGAGACTAAGCCGAGGGTGAGCAGCGGGACGCTGGCCAACAGCACGGCGGTGGCAAAGCAGCCCGGGTGAGCGACGTGCTCGGTGGCGAGCTCGGCGAGATGTTCCGGCACCGCGCAGGTGAATTGCCCGAGCCGCTCCGGTGCGCCCTGCGGGTGGTGGTAGACCTGCGCATAGTCCTCGGCCGAGCGGAACCTGAAATCCGCCGAAATGTCGACGACGCGCGGCCGGGTGCCGGCGGCGGCGGCCGCGCCGAGCAGCGAGTCGATCAGCGGCGCCGACACGCCGTGCGGGGCGGCCGAGAACAGCGCGCAGAGCGGCTCGCGCGTCAGCCGCGAGCGCACCTGCTCCTGCGACTCGAAGCGCATGCCGTCATAGGCGCCCGCCAGGTGCGGGAAGGCCGATACGAGTGACTCGCCGGGCTGGCTGTCGGACATCACGGCCGCGACGCGCAGGCGCGGATGCACCGCCAGCAGACGCAGCAGTTCCCCGGCCACGTAACCGGTCCCGCCGAGCACGACCGCCGGAATCGTGCCGCTCACGGCGGCGATCCCGCCGGAAGTCCCACCGCCTTCATGACGTGATCGCCGAGCGAGGCGCCATCGCTGATGGCATTGAATGCCGGCACGTTCAGCTGCTCGGTGATCAGATCGATGCCGACCTGGTTGTCAGTCGCCGGCCCAGTGACCACGCAGGGCTCGATCCCGAAGCGCTCGCGCAACAGCTTCACCCCGCCCCAGGCCGCGACCGGATCGTTGGCCGAGAGCACCACCGCGGTGAGCGCGGAGCGGATGTCCGGGCACTCCAGGATGGCATCCACGCCGTAGGTGCCGAGAATGCCATCGCCGAGCTCGAACACGATGACCTCGGGCCGGCCGGCGGACAGTTCCGTCAGCATGGTGCGGGTCAATGCCGGTCCATTTTTCCGAGTCGTGGTGACGACCCCGAAATCGGTGAAGATCGCCGAGCGGCGCGCGCCGGCATCTTCCATGGCCATGATGTCGCGACGCAGCGAGACGCCGGTGGCCTTGAACGCATCGACCGTCAGGCCGCGGTGGCGCATGCGGCTGATCATGGCGCAGGCCGCGGCGGTCTTACCCGCCTCCATGCAGGTGCCGGCGAGCGCCACCACCGGGACGGCGCGCGTGTCGAGCGCAGCGGCCTGATCGAGCGGGCGGATACCGACGCGCGCCGGCACGCCGATGCGCTCACCGAGGTAGGGAAAGCGCAGCACCACCCCGAGCACGCGACAGTCGAACGGCTGCCCCTTGTCGGGATTGATCGAGTCGCACGCACCGAGCACCCCGCCGATGTTGAGCATCTGGATCACGTCGCCCGGCTTGACCGTCGGCGGGATGTGTCCGGAGTAGCCGAACAGCGCCTTGCGGTGTCCGAGTGCGCCGACCACGATGTCGCCCTTGCGCACCTTCGCCATGCGGCCGCTGGTCAGCTCCAGAGTGTTGTACGTCGATTTGTTGGTGAGTACCTCGACGACGATCACCACGCCCTCCTCGGCGGGGATGTCCGAGGCAATGCGAACCTCGCGCGAGAGGCCGCAGGCCTGGGCCACCGAGGCGATTTTGTCGACGACGACGCTGCGCATGCCGTTGCTCATGTCACTGACCTCCCGCACCGCCCGCGGCGCGCTCCCCGGCGCGGCGGTGAAACACTCCGGTGAGCGCCACGATCTTGGAGAACCCGAGCGCATCCTGCGGTGTCCACTCACCGGCCGCCTCGCCGTAGACGCCCTTCGAGGCGCTCATCAGCGAGTACGGGGATTCGACGCCCTCGATGAACAGGTTGCCCGGGCGCAGCGCGATGTGCACCGTGCCACTGACGCGCTCCTGGGAGGACTCGAGCAGCGCCTCGATGTCGCGACACACCGGATCGAGCAGCTGACCTTCGTGAACCCAGTCGCCGTACGGCTGCGCCACGAGCTCCTTGATGCGCTGCTGGCGCGGGGTGAGCACCAGCTTCTCCAGTTCGCGGTGCGTGTTGAGCAGGACTTCCGCAGCGGGCGCCTCGAAGGCGACCCGGCCCTTGGTGCCGATGATGGTGTCGCCGAGATGGATCCCGCGACCGATGCCGAACGGCGCGGCGAGCGCCTCGAGCGCCTCGATGAGCGCTACGGGTGCGAGCGGCTCACCGTCGAGACCGGACGGGCGGCCGCGCTCGAAGGCGATCGTGTGGGTCTCGGGGGGGCGCGCGCGGCTGAACGCCTCGCGGGTCAGCACCCACGCCTCCTCCGGGAGACTGCCGCTCGAGGTGAGGGTTTCCTGACCGCCGATGGTCACGCCCCACAGACCGCGGTTGATCGAGTACGCCGCCCCGAAGGGTGGCACGGGCAGGGCGCGCTCCTGGAGGAACGCGAGCTCCTCGGCGCGCTTGAACGCGTGGTCGCGCACCGGGGCGAGCACCTCCAGGTCCGGGGCCAGCGTGCGCATGGCGACCTCGAAGCGCACCTGATCGTTGCCCGCGGCGGTGCAGCCGTGCGCGATCATGCGGGTACCGAGCTTGCGCGCCATGTGGGCGATGGTCTGCGCCTGCATGACCCGCTCGGCGCCGACGCACAGCGGATAGAGCTGGCCGCGCTTGACGTTGCCCATGATGAGGTAGCGCAGGACCTGCTCGAAGTACGCCTCGCGCGCATCGACCTGATGATGCTCGATGGCGCCGAGCGCCCGGGCGCGCTCGGCGAGCATGCGCGCCGCCTCGGCATCGATACCGCCGGTGTCGACGGTGACGGTGATGATGGGCCGGCGGTAGGTCTCCTTCAGCCAAGGCACCAGGAAGGAGGTGTCCAGGCCGCCGGAATAGGCGAGAACGATGGGCTCGGCGCCCGAACTCGAGGCTGTAGGCATAGGTTCAGATCCGAAATAGCGCCTGCAGCCGCGCGATCAGCTGATCCTGCGCGTGGCCATCGGCGGTGGCGATGAAAATCGTGTCGTCTCCGGAGAGGGTGCCGGCCACCTCGGGCCACTCGGCCCGATCGATCGCGACCGCGACGCTCTGGGCGGCGCCGATGGTCGTGCGCAGCACCGCCAGGGAGGCGCCGGCCCGCTTCAGCCCGCGCACGAACTGCGCGAGCATCGCGAAATCACCGTGGGTGCGCGCGACCTCGTCCGACGGCAGCACGTAGCGGCCGCTCGCCTTGAGCACCCCGAGGTCGCGCAGGTCGCGGCTGATGGAGGACTGCGTGACGTCGTAGCCGTCCTCGCGCAGCAGCCGTACCAAGTCCGCCTGCCGGTGCACCACCCCACTGCGCAGAATGCGCACCACCGCCTCGCGGCGTTCGAGCTGCTGAGCGTCCATGGCGGTTACGGATGGGGGCGGCCGGTATGCATAAACTTGCGCGTATTATGAATAATAATTCACGCACGTCAAGCCTCACTGGGTCACGGTGAACACCAGATCCGCGCCGCCGAGTTCACCGCTCTTGGTCTGCCCGATGAGCTTGCCCTGCCCGGCCTCGAGCCGGATCGTCCAGTGCTTGCCGATGCTGTAGCGCAGGCGCACGGCGCTCAGCTGCTCGGTCAGCCCCACGCCGTAGCTGACGTACAGGCGAGGCGAGAGGTACTTGCCGAGCACGATCGAGGTCTGATTGTTCATGTCGGTCTGCAGACTCACATCCGGCAGACCGATGCGCGAGCCGAGCTGCTGCGCCAGGATCGCCCCGCCCTGCGCCAGCAGCTCGATGGCGGCCGTGCTCTGGCGGTTTTGCACCCCGGTGGTCGTCTGCAGCGCCTGCAGCGAGCCCCCGCCGCCGGAGAGGATGAGCGACATGATCTGCGACTGTGAGAGCGCCGGGTTGGAAAAGAACGAGACTTGAGGCTGCTTCAGTGTGCCGCTCACATTGATGCCCGCGGTGACGTCCGGATAGCGGCGCACGGCGCGAATTTCGATGCCGGGGTTGTCGAGCGGACCGCCGCGAAAGAACAGCCGGCCGGTCTGGATCGCCAGGCGACGCGCGTAGGCGGAATACTGCCCCTGGCGCACGAACAGCTCGCCCGTGGCGGTCGTACCCTGACCAAACCCGCTGCGCACGGTGATCTGGCCGCTCAGCTGGCCGGTCAGGCCCATGGTCTGGATGTCGACGTCGTTGCCGAGATCGAAGGTGATCACGCTCAGCACGTGGTAGCGGTGCGCAACGCTCGAGGACTGCGCGCCCACGATCACCTGGTCGGACGAGGTGCGCACCGCGCCGCTGAAGTTGCGCGGGGCAATGTGTGCGTGCGTGATGAGCACTGTGCCGGTGGCAGTGATGCGGTGGCCGACCAGGCGGAAGTCGAGCTGCGGGGAGGCGTCGATGCGCGCCTCGGGCAAATCCACCACGCGCAGAGCGGTGCCGCGCAGATGTACCTCGCCGTGGGCGGCCGCCCCGCGCCAGGCCATCGTGCCGGTCGCCTGCAGCGTCCCCTTGCCGACCTGCGCCGAGCCGACGAAGCTCAGACCGCTCTGCACCAGTTGCGCCGTGAGGGACAGCTGGCGCATCTGCAGATTGGTGCGGTACAGGTCGGCCGAGGCATCGACGATCTTCACGGTGCCGTGCAGGCGGGGGTCCCCGAGCGTTCCGCCGACCGTGGCGTGTGCGAGCAGCACCCCGGAGACGGCATCGACGCCGGGCAGGTACAGCGAGACCAGATTCAAGCGGGCGGTGCGCGCCTGCAGGCTGCCCGTGAGCGGCATCGCACGCCAATCGGCCGCCCCGCGGCGGATATCGAGCGCGGCCTCGAACGTGCCGATGGCGCCGGCCGTCAGGGATGCCCGCGCATGAATCGTCCGGGGTCCGGCGTTCGCCGTGAGCAGCCCGGAACCGATGCTCGTGTGCTCGACCGTGCCGCTGACGAGTCTGCGCGAGAGCACTCCGTTCGAGAGCGTCATGCGCAGTGTGCCCTGCACGGGCTTCCCGGCGCGGCCGGTGAGTTCGAGCGATGCGCCGAGGGTGCCTTGATATTCAACCGCAGGCGTCATGCCCGCCGTGAGCGTCGCCAGCGGCAGCTGGCTCGCGCTGACGTATGCCGACCACCCCACCGAGGTCCAGCTCGCCCCGGTGCACAGCGCGCCCGGAGTCCCGTCCAGACACAGCGCCCCGAGCGCGCGGCGCGCCCGGGAGAGCGTCAGCTGTGCCGGGTCACGCAGATGCAGGTGCAACGACTGCGGACCGGTCACGTTGAACGAGGTGACCTCGCCGTTGAAAACACCCGCAGCGAAGCGACCGGACGCCCGCGCCGCAGCGTGCAGTCCGGGCGCATTCACCTCGAGCGTCGCGCGCAGAGTCGCCGCCGGCCCGCTCAGATCGAACTCCAGAGTGCGCAGCAGGTGATAGCGTGAACGCAGCTCTCGCAGCTGCACGCGGATCTGCGTGCGGTGCTGCGGGCGCGGGTCGAAGTCGACGTGCGCCCGCAGGGCGGCCAGCGAGTTGGCCCCGACGTGCAGATCTGATCCCTCCAGCCACGCGTTCACGCGCGGCGCGCGGCGTGACCCGTCGATCGAACCGTGCGCGCTGAGGGTGCCGCGATCGGCGCTCGAGATCAGGCGCAAGTCCCCCCGCAGAGCAAAGCGCAGGTGCATGTGCCGCGCCAGCCGGCCGGCCGCCGCGAGGCGTGTGTGGCCCAGATCCAGGCGCAGTCGCTGGAACGTCCACGCGCCATGATCGTGACTCACCGCGCCGCTGCCGCTGGCCGGCTGACCGCGCACCTGACCGCTCAACCGCTCGAGCCGCACGCGCAGCGGTGCATGGGCACCGAAGCCTTCGCCGGCGGCGCTGAGCGCGAAGTTGATCCGGCCGCTCAGCGCCGAGCGCAGCTGCGCCGGATCGACGCCGCGGCCGGTGAGGTGCACGCTCCAGCGCTTCACCGGCGTCCAGGCGAGCGCGCCGCGCGCCTCGATCCGCCCGCCGAGCATCTGCAGCGTGGCGTGTTGAATGACCAGCCCGCTCGTGGTCAGGGACGCACCGAGAGTCACCGGCACCGGTGTAGTGGTGCCCACCTGCGCGACGCCGTGCGCGGCGAGTGCGTAGGGCCACCGGCCGGTGAGCGTGAAGTCCCCCGAGGGGCTGTGCACGCGCGCCGCGGCGCTGAGCGGCCAGCGCAGCCGGCGCCAGGTACCGCGCAGCTGCAGGTCCGGCCGCCCACCCCCGAAGCGCACCTGGCCGGCGCCGCTCAGCACCGTGCCGCTGGCCGGATGCGCCAGCACGAAGTGACGTGCACGCAGCACGCCGGCGCCGTAACGGCCGTCGAGCTGCACGTGAAAGGTGCCGGCGTGCAGCCCTCGCGGGTCGACGGTTCCGCCGAGGCGAAAGCCGTGCACGCCACCGGTGAGCGCGAGCTGCGCGCCGATGCGCCCGAAGCGCCCGGTGCGGTGCCAGGCGCGCAGATCGAACCCGCGGATGGCGAGTTCGCTCTGTGTGCTCCAGCGGCCGCGCTGCTCGCGCAGCGTCCCGTGCAGCCCCGCAGAGAAGGGCGCGCTCAGGTGCGCCTCGAGCGTCATGGCCGCGATGTTCCCGTGCAGCGCCAGATGACCTTGCCACCGCGGCTGGCGCGGCGGGCTCCAGGTGAACTCGCCGCCCACGGTGAGCTTCAGCGGCCGGGCGGCCTGCAGCGCCGCGGCGAGCCGGTACCGGGCCTGCCCCATGCGCAGCGTGAAATCCGTCACGTGCAGGTCCCGGTAGCCGATCTGCACCGCGCCGCGCAGCTCAGTGCCATCGAGGCGCCGGCCGTTCTCCAGCACCAGCCGCACGGCGCCGACCTGCGCGTGCGTCACGCGGATTCTCAGTCCCCAGGGCAGAAACTTAGGCCGGATGACCGGCAGCGGCCGGACCGGCTTGATCCGGATGTAAGCCGTACGGATGCGGGTCTCGGGACTGACCAGGGTGCGCCAGGAGAGCGCCGAGAGATGCACGCGCGTGTCGACGTCATCGAACTGCAGGTAGACGTGCCGCTGATTGATCACCACGCGCTCGGCGTGCACGCCCGTGGCGAGCGTGCCACTCACCTGTTCGATGCGCACCTCGGCGGAGCCGAAGCGTGCCGGCAGGTGCGCCACGACGAAGCGCAGACCGCCCTGGGTATAGAACACGGCGTAGGCGGCCGCGGCGAGCAGCACTGCGAGCAGACCGATCAGCACCCCGCCCCAGATCAGAACTCGGCGCATCGCTCAGCGTTCCTCATAGCCGCGGCGAGAAGTTGATGTACAGCCGCGGGCTGCCCGGCGCGGAGAGCGGCTCGCCGACGTCGATGCCGAGCGTCATCACCGGCAGGCGCACGCGAAACCCGATACCGGCACCGTACTGCAACAGGTGCGGAATATGGAAGCTGTTGAATACGTTGCCGTAGTCGAAGAATGCCGCCACGCCGAAGTTGTGCGGCAGATTCCGATCGATCTCCACCGAGCCGCTGATCAGATCCTTGCCACCGGCCTGGATCGGCTGCAGGGGGCACAGCTGCGGGTTCGGCACGTTCTGCGGGGCCGCCGCGCCGCTATAGCAGGTGTAGGTGGTGTTGTTCACCTGGTAGGCACCCGTCGCGTAGAAGATCTGGGTCGGGGAGAGCGAGTTGTACTCGAAGCCGCGCACGCTGCCCTCGCCGCCGGCGAAGAAGCGCAGCACCGGCGGCACATTGTCGAAGTGCGAGGCCGCAGTCGCGCCGAACTCATCGCGCAGCAGCAAATGCCAGCCCGGGGCGAAGTTGAACACCCGCTCGAGCTGCACGCGCAGTTGCAGGAAGTCCGCCCGCGAGCCGAGCGCACCATGCGAGCCGCGCAGCTCGATCGACACCCCGTGCTCGAAGATCGGCTCGCCGAAGTAGCCGCTCGGCACCGAGGTGATTTCGACGCCCGGCACGAGCATGTTGCCGACCACGCTGGCAACGGCGCTGGGCGCCGCCACACTCACCCCGGCGATCCCGCACTGAGTCGCGGCCGTGTTGAGGACCCCGCCGGGGCAGATCGGACCGCTGACCGATCCGGTGGCATGCATCGCATCGAGAAACCACACGGTCTGCCAGCGGCCCGTGACCCGGGTGAGGTGCACCCCGAGCGTCATGGTGCGCGCATCCACCGCCGCGAGCTGGCGCTGCTCGACGCTCGCGATGAAGGCGAGATTCTCGGTGGCCGGGTCGCCGATCGGGATCATGTAGCGGCTCTGTAGGCTGTACTTGGTCAGCTGCGCAGCCTCCAGATCGACGCTCATCCGATCGCCCTCGCGGTTCACCCGTCGATCCTGCCAACTGACGATGCCGCGCGCGCCGGTGTCGGTGGCGTAGCCGGCGGCGAAGGAATAGACGTTGCGCCGGCTCGAATTGGCGCGGATGTGCACCGGCACGATGTGCCGGGCTTTGTCGGGCTTGCCGGGCACCACTTCCAGATCGGAGAAGTAGCCCGTGTCATCGAGCACGAACTGGGTGCGCAGCAGCTGCGTCAGATCGAACGGTTGCCCGTGCCGATAGCGCAGGTAGCGCCGGACCAGAGCGTCGGTGAGCGCGTGCTGCTCGATCCGCGTCGGACCGAATCGGTAGCGCACGCCCGTGGCGAGCGTGAGAAAGACGCTGGCGCGGCGCTGACCGGGGTCGACCTCAATCTGGTGACGGGTGAGGCGCGCATCGAGGTACCCGTAGGTCGCGGCCGTTTGCAGCAGCTCGCCCTTGAGCCGCTCGTAGGCCGCCTCGTCCAAGCGCTGGCCACGCTGCAGCGGCACGTGGTCCGTGATGCGGGTGAAGCGCGGGTCGGCCGCGCCCGCTCCGGTCACCTTGACGTCCACCGCCTGCAGCAGCACCGGTGGGCCGGGATCGATCCGCAGGACCACCCGCCAGTGATTCGGGCCGCTGCGTCGGACGGTCGGATGGACGGTGGGCTGGAAGTACCCGTATGGCTCGAGTGCCGAGTCCACCTCGCTCTGCACTCGGTTCTCGAGCCGCTCGATGATCGCGCCATCCAGGTGCTTGCTGTCCTTGTAGCGCTCGAAGCTGAGGTACGCGAGCACGTTGGCGCGCAGCGCGCCCCGCACGCCCTGGAGCGTCAGCGCAATGCCGGCATGCGCGACGGTGGCGAGCAGCAACAGCAGCGCGAGCGGGACTCGCACCCACCGAGCCCCGCGGAACCGTTCGCGACTCGCCATCTAGCGTTGAAACTCCGACCCGTACGCCATCAACGCATCATTGTAATCTGAGCTGACTGCGTTTCACGGCACCCGATTCCCGCCCGCGCTCAGCACCACTCCTGCGCACCCAGGCGGTACTCGCGCTGCGCGGTGGGCCGGCCGTGCCGGTCGAAGCCCTGCTCGCGCATCCACAGCGCCCCGTCCGCCTCGAGCAGCAGCACCGTGGAGCAGCGCGTTCCGAACTGCGGGTGTTCGACGAACGGAGCGGCCAGTGCTCGCTCCCGCGAGCCGCTCGGGTACTCGCACGGGCCGGCCGGACGGCGGTCATCGAGCAGCGCCAGCAGCCCGGCCGGCGCATCGACCGGCGTCGCCTCGGTCAGCCACTGCTCGAAACCGGCCCGTACCCGGGTCAGTTTGGGCCAGGGCGTATCGAGGCGGTGATTCGAGAGCCCGTAGATCCCCGGCGCCAAGCGCCGCTCGAACGGCGCGATGCGGTTCGAGGCGTACCAGAGGCCGTCGCCGTCAGCGAGCAGCAGGTTGAACCCGCCGTAGCGCTCCGCCTGCGGCTGGAGCGCGCGCAGGTAGTCCGCCGGGTCCTGCGCCTCGAGCAGGTAGCTCGGAATCAGCGCGCCGCGCGAGGGCGCACCGGACGAGGCGCCCGGCTGCTCGCGATAGTTGGTGAGCACGCCGAAGCGGCGGCGCCGATCGACGCCGAGCCAGGTGCCGCCGGCACGCAGATCCCGGCCCGCGAGCACGTCGCCCGCGTCAGCCCAGGGCGCGAGCGCCGTGGAAGGCCGGTCATGATATTCGTCGCGGTTGGCCGCGACGATCAGGCGATAGCGTGGATGGACATTCCACGCCAGGACCAGCAGGCACACTAGAGCGGCGCTCCGAGCCAGGCCTCGATCAACCGGCGGGAAATGGAGTGCGCCGGCGGCAGCGTGATCGCCCCGCTGCGCACCTCGGCGCGGGAAAACCAGCGCGCATCCTCGAGTTCCCGACCGACCTGCACGGCCCCGGCAGCCCCGACCGCCTGGAATCCCAGCATCAGCGAGGCGGGGAACGGCCAGGGCTGCGAGGAATCGTACCGGCACCCGAGTACGTGGATGCCGGTCTCCTCCATCACTTCGCGCCGCACGGCGTCCTCGAGGCTCTCACCCGGCTCGACGAAACCCGCGATGGTCGAGTACCGGCCGGTCGGCCAACTCGATTGGCGCCCGAGCAACGCCCGTTCACCGTCGGTCACGAGCACGATGATCGCCGGATCAATGCGCGGGAAGTATTCCTCGGCGCACGCCGGATCGGCGCAGATCAGGCTGTGGCCGGCACGGGCCGGCACCGTCGGCCCACCGCATACGCCGCAGTAGCGCCGGCGGACCCGCCAGAGCGCGAGCGCGCGGGCATAGGCGAGCAGGCCCGCCTCCTCGGCATCGAGCTGCGGGGAAAGCGGGCGCAGCTCCTCGAACGCGCTGCCCTCGGGCAAGTCGGCGTCCGGCCATTCAGGTGCGAGCGACAGCAGCACGCAGCGACGCTCGCGAAACCAGCCGAGCAACACGAAGTGCTCCGGCTCGGCCGCCGCCACCGCCGGGTGGCGGCCGGACACGAACGCGACATGCGGCTGCGGCGCAGCGTGCACTAGCTGGCGCGTGCCGCGCGCAAGCAGGAACTGGCAGTGCGGATCGGCCAATGCGCGCTCCAGCCAGTCGGCCTCCTCGCGCACCTCGGTGCGACGGTCGATATACGTGCCGGCGAAGAAATTCGGGCGAACGGGATTCATAGCGAAGCTGCGATGCGTTCAGGCGCCGCGCGGGGTCCGGGCTCCTTTGAGAGGAAGACAATGATCGCACCAGCGGCGGCGAATCGGGAAGCGCTCGAGGACCATCGGACCGTGGCACTTGGCGCAGCGGCGCACCGTGAGCTGCTCGCCCCCGCGCAGGCACTCGGCGAGGAATACCGCATGCTCGAATGAGATTGCCGGCTCGGGCACCAGGGTGCGGTAGTAGTCATAGATGTCGCAGAGCAGCGTTCCGACCCGCAGCCCCCCGGCGGCGGGTCGGGCCCGCCGTACGACGGGCTCCTCGCGGGCCAGACCGCAGGCGCAGTACGCCGCGGCGAGCAGCGAGGCCTCCAGGCGTACCCGCGCCGAGCGGGTGAAAAAGCCGGCCTGCTGCGGGGACTTGCCGCGATGGCGCGGTAATTCGCGCGCACCGCCGCAATACCGCTGCCAGAGCTTGCGGATGCGGTGATCGGTGAGCCCGGTGAAGGTGCGGATGGTGCGGGTGCGCGCCTCGTAGCGCACGAAGCGCAGCGCCAAATGGAAGCTCTCAAGCTCCCCCTCGTAGCGATCCTCGACGATACGCATGGCGCTTCCTTCCCGGTCGAACCGTGCCGTGCATTCCCCCCAGAACGCCATTGTCGGCCTTTGCGCGCCGGGCGCAATGGCGCGAATCTTCGAAATTTAATGCAAATGCAGGGGTGCAGCCGGCCGCGGGAGCGCTACCATCGGTGCCGGGACGAGGGTCAAACGAAGGTCACAAGGAGGATGCGTGATGTCCGACCACGAATGGGATACTCGCGACGGGCACGGTCCATGGGTTGCAGGACCACCGCGGGAAGTGATCGAGGCGCTGCCCGAACTGAACGGATTCTGCTTCCAGGTGCTCGCCGAGCAGGCGCGTGCGGGCAGCCCGCACCGCGCCGCGCAGCAGATCGCCGAGGGGTGGCTGGCGCTCGATGGACCGGCCCGGCGGCGCGCGGCCGCGTACCCGTACCTGTTGTTCGATGCGGGTTTCGCCGATCCGCATCGCTGGCAGAACCTTGACCTTGCACGCCAGATCAATGACCTGCCGCCGGAATCCGCCTATGAGCGCGTGTTCACCGTAACGCAAGCAGTCTCGGCCACGGAACTGGTGTTCGTCTACGCATGGTCGCTCGCCCGCCGCCACGCCGTCCAGGCGCGCCTGGTGCTCGGCATGCACCCGCTGTGCGCCGAGTGGCTCGCAGCGCGCAGCGTGCTCGGCGCCCATCAGCTGGGCCAGCGCTTGTGGACATGGCTGCGCCCGCGCTGGCTGAACACCCCGGAGCTGTGGGCAGAGCTGCTGCAGGGCGCCGCCGAGGGCGGTGCTGCGCACCAGCGCGCACGCGTTCAGGGAATGCGGCTGTTGGCCGCGGAGACCGCCGCCGCCCTCCGTCACAGCGGGCACGACGCACTCTGAAGGGCACGACGCGCACCGCCCCCCCGGCGGTGGCCTTTCGGGCCACCGCCGGGGGGGGCTGGGCTGCGGTGGAGCGCCGGGTCAGCGCTCGGCGGCGCCGCTCGCCACCACGCGCAGCCCGGTCGAGTCGCGGGCGGCGCGGAACATCCCCTCGGTGCTGAAGTCGAGGCAGATCCGCCCCTCGCCATCCACCGCGATGATGCCGCCCGTGCCGCCCAGGTCACGCAAGCGCTCGTGCAGAGTCTCGCGCACCGCCGCAGCCAGGTCGACGCCCCGATACTCCACCGACGCAGCGATGTGGTGGGCGGCGACTAGGCGCATGAAGTACTCCCCGTGCCCGGTCGCAGATACCGCGCATACCCCGTCCTTCGCGTACGTGCCGGCGCCGATGATGGGCGAGTCGCCGACCCGCCCGGGCCGCTTGTTGGCCATGCCACCGGTCGAGGTGGCTGCGGCGAGATGGCCGGCCGCATCGCGGGCGACGGCGCCGACCGTACCCTGCGATGAGGGCATCAACTCCGAAACGCTGCGCCCGCTGCGCAGGTGCTCGAGTTCCGCATGGCGCTCGGCGGTGCGAAAATAGGTGTTTGGCACGAGCTCGAGGCCTTCCTCGAGCGCGAATTCCTCGGCGCCGGCGCCGACCAGCAGCACGTGGCGGGATTTTTCCATCACGCGGCGCGCCAGCTCGATCGGATTCTTCACGTGCCGCACCGTGGCGACCGCCCCGGCGCGCAGGGTGTGCCCATCCATTAGCGCCGCGTCGAGCTCCGCGCCGCCCTCGCGGGTGAGCGCCGCGCCGCGAGCCGAGTTGAACAGCGGATCGTCCTCCAGGGTACGCACCGCGGCCGTGACGGCCTCGAGACTCGAGCCGCCCCGCTCGAGCACGGCATAGCCGCAATCGAGCGCCGCGGCGAGCCCGTCATGGTAGAGCCGCTGCCGCTCGCTCGACAGTCCGTGTGCGGGTAGCGCTCCGGCGCCCCCATGAATCGCAATGGCATACATATAGAACGAGTACCCCGCGCGCAGCGCGCCTGCAGCCGTTATGATCGGGACGGATTTTACCGGTGAACGAACGCATGCCACACAGAATTCGCAGCATTCTCATCGCCAATCGGGGCGAAATTGCCATTCGCGTGATGCGGGCCGCGAACGAACTCGGACTGCGGACCGTGGCGATCTATTCACGCGAGGACCGCTTCTCGCTGCACCGCACCAAGGCCGACGAGGCCTACCTGGTCGGTCAGGGCAAGGGCCCGATCGAGGCGTATCTGGACATCGAGGACATCCTGCGCGTGGCCCGCGAGGCGCGCGTCGATGCGGTGCATCCGGGTTACGGGTTCCTCTCGGAGAATCCGGAGTTCGCGGCGGGCTGCGCGCGCGAGGGCATCGTGTTCATCGGCCCGCAGCCCGAAACGATGCGCCTGCTCGGCAACAAGGTCTCAGCGCGCAATCTCGCCGAGCAGGCCGGTGTCGCGGTCATGCCGGCCACCGCGCCACTGCCCGAGACACTTCCCGAGTGCATGCGCCTCGCGCAGCAGATCGGCTATCCGGTCATGCTCAAGGCCAGCTGGGGCGGCGGCGGTCGCGGCATGCGTGTGATCGAGAGCGATCAACAGCTTCAGGAACTCCTGCCGCTCGCGCGACGGGAAGCGAAGGCCGCGTTCGGCAACGACGAGGTGTACCTGGAGAAGCTGGTGCGTCGGGCGCGCCACGTCGAGGTGCAGATCCTCGGGGACGCCCACGGCGGCCTGGTGCACCTGTTCGAACGCGACTGCACCGTGCAGCGGCGCAACCAGAAGGTCGTTGAGCGCGCCCCGGCGATGTTTCTGACGGCGGCGCAGCGCGAGGAGATCTGCCAGGCGGCGCTGACCATCGGCCGCGCCGCCCGGTACCGCAATGCCGGCACCGTGGAGTTCCTCCAGGATGCCGAGAGCGGCAAGTTCTACTTCATCGAGGTCAATCCGCGCATCCAGGTCGAGCACACCGTGACCGAATGCGCCACCGGAATCGATCTGGTCAAAGCGCAGATCCGCATATCCGAAGGGGCGCGCCTCGGCACGAGCGAGAGCGGCGTGCCGGCGCAACAGGACATCCGCATCCAGGCGCACGCCCTGCAGTGCCGGGTGACGACCGAAGATCCGGAGAACAACTTCATTCCGGACTACGGCAAGATCAGCGCCTACCGCAGCCCCGCCGGCTTTGGCATCCGGCTCGATGCCGGCACCGCCTACACCGGTGCGATCATCACCCGTTCGTACGATTCGCTCCTGGTGAAGGTCACCGCCTGGGCCTCGACCCCGGAAGAAGCGATCGCGCGCATGCACCGCGCTCTGTGGGAGTTTCGTATCCGCGGCGTGGTGACCAACCTGCGGTTCCTCGATCAGGTCATCACTCACCGGCGCTTCGCCGACGGCTCCTACACCACCAAATTCATCGACGAGACGCCGGAGCTCTTTCACTGGCCGCGCAAGCGCGATCGCGCTAGCCGCATCCTCACCCACATCGCCGAGACCATCGTCAACGGCAATGCCGAGACCCGCGCCCGGCCACGACCGGAGCGGATCGAGCAGCCGAAGCTGCCGCCCGTGCCGCCGGCGGCGGCGCCGGCCGGCACCAAGCAGAAACTCGATGAGCTCGGCCCGGAGGGCTTCGCCCGCTGGATGCTCGCCGAGCAGCGCGTGCTGCTCACCGACACGACGATGCGCGACGCGCACCAGTCGCTGCTCGCCACGCGCATGCGTACCTTCGACATGGCCGCGATCGCGCCCTACTACGCCAGCCTGACGCCGCAGCTGTTCTCGGTGGAGTGTTGGGGTGGGGCAACCTTCGACGTGGCGATGCGCTTTCTACGCGAGGACCCTTGGCAGCGACTTGCGGTGCTGCGCGAGCGGATGCCGAATCTGCTGCTGCAGATGCTGCTGCGTTCGGCCAACGCGGTCGGCTACACCAATTATCCGGACAACGTGGTGCGCTTCTTCGTGAAGCAGGCCGCCGAACGCGGCATCGATGTGTTCCGCATCTTCGATTCACTCAACTGGGTCGAGAACATGCGCGTTGCCATCGACGCGGTGCTCGAGAGCGGCCGACTGTGCGAAACCGCGATCTGCTATACCGGCAATCTCAGTGACCCGCACGAGAAAAAGTACACGCTCGATTACTACCTGCGTCTCGCCCGGGATCTGAAAGCCGCCGGGGCGCACGTGCTCGGCATCAAGGACATGGCAGGACTGTGCCGGCCGCGCGCGGCCTTTACGCTCGTCAAGGCGCTGAAGGAGGAGACCGGCCTGCCGGTGCATTTCCACACCCACGACACCAGCGGCATTGCGGCCGCAAGCGTGCTGGCAGCGGTAGAGGCCGGCGCGGACGCCATCGACGGCGCCATCGATGCGATGAGCGGGCTCACCTCGCAACCGAACCTCGGCTCGATCGTCGAGGCGCTGCGGCACGGCCCGCGCGACCCAGGGATCGAGCCGGCGAACCTGCGCATACTCTCCTCGTACTGGGAGCAGGTCCGGCGGCTGTATTGTGCGTTCGAAAGCGATATCCGCGCCGGCGCCTCCGAGGTATACGTGCACGGCATGCCCGGCGGACAGTTCACCAACCTGCGTGAGCAGGCGCGCGCGCTCGGCATCGACGGTGCCCACTGGCCGCAGGTGGCCCAGGCGTATGCGGACGTCAACCAGTTGTTCGGCGACATCGTCAAGGTCACCCCGAGCTCGAAAGTCGTGGGCGACATGGCGCTGCTGATGGTCACCAGCGGTCTGACTCGCGAGCAGGTGCTGGACCCGAGTGTCGATGTGCCGTTCCCGGAATCGGTGGTGAGTTTCTTCCACGGGGACCTCGGTCAACCGTACGGGGGGTTCCCCACTGCACTGCAGCACAAGGTGCTCAAGGACGCCGCGCCACTCGCGCAGCGACCGGGTGCCTCGATGCCGCCGGTCGATCTGGAGGCCGAACGCGTCAAGATCCAGAAGGCTACGCCGCGCACCGTCAGCGACGACGACTTGGCCTCATATTTGATGTATCCGAAAGTCTGGCTCGATTACGCCGCGGAACGCTCCCGCTACGGCGACGTCGGCATGCTGCCGACCTCGGTGTTTTTCTACGGCATGGAGCCGGGCGAGGAGATCAGCATCGACCTCGAGCGCGGCAAGCGGCTGTTCGTGCGCTACGTGGCCTGCAGCGAGGTCCACGAGGACGGCACCCGAACGGTGTTCATGGAACTGAATGGTCAGCCGCGCACGCTGCGCGTCGCGGACCGCAGCCAGGTCGCCAAACGACCGCCGCAGCGCAAAGCCGTTCCGGGGGATGCGAAGCAGGTCGGTGCGCCGATGCCGGGCGCCGTGGCGACCATCGCGGTCAGCGTGGGACGCAAGGTGGTCCGCGGCGATGTCCTGGTGAGCCTCGAGGCGATGAAGATGGAAACGCAGGTTCGGGCGGAGATGGACGGCGAAGTCGCCGAGATTCTCGTCAAGCCCGGCCAGCAGGTCGATCCGAAGGATCTGCTCATCGTGCTGCGCTGAGGGATGAGCGGTGCGGACGCGAACCGACGGTCCAACGACATCATGGGTTGCGCGGGGACGGCGGGTGCGGCGTAAGTGGCCGATCCCACCTTGCAGGAGATACCTTTGAGCGACGGGTTCAGATTCGCCGATCGGCGCAGTTCGAGTGCGTTCTGGCTGGGTGCGCTCGGTGTCGTTATCGGCGTGCTGCTGCATCTGCCGGCATTCCTCATGGCGCGCAGCACGCATTATCGAATGGCGGGCATGCCGATGAGTGCCCCGATGCTTTGGGGCATGGCGTGCATCCTGACGGGCATCGCAGCGGCGATTTACGGACTGCTGCCCAAACAGCCCGTACTTCAGCGCACCGTGATTCGCGAACACGTCGTGGCTCCGGAGGACGCCCCGCTCAATCGATGGCATTGGGCGGCCTGCGGAGCGCTCGCGATCGCGCTCGTGGTCGACATCATGAAAGTCAGCTCGCTCGGATTTGTCATTCCAGGTATGCGCAGCGAGTACGGCCTCAGCGCGGCAGCTGTTTCGCTGCTACCGCTGTCGGCGCTCACCGGTGCGACATTCGGATCATTCCTGTGGGGAACGCTCGCGGATCGCTACGGCCGGCGTGCCACGCTCTTGCTTGCCGCAGTCATGTTCATCGGCACCTCGATCTGCGGAGCCATGCCATCATTCGGTTGGAATGTATTCATGTGCTTCCTGATGGGTGCCGCCGCCGGTGGTCTGCTGCCGGTAGCGTACGCGTTGCTCGCGGAAATCATGCCGACCCGGCATCGCGGGTGGAGCCTCGTGCTCGTCGGGGGCATCGGTGCGCTCGGCGGATACCTCGCCGCATCGGGGTTCTCCGCGCTGCTGCAACCGCAGTTCGGCTGGCGGATCATGTGGTTCCTCAACCTGCCCTCGGGCCTACTGCTGATCGCCCTCTCGCCGTTGATACCGGAATCCGCGCGCTTCCTGATCCATATCGGCCGCCCGGACGAAGCCCGTGCGACCTTCAAGCGTTTCGGCTGCGTGGTGATCACACACACCGAAGCCTGGGACGAGGAGGCCACTGTCGATCATTCGAGCCTGCCTCCCGCCGAGCGACGCTTCCTCGGCACGACGGTGGCGCTCACCGTCGCCGGTCTCGCCTGGGGTTTCGTTAATTTCGGGCTCCTGCTGTGGTTACCAGGAGAGCTGATCGCCGCGGGTCGCAACATGGCGCTCGCCGCCACCTTGATCACCCGCTCGTCGCTCCTTGCCGCCCCAGTCGTCGTCATTGCCGCCGCACTCTATGCGCGCTGGAGCACCAAGGGCGCCCTGCTGGTCATGACCTTGATCACGGCAGCCGGAGTCATCGCGCTGGTTCTTCAGCACAGCGGGCTCTCAACTGCGAGTAATCCGCTGCTTGCACTGGTGCTGCTGCTGGTCGGGTCGACCGGCGTCATTTCCGTCTTGCTGCCCTATTCGGCCGAAAGCTACCCGCTGCGCATCCGTGGCCGCGCCACCGGCTGGGTGGCCGGTTGCAGCAAGGCGGGCGGCCTGATCTGCCAGGGCCTCAGCGCACTGGCTCTGGTTCCGACGCTGCGTGTATCCGCCGCCGTGATTGCCGTGCCAGTGCTCCTCGCCCTGGTCTTGATTGCCCGCTACGGCCGCGAGACCCGCGGTCGCGACCTGCGTGAACTTGAGTTGTCATCGCCATCACCTCGTGTCAGCCACGATTAAGCAGCAGCAAAGCCAAACCGTGCTGAGGCACTCTCACTGCAATGTGCCCGTTCTTGAGCCGGATCGGACTCGGCGGCGCTAACCGGCCGGCCGCGCGAAGCACGGCGATCTGCGCCCGCGTCGGCCAGCGCGGCCGGCCCATCTCATCAAACGCGCGCAGCGCATTACTGTGTCGATCATCAACCCGCCAAAGGTAGCCACGGGCGCCCGGCGGGAAATCCCGCACGCTGATGTCGAACAGTCGATGGGCGCGATGTGCCGGTGGAGGCGTGTAATGCGGACCGGAGCCATCGGGCGGCGAATAGTCCCACAACGCCAGGACCAGCGAACCATTGCGCTTCCGTGTAATCAGGGCCGAACGAACCTTCGGCTCCAGCCGCTCGTGGCCGAGTTTGTGCAGCAACACGAATCCATTGAATGACGCCTTCGGGATGTCGTCTTCGGCAATCAGACCGAATCCGCCGTAGAACGGTTTGCGCACCACCCCGCCTTCCTCGAATACATCGGAGAATGTCCAATAGCTCATCGAGTGCACCAGTCCGTCGCACTGACGAATCGTACTCGCCATCCAAGGCCCCATGTAGGGCGTGTCGGTGACGTCCGGCTCATTGCTATAGCTGGCGTTGAACTCCGAGAGAATGAGCGGCAGATGGGGATACGGTGAGCGCGCAATTTCGTTGTGCACCTTACGGACCGCACGGCATACCATCGTGCGTCGACTGACGCGCTCCTCTTTGCCGAAAACGTGCTGCGCAGTATCGTTGCCGTAGACATGTGTACTGACGAAGTCGATCGGCGCATGCACTTTCGCCACGTGGCGTAAAAACGCCGTAATCCACGCGGCCTGCGCAGTTGCCGGACCGCCCACGCGCAATCGGCTGTTAACGCTCTTCAGCGTGCGCGCAGTATCGTCATATAATTTGAAATATGTGCTCTGTTTGGGGACGCCTCCCCAGAAGCTCAGATTCGGCTCGTTCCAGACTTCAAAATACCATTTCGATACTTCAGTAATCCCATAGTGTTTGATGAAATGGCGCGCAAGTGCTCTCACCATGTCATCCCACGCGGCGTAGCTGCGTGGTGGTGAAACATTTGGGTGATACCAAAAGCTCTGTCGCATCTTCGGGTTGCTGGCCAACGAAGTCGGCATGAAATCCAGCTCTACGTACGGTCGCACGCCGTGCGCGAGAAGCGCATTTTCAATCTGATCAACATAGGAGAAATTGTACGGCGCAGTAGCCGGCTTAACGTTCGGGTTTCGGGCATAACGGTCATAGAACACCGCCGGGTGCCCATCCGCGAGTCCGACATGATCGTCGAGAAGGCCATGAAATCGCACGTAGCGAATGCCGGTCGCAGCTTTCATCGTGGCGAGATCGCGCTGATAGTTCGCGCGCAGAACAAGCACCGCCCTGCCGGAGCCGAACATGTGTTCCCAGAAATGCGGAAAGCGCTGCCCCCGCGCGTGCGCATCGATACGCAATGTCTCCCGCGACGGATCTGGCCGGCGAGTCGCTGCCGGCACGCGAGCGCTGGCACAACCCCAATATGCCGCTATGAAAAGCAGTAGCGATAGAACCGTGCGCTTCATGAAAATCCCTCCGCGACGTCGGACCAAGAACGATGCCGATCTATTTAGCGATACCATAAATGCCAATGCTCGCGTGTTCATCGTTGCACTTTAACGCGTGCTCCAGTTGTTTTGTGGAATGCGTAAAGGTCCGCTCGCCCGAACCACAAACGAAGCTCCTCATCCTGCCGGAGCGCAGCATCGGGCGGAACTCGGGCAATGAGGCGCGCGCCATTGTGAATGATCTCGATCTGCCACACTCCGCCCAAAGACTCAATGCACTCTATTCTGCCGGACACGGACAGATCATCCGCTGCATGCTGCTGCAGCATCAGCCGCTCGGGCCGAACCCCGTACTCTACGTTCTGCAGATCCATTGCGCTCGTGCCAAGAATTTCGCTGCTGAGGAAATTCATCGGCGGCCAGCCAACGAACGCCGCGACAAAGCGATTCAGCGGGTTTCCATAAATTTCCTGCGGCGTATCGACTTGCTGAACCTTTCCCGCCGACAGCACCACCACCCGCTCACCCAAGGAGAGCGCCTCAGATTGGTCGTGCGTCACATAAACCATCGTCATACCAAGAGATTTATGCAAAGCCATCAGCTCACGGCGCATCTCCGAGCGCAACGGAACGTCGAGGCTGGACAGCGGCTCATCAAGCAAGAACACCTCTGGATCGCGCAACATAGCGCGTCCGAGCGCGGTTCGCTGTCTTTGTCCTCCGGAGAGCTCGCGCGGATATCGGCCGAGCAGCGCCTCCAACCCCAACCGCACAGCCGTGCGGCGCACTCGCGTCTCCACCACCGACCGTGCAACGCGTCGCGCGCGCAATCCGAACGCAAGGTTCTGATAGACCGTCATGTGGGGGTAGAGTGCGTGATTCTGAAACACCATCGCAATGCGCCGCTGCTGCGGCTGCAGGTCATTGACGCGCCGACCACCGATGAATATGTCCCCGGACGTGATTTCCTCCAACCCAGCGATGCTGCGCAATAAGGTCGATTTCCCACAACCCGAAGGACCCACAACTGAAATCAGCTCCCCGTGGTGAGCGATGAGATTAATGTCGTGCAGCACCGTCTGGCGACCACCGATGACCTTGTACACGTGACTGAGTTCCAGGCTGGCCATTTCAGTCAGCCAAGCTTCCGGCAACTACCGAGCGCAGATAGTAGCGTTGCGAAGCAACAAATATCGCCATCATGGGCAGAATCGTCACCGTTGCTCCGGCCGCCATCAAGCCGATTTCCTGATAGTGCTCTCGGTCAATCGACGCCAGAGCCACCGGCAAGGTTTGCATGCTGGCTTTCTGCATTGCGATCATTGGCCACATGAAATCATTCCAGCTCACGACGAACGTTAATACTGCGAGCGCCGCCAGCATGGGCGCCATCATTGGCACCACCACATAGAAGAATGTTTGCCATTCTCCAGCTCCATCCATCCGCGCAGCGTCTAGAATTTCTGCCGGGATGCCCCGCATGTATGCCTGAATGAGAACGATACTGACCGGGTTTGCCGCTGCTGGAAGTATGAGGGCGGCATAATGATTGATCAGGTGTACTTCCCTGAACATTTCAAATAGCGGGAGCACCAGCGCTTGGCTTGGAATCAAGACGGCGAATAGCACGATCCACGAAATGATTCGCCGCCCGCGAAACCGCACTTGCGCTAGCGCGTACCCCGCCAACCCGGCAACGAATGTCGACAAAACCGTGGTTGCGACCGCCACGATTAAAGAATTTAGAAAATAATGGCCCAGCATCTCGCGCTGGATGATGTTCACGATGTTGTGCAGCGTCGGATGCCTCGGCCATAGCGGCGGCGTTCCCGCCGATTGCTCTGGCGAGCGCATGAAGGCAATGGACGTGACCCACAGTAGGGGAAACAGCGTCAGTATCGCCAAGATTGACAGAGAGCCGTAGAGGAACGTACGCACGGCCAAGGCTTTTATCCTCACGTCAGCCTTCCCGCCAGGACGTCTTGGTATGACGCTGCAGCCACACGAACAACCACATGATGACCGTTAAAATCATGGCGAGCGCACTGGCGACTCCCCAGCGCCACCAGCGAAATCCGCGATCGTACATGAGCAAGAGAAGACTCATGGTGCTCCCCATCGGCCCGCCTTGAGTCAAGACATACGGTTCGGCAAACAGTTGCCAGTAACCCGCTACGTCAAGGAGCGCCAGCAGTCCGAGGGTTGGCGCGAGAATCGGTACCGTGATGCTAAGCAGCTGCTGCCTGACGCCTGCTCCCTCGATTCGCGCAATGTCGTATAGCTCTTCTGGGATTTCCCGGCGCGCCGCCGCGAGGATGATCATGCCGTAGCCGAAGCCCTTCCATACCACCACTACGGTGATCGCGATGACCGCGAGCGTAGGTGATCCGAGCCAATTCAGAGCAGGCAGATCTACGGCGACGAGCAAGTGATTAATAAGTCCGTAGTGCGTGTTGAGTAGATACCGCCAACTGATTGCTACCGCCACCGTCGAACAGACGACGGGCAGAAAGAATGCCGTCCGGAACAGCCCACGCCAACGTGGCGCAATAGACTCAATCATCAGGGCGCAAATCAGAGAGAGCGCGAGGGTCGCCGGGACCCCGGCAAGTACTACGGTCAACGTTGTTTCCAGAGCCTGCCACGCCGCCTGATCGTGAAAGAGGTGAACATAATTTGCGCCGCCGATGAAGTGGAGATTGGCACTACTGGCGAGGACGTAGATATCGAAATTCGTCATGCTGAGCCCAAGCACCCCGAGAAACGGAATGAGGACGAACAGCGCGATGAGCGCCAGCGCCGGCAGAACGAACAATGGACCGCTTATCGATTTCATGGGGCCGACATGCCTGAGCGGATGGGGGCTTGAGTCTTATCTTTCGCCATGATTTGGCGCCGGGCGGCCAGCCAATTATTTACCTTTCTGTCGAGATTGCGGGTTGCCGCGCGAACCGACTGCCCTCCGATGATCACCTGTTCCGCGGCCCGCCGCATGCCGTCCATGATTTCATCCCACTCCGGGATCGCCTCAAAGGAGCTCACGTGTTCAAGTTGACGTCGGAACGCCCGCAACTTGACGTCGCCGGCCAACGGTGGCAGCGCCCACGGCCCGCGTCGCGCGGGCAGATCACCAGTAAGTTTGTACAGATATATCTGTTGTCGATTCTCCAACATGTAGCGAATGAATGCTGTGGCGAGCCTCTTGCGTGTCGAGGTCCGGAAGATAACGAAATCCGAACCCCCAATCAGAGAGGCCCCCGGTCCGTGCGGACCTGGCATGGGCGCCGTCATCCACAGACCTTCGTCCTTGGGGGGAAGTAGACGGCGAAATTCTCCGATATTCCATGGCCCAGAGACATAAAACACGAAGTCGCCGCGTGCCATCTGCCACCACAAATTGATCAGCTGGTGATCGGCGATGGGAGGCGCCAGACCCTGTGTGAACAGATTCTTGTAGAATGTCAGTGCGGCGCGAAATTCGGGATTGTCGAAATTTCCGTAGCGAGCGTCATCTCGCAACACAGGCGTCTGCTGCTGCAGCGCGAGCACCTCGAGAAATGCATATTCGTTGATTGGCGCAAGCAGCGGATACTGGCCTCGCTTGAGGACGCGCCGTACCGCTTGCATTTGCTTCAACCAATCAGTCCAGGTTCTCGCGGGGCGCGCAAACCCCGCTCGGCGTAGGATGTCGGGCCGATAGAAGAGCAGTCGAGTATCGACGTACCAGGGTGTTCCGTAGTATTTCCCGTGGAAGCGGGTCACATTGAGCGCCCCCGGGAAAAAATCGGGAGCGACCGGCGGCTGGGCAATCACTGCATGTAAAGTGACGAGCGTCGCAAGGTCAGTATTCCCCACCTGGGCGATATCTGGCGGGTCACCTGCCGCGACTGCGGAGACCAAACGCACTTGGGCGGAGCTCCATGCGAGATTTTCGACACAGACACGCGCTCGTTCGTGCTTCCGTTCGAAGTTCGCCGCCATCCGCTGCAACGCGTCGGCTTCTGAACCCATCGCCCAGACGTGCAGTCCACATGCTGCCCTTGTGCACCCTCCTAGTATCCCGGCTGCTACCACCAAGCAGAATATCGCGGCAAGTTTTCGGAGACTAACGGTCACGATCTGCAGGGATGTGTGCATCTCATCGCAGGTGCAACTGTCACGCGCTCCTGTTCGGCGTCGACGCACCTACTTGCCGACCGCGTGGGCCACTTTAATGTGCTCGCATTCCGCTCGATACGTGTCGCAGCATTGCACACCTCACAGTACGCGTTCTTGCCTGCAGAGTGGCGTGCTCGATTCCCGGACTGGGTGTGCCCCATTCTGCACATGGAATCGCGGCGCGAGTATTGGCATGATCGCCAAAACATTCACTCGCGTAAGCCGGCGCTATACCGTTTGATCCGCGGCAATAGCTAAAGGCATCGGCGTCATTGCATTTGTCGCTCACTTAGATCGACTCCGCGCATCGTTACGCTCCTTGTCCGGTGCGTCATGCGACACTGTCGACCCGCGGACAACCAGCCGAGTCGGCAGCGCCTGAGCGTGCGGTCCGGGAGGTAGCGGAGACTTCTCTTTACGGTTGATCGCGGCGACCAGCCACTCAAAGGCCTCAACGCCCTGCTGCGCCACTGGCGGACGCACCGTCGTCAGTGGCGGCGCTGTGAAACGCGCGATTGGAATGTCGTCGAAGCCTGCGACTGCGATTTCTCGCGGAACATTGATATCAGCGCCGATCAGTACCTCGAGGCAGCCGACGGCCATGTTGTCGTTTGCCGCAAAAATCGCGCGCGGCAATTTCGCGCGCTTAGCAATGCGCAAACCTGCCGCGCGCCCAGCCTCTTCTGAGTAATCTCCAGCGATATCGCGTTCCACTACCAATCCTAGTTGGCGCGCTGCCGCATGGAATCCTCGCGCCCGCTCCACTGCGTCGAAATTGTCGGTGGGTCCCGCGATGTGTACGACTTCTTTATAACCGAGCGCCGCGAAGTGTTTCGCTACCTGCCGCGCTCCCCCTGCGTTATCAATCGTGATCACCGGCGTGCCTCGGAGAGGCCCCGGCGCATTGAGTAGTACGGTGGGCACCGTCAAGGGCAGTTCAGCGAGACTGGTTTGCGCGTCGATGAACGGCGCCATAAGAATGATGCCGTCGACCTGCCCGTGAATCAACGCGATGACTTTTTGCGCCTCTGCCAAGCGCCCATGTAGACTTGCAACCAGAAGACTCTGTCCGTGCGCGTACGCGCACTGATCGAGTTCCCTGATCAATTCCGAAAAGAATGCACCATGCATGTCCGGCAGCAGTACCGCAATCGTGCGAGTTCTGCCGGTGATCAGAGCGCGCGCAGCGGCGTGTGGAACGTAGTTGAGCTCACGAGCGGCGCGCAAAACGGCCTGACGCGCCGACTCCGTGACTCCGCCAGAGCTGTTCATGACTCTGGAGACTGTTGCGGTCGACACTCCGGCGAATTTCGCTACATCCCTAATGCTGATAGCCAACTTCATATCCCTTGGATCAAACAGGCGGATCGGTACGATAGATCAGTCCGATGCGACGTCAAGCATCGCATCCCTTTGACACGCCTTAAATCGATACACAAGTCGCGCCGTGCGCGCAGTCGAAGGCCCATGACGGAAATGAATCGTTGCAGCGAATTCTTTGTGTGCGGGGAATTACCAAGAGCGATGTGCCAAAACTGCGACATTCGCACTCAGTTGAGCGGAGACGCCCGACAGTGCCGCGCAATGAACGCCTCATGCGGGGGGAGGACTGCTGCGCAGCTGCTGATGACGGATTTCACGTGATCGACGAATTTCTTGAGCTCTGCATCGCTCAGGCGGTCGATCACCGGAGGATACCTGCGCGGCTCTATGCGTTGTCCTAACATGACCTGCGCCCAACTGACCGTCGTAAATAATTCGTCGCTGCGCAGCAAGATTCGCGCACTATCCCGGAACAACGCGAGTCGCTCCTTAAGGGATGGCGGGATTTCCATGGTCCGGCATCTGCTCCAAAAAGGCGTATCGTCGCGTTCCGTTGCGTGGTAGTGCAAGATTAGAAAGTCCCTCACGCACTCGAATTCCTCGTCCATCTGCGCATTGTAACGGTTGCGAAGGGCCTCACTGCAGTCGCGTTCGGGGAAAAGCAATGCCAGCTTTGCGATCGATGTCTGCACCAGGTGAATTGCGGTCGACTCCAGCGGTTCGAGGAAACCGCCAGACAGGCCGATGGCCACCACGTTGCGCACCCAGCTGAGCCTACGCTTGCCACCGCAGAAGGGAATCAGTTTCGGTTCCGCCAGCGGCGCGCCCTCGAGATTGGCCAGAAGCATTGCAGCCGCTTCATCTTCGCTCATGTCTCGACTGCTGAACACATGGCCGTTGCCCACTCGGTGCTGCAGCGGGATCCGCCATTGCCACCCGGCGGGTCGTGCGGTCGCGCGTGTATACGGCGTAGGTGGCACCACATTTTCGCAGGGCACCGCCCAGGCCCGATCGCACGGCAGCCAATGCGACCAGTCTTCGTATCCAGCATGAAGATGCTGTTCAATGAGCAGACCACGAAACCCCGTGCAATCCAGGAACAGGTCGCCGGCAACCACCCTGCCGTCTTCCAGCACGAGTTCCTCGATGAAGCCTGACCCTGGGTTCATTCGCACATCCACCACTTTTCCCTCGATGCGGCGCACTCCTTCGCTCTCCGCGAATCGGCGCAGAAATCGCGCGTACAGTGCAGCATCAAAATGGTAGGCGTAGCTGATATCTTGCAGCGGCGTGTCGTTTGGTGCGTCAGAGGGCGTGGGCATGAACCGCCCTTGCCGAGCTGCAACAACATTGAACGAATACGATCCTATGTCTTCCGCGAGTCCGGCCGCTGCGGCGCGCGTCCAATACTGGTGGAAAGGCTGTCCGTCCAGGTCGACGCCCAATTTACCGAACCCATGAAAGTAGGAATCACCGAGTCGCGCCCAGTCGCGAAACTCGATACCTAGTTTGAAGGTTGCTTGAGTGGCACAGACGAAGTCGCGTTCATTGATCCCGAGCAAAGCGTTGTGCATGCGAAACGGCGGTATGGTCGCCTCGCCGACACCGATGATACCAATGTCTTCTGATTCCACCACATCGATGGAAAGTCCCGGATACAACAGGCGGCGCAGCGCCGTCGCGGCCATCCAGCCGGCGGTACCTCCACCGACAATGACTAGACGACGGACGCTGCGTTCGTTCATGGCTGTTTACCAAGAAACTCCAGCGGTAAGCTTCAGGGTCAACGGAACCCCATTGATAGGTCCGTTGGTCACGTATTGTGGCACCTGTCCTCCGCCGAGGGTTGGGTTAAAGGTTGCCGCTGTGTAGGTTGCCGTGTTGAACACGTTCAAGATGTCCATGCGAATGTACCCTCGCATCCCATACCATGGAAATTTCAGCGCCTTGGTTGCCTGAACATCAAGTTCCCGCTCCCATAGCGCGTTGCGCGGGTAGCCCGTCATTGGATAGTCCCAATATCCGTTGCATTGCTGCAGCGTCGTCGGACAGGGCGCCGCAGCTCCGAATCCCACCGGCGTGGCGAGCGTCAATTCCGCACCGTAGATCATGCCCCACGGGCCGTTAATCGATCCAGTGAGGACAAGCTTATGCTTCGGGATTGCACTGGACGGAATAAACGGATACATCGAAAGTTTCGGCAGGTCGAACGCGTACGCGTTGTTCGTCAAATAGGAGTAATAGTCGTTCTGGTATGCGTCTGAGTACGTGTACGCGACGCTTGCACTCCACCCGGATGCCCGCGTGTACGGCTTGTCCGCTTCGACTAGCACTTCGCGGTTTCGGTCCTTGCCATAGTTGTCCCACAGGACCAGATTTCCAGTGGTTCCCGGCACCCCGCCCCATGCGGGATTGACACCCGCAGCCCCCCATGAACTGGGCACGAAATACCCACCAGTTGCAGTGCGGTTACCGAGATGGCCCATGATGCGGTTGTAACTGTCGATCTGGACGAGCGTCAAGCTGGTGTTCCAGTCCCCGAGCCGAGCTCGAAATCCCAAGCTGAACTGATCGGAATACGGATTCTTGATGTTGTTGTTAATCATGTCTACCTCACCAACCCCAGTCGTATTCAACGACTGCAGATTGGCGAGATTCATATAAGCCGGATTCCAGGCCACACATGTAGGACTGGCGTTCGCGGCAGTCAAACAGCCATTGTTGCTGTAACCACCGTTGTAGAAATTGACGGTCGGCTCCGCCAGGGCCGACTTTGTGAGTTCAAGAGACATCAGGCTGAACACGTTGCGGTCGTACGCCCGGGCGTAGCCGCCGAAAATGACGTACCGTTGATTTCCTTCAATGTCGTACGAGAACCCAAGGCGGGGCTGAATCATGCCGCTCTGAGGGGACCGATTGTGTCCGTTGCTGACGTAATTTGCGATATTGATGCCACCGAGAGCGAGCGCCTGGGCATATGTCTCAGTGGATCCAGGCGCGTACGGTCCGTAGAGACCATTCACGACCGCCTGTGGCGTAACGAAATTCTGCCAGGCAGGTGTCGATTCGTAGTCGTAGCGCACACCGAGATTGAACTCTAGGTGGTGGTTGACATGCCAGTTGTCTTCAAGATACAAGCCGAATTGCTTGTCGTTAGACGTGGCCAGCACTTGCTTCCCGGTGTAAAGCGCAGTGTATGTCACCTGATATGGCGTGCTGTAGGTTCCATTGGAGTTGACCGCATAATAGACGTCAGATCCCTGCCCAGCGTCCTGATACGAGAGCTTCGCGTCATGGAAGGTGACTCCGGCCTCGAGCGTGTGCGTGCCCATCCAGCTCAGATTCGCCAAGGTGAAGTTGTCAGATGCACTCCACACGGTCTGCTTATTCTTGAATTGCGCGTAGACGTTTTCGCCATTGGCGTTTATGAGCGTTGTCTGTCCATTGGCGCCAAACCACTGGTAAGTCATCATTGATTTAGTGGACGCAGGCAACGGGTTGTCTCCCGCTGATTCGTACCCAATTCGGAATTGGTTCGTCCAGTCCCCGTGCGCATGGAGCCAGTACAAGCCGACGCGACTGAAGCGATTCTCTAGCGAATTAGCTGCGGACGCTGCCGTTTGTCCAGCCGCGCCACTGATCTGACTTTCGAACCGGTAGAGTTCCGACAACTCCAGTCGATCGTTTTCAGTCGGCTCATAATCGATTTTCGCGAAAAGGAGCTTTTCGCTGAATGGATTCGTCGTGGGACCAAACTGCGACCAGATACTCGCAGGAAGTATGGTCTGAAGAGCAGCTTCGGACGGCGCACCGTTGCCTACTCCAGGATAGACGGTGTTCGGGAGCGCGAGGTTTTTGTGCTCATACGCGAAGAAATAGTGGAGCTTGTTTTTTATAATCGGACCTCCCGCCGAAAATCCATATTCTAGGCTCTCTCCACCGAGCGCCTTGGGGTCTGTGGATTGCGGAGAAGCGACCTCTGCTGGCGTCATCGCGCGCAGATTTTGGTTCGTGAAACTGACGAAGGAACTACCATGGAATTGGTTGGTTCCGGATTTCGTCTTGGCCGTGATCACCGCGCTCGATACTTGGCCGAATCTGGCGCTGTAATTGGACGAAATGACGCGATATTCAGCAATGGCGGATTGCGGGAAGGGATTGCCCGGATCGCCGTCATTGGGGTTTTTGTTCGGACCGGATTGCCCGACGATGCCGCCTTGGATGTAATCCGCGAGGCTGACGCCATCGATATATACGTTGGCGTCTTCGGCTGGCATCGCGCCGCCCCGAAATGAGGTGTCGCCATTTCCGTTGACGGTGAAAGTCACTCCCGGGACTGTGTTGGCGAACTCAAGGAAGTTGCGCGTCAGCTGGGGTATGGTCTGGATCGTGCGCTGTGAAACTAGTCCACCGACCTCCGGCGAGCGCATGTTGAAGAGCCGATGACCGGTAACCGTGATCTGCTGCAATGTCGCGGAGCGCAGCGCGGTATTGGTGAAATCATAATTTACCGTCGAGGCGACACTGAGGACCAGAATCTGAACCTGATTACCTGCCTGCACCCGGTAACGCCCCGGCGGCAGGCCGATCAGCGTGTAAGTTCCGGAGCGCGTGGCGGTCGCTTCTCGTTGCGCACCCGTCGCGATATTGGTCGCGATAATCTTGGTGCCTGGGGTGGCGTGGCCTTCGAGGGTGGCATTGGAAAGTGCGGCCATGGCGGTGCGTGGCAGGAGCACTCCTGCCGTTGCCGCCAATGTGGACGCGACAAAGGTCGCGATCAGGCGGTTGCGGTTGGTCGAATGCCTGGTCATCGTAATCCCCCCTAACGGCTACGGTCGAATTTGTTGCAGGTATCTACTGAGTTCGATGTTCGAAATGGATGTCCGGTATGGACGAACGTCACGGTCTTTGGGTGAAGCAAGCGATCTCGTCCGTCGCTGGACATAGCAGCGATTCGCCGAGTGTCTTGCATGCCCCCCTTTATATGGCTGCAGCGCTTACGATGCGATGTAAACGTTTACATTTGGTGCAGGCACGCTATTCGGTCGCGAGTGACTTGTCAAGTTTTCCGTGAAGGCCGACCGGTTCCGGGACTGGGGAGGGTTAAACGTACTCTTCCGCCGGTCGCCACTGGCCGTTGTATCAGAGGAGACATCCGGATCGATCCGCACCCTTCTCGCGGAATCGGCCGTCACACCCTGCTGGGCGCGCCGTTCGTCAAGACGCGGAGTGTTATCGGATTTGTAGCGTCGGTCAGCGACCTACGGGTGCACCGCCCGTAGCTTGGGTCAGCGGGTGGCAATAGCCTTCGTGTCGCCGTCGTTGCAGTGCGGGCATGTGCGCATTGGGCTTCCCATGCTGGCGGAGGGCATTGTCGTTCCGTTGATGGTCTATGCCAGTGGACATGAGACAGTCATGTTCCGCGGCGTCGGCCTGCGAGAACCGCACAGGTGATCGTTGAGTGCGAAGCCCAGCCTTCCGCAGGAGCACGCACCAGTCGTTCGACCCAAATGCCGTGTGCTCGGCATACCGGCAGCAGCCAAGCACACCAACGAGCGGGAATCGACACGAGCCTTTGATGGCAGACACTCGAGCACCGCCGGCGGCTATTCACCTCGCCGGAGTCATCCCGCTGCCAGGTCGCGATGACGATGCGCCGTGTAACCCGGCGCCGCGATCTCAGGGGGACTCAGCCGAGCCTGACCATGACGTGTCGCGGCACAGTGTAGTCTTCGAGCGCATACATCGAGAGGTCCTTGCCGTAGCCGGAGCGCTTGAACCCGCCGTGCGGCATCTCGCGGGCGAAGGTCCCGTGGGTATTGATCCAGGTGCAGCCGTACTGCAGCCGGGCGGCGACCTGCATCGCCAAGCCGACATCCCGTGTCCAGACCGAGGAGGCCAGGCCGTATTCGGAGTCGTTGGCCCAGCGCACCACCTGTGTGGCATCGGTGAACGGCGTCAGTGTCACCACCGGCCCGAAGATCTCGCGCTGCACGATCTCGTCACTCTGGCGCGCCCCCGCAATCACCGTCGGCTCGTAGAAGAAGCCCGCCCCGGCCCGGGACTGTCCGCCGGTCGTCACGGTGATGTGCCGCTCGGTGGCCGCTCGCGTCACGAAGCCCGCAACGCGAGCGCGGTGTTCCGCCGAGATGACCGGCCCCATTTCGACGTCGCGATCGGTCTGCAGGCCCACGGTGAGCGTGCGGGCCGCCTGCGTAACAGCATCGACGACGCGCTCGAACGCGGGGGCCTGCACGTACAGCCGGCAGGCCGCGGTGCAATCCTGGCCCGCGTTGTAGAACCCAAATACGCGCATTCCGGCGGCGAGCGATTCCAGGTCTGCATCCGCGAAGACGATGACCGGCGCCTTGCCGCCGAGTTCCAGGTGCGTGCGCTTCAGAGTGCCGGCAGCCGCCGCAAGGACCTTCTGCCCCGTAGCCACATCGCCCGTCAGCGAGACCATGCGCACGCGAGGGTGCGCCACCAACGGGGCGCCGACCGTCTCGCCGCGGCCGCAGACGACGTTGACCACGCCCTTCGGCAGCGCGTCGTTCAGCGCACCGGCGAGCTTCAGCATCGTGAGCGGCGTCTGCTCTGACGGCTTGATCACGACGGTGTTGCCCGCTGCGAGCGCCGGTGCGAGCTTCCACGCCGCCATCATCAGAGGGTAATTCCAGGGCGCAATGGACGCGACCACCCCGACGGGATCGCGGCGGATCATGCTGGTGTGCCCACGGGCGTATTCCGCCGCAAGTGGGCCGGTCTGGACCCGCACGGCGCCGGCAAAGAAGCGGAACACGTCGATGATCCCGGGCATTTCGTCCTGGCGCATCGCCTGAAGGGGTTTGCCGGTATTGCGCGACTCGAGCGCGGCATAGCCCTCCGCCTCGCGCTCGAGGTGCGCCGCGAGGTCGAGCAGCCGCCGTGCTCGGTGCGCCGGCGTGGTCTGCGACCAGGCTTCGAATGCATCGGCGGCGGCCTGTACGGCGGCCTCGAGCTGCTCGGGCGAGGCTTCGGCCACGGTGGCAATCCGCTCCCCGGTGGCCGGATCGAGGATCGACTCGGCGGCACCGAGTCCGGGTACGCGTTCGCCACCGATCAGCAGGCGCGTGTCGAGGGAAGGCTGCGGGGTGTCCGAGGTCATGGGCCCAGGATAGCGCGCGAGGCGGCCGAAAGCGCCCCGGGGAGGCTTTCGACCGCGCGACCGTCTTCCTATAGAGCGAGCCGGCATCCGGCGGATGCGTCTCAGTGCCCTGCGGCCGGTGATTCGACCTATAATTCGATGGTAAATGGATGGTTCACTAATGCATCATCGTGCTGACAAGGCTCTCATGAGCGCGGATGACCGTCTGAAGACGCGGCACGGTGGCGCTGCCCGTCCCGTACCGCGCTGCAGCCTGCTCGATCCGGAGCGTGCCAAGTCGAGCCACGATCAGATCGCGGCGGTGCTCGGCACCGAGCTGCTGCAGGGCCGATATCCCCCCGGCAGCACCATGCCCGCGGAGGCCGCGCTCGGCGAACGCTTCCAGGTCTCGCGTACCGTGCTGCGTGAAGTGATGAAGACGCTCGCGGCGAAGGGATTCCTGATACCGAAGACTCGCGTCGGCACCCGGGTGCGCGATGCCGTGTACTGGAATTATTTCGACGCGGACGTACTCGCCTGGCGCCTGTGCCTGGGACTCGATGATGCGTTCCTGGAAACGCTCACCGAGATCCGCCGCGCGCTCGAGCCAGCCGCCGCCGCGCTCGCCGCGCGGCGGCGCGACCCTGACGACCTCGCGCGGCTGCGCGAGTGCGTGCGGCAGATCGGGCGGGCCGACCACTCGCGCCAGAGCTTCGCGGCGGTCGACCTCGACTTTCATCTGGCGATCGGCACCGCCTCGGGCAACCCGCTGATCCGCTCCATCGCGAGCGTCATCGAAACCGCTCTGGTCGCCTCGTTCACCTACAGCTCCCCGGCCGATGACCCCGGCGATCACGCCGCGAGCCTTGCCGGTCACGCCGCCGTGGTCGACGCGATCGAGGCCGGCGACGGGCCGCGTGCCGCGCGCAGCATCCTCGCCGTGATCAACTCCGGTGCCCAGCGCATCGAGCAGCGCAAGCGACGCTGCAGAGCGCCGCGGTGAGCCCCTCCTGCAGTACGCTACACCCAGCCGCCATCGACGATGTACTGCTGGCTGGTGCAGGCGCTGGCCGCCTCGGAGGCGAGAAACACGATGACGTTGGCGACCTCCGCGGGCTGCAGCCGGCGCTTCAGGCACTGCCGGGCGTTGATTTCCTGCTCGGTCTGCGGATTCACCCACTTCTCCAGCTGACGCGGGGTCATGATCCAGCCTGGGGCCACTGCATTGACACGGATACCGTACGGGCCGAAGTCCCGGGCCAGCGAACGGGTCAGCCCGAGCACCGCGGATTTCGAGGCGGTGTAGGCGACCATGCCGCCCTGGCCGATGATCCACGAGATCGAACCGAGGTTGATGATCGAGCCCCCGCCGGCCGTCTTCATCCCCGGCAGCACCGCCTGTGCGCAGAAGAACTGCTGTTTGAGGTTCACCGCGATCCTGCTGTCCCACAGCGCTTCGGTCACCTCCTCGGTGGCATGCCGCTCGTCGCTCGCGGCATTGTTGACCAGCACCTGGATGGGACCCAAGCGCACGGCGATGGCCGCGATCGCGCGCCGCAGCGCCTCGATGTTCGTCAGATCGCAATGCTCGAAATGCACCGTCGCGCCGGCGGCGGTCAGTTCGGCCGCCAGAGCGCGCGACGGTGCGTCTGCGATGTCGAGAAACCCGACCCGCGCGTGCTGCGCGGCGAACTGCCGCACGATGGCCTCACCGATCCCGGATCCGCCACCGGTCACCAGCACGACCTGGTCTTTCAGGTCGGTATACAGGGCTGTCATGTATTGATTCACTCCGCAGCAATATTCGACATCGGCACGCGCCACAGCGCGCCATCGGTCCCGGCATCATACTGCGGGAGATTGGATGGTCGCTTCCCCTCACGAGACTTGACGAGGAGCATGACGTTCACATGGCACTGACTGGAGAACTGTTCATCGGTCGCCGGCGCACGAGCACCGCGCAACGCTTCCAGGCCATCGACCCGGCCCGCGGCGAGGCTCTCCTGCCCGCCTTCAGCGCCGCCGGAACCGCTGAACTCGAGACGGCCTGCGCGCTGGCAGAGGCGGCCTTCGATTCCTACCGCAGCCGGCCGCCGCAGCGGCGCGCGGAGTTCCTCGAGGCGATTGCAGAACAGATCCTCGCTCAGGGCGAGGATCTGCTCGCGCGCGCTCACCTCGAGACGGCGTTGCCCCTGGCGCGCCTGACCGGAGAGCGGGCCCGCACGGTGGGGCAGCTGCGGCTGTTCGCCGAGGAGCTGCGTGCCGGCGAATGGCTCGGTCTGCGCGTCGACTCGGCGCTGGCGCAGCGCGCGCCGGCGCCCCGCGCGGATATTCGGCTGCGCAAGATTGCGTGTGGGCCGGTGGCCGTTTTCGGCGCCAGCAATTTCCCGCTCGCGTTTTCCGTCGCCGGCGGCGACAGCGCCGCGGCGCTCGCCGCCGGCTGCCCGATCGTGGTCAAAGGTCACCCGGCCCATCCCGGCACCAGCGAGTGGGTCGCACGGGCGATCGTGGCCGCAGCGGCTGAGACCGATATGCCCGCAGGCGTCTTCTCGCTGCTGAACGGTCCGGACACCGCGCTCGGCGCAGCGCTGGTCGCCGATGCGCGCATTCGCGCCGTCGCGTTCACCGGCTCGCGTGCCGGCGGACTCGCGTTGATGAAGATCGCAGCCGAGCGTCCCGAGCCCATCCCGGTCTACGCCGAGATGAGCAGCATCAACCCCGTGGTGCTCCTGCCCGCCGCGCTGGCCGGGCGCGGTGCCAGTCTGGCGCGCGAGTTCGTCGCCTCGCTCACGCTCGGGGTCGGCCAGTTCTGCACCAACCCCGGGCTCGTACTGGCCCTCGGGGGCGAGGGCCTGCAGAGTTTCATCGAGGCCGCCGGTGCGGCGCTTGAGGCGGTCAGCCCCGCCGTGATGTTGACGGAGGGTATTCAGCGTAACTACGTCCGCGGCGTCGAGCGAATGGGCACTGAGGGCGCCGAGCTGCTCGCGCAGAGCAGCGCCGGTGATCAGAACTGTGCGCGCGCGGCACTGTTCAGCGTGACCGCCGAGTCGCTGGTGCACCGACCGAGACTCGCCGAAGAGACCTTCGGGCCCGCGTCGCTCATCGTACGCTGCCGCACCGTCAGGGAGCTGCGCGAAACGCTCGAGCGGCTCGAAGGCCAATTGACTGCGACGTTGCAGATGGACGCGCCCGATCAGCCACTCGCGCAGGAACTGCTGGCGACGCTCGAGCGCAAGGCTGGGCGCATCGTCGTCAACAGCTGGCCCACCGGCGTCGAGGTCTGCCACGCGATGGTGCATGGCGGGCCTTTCCCGGCGACCGCGGATGGCCGCAGCACTTCGGTCGGGACACTCGCGATCGAACGCTTTCTGCGCCCCGTGTGCTATCAGGGGTTTGCCGATGCACTGCTGCCGCCTGAGTTGCGCGCCGATGAGCTGCCGCACTGGCCGCACCGATTCGATGGCGAGCGTCGGCTCGGCCGAGCGGAGTGATCCGGGCTTGAGCACGCGCCGCACGATGCGGCGCGTGCTCACAACGGTCGGGGCACTACGCTCAAGGCCGCGCTGCGCGCCAGGGGGTTGCGCAGCGGCAGCAAGAAGGCGTCGGCACGAATGTCAAAGACATCGCCCACCGCAACGCGGATCTGATCGGCGAACGAAAGGGTCGCGGTGCCGAAGAAGTGCACGTGCACATCACCGGGCCGGCGGAATTGGTCGTATTTGAAGTGGTGATGTTCGAGGTTCGCAAGGGAGTGCGACATGTTGGCCTCGCCGGTGAGAAACGGCTTCTCCCACAGCACCTGCTCCTGGCGGTAGATGCGGCTCATGCCACGTACGTCAGCCGGCAGCGCACCGGCCAGAAGCTCCGCGCCGAGGGCAACCGGACGCAGCTTGGAGTGCGCGAGCCACAGGTAGTTGTGACGCTCCGTGACGTGATCGGAGAACTCGTTGGCGAGGGTGAACCCGAGCCGCCGCGGCACTCCGTCGGCGTCGATCAGGTAGATCCCGGCGATTTCCGGTTCCTCACCGCCGTCGAGCGCGAACGCCGGGGATTGAAGTGGCGCACCATGCGGCACGACGCTCGAGCCATTGCCCTTGTAGAACCATTCCGGCTGGACGCCAGGCGTACCGGGCGCGGGCTTGCCGCCCTCGAGCCCCTCCCGGAAGATGCGCATCGAGTCGGTCTGGCCCGCCTCGGTCGCCGCGAGCGCGTGCATTTTGTCGCGACTTTCCGCCGACCCGAGGTGCGTCAGTCCCGTCCCGGTCAGATAGAGGTGTGCCGGATCGGGGTGGTCGATCGGCGCGAGCAGTCGCAGGCCTTCGAGCGCCACACGCCGGCCCGTGCGCCGTCGCTCGACCGCCTGCGCCAAGGTGAGGCCGTCGGCCAACGCACTGCTCGCCAGTGCATAGAGACTCGACGCATCCGCCAGCGGCTCAACCCACTCGGCATCCACCAGCGCCGCGACAGAGCGCACGCCGTCCGCTTCGATCTGTACCAGACGCAAGGCCATGAAATCTCCCACTGTGCCTCATGTGTCAGCCGTCGCCGATGATAGTCCAACAGGTCGGCAAATGTCTGAGTAATTGGCCGGCCTTGACAGCAGCTCGGACGACTTCGTATTGTCTGAGTAAATGGCGAGCCATGACGCCGCTGCGCGCGCTCAGGGCCTCCCGTCCCGCTGCGGAGCTCTGCGCATGACGATCATGATTGGCGGTGAATCAGGCGTTACGTCCGAGACTGACGGGGCGCCGCGCGCCTATACGGCAGCGCTGGTGGTGCTGGCCACCGTCTTTTTCATGTGGGGCTTCGCCACCGTCCTCAACGACATCCTGATTCCGCACCTGAAGTCCGCCTTCCAGCTCGACTATGCGCAGGTCCTGCTGATCCAATTCGTATTCTTCCTGGCCTACTTCGTGATGGCGATGCCGTCGGCGAAGATCCTCGAGCGCACCGGCTACAAGCTCGCCGTGGTGATCGGACTGTTCGGCATGGCGGTGAGCGCGGCCGGGTTCATTCCCGCGGCCATGCTCGAGTCGTTCGGGCTGTTCCTGGTGGCGCTGTTCCTGCTGGCCGCCTCGATCACGCTGCTCCAGGTCGCCGCCAACCCCTACGTGGCGGTCATAGGGCCGGCGCAGACCGCCTCGAGCCGCCTGAATCTCGTGCAGGCATTCAACTCAGCGGGCACCATGCTGGCGCCGCTGTTCGGCAGTCTGCTCATCCTCGGCCATACGGCCCCCGGCAGCCGCGCGGTGCACCCGAGCGCCGTGACGCGCGCCGCGGGCGTACACACGGTCGAGCTGCCCTACGCGCTCATCGCGCTCGTCCTGCTCGCCCTTGCGGTGCTGGTCTGGCGGGTGCGACTGCCGGATCTGGGCAAGGACACCCGCCGCGCCGCGCGGGCCGAGCGGGATCAGCACAGCCTCTGGCGGCATCGCAACCTGGTGTTCGGCGTGCCGGCGATTGCGCTGTACCTGATCTGCGAGGTCGGCATCGGCTCGACGCTGGTGAATTTCATGTCGTTGCCGACGATCGGCGCACTGACGCACGCCCAGGCCGCCGACTATCTGACGCTCTACTGGGGCGGGGCGATGGCCGGCCGGTTCGTCGGCTCGTGGTTCCTGCGCTGGATGCGCCCGCAACGCGTGCTCGCCGCGGTGACGATCGGGGCGCTCGCGCTGGTCGGGCTCTCAATCCTCTCCACCGGCCACGTCGCGATGTGGAGCCTCTTGGCCGTCGGGCTGTGCAACTCGATCATGTTTCCGACGATCTTCACGCTGGGCATCCGCGGCCTGGGACCCCTCACCGAGGAAGGCTCAGGACTGCTCATCATGGCCATCGCCGGTGGTGCGCTCGCGGAATTGCAGGGAGTGCTGGCCGATGCCATCGGCCTGCACCTCTCGTATGTGCTGCCCTGGGTGTGCTACGGCTACGTGCTGTTCTATGCGCTGTGGGGCTACCGCGCTACCGGCGCCGTGCATGATGAGCGGCTGAGCGCTTCCTGAGGACCACCGGCGGCCGCGATCGGCCGCCGGTGGTATCGAGCAGCGCCAGGCGCACCAGATCGGTCATCGCGGCACGGGCCGCCGCCGGATCGCGCCGCTCGACGGCCTCGTACACCCGCAGATGATCGGGCAGCGGATCACGGCTGAGGGGCGCGGCGCGCTGCTTGAACACCGTCGTCCAGCTCACCGCGGCGGCGATACCGCTCGTGAGTGAGGCGAGAAACGGGTTACCGGAGGCCTCGAGCAGCGCGGAGTGAAACGCACGGTCCGCGTGTCGGCCCGCCTCGACGGCAAGGGACTGCGCCGCCATCTCCTCGAGCGAGCGGCGCAGGCCGTGCAGTTGCTCCTTGCTGCGGCGCGCAGCCGCGAGCGCGGCGGCCGCCGGTTCAACAATCGTGCGCAGCTCGAACAGCGCATTCAGCAGCGTCAGCTCCGGATCGCCACTGAAGATCCACGACACCACGTCGGGATCGAGCAGATGCCAGGCACCGGGCGGGCTGACGCGCGTACCGAGTTTGGGACGGGATTCGACCAGCCCTTTGGCCGCCAGAATACGCACCGCCTCACGGTAGGCGGTGCGCGAAACCTTCAGCTGCTCGCTGGCGGCGATTTCTCCCTCCAGCACGCGGCCCGGTGCGAGGCGGCCGGAGACGATCCGCACGCCGATGTCACGCGCGATCGTCCCGTGCAGCCGCAAGGCCTTGCCGCCCGGGGCGCTGTTGAAGGAGGCCGGCGTCCTGGGTCGCATGTCTGGCGCACTCTTGGCTCGATGCAGGCGCGCCAGTATAGCGCCAGCGGCGGAGCGGGCCGATGGGTGCGGTCCCACGGACCGCGGTGACGCTCGAAACGCTCACTCATACGATTTATAATATTTATAACGATCGATACGTCCTGGAGTCCGTGATGAGGCCACTCGTGGAACAACTCGCTGCCGCGCTCGGCCCGGAGGGCGTGCTGCAGGGTACCGCGGCGCTCGAGGCGCGGGACGCGGCGCAGACGCGTGGCCTTCGCGTCCAACTGGGCACGCCGCTGGCGGTGCTGAAGCCGCGCAGCACCGAGGACGTCGCCCGGATTCTGGCCCTGGCGCACGCGGCCGGACAGCCCGTCGTTCCCTGGGGCGGCTGCACGGGTTTGGTGGACGGCTCGGCGGCCGACGGCGCGCTGGCGCTGTCGCTCGAACGCATGAACGCCGTTGAGCAGATCGATGAGACCAACCGGGTGATGCACGTGCAGGCCGGTTGCATCCTGCAGAATGCCTGCGAGGCGGCCGATGCACGCGGCCTGCTGCTGCCGCTGGATCTCGGGGCGCGTGGCTCGGCGACCATCGGCGGGGTCATCGCCACCAACGCCGGGGGCAACCGGGTGCTGCGCTGGGGCATGACCCGGGACATGGTGCTCGGACTCGAAGCGGTACTCGCCGACGGCACGGTGATCAGCTCCCTGAACACGCTGATCAAGAACAATGCCGGCTATGACCTGAAGCAGCTGTTCATCGGCTCGGAGGGTACGCTCGGCGTGGTCACGCACGCAGTGCTGCGACTGCGCCCGCGTCCCCTCAGTGAGAACGTCGCGTTGCTCGCGGTGGATGCGTTCGCGCATCTGCCCCGACTGCTCGCCCGCCTGGAGCGCGAGTTGGCCGGCTCGCTGTCCTCGTTCGAGGTGATGTGGGAGTCGTTCTACCGTCTCGTGACCACGGCGCCGGCGCTGGGCCGTGCGGTCCTCGCGCACGGATACCCGTTCTACGTACTCGTGGAGACCCGCGGTGTCAGCGTGCAGGCGGACGCCGAACGCTTCGAGCACGTGCTGGCCGGGGCGCTCGAGGCCGGCGAGGTTGCCGATGCGGTCATTGCCAAGTCCGACCTGGAGCGCCGGGCGATGTGGAACCTGCGCGATGACGTGCCGCAGGTCACGCGCGACGGCCCGGTGGCCGCCTTCGACGTCAGCCTGAAGATCGAGGACATGCCGGGATACCTGGAGGAGGTCCACCAGTCGCTGACGGCGCGCTGGGGTGCGGCGTGCCGCTTCGTCGTGTGGGGTCACCTCGGCGACGGGAACCTGCACGTCATGGTCGGGCTGCAGGAGGACTCCGCGCAGATGCACGAGGCGATCGAAGCGTTGGTGTATGCACCGCTCGGCCGGCGTGCCGGCGCCTCGATCTCCGGCGAACACGGCATCGGGTTGCAGAAGCGCCGCTACCTGTCGCTGTCGCGCAGCCCGGAGGAAATCACCCTGATGCGCACGCTGAAGCAGGCGCTCGACCCGCGCAACATCCTCAATCCGGGCAAGGTCCTGGCCGAGACGATCTGACGGGTACGGCGGGCGGCGCTAGGCGATGCCGCCTGGGCCGCGCAGCAGGTGCGGACCCAGATCGCGCACGCTGCGGCAGCTCAGTTGCCCGAGCACCCGATCGAGTTCGATGCTGAGCATCTGCAGGGCGCTCGCAACGCCCTCCTCGCCCGCGGCCGCGAGCCCGTAGAGCGTCGCCCGTCCGAGCAGCACCGCATCGGCCCCGAGCGCGAGCGCCTTGGCAATGTCGGTGCCGCGGCGAAAGCCGCTGTCGATCAGGACGCGCAGACGTCCGCCGACCGCCGCCGCGATCTCGGGAAGCACCTCGATGGGCGCGACGCACGAGTCGAGTTGCCGGCCGCCGTGATTGGTCAGAACGATCCCATCGCAACCCAGCGCGGCGGCCTGGTGTGCATCAGCCACCGTCAGCACGCCTTTGATCAGCAACTTGTGCGGCCAATGCTCGCGCACCCAGGCGATGTCCTCCCACGCGAGCGTCGGGGCGAACATCTGCGGGATGATGGTGCTGCCGCCGACGGCAGTCGCGGCGCCCGGCGGCAGAAAGGCCTCAATGTTGCGAAAACGCGGCATGCCCTGGCGCAACAGCACTTGGGTCAGCCAGTGCGGGTGCCGCAGGACATCGAGCGCCGCGCGCAGCCGTGGCCGCCCGGGACTGCTGTAATTGCGCTTGTCCCACTCACGACTGCCGAACACGTTCGCATCGGTCGTGAACAGCAGCGCCTCGTAGCCATTCGCGGCGGCCCGATGCATGATGTCCTCGGCGATGGCACGGTTGCGCATCACGTACAACTGCATCCAGAGTCGTCCGCCGGCTTGCCGGGCAACGTCCTGAAGGAGCGTCGTCGAGACCGTGCTCAGCGTGTAGGGAATCCCCGCCGCCGCCGCCGCACGCGCCAGCGCCACGTCGCCTTGTGGGTGCAGCATGCCGTTCAAACCCGTCGGCGCGATCGCGAATGGCGCCTGCATCGGCGTACCGAAGAGCTCTGTGGCCAGAGTGCGGCCCTCGGTGGGCACGAGCGTCGGTGGCACGAACTTCAAGGCCGCGAACGCCGCCCGGTTGCCGTGCAGGGTCGCTTCGTCCTCGGCACCGCCTTCGACGTATTCGAAGACGAAGCCCGGCACGCTGCGCCGGGCCACCTCGCGCAGGTCGGCGATGTTCAGAACCGCGCTGAGATCCCGGCCGGTGAAGGGCCGGCGTTTCCAAGGCATGGCGCTCGCTCCGAGTGCAGAAGGTACAAAGGGCTGGTCAATCGTCTCAGATGCTCCAACCGCCGTCGATCACGTGGATCTGACCGGTCGTGTATCGGGCGCCAGCCAGGTACACCACCAGATCGGCGATCTCCTCCGGTCGGCCGATGCGGCCAATCGGCTGGCGCGCGATGAAGGCCGCACGGGTCTGCTCGTAATCGCCCTGGGCACGCAGGCGCTCTTCGAGAGACGGGGTCTGCACGGTGCCGGGGCAGATGGCATTGCAGCGAATCCCGCGACTGACGAAATCCGCCGCCACCGACTTGGTGAGCCCGATCACCGCCGCCTTGGTCGTTCCGTAGACGCAACGCACTGGTACGCCTTTGACACTGCTCGCGACCGAGGCCATGTTGATGATGCTGCCCTCGGCGCGCTCGAGCATGCCGGGGAGCACGGCGCGGATGATCCGGTACATCGCCTTGACGTTCAGTTCGTAGGCGAAATCCAAATCCGCCTCGCTGCTGTCGAGAATCGTCCCGTGGTGCACGCAGCCGGCACAGTTGAACAGGATGTCGACAGCGCCTGCACGGGCCACTGCCGCGCTGATGCTTTCCGCGACGCGCACGTCCATGCGACAGGTCTCGATGCTCTGCTCGGCGAGGGGCGCGAGTTTCGCCTCGTCGATATCAGTGGCGAGCACGTGCGCGCCTGCGGCCGCGAGCGCCAGTGCACTCGCGCGGCCGATGCCCTGGGCGGCCGCGGTCACGAGCGCGCGCTTGCCCTGCAGATGAAGTGAGGTATGGGACATGGTCAGGTCTCGAACGGTCTGAACTCAGGATTGGGGAACCGGCGTCGCCGGCGCTTCGTTGGACTGATAGCACGCTTCGACCAGCGCCATGGTGCGCCAGGCGTCCTCGACCGACGTGCGCAGCACTTCGTCTTCACCGCTTGCGAAACGCTGCAGGTTGGACATGGTGCCGATGAACGCATCGGGAATCCAGGCACCGTCGAGCGGTACCGCCTGCCAGGGACCCCCGCGGGGCGCGAGCCACAGAGCATCCGGCTCTCCGCGCGGATAGTCGAGCAGAAGACCGAGCTTCACGAGCGCCGCACCCTGTTCGCCTTCGACGCGCAATGTCGCGTCCTGAAACTGGCGGCCGAAGTCGTGATGATGATTGATCGAGAGCGTCACGCGCCGCTCAGGACCGTAATCGAGAATGGCGCTGGTGCGGGTCTGCGCCAACGCGCTGCCCGGATAGTGATACGTTCGGGCCAGTACCCCGCGCGGCTCGCCGGCGAGCGCGCGGATGGTGTCGAGATAATGAATCGAGTGCGAGACGATCTCGACGCGCGGATTCGGCACGAGGTGGGGAAACAGTTCCCACGGCGTCACTAGACTGAGATGCACTTCGATGTCGATGAGTCGCCCGAGCAGCCCCGCGGCCACGGCGGCGGCCACGGCCTCCATCATCGGCGCGAAGCGCAGCTGAAAGTTGACGGCGACGATGAGTTGCCGCTCGCGGCAGACGGCGCGGATGGCCGTGGCCTGCGCCAAGTCGAGTCCGAGCGGCTTCTGAATCAGCACGGGCGCGCCGGCGGGCAGCGCCGCGAGAATCGCCCGGTGGGCCACCGGCGGCGCCGCGACGTCGAACACGCATCCGGGCGTCGCGGCGGCCTCCTCGATCGTGCGGTACACCCGCTCGATGCCCCAGCGCTCCGCGCTGGCGCGCGCCTTGGCGCCGTCGACATCGAACACGCCCGCCACGACAAACCCAGCCTTGCGGTACGCCGGCAGATGCGCATCGTTGACGATACCGCCGGTGCCGATGATGACGATCGGGCGCGGCGCGCTCGGACGCGGGTGATGCTGGCGCAAAGCGGCGGTCGGCCAGGCGCGGCTCACCGCAGAATCTCCTCGAGCCGCCGCTGCGCCGCGCTCAACAGTGCGCGGCTCGGCTCCTCGGTATCGAGTGCGCGCGCGAGCAGCTCATCGATGGCGTAGGACACTGCGGCGAGCCGCGGATGCAGCGGCAGCTCGCGGGCGTGCTCATGCAGGCTTTCGAGCTGGTGATAGAACGGGATCGATTGATTCACCTCAGGATCGGCCCACGTGGAGCGGCGCACTCCGATCGCCCCTTCCAGAGTCGTCAGCTTGTCCATCGGCGCCGTGGCGATGTGGCGCAGGAATGCCCACGCCAGGGGTTTCTGAGTCGAGCCGGCGGCGAGCGCAATCACCCAGAACACGTTGAGCGAGACGCTCCGGCCGCCGGGCCCCTTGGGCAGCGGGGCGATCGCCACGCGGTCGCGGACCTCGCTGCCTTCCCAGCGCTGAGCGAAGGCGGCGAACCCGAACCAGTTCGCCATCAGCGCCACCCGGCCTGCGCAGAAGAGCAGACCGGACTTCACGCTGTCGAGTGCGCGCGCCCCGGGGGCGAGCGCCGCCGAATCGCCGGCCAGCTGCCTCAGGAAATCGAGCGCGGCCTCGGCGGCGGCACTGCACAGCTGTGGACGGGCGCCGGGACCGAACGGTTCCCCGCCACGCGACCAGACCTGGATGCAGAAATCGTAAAAACCGTTGTGACCGTCCGGGAAGAGCGCGAGGACGGTTCCGGAGAGGCCGCGCGCCGGATCGTGCAGCGCGCGGGCGACGGCGTGAAATTCATCCCAGGTCTTAGGCACCTCGAGGCCCGCGGCCTCGAGCAGATCCTTGCGGTAGATGAGGCACTGCGGGCCATCGTGATACGGCATGCCCCAGAACCCCCCCGCGAAATCCTGCAGCGAGACCAGCGAGGGGCTCCAGGCGTGCGGAAAATCACTGATCGGTGCGCTCACCTGGTAGGGGCGCAGATTCTCGATCGCCTCCGCGGCGTGCGCCTCGGCGAGCCAATCGGTGCAGAGAAACGCCAGATCGATCGACCCGTCGCGCAACGACGGTTGCTCCAGGAGCCGCGCATGTAGCTCGTTCAGCTCGAGCGCCTCGATCTCGAGCGGCGGTGCGTCACTCGCGGTGCGCGCAAAATCCTCGAACTGTCGGCGGATGGCCGCCTCGAACGGATCGAACTTACGAACTGCTATGCGGAGCGGACGCATCGTGCGCCTCCTCTTGCGGCTTCAGACCCGCGTGCACGGCGATCACCTCCGCGCATGTCGTGAGCGCCGGGAGCATGGTCTCGAGGCTCGGCCCGTTCTTCTCCTTGAGAGTGGCGATGGTGAGCGCGGCCTTGATGGACGAGCCGATCGCGCCGACCGGCACACCGATATCCAGTCCGCCGACGAAGCGCTCGCCCTCGGAGCGTTCGTAGCCGCGCGCGCGGATCGTCGCCAAGCGCTTGAGGAACTGAGTCCGTGCCGCGGGCTTCTCGCGCCGCCACTCGAGATCGTGCGTCAGCAACTCCTCACAGGCCTCGCTCGCCATGTTCGCCAGCAGCACCCGTCCAGAGGTGGTGTGCATCGGGGAGTGCTGCGAGCCCACTTCGACCGACAGGCGGAACGGCTTGGGACTCTCCTCCTGGGCGAGCACCAGTACCCGCTCGCGGTGCAGCACCGAGAGGTGGCAGGATTCGCGCAGATCCTCGGCCAGCCCGCGCATCAGCGGCTGGGCCGCTTTGAGCAGGACCTCGTACGGAGAATGCGTGCGCGAGAGTTCGAATAGCCTCAACGTCAGCGAGTAGGCCCCGGTGGTGGGCTCGCGCCGCAGATAGCCGCGACTCTCCAGGCAGGCGAGCATGCGGAAGATCTCCCCCGCCTGGCGGTTCAGCGCGCGTGCGAGCTCGGCCTGCGTCAGCGGCACGGCCTGATCGGACAGGTATTCGAGTACGTCGAGACCCTTCTCGAGAGCCGGCACCGAGTATTTGGTGCGACGTTCCTCGAGATCGAGCAGCTTATCGTTGGTCATGCAACCTCCTTTCGCCTCAGAGGACGGCCGACTGGGATTGTGCCTGATGGGCCTCGGACGCGCCGGACGGCGGCTCCTCCAGATGCCCTCGCAACCGGCGAGTGCGTCCACCCACCGTGTAGATGGCCGCCGCGCCGATCAGCACGGTGCCCTCGATCAGGCCCTGGTAGTTCGCGCCCAGGTTCAGCACGTTGAAGCCATTGGTGAGGGTATACAGAACGAGCGCGCCGGCCACAGTCTTCAGCACGCTGCCGGCGCCACCGAACAGCGAGGTACCGCCGAGGATCGCCGCAGCGATGACCGTGAGCTCCTCGCCCTGCAGCGCCGTGGGATTCATCGCGCCGAACCGTGAGGCATACAGCACCCCGGCGAATCCGGCCGCGACGGCCGAGAAGACGAACGCGCCGAGCTTGTAGGCTCGCACGTTGATCCCGGCCAGACGCGCCGCCTCGGCGTTACCGCCCGCCGCATAGATGCGCCGGCCGGCGATGGTGAAGTGCAGCACCAGCCAGGTGATGAGCGTGAATCCCGCCATGTAGAGAATCGGCAGCGGCAGGCCGAGGGCGCGGCCGCTCTCGAAATGCGTCATGATCGCGAGCGAGCCGGCGGTACCGACCATCAGCGAGCGGCCGTTGGTCACCACCAGCACCAGGCCGCGGATCGCCGTCAGCGTGCCGAGCGTGACGATGAAGGCGTTGATACCGACCAGTTCGACCATCGCACCATTGAGTGCCCCGAGCGCACCGGCAGCCGCAAGCGAGAGCGCCATGGCGCCCCAGAAGCCCGCATGATCGATGGTGAGAATGTCGACGGCGGCGGCGAGCGCAGCGACCGAGGCGACCGACAGATCGAAATTCCCGGTGATCAGCACCACGGTCATCGCCACGCCCATGATCGCCACCGGCGCGGTCTGGTACAGAATATTGATGAGGTTGACCGGATTCAGATAGTCCGGCCGGCCAAGCACGGCGCTGATCACCGTCAGCGTCGCAACCAGAATCAGCAGCGCGTAGTACACGCCCGCTTCGCGCAATCCCAACATGCCTCGCATCATCCCCCCCAATCGATCAACGAACCTGCGGTCGATCCTCAGGCCCAGACCGGCGGCGGCCTATGCCGGCTGCCAGCCGAATCAGCTCTTGTTCATCGGTATCGGTCGCCGCGCGTTCTGCGACGATCGCACCTTGGCGCATCACGAGGATGCGATCGGCTTCCTCGAGCAGCACTTTCAATTCGGAGTCGACCAGGATCACGGCGACCCCCTCGGCGGCGAGCGCGCGCACCTGGTCGAGGATCTGCGCCTTGGCGCCGATGTCGATGCCGGCAGTGGGCTCATCGAGCAGCAGCAGCCGCACCGGTCCGCACAACCAGCGGGCCACGCTCAGCTTCTGGGCATTGCCGCCGGAGAGATCCCCGGGCGTCGCATGCACGTCGGGCGTTTTGATGTGTAGTCGCCGGACCGCAGCGGCGGCTGCGGACTGCTCGGCTCGGGTGCGAGGAATCACGCCCCAACGCGAGAAGCGCCCGAGATGCGCAAGCGTCATGTTCTGCCACAGTGCCATCCCGGGAACGAGCGCCTGCGCGGTGCGGTCCTCCGGTACCAGAGCGATGCCGGCGCGCACGGCGGCTACCGCGGATCGCCCTACGCAACGGCCGTGCACGCGCACCTCGCCACGCGCATCGCGGTCGGCGCCGAAGATGGCGTGCAGCAACTCACTGCGCCCCGCACCGAGAAACCCGGCGATACCGAGCACCTCGCCGGCCCGCACGGCGAAGCTGCAGGGCGCGAGCCGTCCGGGGGAGCTCAGACGATCGATCTCGGCGACGCTGCGCGCGCTGGGCGCAACCGGGCGTTTCGCAACGCGCTCGATGCTGCGGCCCGCGATGGCATCGGCCAGGACCTCTTCATCGACCGAGCGCGTCTCGGCGCTGAGAACGGCCGCGCCGTCGCGCAGCACCGTCACGGTGTCGGTCAGCGCCAGCACTTCATCGAGAAAATGCGTCACCAACAGGATCGCGCGCCCTTCGGTGGCGAGGCGGCGGATCGCAGCGTGCACGATCTGGCGTTGCGGTGCCGCGAGCGACGCGGTCGGTTCATCCATGACGATGAGCTGCGCCTCGGCGGCGAGCGCCTGGAGGAGTCCGACCATCTGCCGCGCGCCGATCGGCAGCATCGCGAGGGGCTGGTCGGGCGGCAGGTGATAGCCGAGCGCATCCATCAGCGCGGCGAGCCGGCGCCTCTGCGCGCCGGCTCGCCGCGCCCAGCCGTCCTCGGCGAGGAACACGTTCTCGAGCACCGAGAGCGTGCCGACGAGCGGGATCTGTTGGTGCAGGGTCGCGACGCCGGCGGTGCGTGCCTGGGCCGGATGGCGCCAGTGCACCGCAGTATCCCGCCACAGAATGCGGCCCGCGGTGGCTTCAGTTGCACCGCTGAGGATGCGGATCAGGGTGGACTTACCGGCACCATTGGCGCCGAGCAGCCCGTGGACCGTGCCGGACTCGACGATGAGGTCGACCCCGCGCAGCGCCGCGGTGCCGTTCGGATACACCTTGGCCAGGTGTTCGAGTCGGAGCAGCGGCGCGGCGTGCGGCATCGGCGCCTCACCATTGACCACGGCAGGCGCGCGCGTTCGCGCGGGTGATGCCGGGTGTGTGATAGGTGATGAAGGCCGCGTGCAGCGGTTTCTTGCCGGTCACCTCGCCGTAGAGCGCCTGGAATGCCAGCGCGCCAAGTTCGAGCGGCTTGTAGCAAACCGTGCCGTCGATACGGCCCGCTTGCAGCGAGAGCATGGCCAGACGCGACCCGCCGATGCCGATGAGCTTCGCGTGCGATCCCGCCGAGCGCACCGCGCGAGCGCAGCCCACGGCCATGTCGTCGGCTTCGTTGAAGAAGAGGTCCACCCGCGGATGCGCCTCGAGGATGTTCTGACAGGCCACGTCCGCCGCTTCGGTGCGCCAGTCGCCGGGCTGCGTGGCGACGATGCGATAGCGCACGTGCGCGGCCTGCAGACCTTGCTTGAAGCCGCGCTCCCGCTGCAGCACCTCGGGAAACCCCGGCGCACCCTGGATGATGGCGATGCGCGCCAGACGCCCCGGCGGCAGCAGCTGCGCGGCCAACTTCCCGGCTTCACGGCCCGCGGCCGTCTCGTCCTGGGTCACCAGGGCGGTGAGCGGCGGGTAGACCGAGCGCAGGGGACGGTGCGCCGGATTGCCCACCTGCGAGCCGACGGCCACGACCGGGATCCCGGCCCGCGTCGCGCGGTTGACCCAACTCTCGGCGATGACCGAGTCGAGCGGCATCAGCACGATGCCGTTGACCCGCTCGGCGATCAGGTCCTGCAGATCGTTGGCCTGTTTCTGCACGCGGTTCTGGGCATCGAGCACCACGGTCTGCACGCCGGCGCGCGCCGCGGCCTGCTCGAAACCCCGGGCGATCGCGGCGGCGAACGGGTAACTCAGGCCCGCGCTCGAGAGCCCGAAGCGCAGCGGCGCGGCCGCCTCGGCTCGCGCCGCCAGCGCTCCTGAGAGCACGACCGCGAGCAGCGTGGCGCGCGCGACGTTCACAGGCGCGGCCGGCCGGTGTTCACGCGGCGGTCTCGCGTCGCTCGACCAGATACAGATGCTCGCAGGCGAGCACGGTCTCCTCGCGCTGGTTCGCAATGGTGACCTGTTCCACGATGATGCCATGCGTGGTGCGCTTGGGGTGATCGCGCCGTTCGCTGATGCGCGTCGTGACCGTGATCGTGTCGCCTATGAACACCGGGCGGATGAAGCGTACGCGGTCGTAGCCGTACGACATGGCGCGCGGATTGATGGACTGGGCCGTCATGCCGATGCCGGCGCTCAGCACCAGTGTGCCATGGGCGATGCGCTGTTTGAACGGCTGGGCCGCACACCACTCGGCGTCCATGTGATGGGGGAAGAAGTCCCCGGTCTGCCCGGCGTGGGCAACGATGTCCGCCTCGGTGATCGTGCGGCCGAACGAGCGCCGCTCGGCGCCGACCTCGTAGTCCTCGAAATACTGCTCGACGATCATGTGGACTCTCCCGGCGCATCGAGTGCGAAGCGGTGCAGGATCTGTTCGGTATCCCGCCCGAGCGTGGGTGCGCCGCGGGACTGGGTGAGCGGCGCGCCGTCGACGCGGATCGGACAGCGCGTGGTCGTGAGCGTACCGTGCTCCTCGTCGTGGATCTCCTGGGTCATGGCGAGCGCGGCGAAGCCCTCGCTCGCGACGAGTTGCGGCCAGGTGAACACCTCGGCGCACCAGATATCGGCCGGCTCGAGGATGGCGAGCCACTGGGCGGTCGGCTGCAGTGCCAGATGCTCGGCGAGGACGGACTTGATGGTCGAGCGTTCGGCGAACCAGCGCTGCGGGTCGGTGTATTGGCACAGCGCCTCGCAGCCGATGAGCGCCCCGAGCCGATCGATGGCCGTCATGGCGACGGCCAGGTAGCTGTCGGCGGTCCGGTAGATGCCATACGGCGCGCCGATGTAGACACTGGCATTGTTGACCGTATCGCGCGGTGGTTGCTGCCCATCGCCGTTCAGGAAGGCGGTGAACTGCTCGAATTGCATGTCCATGGCGGATTCGAACAGGCTGACGTCCACGCGCCCGCCCCGGGCGGTACGACCCCGCCGCACCAGCAGCGCCAGCACGCCCTGACAGAGCTGCGCGCCGGCCATCAGGTCAGCGATGGACACCCCCATCGGCACCGGTCCCTGCACGGCATCCCCGGACAGCCAAGCGAGCCCCGACATCGCCTGCACCAGCAGATCCTGCCCGGGCTTGTTGCGCCAGGGGCCGCGGGTGCCGTAGCCGGTGATGGCCGCATAGATCAGCCCCGGGTTCAGCTCCGCCACCGTGGCGTAATCCAGACCGAGGCGGTCCATCACGCCGGGGCGAAAGTTGTGCACCATCACGTCCGCTCGACGAACCAGCGCCTTGACGCGCGCCAGGTCGGCCGGATCCTTCAGGTCCGCCGCGAAGCTCTGCTTGTTGCGGTTGATGGTATGAAAGAGCGCGCTGTCGCCGCCAAAGGCCTGGTCGGCAAGATACAGGCGACGGGAGAGATCCCCGCCCTGTGGACGCTCCACCTTGATGACCTCGGCACCGAGATCCGCCAGCCGCAGGCAACAGGAGGGCCCGGCTAGAAACTGGCTGAAATCCAGTACCAGCACCCCCTCCAGCGGTCGCTCCGCGGTCGTCGTCGGCGCGTCGCGGTCTGCGTGCGCTGTCTTCAACCGGGTTCCTCGCGTATAGTTTGCAGATAAATGCTATGTTCGTTAACAAACGATGTCAACTGGCACCGTCGAACGGACGAACACGGGGGAATGGGGGATGGACGAGACGCACTCGATCCGGCTGCGGGGCATGACCTGGGATCACCCGCGCGGCTACGGGCCGCTGCACGTCTGTTCGGCGGCGTGGCGCGAGCGCACCGGGGTACGGATCGAGTGGGAGCGCCGCTCACTGCAGGATTTTGAGTCGTTTCCCGTGGCCGAGCTCGCGGCCCGCTACGACCTGATCGTCATCGATCACCCCCACGTCGGGCAGGTCACGCGCGCCGGCTGTCTCGCGCCGCTTGAGACCGGCACCGGGAGTGATGCGCTCTGCGCAGCGGTCGGGGCCTCGCTGCAGAGCTACCGCTTCGAACAGCGGCTGTGGGCGCTGCCGATCGACGCCGCCGCCCAGGTCCAGGCGTGGCGGCCGGACCGTCTCGCGGCGCCCCCGGCGGATTGGGCGGCCGTGCTCGAGCTGGCGGCCGGCGGTGCCGTGCTGTGTCCGTTGCGCCCGCCGCACAATCTCATGGCGCTGTTCACGCTCTGTGGGCTCGCCGGACACCCGGCGCGCGAGCAGGGCGAGCCGCTGTTCGATCCGACGGCGGGCGCTGAAGCGTACGAGCGCCTGTGCGAACTGGTGGCGCGGCTCGATCCGCGCAGCGCCGAGTGGGATCCGATTGCGGTGCTGGAGCAGATGGCCGCGCCGGAGGGGACCGCCGTCTGCGCACCGCTGGTGTATGGTTATGTCAGTTATGCACGGCATGATGCACCCGGCACCCGTCTGGCATTTTCCGACCTGGCACCGCTGCAGCGCGGCGGGTCGCGTGCCGGGTCGGCGCTCGGCGGCACCGGCATCGCGGTCTCTGCGCGCTGCCACGAGCGCGATGCGGCGTTCGCCTTCGCGCGCTGGCTGGCGAGCGCTGAAGCGCAATGCGGGCCGTATGTGGCCGGTGGCGGCCAACCGGCCCACCGCACCGCCTGGGAAGATCCGCACGCCAACGAGGCGTCGCTCGGGTTCTACCGCAACACCCGAGCGACGCTCGAGGGCGCCTGGGTGCGCCCCCGCCATGCGGGATACATGAACTTCCAGGAGCGCGCCTCGCTGCGTCTGCGCACAGCGCTCGGCGTGCGTGAACCGGCAGCGGCGCTCATCGCCGCGCTCAATCGACTGTATCTCGAGGTATCACCATGAACCGATCGACCTCACGCCGGACCTTCCTGCAATCGGCCGCATCTGCCGCCGGGCTCGGGGTCATCGGGACACGCACCCGCTGGGCGCGCGCGGCAACACCCGCGCGGACCGTGCAGGGCGCGCCGCGGCAGCTGCTCACCGAGTTCGACTATGACGAGGTCGCACTGACCGGCGGGGCACTGAAGGCACAATACGACTTCATCCACGCGCACTATCTGGCGCTCGACAACGACCGGCTGCTGCAGGTGTACCGCGAACACGCCGGGCTGCCCGCGCCGGGCATCGACATGGGCGGCTGGTATGGTGCGGACGGTTTCATTCCGGGCCATTCCTTCGGTCAGTACGTGTCGGGCCTGGCGCGCATCGGTCGCTGCACCGGGGATGCGGCCTGCGGCTCGAAAGTGCACGAACTGGTCCGCGGGTTCGGCGCGGCGCTCGAGGCGAACCCGGTCCCCTACGCCGGCGAAGGCGCCTGGAAGATGTGGCCGGCGTACGTGCTCGACAAGCACATGATCGGTCTGATCGATGCCTACCGCTTGAGTGGCATGCCGCAGGCACGATCGCTCATTCCGCGGGTGATCCAGGGCGCCCTGCCGTTCATCTCCCCGGTCAGCCGCGACCGGATCGGGGTGAAAAACCCTCCCTACGACGAGACCTACATCGTCTCGGAGAATCTGTTCACGGCGGCGCACCTGACCGGCGAGCGCCGGGTACGGGACCTGGCGGTGAAATACCTGCTCGATCAGCCGTACTTCGATCCGCTCGCGCGCGGGGAGAACGTCCTCGCCGGCCGCCAGGCGTACAGCCACGTGATGGCGCTGAGCTCCGCGGCCATGGCTTATCTGGAGCTCGGTGCGCCGCGCTACCGCGAGGCGATCGTCAACGGCTGGACGTTCCTCGGTGAACAGAGCTTCGCCACCGGCGGCTGGGGCCCGAACGAGCTGCTGATCGCGCCGGGCAGCGGCGGCCTGTATTCGAGCCTCACCACGACTGCGAATCACTTCGAGACGCCCTGCGGCACCTACGCGACCATGAAGCTCGCACGGTACCTGCTGCGGTTCACCGGCGATGCACGCTACGGCGATGGGCTCGAGCGGATCATGTGGAACGGCCTGCTCGCCGTGCGTCCGCCGGACTCCAATGGCAACTCCCCCTACTACTCGAGCTACAACCCGGGGGCGAAGAAAGTGTTCTACCCCCAGAAGTGGCCGTGCTGTTCGGGCACTCTGGTCCAGGGCGTCGCGGACTACGTGCGCAACATCTACTTCCATGCCCCGGGCGCGCTCTACGTGAACCTGTTCACCCCTTCGCGTGTGCGCTGGCGCACGGGCGGACGCGCCGTCACGGTGACTCAGGACACCGACTACCCGAGCGGCGAGTCGGTCACGCTGAAGATCGGGACGAGTGCACCGGCGGCGTTCGCGCTCATGGTGCGCATCCCCGGCTGGCTCAGCAGCGATGCGCAGCTGCGCATCAACGGACGAACGGTCGGGGTGGCGGCACAGCCCGGCACCTTCGCCGTGCTGCGACGCACCTGGCGCGACGGGGACCGGGTCGAGCTGCACTTGCCGCAGCGTCTGCGCACCGAGCCGATCGACCGCTCGCACCCCGAGACGGTCGCGTTGCTGCGCGGCCCGATTACCTATAGCGCGTTGAACTTCGCCGGGCCCGACACGCCCGTCCCCCGGCTGCACCTGCCGGGACTCACGCCAGTCACGGGCATCAACGCAACCTACCGCCAGTCGCAGGCGGGGCGCGAGATTCTGTTCGTCCCCTTCTATCAGGTTCAGAACGAGTCGTACGATGTCTACTTCCAACAGTCCTGAAGAGGCACGCGTCCGCGCGCGCTACTGGATCGAGACGGCCCGGCCGCTCGAGGCGGCGGCGGCGACCATGGCCGGGGAGCAGTCGACTGGCACCTTCGTGCGCGTCGCGGGCGAGACGGATGCGCTGCGCGAACGCTTCGCCGCGCGTGTCGACTCCCTGACACCGTTGGGCGAAACCGGCGGCCCCTCGCTGCCCGGCGCATGGCAGCCGAGCGGCGGTAATGGCCGCTGGCGCACCGCGGAAGTGACCCTGTCCTGGCCGCTGCACAACTTCGGCGTCTCGCTACCGAACCTGCTCGCCACCGTGGCCGGAAATCTCTGGGAGCTCCACGCATTCTCCGGGATGCGCCTGCTCGATCTGACGCTGCCGCCGGATTTTCTCGGCGCGTATCCCGGCCCGCAGTTCGGCGTGCCCGGCACGCGCGAGCTGAGCGGTGTGCAGGGCCGGCCGCTCATTGGCACCATCATCAAGCCGAGCGTCGGGCTCTCGCCGGCCGAAACGGCCGCCCGGGTCGCGGAATTGGCTGCGGCTGGTATCGATTTCATCAAGGACGATGAGCTGCAGGCGGACGGCCCGCACTGTCCGTTCGAAGCGCGTTTCAGCGCGGTGATGCAGGTGCTGCGCGAGCACGCCGAGCGCACCGGACAGCGTGTGCTCTATGCCGTGAACATCACCGGTGAGATCGACCAGATGCTGCGCCGCCACGAGCGCGTCGTGGCCGAGGGCGGCAACTGCGTGATGGTCAGCCTGCACAGCGTGGGCCTCGCCGGTCTGACCGCCCTGCGCGCTCAGTGCCAGGTACCGATCCACGGGCACCGCAATGGCTGGGGTCTGCTCGGCCGCTCACCAGCGCTCGGCGTGAGCTTCCCGGCATGGCAGAAGCTGTGGCGACTCGCCGGCATCGATCACGTTCACGTCAACGGACTCGACAACAAATTCTGCGAGAGCAACGATTCGGTGATTGCCTCGGCGCGTGAGTGCCTCACACCGATGTTTGCCCCGCCCTCGCCCGGCTGCCAGATCATGCCGGTGTTCTCCTCGGGCCAGACCGCCTGCCAGGTGCCGGGCACCTGGCAGGCCCTCGGCTCGGTGGATCTCATTCATGCCTGCGGCGGCGGCATCATCGGCCATCCGGGCGGCGCGGCCGCCGGGGTGCGCAGTCTGCGCCAGGCGTGGGCGGCGGCGGTGGCCGGCCTTTCGCTGACCGAGTATGCACGCGAGCACCGCGAGCTCGCCGAGGCCCTCGAGCGGTTCGGCCGCTGAGCCGCATCGCATGGCGCACCCCCTGTATGCGTACTACGGCGATGATTTCACCGGCTCGACCGACGTGCTCGAGGTGCTGGCCTCGGCCGGGGTGGACAGCGTGCTGTTCATCGGTGCACCGAGCGAGGCGCTCGAGCGCAAGTTCGCCGCCTGTCGGGCGTTCGGAATCGCCGGCGACAGTCGCAGCCGCTCGCCGCACTGGATGAGCGCGCATCTACCGGCGCTCCTGACACGGCTCGGCGCCCTCGGCGCCCCGATCACCCAGTACAAGACCTGTTCGACCTTCGACAGTGCCGCGGAGGTCGGCTCGATCGGGCGTGCGCTCGAGATCGGCCGCGCAACGCTCCCCGGCCCGTTCATTCCGATCGTGGTGGGGGCGCCGCACCTGCGGCGTTACGTGGCGTTCGGGAACCTGTTCGCGGCGGCCGCGGGAACGGTCTACCGCATCGACCGGCACCCGACCATGTGCTCACACCCGGTGACGCCCATGCACGAGGCAGACCTGTGCCGTCATCTCGGTGCGCAGACCACGATGCGGATCGGCCGGGTGGAACTGCCGGCGTTGAACCAAGATGCGGCCGCCGAGGCCCTGCGCCGCTGCGAATCGGCCGGCGATGAGGCGGTTCTCTTCGACGGTGTCAGCGAGACGGACCTGCTGCGCACCGGGACGCTGATCTGGGAGCGTGCCCGCACGCACCGCCTGTTCTGCGCCGGCAGCTCCGGGCTGCCCTATGCGCTCATCCGCGCCTGGCGGGCCGCCGGGCTGATGGCGGCTGAGACCGCGCCACGGCGCACAGCCCGTGCCGTCGACACGTTGCTCGTCGTCAGCGGCAGCTGCTCGCCCGTCACCGAGCAGCAGATCCACGCGGCACTGCGCACCGGCTATCAAGGCGTGGCCGTCGAGGCCGAGGCGCTGGTGAGCGAGGCCCGCGCGGGCGCGAGCACCGATCGGTGCGTGGAGACGGTGGTCCGACATCTCCGCGAGGGCCGCAGCACCGTCGTGTACAGCGCACTCGGAGCCCTCACGCCCGGCACCGCGGCCGCCGGTGAGGTCCTCGGTCGGCGTCTCGGTGAGATCACCGCTCGCATCCTCGCTGCAGTGCCGTTGCCGCGCGTGCTGCTGGCCGGCGGCGACACCTCGAGTCATGCCGTGGCGCAGCTCGGGCTGCAGGCGCTCACCTGGCACACCTCTCTGGAGCCGGGCGCCCCGCTGTGCCGGGCGCACGCCGACCGCGCGGCGCTCGAGGGGTTAGAGCTTGTTCTGAAGGGCGGCCAGGTGGGCAGCGAGGGGTTCTTCGAGCACGTCCGACTCGGCCGCTAGACCGGCCGTGCAGTCGATGCAGGCGAACACCAACGCTGCGGCCAACACCATCAGCGCCACGGCGCGCACGGGGAGCTCGTAGTTGCCGGTCGCCCCGACGATATAGCCAAAGGCGAGCGTGCACAGCACCCCTCCGACCTGGCCTGCGGTGTTCATCACTCCCGTCGCCGCGCCACCGTGGCTGCCACCGATGCTCATGCACATCGTCCAGGCGGCCGGCAGCATCAGGTCCATGGTGGCAAACCCGGCGCTCGCCAGCACGACGACGGCGATGCGGCCGGTGGCCATGCTCATCGCGAACAGCAATGCCGCGCCGACCGTCAGACAGCCGGCGGTCATCAGCCGAGTGGCGTTGCGCAGACCGATCCGCAGACCCAGCCGATCACAGATCACGCCGCCGGCGAGATTGCTGCCGATGCCGAGCAGGAACGGAAAGGCTGCATAGACACCCATCTGGCGCAGCGAGAAGTGCCCGGCATGCACCATCCAGGTCGGGAACCAGTTGAAATAGAACCAACTGCCGCAGCCGTAACAACCATACGCGAGCACGATGAGCCACAGCTGACGCAGCCGCAGCAGCCGCCCGAGTGCGCCCTTGCCGCCGTGCGCGGGGGCGCGACGAATGCCGATCTCCGCCAGCTCCTGCGGCCGGATGCCCGGCTGGTCGGCCGGTTGGTCGTGAAACCACGCCCACCACGCAACCGCCCAGGCCGCGCCGATGACCGCGAGCACCCAGAAGACGGAACGCCACCCGAAGTGAAGGGCGAGCGGCACCAGCAGCAACGGGGCGAGCGCCCCGCCGAGACGGCTCGCCGCCCACACCGCCCCCTGACCGCGCGCCCGCTCACGCGCCGGCAGCCAGCGCCACAGCACACCCGAGGCATTCGGATAGGCACCCGCCGAGCCGAGACCGAAACAGAAGCGCACGATCGCCAGCGGTATGAACCGTGAGCACGCGCCGGTGAGTGCCGTAAAGCCCGACCACCAGGCGGCAATGCGCGACAGTTCCCGCCGTTGCCCGTGGCGATCCCCGAGCGCGCCGGAGGGAATCTCGAACAGTCCGTAGGCGATCACGTAGGCGCTGAGCACCCAGCCCCACTGCACGGGTGAGAGGCCCAGATCGCGCTGGATGCTCGGCCCGAGCACCGAGATCGCCATCCGGTCCAGAAAAGTGATGACCGAGACGACGCTCAACAGGGCGACGACGGCGTAGCGCTTGCGCCGCATTCAGGCAGTCCCGAGACCGAACACCGCGCGGACCTGGCGGACCCCGGATTCGGGACTGGAGAGCACCGGCACCGCGACCGCTCCGGGCGGCAATGCCGCAACGACGCGGGCCATGGACGCCTGCGCAAGCACGATGACGTCAACGTCCCGCATTTTTTCCGTGAGCGCGGCGCTCACGAGCCGATCATGGGTCGCGGTATCACCGGCCAGCACCGCGTCAAACGCCCCTTCGCAAAGACATTCCACGACCTCGACCTTGCGCTCGGCCTCGAGCGCCACGCGGCGGACCAGTGCCGAGGTCGGCTCGAGCGTCGTGCGCAGGGTGGCGAGCACGCCGATACGCCGACCCTGTTGAACCGCGGCACGCGCCATCGGCGCATCGACTCGCAGGACCGGCGCGTCGTAGAGCTGCTGGGCCAGATCGACGGCCGGCCCGACGGACGAGCAGGTCACCAGCACCGCGTCCGCGCCGCCTTCGAGGGCCGATCCGACCAGGTTTGCCAGCCGCCGCAGGGTGGTTTTCTGCAGCTGCCCGGCTTCGATCGTGTTCTTGATCAGGCTCTCATCGACGGTGTGAAAAATTCGCACCTCTGGCAACCATTGCGTGCACAGCGCGGCGAACAACGGCGTCAACACCGGAGAGGTGTGCAACAGGGCGAGTTTGCGTGGCGTCATATCAGTCTCTCGTCAGTTCATAGATACCCGAGCCGAACTCAGCGGCGAACGCGCCCACGCGCGGCTGCACCGCTCGAAGCACGGCCGTGCGCAGCGGCTGCCCGTCGGCGCGCCACTCGTGCGCACGCCCGGGCAGACTCACCTGCGCGCTGCTGTTGGCCGGCACACGCAGCCGCAGTCGCGTGAGACCCTGCGCACCGCCCTCGAGCTCGGTGTCGATCCGACCGAGACAGGAGTCATAGTGCGCGCGCACGCGCGGGATGCGCGGATCGAACAGCGGATCGACCTGGATGCGGCGAAACCCGGGCGCTGCCGCGTCGATCCCCCCGAGCCGCCGGTACATGAAACCGACCACCGCGCCGAGCGCGTAGTGATTGAAGGAGTTCATGGACTGATCAACGGCGTTGCCGTTCCAGCGCTCCCACATCGTGGTCGCACCGTGTTCGATCATGTAGCCCCAGGAGGGATAGCGGGTCTGCAGCAGCAGCGTGACCGCCAGGTGCGCCTGGCCGCTGTCGGCGAGCGCATCGAGCAGACAGGGTGTGCCCAGGAAGCCGGTGGAGAGCAGGTTGCCGCGGCTCGCGACATTCGCGGCCAGATGCGCCCCGGCGCGCAGGCGCAACGCCGGCGGTACCAGACCGAAGCGCAGCGCGAGCGCATAGCTGGTCTGACTGCCGTTACCGACCGTGCCGTCGGCTCGAACGAATGCCTGCTGGAAGGCCGCGCGGATGCTCTGGTGCATGCGCCCGTAGCGCTGCGCCTGCTCGGGGTGGCCGATCGCGCCCGCCATCTCGGCCATCATCGCCGCGCAGCGCGCCCAGTACGCGGTGGCGACCAAGGTCTTCGGGGTCGTCGCCTGCGCAGGGTTCGGCGCCACCTGCGGATCGGTCGAAACCACCGACAGCCAGTCGCCGAGGTCCAGGCCGCGGCGGTGGCGCCAGATGAAGTCCGGATTGGCCTGCGCCACGTAATCGACCCAGCGCTGCATGGGGGACCAGTTCTGCTGGATCACGCCGGTCTCGCCGTAGCGACGGTAGAGGGTCCAGGGCAGGATGACGCCCGCGTCGCTCCACCCCGCGGTGACGAGTTCGGGAAACGACAGCGGCTGGGGCGTGACGATCGGAAAGGCGCCGTCGGGCGTCTGTCCGGCGCGAATTTCGCCCAGGAACCGGCGGATGAATGAATCGACGTCCATGTTGAACGCGGCGGCATCGAGGAAGACCTGGATGTCGCCCATCCACCCCATGCGCTCATCGCGCTGCGGACAGTCGGTCGGCACGCCGAAGAAATTCGAGCGCTGACTCCACAGTGCGTTGTGCCAGATCTGCTGCGCGATGGGCTGCTCGAGCTCGAGTGCGCCGGTTTCGGCGGCGTCGGTGTGCGCCACGACCCCGTCGAGCGACTCGCGGGTCGGCACGCCGGGAAAACCCGTGATTTCGACGTAACGGAAACCGTGATACGTGAAATGCGGCTCGTAGATCTCCCCGTGCGGATCACCGCGCAGCGTGTAGTGATCGGTCGCCTGGGCCGCGCGGAGGTTGGAGGTATTGATCGTGCCGTCCGGATGGAGAATCTCCGCATGCCGCAATCGCACCCGCGTGCCGGCCGCTCCGCTGACGTGCAGGCGGCACCACCCGGCGAAATTCTGCCCGAAGTCACACACGTACACGCCAGGCCGCGGTTCGCTCACGGCGCGCACCGCCAGCATCTGGAGCGCGCGGATCGGCGGATCCACCTGCGCCACGAGCCGCTCGCGGGGTCGCTCACCGACCGTGGCGGCGCGCCACTCGGCGGCGTCGTACCCCGGGGCATTCCAGCCGGGCCGCTCCAGACGCGCGTCGTACTCCTCGCCGTTGTAGATCTCCGCGGCGCGGATCATCGACTCGGCGAGCTGCCAGCGCGAGTCCGTGACGATGACGTCGCGCTCCCCGTCGGTGTACTCGATGACCAATTGCGCAAGGAAGCGTCGCGGACTTCCGGCCAACGCGTAGCGTTCGTTGTTCCAGCTGAATGCGGATGCGTACCAGCCGTCGCCGATCAGTGCGCCGATGGCATTGGTGCCGCAATGCAGCAGTGCCGTCGCGTCGTAGCACTGATACAGGACGTGGTCGCGGGCAACGGTGATCTCCGGGGCGAGCCGCGCCGTTCCCAGGCGTTGCCCGTTGATGTATGGCTCGTAGGCACCGAGCGCCGTGGCGTACAGCCTGGCGCGCGCGATCGGTCGGGTGATGATGAAATCCCGGCGCGCGAACATGGCCGGGCGCGGCGGCCGAGGATCACAGGGCGGGGCAGTGGCCGCAGGCTGCGCGTGCGCCCAGGCGCGGTCGTCGAAATCCGCGCCCATCCAGTGTGGCGGTGCCGTCTGCGAGGCACGCCACGACGGGCCGCTGTCGAGGCGCTCGAGGGTCCCCTCGCCGTGCCAGATCTTCACCATCGCAGCGAGCGCACCGCCGGTGCCCGGCATGAAAGTCCCCGGGTCCGCGCGGCCACTCACGGCGATCACGTGCCGACCGGACGTCACCGGCAACGGCAAATCTTGCATCGACCCCCAGGGCCGCTCGGCGGGCAGGGCCAGCGGATGGCCGTCGATCCACACGCCGAGCAGATCATCCTTCGCGGACAGCCACAGCCGTGCCCGACGCACGCCGGCCGGCAGCTCGAAGCTATACCGGAACTGCTGGGGTTGTGCCGCCAGCGGCGGCGCGTCAGTCCAGATCCAGTGCAGGCCCGCGGCGCGGTCCGCGCGCTCCTCGGGACTCTCGATGTCCAACCACTCGGCCTGCCAGTCGGACGGCTGCAGCAACCCCATCTCGAACCAGGCCGGCTCGCTCGGGGACCCGGCTCGGCCGTGCCCGTCCCACACCTGCACGCGCCACCAGACCCGTTGTGCCGAGACCAGCGTTCGACCCGCGTACCTGACATCGAAGCAACGGTCGGTGCGCACCACGCCGCTGTCCCAGAGATCAGGCGGCGCGGCGAGCAACCGCTCGCGACTGCTCGCCGCGGTGATCCGGTAGGCGCTCTGCACGACGCGGCGCGCGCGACTCTCGAGCGCCCAGGAAAGACTCGGCTCGGGGACTTCGAGCCCGAGCGGCAGCGCGATGCGCTCGGCGCGCAGGCCGACGGCTCTGAGCGGCCCGGCCGGCGGCCCGGCCGGCTTCTGCCCGTCGCGCGCCTCGGTCGCATGCAACAATACCGGCGCCGCCGCGAGCAGCCCCGTGCCGAGCAGCGCGCGGCGGCGGTTGATCTTGGCCACGGCCCGCGCCCTCAGCGCGCGGCGTGGGCCGATGCGGCCCGTGCGAGCGGTTGGCCGGACGCGAACAGGTCGCGATAGACGGTCTCGGCCATGAGGTGATAGCCCGCATCGTTGGGATGCAGATCGTCCCCGCACTGATCGGCGCCGCGATAATGGTGCGGATGGCGTGGATCGCGCAGCGCACCGTCGAAATGAATCACGCCGTCGAAGCCGTGACCCTGGCGGATCCAGGCATTGACCTGCTGGCGCACCCGCTCACCGAGCGGATGCTCGTACGTGGCGCCCATATAAGGCGTCAACGTGCCCAGAAAGATCTTGATCCCGTGTGCGTGCGCCCGGCGGATCAAGTCACGGTACGCCCCGATGATGGCCGACGCCGGCAGCGGGCCGGTGTCGCCCCGCGGGTCGTAGGCCCAGCCGATATCATTGATGCCCTCGAGCAGCACGATGGCGCGCACGCCCGGGATGTCGAGCGCATCGCGCTTGAAGCGAGCCAGCGCCTTCGGTCCGGCGCCATCGTGCAGCAGGCGGTTGCCGCTGATCCCGGAATTGATCACCACCCAGTGGCGATCACCCGCGTGATGTGCAAGTAGACGCTCGAGCTGCGCCGGATAGTCTCGATGCGTTCCCGGCGTGGAACAAAAGCCCTCGGTGATGGAATCCCCGAAGGCGACCAGCACCGGGCGTGGGTACTGATTGGACACCTCGACGCCGCTGGCGAGGCCCGGTGCCTGCGGCCGTCCGCCCTGCGACCAGACCGCTTCGGTCACGTGATTGCCCGGCGGGGAAACCCAGAGATTCTCGAGGTGGCCGGCGGGAGCGGCGCCCGAGGGGTAATACACCGAAATGGCGACATTCTCGAAGCGGTGCACGTGCATCGCGATCGGGTCGCTCACCCAGGCCTTGCCGACCGGAATGCGCCCGCCCTGCTGGCCGCCGAAGGTGAGCACGTGGACGGACCCTGTGCGCAGCACACCGTTCGGCGAAGACACCGCGACGGTGACCTCACCGAAGCGCACCGGGGAGAGCCCGAGTTCGTTGGTCAGACGCACACGCACCCGGTCGCCGCCGGCCTCGAGCTGCACGACCTGACGCACGGATTGGTGGGAAAACGTGCGCTGCTGATTGCAGCCCCATACCGCGGTTGTGGGATAGGGCGGGGAATACCAGGCCGCCGTCCAATGGCCGGCGGCCCAGGCCGGCGCCGCGACGAGCAGCGCGCAAGCGGCTGCGGCGCGGCCCACGGCGCGAGTCCGACGCCCGGCGCTCATCCGCGCACCACGAGGTAGTTGCCAAGACCGATCACGACCGTCGCGCCGATGAGCGTCAGGAGACCTGCGCTCATCAGGACAAAGCTGCGCCGGCTCGCGCCCTTCCATTCCTTCAGTGCCAACCCCCACACCGTGGCAAAGATGATGATGCTGGACATGTGCAGCGTCCAACTGGAAAAGGCGTATCGGCCCATCTGGCTTTCCCCCATCGTGTAAAAGAAGAACTGCAGGTACCAGGCCGTGCCGCCCAGGGCGCACAACAGGTAATTGTTCCGCAGCGAGATGCTCGCGCCGCTGGCGTCCACGCCGCTTCTGAAGGTGCGGCCGCTGGCGTTCTTGATGATCAGATAGACGCACCAGATCGCGTTGGTCGTGAACCCGCCGAGCAGCACCACGACCAGCACCGGCAGTCCCTGCCAGAGTGCACCGGTCCCGTGCGCGAGCGTCAGATGTCGAATCGGTCCGCCGGCATCCAGACCATAGGCGAAGCAGCTGCTCATGATGCCGGAGAACACCGCCACCGCAATGCCCTTGCGAAAGTCGGTGGCGCGCGGCAGCGCGCGATCCCGATCGGTCAGGTGTTGGCGGTCCTGCTCCTGCTCCTTGCGGTGCCCGGCTTTGCCGACGATGGCGATGCCGGCCAGCGCCACGGCGACGCCAAGCAGCACGACGCGCCCGCCGTCGCTGTGAATGAGGCTGCCGAACAGCTGCCCGCTCACCAGCGGCGGGATCAGCGTGCCGAAGGCCGCCGTGAGGCCGAGCGCGACCGCGGTGCCGAGCGAGATGCCAAGGTAGCGCATCGTCAACCCGAAGGTCAGCCCCCCGAAGCCCCACAGCACACCGAAGAAGTAACACAGCGCCAGGGTGCGCAGCGGGGTGGCGGCGAGCACTGCGAGCAGTTGGTGGGTCTGCAGGCCGGCGAACAGCCAGGGCGCGATGATCCAGCTGAACACCCCTCCGACCAGCCAGAACACCTCCCACGACCAGCCGCGCACCGCACGGTAGGGCACATAGAAACTGGCCGAGGCGAGGCCGCCGATCCAGTGAAACAGGACGCCGAGCAGCGGATTGGGTGTCATGCGAACAGTGCCTGGTGGTGCCGAAGGACAGGGGTGGGACAACGGGGCATCGGCGACTCAGATGCGATAGAGCCGCGCCGCGGTGCCGCCGAGGAGCGCAGCGCGCTCGCTCGCGCTCGCCGCGCTCAGCAGCCCTGCGTAGGCCTCGAAGTACCGACCGAACGAGCCGAACAGACGATCGACGGGGAAATTGCTGGCCAGCATCGTGCGCGCGGCCCCGAAACGCTCCAGGGTCTCGAGCACGAACGGGCGCAGCGACTCCTCGCTCCAGTGCCAATCGAGCATCGCCAGGCCGGAGATCTTCACCGCGACGTTCGGCTGCGCCGCGAGCAGCCGCATCCCGCGGCGCCACTGTTCGAGTCCGACGTCATCTCTGTCCACCGGCATGCCGGTATGGTTGAGGATGAGCAGAGTGTCGGGATGCTGCGCTGCGAGGCGGGCCGCCGCAGGCATCTGCGTCGGATAGATCTGCAGATCGAACGACAGGCCGTGGCGCGCCAGGTGCGCGAAGCCGCCATGCCACGCGGGGTCCTCGAGCAGGTCGCGCGGCGTGTACGTCTTGGCCGGATCGCGGTGCCAGTTGAGGATCTGGCGGATGCCGCGCACCGCAGCATGCGCAGCGTGCTGCTCGAGCCGCTCAGCGACATCCGCCGTTTCGAGTTGCGCATGCGCCACGATCGCCTGAGGAAAGCCACGCGCCTCGCAAAGCGCCTGCAGCCAGCGAGTCTCCGCCAGCGCATCCTCGGGGTGTGCGCCGGCTTCGATGTGCACGAGCTTCTCGATCCGCACGCCGCCCGCGGCCGCATCGTGAAGATAGTCATCCAGAAGATATTGGCGTGCGATGGCCGTGACGTCGCCGGTGATGCCGAGCGGCAGCGGCGGGGTCAGCCAGGGATAGCGGATGCGCGTCAAGTCCCACAGGTGCATGTGGGCGTCGATGAGACTCAACCCTTCGGTCATGTCGACCTCCACGCCGACGCGACGGAACGGCCGTGGGAAGCGCCCGGAGCGCGATGCGGTGCGGTGCGGGCGGCGGTCGACATCAGTAGGTCGTACGCCCACCGGAGATGTCAAACGTGGCGGCCGTGGAGAAGGAGCACTCCTCACTCGCCAGCCAGCACACGAGCGATGCGACCTCCTCGACTTCCCCCAGCCGGCCCATGGGAATCTTCGAGCGCATGTAGTCAATCTGGCTCTGCGGCAACTGCGCCAGAATCGGGCTCTTGAAGGTCGCGGGCGTCACGCAGTTGACGCGCACGCCGGTCGGCGCCAGCTCCTTGCCGAGCGACTTGGTCAGCCCGATCACGGCGGCCTTGGCGGCCGAGTACGCCGATGCATTCGGATTGCCTTCCTTGCCGGCGACCGAGGCGATGTTGACGATACGGCCGTAGTCGTTCTTCAACATCAGGGGCACTACCGCCCGACACGTGTTGAAGACACCGTGCAGATCGACGTCGATGACGCGGCGCCAGTCCTGTATGGGGTACTCCCACAGCGTCGCCGTCGGACCGGTGATGCCGGCGCTCGCGATCAGGATGTCGAGGCGACCGAAGGAGGCGAACGCGCTCTGCGCCGCGCGAGCCACTCCGTCCGGGTCGGCAACGTCGACCCGGGCGGTGAGCGCACCGGGAACGGCGCGGGCCGCCTCGGCCAGGGCTCTTTCATCCCAGTCCCACAGGCAAACCCGGCCGCCCTCGGCGACGATGCGGGCGGCCGCCTCACGGCCGACGCCGGAGGCTCCTCCGGTAATCACCGCCGCACGCCGCTCGAAACGACCTGAATAGATGGTCATGGACCGTCCTCCTCAGCGCCGCTGCCAACCGTGGACGGTCTGGGCTTGTTCGCCCAACTTCTCGATCCCGAGCCGGATCCGATCCCCCGCGGCGAGATAGACCGGGTGGGGCTTCTGGCCCATGCCCACGCCGGGTGGCGTGCCAGTGGTGATGATGTCGCCCGGCTCGAGCGTCATGAAGCGGCTGACGTAGCTGACCAGGGTCGCAACCCCGAAGATCATGGTGCGCGTGTTGCCCGTCTGCTTGCGTACGCCGTTGATCTCGAGCCACATGTCGAGGTTCTGCACGTCGCCGACTTCATCACGGGTCACGAGCCACGGACCGACCGGACCGAACGTGTCGCAGCCCTTGCCCTTGTCCCAGGTTCCACCGCGTTCGATTTGGTACTCGCGCTCGGACAGATCGTTGACCACGACGTAGCCGGCCACATATTCGAGCGCCTCGCGCTCCTCGACGTAGCGGGCCGTGGATCCGATGACCACACCGAGCTCGACTTCCCAGTCCGATTTTTTCGAATCCTTCGGCAGCATCACCGGGTCATTCGGCCCCTGCAGACAGCTCACCGCTTTGGTGAACACGACCGGCTCGGTCGGGATCGGCAGATTGGACTCGGTGGCGTGATCGGCGAAGTTCAGACCGATGGCCAGGAATTTTCGCGTTCCGGCCACCGGCACCCCGAGCCGCGGGGCGTCCGTCACGGCCGCCAGGCGGGTGGGATCGAGCGCCGCCAGACGGGCGAGGCTTTGCGGTGCGAGGTGCGCCGGCAGCAGATCGGGAATGATCCCGGTGAGGGAGCGGAGGGTGCCCTGGGCGTCGAGCATCCCAGGCTGTTCGTGGCCGGCGGGGCCGTAGCGCAGCAGTTTCATGGCGTGTCGATGGAGCTCTTTTGGATAGACTGTCGGTTCTGGAATAGGAAGGTCGGTGCCACTTCAGCGCGGGTACGGCCGGTGCAGCGGCAGCGTGCGGTTCAGTTCGACGCCGAAACCCGGCGTGTCGGGCAGCTTCAGCCGACCGTTGACCGGGACCGGCTCGCCAATCAACTGCGGATGAAACATGGGCACGACGCGGTCGGCCTCGGGCGCCATCATGAGAAATTCAGCGAACGGACTGTTGTGGCGTGTGATGACGAAGTGATAGCTGTAGACGCTCGAGCCGTGCGGGATCACGAGCGCGCCGCGGCTGTCGGCCAGCGCGGCGATCTTCTGCAGCTCGGTGAGACCGCCGCACCAACCAACGTCCGGCTGGATGATGTCGCAGCAGTCCATCTCGAGCAGCATGCGAAAGCCCCAGCGGGTGGCTTCGTGTTCGCCCGTGGTCACCAGCATCCCCGGGGGCGTGCTACGCTTCAGCTGTGCGTATCCCCAGTAATCGTCCGGCGACAGGGCTTCCTCGATCCACTTCAAGCCGTGTGCCTGCGCGCCATGCGCCAGCCTGATGGCATAGGGCAGATCAAGGCTCATCCAGCAATCGAGCATGAGCCAGAAGTCCGGGCCGACGCGGTTGCGCATCTCGCCGAGCGCCTCGAGATTGCGGCGCAATCCCTCTTCGCCTTCGGCCGGACCATGATGCAGCGGCAGTTTGCCGCCGATGAAGCCCATCGACTTCGCGAGGTCCGGCCGCGAGCCGGTGGCATAGAAGACCAGCTCGTCGCGAACCTTGCCGCCGAGCAGCTGGTAAACCGGCTCGCCGCGCAGCCGGCCGAGCAGGTCCCACAATGCCAGGTCGACGCCGGAGATGGCGTTCACAACCAAGCCCTTGCGGCCGTAGTATTGGGTCGAGAAGTACATCTGGTCCCAGATCTTCTCCACCTCCGTCGGGTCGCGGCCCTCGAGGAAGCGGGCCAGATGATGCTCGACGATGTAGGCGGCCGGCTCCCCGCCGGTAGTGACGGCAAACCCGACGGTTCCGTCGGCAGCTTCGATCTCGACCACCAGGGTCCCGAGCACGTTGATGCCGAAGCTGCGCCGGCTCTGGCGGTACTCCGGGTAGCGGCTCATCGGCGTGGCGATGTGATCATCGATCCAATGACCGCCGGCCTGGTCGTGGTAATCGGCACCACCGCCACGAATGACGTAGGCGCGCACTTGTCGGATCAAGGGAAAGCTCATGGATGGCGTCGACTCACAGATCTGAACGGGCGACGGCGGCGCGCAGCGGTTGCGGCCGCCGCCGTTGTCCCACATACTAATACGGGTACCATATAATGAGAAGCACGCGAAAGGCAGGGCGGTCCGACGGCAGCGCGCACGGGGAGATTGCGCAGCCTGCACGCCTGGGCAGTCAAACGCTGCTGCGCGGGCTCGACGTGATCGATGTTGTCGCCGAAGGCCCGATCAAGCTCGGCGATCTCGCCGCGCGGCTGGGGTTGACGCGCAGCACCACGCACCGCCTCGCCTCGGCGCTCACCGACCGACGCTACCTGTCATTCGTGCCGCACAGCGGCTACAGCCTCGGGCCGAAGTTGCTCGAGCTCGGCTTCCGCGTCCGCGATGAACTCGATCTGCCGCGCGTAGCGGCGCCGCACCTGGAGCGCCTGGCGCTGCTCACCGAGGACACCGTGCACCTGGGGGTCATAGACCATGGTCACGTGCTGTACCTCGACAAGGTGCCGGGCAAACGTCGCATCAACATCAGCTCGCGCATTGGGGAGTTGCAGCCGGTGAGCTCCACCGGGCTCGGCAAGGCGCTGATCCTCGATCTCGACGAGGATGCGTGGGTCGAACTGTTCCGAACCGAACGCGGCGAACGGCGCACGCCGATGAATCTGCCGGAGTGGCTCGAGCGGATGCGCCAGTACGTGCGCGCGGGATACGCGTTCGATCTGGAGGAAAATGAAGATCAGATCCGCTGCATCGCCGCCCCGATCCGTGATGTGGCCGGCCGCACCATTGCCGCGATCAGCGTCTCGAGCGCGGCTCAGTACATGAGCGACCAGCGCATGCAGACGCTCAGCCGGGACGTGCTCAATAGCGCGCAGCGCATCAGCGAGGATCTGGGCTGGACCGGTCGGCATCCCGCGGCTCCGCAAGAGCCTGCTGAGCCCAGCGGTGAGCGCCGCGCGCGACCGCGCACTGCCCCACAACGCCGCCGGAGCGGTTCGGCCTCGAGGCGCTAGCGCGGTTCGATCGCACCTCTCGTATCTTGGCAGCCCGGATCCTCGTACGGCCGTGCCGTGACCCTTCGGAAGGGCGCCCCCGGCACATGATCCGAGGGGACATCCGTGTGACCCGGGATGACGCATCGGCCCGCGAAGAGCGTTCGAGCCGCCGATGACGCCCGATCCGCGAGGCATCCTCCGCCGTCCATGCGCACCGGCTACTCGGCGCCGTCGCTCGAGGCTCCGGAGGAGCCCGTCAGGGACTCTTCAGCACGAATCGCCCCGGCCCGTTCAACCGGACGATGACACGGCGGCCGCCCTCGGCCGGCACGGCTCGAGTCGCGCGGCCATTGACGATGACGCTCATGCGGCGATCGGTCTGCGGCAGTGAGATCTTCGCGTGGACGTGGGCAGGCAGTTCAACCGTGGTGCGATAGCCGTGCGCCCTGCGGATTGCGACCCGCAGCAGTCCGTGCGGCGTCGGCTCCGCGCCCCGCGCCCAGGTCAGCCCGAGCAGATCGGGACGGATCGTCACGCGAGCGAAACCACCCGCGGTTGGGTGAATACCGAGCACCTCGCGCATCAGCCAGGGCGTCACACCGCTCGACCAGCCGTGCGCCAGACTTACCTTGAACCCGGAGACACCGTCAGCCTGCAGTGAAGCCTGGTACATGAATCCCTTGAACCAAGTGGGGTTGTACGCCTCCCAGAACGTGGTCGCGCCCTCCTCGACCATCCCACCCCAGTAGGCGCGGATCCAACCGAGCGCGGCGCGCCGGTAGCCCATCTTGGCCATCGCACTGACGACGTAGAAATTGTAGTACGGCGTAATGTCGTAACCGCGATCCTTCGGTTCGCTCGCCTGGATGAGCACGTGCTTCCAGATCGCGGCGTACTGATGCGGGCTCGCGACCCCCGAGAGCACCGCGTAGGCATTGGGCTGCCAACGATGGCCGAACGTGTCCTGCGCATTGCGGAGGTAGCGCTGCGCCGCGCGCTTCAGCCGCTGCGCTTCGGCCGCCACGCGCGCCGCGTGCCTCGCATCACCCAGGACGCGCAACAGCTGTGCGCCGTCGCGAAACGCCGCGTAGTACTCGAATTGGGTCGCCATCCGGGTTTGTCGGGTATTGCCGTACATGCCCGGTGCCCAGTCGACGAATGGCCAGGCATGCGTCCGGTCTGCAAAGAGCCCGCGGCGGTCGAGATCCTTTTGCATGAACGCCAGCAGTTGCACGAGGCGGCTATGCACGCTGCGCAGCTGCGCCATCGAACCGGTGTGCAGGTAGTACTGCCGCTCGCCGATCACCCAGAACGCCGAATACCCTGGGATGCCGTTGACGTGGGCATGCACCGGTGCCGGACCGATGAGCCGGTCGAGCGTCTGGCGCATCAGCGCGCCGTCACCAAAGACGTCGGCAATCGTCCGCCCGCTGACATCGAGATCGCCCATCCACCGGTTACGATCGCGCTTCGGCGCATCCCAGATCCCGTCCTGCATGCACAGGTGCGCGGTGTAGGCGCCGATCGCCCACATCTTGTTCAGCAGAGGATCGGAGGACTCGAACGAGCCGCGGTATTGGACCGGGTAGGCGATTCCGTCGAGACGGATCGCGCGAAAGCGCGTCGAGCGCCCGCCGGTGAAGCGGATGATCACGTACCGAAAGGCACTCTTGGGCCCATACGCGGTCCCGTGCGGCGGCAGGTAGACCGGATCGACCCCGAGAAACGGCTGCAGCCGTGCCTCGGCCTCGGACTCTCCGTACTGAACGGTCACCTGGGCGGGCGCATCGGAATCGGACTGCAGTTCGATTCGCCCGGCCACTTCCCGTCCGAAATCCAGTTCGATCTGCGGGGCATCGTGGCGCGCCACGTGCCGGTGGGGCAGCGTCACCGTAAACGCGCGGCCCGCGCGGCTGACGGTGAGCGCCTGGACATGCCGGATCGTGCCGATGCCGGCAAATACGCGCCGAACCTCCAAGGCGCGCAACCGGTAGTGCGCGAGAAAGGGCGAGATCCCGTCGTAGCCAGGCCAGGCGTACATCCCGGCGTCGGCGTTCGCCTGGAACAGCCCAATGGCACTTTCGATGCCACCGAGGTCATCGACGCGGCGCCAGCCCGAGGCGTCGAATGGGGGGGCCTGCCAGCCCGAGGGCACCGCGTGCGCCGCGGCACGCCAGCGGCCATCGCTCATCACCAGCGGCGGCGCCTGAGTACCCCGTGGCGCCGGCACGATCATCACGGCCAGAACCTTGCCGTCGCGCAGGTGCCGGGCAATCGAACGCTGCGCTTCATTGATCGCCATCGGTCCGCGCACCGCCTCGATCGCGATCACGTTCCGGCCGCGGCGCAGCGCGTCCGAGACGTCGCTGGCATAGACGCGAATGCCCATCGGGACGTCGAGGTTAAGCTGGTAATGCCCGACTTCGTGGCCATTGACGTAGATCGCGGCCTGCCTCGGCCCTGCCACGTAGAGCGTCGCGTGCGGCGGCAGCGCCGCGACGGTAAACGTTCGCCGGAAATAGCGCGGCTCGAGACCAAAGCCAGCGGCGGCATGCGCGCGCGTCCAAATGTACTGTTCGGGCAGCGGGTGATGCCGCACCGCTTCGAGCTGTGAGGGACGCAGATCGCGCGCCGGGTCGAGCTGCGCATCCGGGATGGCGGTCGGGCCGTTAGGCGGTTGGCGCAACCACGCGCTCGGCGGCGCCCCCGTGATGCGCTTCACCGCGGCGTTGATCTTGGCCAGTGCCGCATCGGTCAACACTGTCGGATCGAACGGCTGTACCTGGCGCAACGTCATGTGACGTCCGCGATCCGCGATGCGCGTGGCACTGAAGCCGGGGAGATATTGATCGACGATCGCGTGCGTGCGGGGATTGGCGAGCAGAGCGCCGATGGTCGAGTAGCGCACGCTGTAGCCGGGCGCTGGGGCCCGGGCCCCAGCCGCAGGCGTGGCCAGGGCGCCAAGGAGCAGGAGACTGACGCAACACCCTGAGGTGAGGCGGCGCAGATGCGGCGAGTGCATGACGGTAACCTCAGGTTTCCGGACCAAGGAACGGCAGGCGTGGACTCGAGTCTGGCATCAGAGTGTTCTCACGATCGCGGCGCGCACGCTCACCGGCCCAAGCAGTCCGGCCGGCGAGAGCGTAGTGCCCGAGCCACCGGGCAGCCACGGCTTTCCGAGCCGCAGCATCGGGTCTATGAACGTGGTACGTTCAGCCGCCGGTTTACCGTGGTCCCCAATGATCCGGTTGCGCCATGTGTTGGTGACCTGGCAGCGCAGCACGTTGTGACCCGAGAGCGCCGCCGCCGTGATGTCGATCATAAACGGTGGCTTCCACAAGACCCCCAGATCAGTGCCGTTGAGCTGCACCGCGACCAGTTCGTGCACAGTCCCTAAATCGAGCTGCAGGCGCTGCTCTGGCCTCATGAGCTCGGCGGGCAGGACGAATTCCAGGACGTATTCGGCGGTGCCGGAGAAATAGCGTGCCGCGGCCTGGCGCAGCTCTGTCCACGACACCAGCGCATCCAATTGCAGCCGCAGAGGCGCCGCCAAGCGCTCCTGGAACGTGAGCGTCCACGGACCCTGTAGGAAGAGCGGCGCCGGGACGGTTCCTACCTCGAGCAGTGCTCGTGCTCCCGAGGACTCCTCCACAAGCCAGCTGCCCGGCTGTGCAACGGTCGCTTGGATCATTCCGGCAACGCGCGCCAGGCGCACCGCATCGAGTGAGCTATCCGGCGCCTGTGCAAAGAGCCCAACGACCCGCCGGTCATCAGCCGGTGTCGCGAACAGGATAAAGACCGATCCGTTCGGGTCCATTCGCAGCTCGATGGTGGTTCTGCCGTCTGACTCATGCCACATCGCGAGCGACTCTATCGCACCGGTGTCGGGATGCCATAGTTCCGGAATTTTTCCGCTCACGCGCAAGGTCAATTCCACTCGACGCTCGCATGGTGATTGATGGCTGACAAAATACAGATCCCAGTCCGGTCCCGCGCGGTGCGTCCATTGGATGGTACCGTCCTGGATCGAGCAATCGACGTCAGGAGGAACCCCGAGGGATTCGAGAACCTGACCGAGAGGCTGACCCCAGATCACCCGGCCGGACCCGACCGAACGATCGGTTCGCTGCACTCCGTCCAGATCCCCCCAGAGGTCCTCAGCCACCTGACGAACGATCGTGTCTGCCGCCGGAAAGTCCGTCAGGCTGGGCGAGCACCGCGGCGGCGGCCCCACCACGACAGCGCCCGCATGGACGAGATCGCTCAGGCGGGTGGCCACCTCCGGGGTGAGCGCCGGGGAGTCTGGCAGCACCAGCACACGATAGCGCGGTCCCGTGGATAGCTCGATTCTGGCGGCGTTCACGCCCGCGAGGCGCAGCAGCGCGTCTCGGTTGATGGTGTCGAACTCGTAGCCAAGCGGTGGCGGATCGGGGAGCTGCCAGCGCAGAAAGGAGCGAGCGGGAATGTTCTCGCCGTTGAAATAGCACACGTCGGTGACCGCGCGCCCCTGTTGCAACAAGGCCTGACACCGGCGCAGATAGTCAAACCAAGCTCGGGCCGGTTGCCACCACGTCTGGGTGCGGCCGAAGAACGTGCCGATCCCATCAAGCGTAATCCCAGGGGATCGGTGCAGCCAAGGCTGGTGCGCGTAGACGTGCAGGAAGAGCCGCCCGATGCCCTGACAATAGTTGTGATCGCCGAGCGCCTTCAGGAGGTAAGGATGCTCGGCCCAGGTGATCAGCCCCTCGGTGAAGGATTCGGCCTGTGCGAATGGTTTATGGTATAGCCGTGCCGCGTTCACCGCGTCCTTGATATCGGTGGGCTTGTCGTTGCGCGGGGTATTCAGCCAGAACTCGCCCATCGGTTGATCGACGTACTTGAAGTGCTCCATGCCATCGGCGGGGAACGTCGGATTGGGCGGCTCGGCGCTGAAGATGCACCCGTGCTCGTGCGCCAGGTCACCGATCGTGCGGAAGAAACCGGCGTCCATCAGGTCGTTGATGGTGCGGCGTACATCGTGCAGAACACGTTCGGAGACGTCGGCGCTGACCAGAGGCACGCCAGTCATCACGGCGATGTAAGGCATCAGATCGTAGCCACGCAGGCGGTGAAATCCCGCGGCAAAATCTGGCGACCAGTTCTGGGCGCCGGCCTCCCAGCTGTCCACATGAATGATGTGCAATACCCGACCGGCGAGGCGCGGACCGACTCGCGCGAGCGCTTGGCCGAACCAGCGGTCGAACTGTAGTTTGGCGACCGCGGGCGAGAACTTATCGCACTCCAGACCGCCGGCGGCCCCGGCGGCGGAATTCATGCTGCCGGTGGTGGTACAACCGATGCGCAGGATGCGCCAGCAGCCCGCCGGCGGAGTCCACCGCAGCGACCCATCGGCGCGAAGGACGCCGGTCAGATCAATGATGTCCTTAAGAGCAATGCACGCGTCATCCGGAACGTCGCGCGCCGTCAACGGCCGGCTGATCGCCCATTGAGCACCGGATTTGCCCGGAATGTCGTTGATGCGAGGCTCGCTGCAGAGCACGATGCTGAACAAGCGCAACCGGGTATCCTGGCCGAAATCGTACTGTTCCTCGTACGGCCGAGGCGCAATGGGATGGTGCACGAGCCGGAAGTGACGCGCCGTGGTCTGCGCCACGGCGTGCGTCAGGGTTGTCAGATCGGTCTGCCAACCGTGCTTGGGATACTGCAGTGCGCCGATACGGCGAAAGGTTTGCCCGTCATCGCTCGCTTGAACCTCGAGGCTGTTCGCCGCCCGGTACACTCCAGGGGCGTAGCCAGGCGGTGACGGTGTGCGCACCGTAATCGACCGTAGCGTAAAGGGCTCGGGGAAATCATATTGGATCCAGGCCGGGTGGGTGGCCGAGACTCGCTCCCAGTCGATGACTTGCTGTGCATTCTGCGGGTCCGTGATCAACGCCGCGTCCGTCACGCGCAGGGGCAAGTCGGTGGTAATCGAGGCCCCGCACGTCTGGCTGGTGTCATCCCATTCGGCGCGCCATGGCAACGCTACAGTGGCGATGTCGCGATAGAAGTCGTGTTTTGCCGGTGGCCGCGGGACTTGCACGCGCAGCGGATCGCCGCCACTGACGGTGCTGTGGCTCCAGACAATGCGTTGCATGGACAGCTCTGGGGTGATCCAGGGTCCGCCAGCCGTGCCCCAGCCGTCACAGTCATTGAACGAGAGCCGCATGCCGAGACGGTCGCACTCCTGAACGGCATGCTCAAACAGCGACCACCATATCGGCGTGAGTGCGTTGACCGGCGGCTGCACCAACGAGTGAGCTCGGGTGCGACCGATGGTGAACAACATGGGCGTAGAAATGCCCGCGCCGTGCATCGCCTCGAGATCGGCGGTAATACCCTCGCGGCTGACCTGCCCGCCGAGCCAGTACCAGTAAGCGCCGGGACTTGCCGTCTCGGGCGGTTGCCTAAACACCTCCAGAAGCACGGCTCGAGCATCATTCTGGGCGATCGCACCCTGCGCCCGCAGCTCGGCCGCCGCGGCGACATGCGCCGTCCCAAACAGTGGCGCCGCGATACCGCTGGCGGCCAGCTGCAGAAACGTCCGTCGGTCGAGCGGTGCCGCGCCGGCGGCGGCATTCTCCGGGCGTATGCTCCCGTCATCGACCATTGCCCGACCCCCCAAAGCGCTCCCCATGAGTCCCATATTGTGGGCTATGATTCCACTCAATGAAACTCCTTGCGACCCGGGCAGCGCCGCCAGGGGAACGCGCCGCGACTGGAGAGACTGATGCCGGCCCATGCCCCGAACCCTCGCGCCTCCTGGACCGTACGGCGGCCCCGGCGTGCTCTGCTGGCCTTCCTGGCCGCAGGTCTTGCAGGTCTGCCACTGCTCGCCACAGCGGCACCGCCGCCGCTGCTGCTCGGCACGGCCTGGTACCCGGAGCAATGGCCTGAAGCGCGTTGGCCGAAGGATCTGGCGCTGATGCAGGCGGCGCACCTTCGCGTGGTGCGGGTCGGGGAGTTCGCCTGGAGCAGCCTCGAGCCGCATCAGGGCCAATATCACTTCGGCTGGCTCGAGCGTGCCATCGCAGAGGCGGCGCGTCATCACATCTACGTCGTGATCGGAACGCCGACCGCCGCGCCACCGGCGTGGCTGACCGGCCGTTACCCGCAGACGCTGCGCGTACACGCCGACGGACGCCGCGCGCAGCACGGCAATCGCCAGCAGTTCTCCTTCTCCAGTCCCGTGTATCGCAAGTTCTGCCGCGACATCGCGGCCCGACTGGCCCGGCACTTCGGGCACAACCCCGACGTGATCGGCTGGCAAATCGACAACGAAATGGGGCCGCCCTCGTTCGACGCGGTGACACGCCATCAGTTTCACGCTTGGCTGCGGCACCGCTACCGCACCGTGGCGGCCCTGAACCGCCACTGGGCCGCCGCGTACTGGAGCCAGACCTACCAGCACTTCAGCCAAGTGCCGATGCGCGCCTCGAACGAGAACCCCGGACTGCTGCTCGATTTCAAGCGGTTCGTGACCGCGACCTGGGCGAGCTACGTGGCGAATCAGGTGCAAGCGATCCGCCGCTTCGCCGCACCCGACCAATTCATCACCACCAACACCACACATTGGGGCGATCAGTTCGATCAGTACACCGTCAGCCACGAGCTGACGCTCGCCGCCTGGGATGACTACGTTCCAGACGGCCGCTATCACTGGCTGGACAACGGCGTGCAGGACGATCTGGTGCGCGGCTACAAGCGACGCGACTTCTGGGTCATGGAGACCCAGCCGGCCTTCGTCGATTGGGCGCCAGTGAACGCCGCCCTGCCCCCGTACGCGATGCGCGATCTCGCCTGGCAGGACGTCGGTCACGGCGCCAACGCCGTGCTCTACTGGCAGTGGCGCAGTGCCTTGAATGGGCAGGAGCAGTACCACGGCACGCTGGTCGGGCCGGACGGGGAGCCGGTCCCCGCCTACCGCGTGGTGCAGACGATCGGATCGCAGTTTGCGCTGGCCGGGGCCGCGCTGGCGGGCACCACGCCGCACAGCCGAGTCGCCCTGCTGCAGTCGTATGCGAGCCGCTGGGCCATCGACTTCCAGCGCCAGACGAACCGCTTCGGCGTGGTGCGCGAGTTCACGGCGTTCTACCGTCCCCTCGAACGCTTCGCGCAATCGGTGGATGTGGTCTCGGCACGCGCCCCGCTCCGTCGGTATCGGTTGGTGGTTGCCCCGGCGCTGAACGTCCTGTCGAGGACCGAGGCCCGCCATCTTGCGGCCTACGTGCGCGCCGGAGGGCATCTGGTCCTCGGACCGCGCAGCGGCATGAAGGACTCGTACGATGCGCTGTGGACCTCGCGCCAGCCCGGACCGCTCGCGGCGCTGCTCGGCGGGCATGTGGAGCAGTTCTACTCATTGCTCAAACCCGTGCCGCTCACGGGCCGGCTCGGCACCGGGAAGGCCTCCGTCTGGGCCGAAGCCCTGCGCCCGCAGGCACGCGACGTGCGTGTCCTGATGCGCTACGGCGCGGGCAATGGCTGGCTCACCGGCAAACCCGCGATCATCACCCGGCAGGTCGGCAAAGGCTCGATCACCTACATCGGCGCATGGCTCGATCCACCACTGATGCGCACGGTCCTGGACGCGCTGGCACGCGCCGCGCACGTTCACCCGCTCATCCCTGGCGTCGCACCCGACGTGGAAGTGTGCGAGCGCACCGGTGAGGGCAAACGAGTATGGATTCTCATCAATCACGGTGCCCAGCCACACACCGTGCGACTGCCCACGCCAGCGAGTGCGCTGTTGACCGGTGGCGCTGCGCAAAGCACTGTCACGCTCGCGCCGCATGAGGTGAGCGTACTGCTGGGGTCGCGTTCATGAGGCGAGGCGCCTCGGCATCGCGATGGGTTGCCGCGCTGGGCGCAGCGGCGGTCCTGACCACCGGCTCGGCCTCGGGCCGCGCGGCGGCGCCCCTGGTGCGCGCCGCCTCTCCCGCGGTGCACACCGCGCTCGGTCGGCTCTGGCTGGGTGCGGCGTGGTATCCCGAGCAGTGGCCCGAATCGCGCTGGCCGAAGGACCTCGCGCTGATGCAGGCGGCCGGCATCAACGTGGTCCGCGTCGGGGAGTTCGCCTGGAGCACCCTCGAGCCGCACCCGGGCCAGTACCACTTCGGGTGGCTTCAGCGCGCGATCGCGCAGGCGGCCCGTCACCACATCTTCGTCGTGATCGGCACGCCCACCGATGCACCACCGGCGTGGTTGACCAGCCGGTATCCGCAGGTCCTGCGTGTCCATGCGGACGGGCGCCAGGCGCAGCACGGCAATCGGCGGCAGTTCTCCTACGCGAGCCCACTGTATCGCCAGTTCTGCCGCGACATCGTGACCCGTCTCGCCGCGCGCTTCGGCCACAACCCCGATGTGATCGGCTGGCAGATCGACAATGAGTACACCAACGAGTCGTACGATGCCGGCACTCGCCGACTGTTCCAACAATGGTTGAAGCGTCGCTTCGGCACGCTCGCGGCCCTGAACCGGGACTGGACGACCGCGTATTGGAGCCAGACCTATACAGCCTGGCGACAGATTCCGCTGAATGCCCGACCCGGCAATCCGGGGTGGATGCTGGCGCATCGGCAGTTCGTCACCGCCACCTGGCTCGGCTTTCAGCGCAACCAGATCCAGGCGCTGCGCGCGCACATCGCACCGCGCCAGTTCATCACCACGAACATCGGCGGACTCGGCTGGAGCGACAACTGGGATCACTACGCGATCACGCGCCCGCTCGACGTCGCCGCCTGGGATGACTACGTCGGCGAGGGCCAGCTCGATTTCTACCGCAACGGGGCGATGAGCGACTTCGTGCGCGGCTGGAAGCGGCAGGATTACTGGGTGATGGAAGCCCAACCGGGCTTCGTCGACTGGGCGCCGGTCAACAACTCGCTGGTCAAGGGCGGCGTGCGCGCCATGACCTGGGAGTCGGTCGGGCACGGCGCCGATGCGGTGCTCTACTGGCAGTGGCGCAGCGCGCTCGGCGGCCAGGAGCAGTATCACGGTGCGCTGGTGGGGCCGGACGGCAGGCCCGAACCGCTGTACGGCGAGGTGCAGCGCATCGGGCGCGAGTTCAAGCGGGCCTCGAAGCTCATCGCCGGCACCCGTCCACGCTCGAAGGTCGCACTGCTGGTCTCGTACGACAGCCGCTGGGCGATCGACTTTCAACGGCAGAGCGTCCGCTACCGCCAGCTGTCGGTGCTGCTCGATTACTATCGTCCGCTCGAGAACCTCACGCACGCAGTCGATGTCATCTCGGCGAACGGGCCGCTCGCGCGCTACCGAGTCGTATTCGCACCCAGCTTGAACGTGGTGTCCAAGTCCCTGGCGCAGCATCTGAGTGCTTACGTGCGCAGCGGCGGCGTGCTCGTCCTCGGGCCGCGCAGCGGTATGAAAGACCCGTACGACCGGCTCAATGTCGAGCGACAGCCCGGTCCTCTGGTGCCACTGCTCGGCGGGCGCGTCCAACAGTATTACGCGCTGCAGAAGCCCGTCGTGGTGAGCGGCGCGCTCGGCAGTGGCACGGGCCGCATATGGGCTGAAGCGCTCAGCGTGAAATCCCCGGCGACGCAGGTGCTGCTACGCTACGGAGTCGGCAACGCCTGGCTCACCGGGCACGCCGCTGCGATCGAGCACCGCTACGGGCGCGGCGCGATCATCTACCTCGGTACGATCCTCAATCGGCGTCTGATGCACGCGTTCGTTGCGCAGCGTCTCGCCAGCGCCGGCGTGCGCTCGCCCTTCGGGGTGCTGCCGGCCGGAATCGAACTGATGCGTCGCGTGGGCCAGGGCCGCGAAGTCGTGATCGTCATCAATCACGCCTCGGTCGCCCGCACGGTACGGCTTCCGTATGCCATGCACGACGTGCTGCACGGCGGCCACGTGCTGAGTGTGCTGCACCTTCGCCCGCAGGGCGTCGCGGTCCTCGAGCACTCGCACACCTCATGACCATTCCTTCCGTCTCTGCACCGAACGAGTCTGCCATGCCCCATGTCCGCGCAACTCCACGGCCGCGCACCCCGAGCGTGCGTCCTCACCTGTTCAGCCTGTCATTACTGGCGGCTTGGTGCACCGTTGGTGCCCTGACGCCGGCCTGGGGCACGAGCGCCCCCACGGCGGCGCACCCGGTGCGCAGCGTCCACACGTTTCCGCCGCTGTGGGACGAGCCGAAGGACTACGAGAAGCTGCTGCGCCAACAGATGCACAAGGTCGCGGCGACCGTGCGGCGCGGCCCGTTCAAGGCGAATTGGCACTCGCTCGAGGCGTACCACGTCCCGCGCTGGTTCCGGAACGCGAAATTCGGCATCTTCATTCACTGGGGCGTCTTCTCCGTGCCGGCGTTCCAGAACGAGTGGTACTCGCGGAACATGTATGTGAAAGGGTCCGCGGCATACGAGTATCAGCGCGCGGTGTACGGTCCGCTCGCGAAGTTCGGCTACAAGAACTTCATCGCCCGCTTCACGATGGCGAAATTCAACCCTCAGGCCTGGGCCGCGCTATTCAAGCGCGCCGGCGCACGGTACGTCGTACCGGTCGCGGAGCACTGTGACGGATTCGCGGAATACAACTCCAAGTTCACCCTGTGGGATGCGGTGCGCATGGGACCGAAGCAGGACTTGGTCGGGGAACTCGAGAAGGCAGTACGCGCTGACGGCATGCGCTTTGGCGTCTCCTCGCACCGCGCCGAGCACTGGTGGTGGTACCACCCGGGCACGAAGTACGCCTCGGATGTCAACGATCCGCGTTATGCTGGATTGTACGGACCGGCCGAACCGATGCACCTGCCGGGTGATCACTCGCAGGGCGAACCTAATCCGAGCCAGCTGCAGGATTGGTTGCCGCCCTCCAAGGCCTTCCTGCAGGACTGGCTCGCGCGCAGCACCGAACTGGTCGATGAGTACCACCCGGACTTGCTGTACTTCGACTGGTGGATCAATCAGCCGGCGTTCGCCCCCTACCTGCAGCGCATGGCGGCCTATGACTACGATGTCGCCGCGGCGCGGCATCAGGGGGTGGTGCTGACGTACAAGCTGCAGGCGTTCCCGGCCGGCACAGCGGTGCTGGACATCGAGCGCGGCAAGCTCGATACGCTGCGGCTGCGGCCCTGGGAGACCGATACCTCGGTGAGCCTGGATTCCTGGGGCTACGTGCGCGACGACAAGTATCGCTCGGCGCGCTCACTGCTCACCGACCTGATCGACATCGTGAGCAAGAACGGCGATCTGTTGCTGAACATCGGGCCACGCGCCAACGGGACGATCCCGGGCACAGTGCGCCGCATCCTGCTTGAGATGGGCGCGTGGCTGAAGATCAACGGCGAGGCGATCTATGGCACCCGGCCCTGGGTGCTCTACGGTGAGGGGCCGACCCAGGCGCCCACCGGCCGCGACAACGGTCAGCGGTACACGCCGGAGGATTTCCGCTTCACGCAGAAGGCCGGGACGCTCTATGCGCTCGGCATGGTCCGGCCGCAAGACGGCAGCGCGCTGATCGAGACTCTGTATCGAGCCACGCCCTATTTGCCGGGTCCGATCACGAGCGTCGCGCTGCTCGGGGATCCGCAGCCGATCACCTGGCGCCAGACCCGCGCGGGTCTGCGCGTCACGTTGCCCCCGACCCGCAGCGGGATGCCGTATGCGCTGAAGATCGACACCCGTCCGACCACCGCGCGGACCTCGGATGTGGAGGTGTCTCATGCTGCTCGAGGGTAAGCGCGTCCTGATTACCGGCGCCTCGCGCGGCATCGGCCGCGCCATTGCCGTTGAGTGCGCGCGGCAGGGCGCGGACGTGGCCCTCAATTGGTTCAAGGACCGCGCCGGCATCGACGCAACGCTCGCCGAACTCGAGCCGCTCGGGCGGCGCGTCGTCGAGGTCGAAGGCGACGTCGCTCTGGCGGAGTCGGCCGAGCGGTTCGTCGCGCGCGCCGTGGCCACCCTCGGTGGTGTCGATGTATTCGTGAGCAACGCCGGGGTTTGCCCGTTCCACGCGTTTCTCGAGACCCCGCCGGAGGTCTTCGAGCGAACCATGGCGGTCAATCTGCACGGGGCGTATTACATGACGCAGTCTGCTGCGCGGCAGATGCGCGCGCAGGGCCGAGGCGGTGCGCTGATCGCGATCAGTTCGATCAGCGCGCTCGTCGGCGGCGGACTGCAGGCGCACTACACGCCCACCAAGGCCGGTGTGCACTCGCTGATGCAATCGTGCGCGATCGCGCTCGGTCCGCATGGGATCCGCTGCAACTCAGTCATGCCGGGCACGATTGAGACCGACATCAATCGGGAGGATTTGGCCGATCCGGCCAAACGAGCGTACATGGAACGGCGCATTCCGCTCGGCCGCCTGGGCGAGCCGCGCGACGTGGCGGGGTGCGTGGTGTTCCTCGCCTCGGATCTGGCCCGCTACGTGACCGGTGCGGCCGTCCTGGTCGACGGCGGGCTCTTCGTCAATCTGCAGTAGCGCTCCCGGGGAGAATGCGTGGCACCGGCCATCCTGTCCGGTGCCACGCGGGGGGGCTGGAGAATCCGATCAGCTCTTCCAGGGCCGTGACCGAGCCACGGTGATGGCTCGATCGTCGTGCGGCCATTTGCCGCTGACGCAGCAATAGAACTGATACAGCGTGTCGTCGGCATAGATCACCGACGGCTTGTGCGCGAAGTCCTCGTCGATCGAGCCCGGGGGTCCGACATTGACCATGACTTGCGGAACCTTGGTCAGGTGATACGGATCCGTACCGAGGGCGAGCAAGTCGCGGGCGTGTCCATCGTTGGCAAACCCGTAGTAGTACACGCCCCACCAGGGTCCCCAGCGGACCACGCACGGATCGCTGGCGAAGCGTGCATCCCAGGCCTTCGGCCCGCCGTGGCGCAGGATCGGATTGCCCGGATATCGAGTCCAGGTCTTCAGGTCCGGCGAGGTTGCGATACCGATCTGCTCGTGCCAGTCGCGCAGATGATTGGATTTCGCGTTGTAGAAAAGGTAGTAAAGCCCGTTGTCGCGAACCAAATACGCCTTGTAGAGGCCGCCGGCCTCCCAGGGCAGCGACGGGTCGGGCGTGAGGATCGGATCGGTGATCTCCCAGTGCAGCAGATCTTTGCTGAAGGCCAGACCGATCACCCCCGGGCCTTGTTCGTACCCCGAATGAGGACACGCAAACCACGTGGCCACATATCGGCCATCGACTTTGATCAGCGAGCCCCGTGAGTGCAGTCCGTCCTCACGCAAAATCGACATCATCGCGATGTTGTAGCGCGTAACCGGGCTGTTTGGATCCCGGTGCAGAATCTGCCCGGCGCGCCGCCAGTGTTCGAGATCATCGGATTCGGCGAGTCCGGTCTGATAGCCGATACCGTCGAATCCGATATAGGTCATGAAGTAATGCCCTTCGTGCTCGAACACGAACGGGCAATCGACCAGAAGGCGATCGAAACTCCCGGGCACGCCCGAGCCTGTGAGGATGCGCTGCTCCAGCTTGTACGGCGTACGAAACGGCGCAATGTTCGGCAGGCGTGCGGCCGGTTTCCCGACCGCACGCCGCACCGACAAGCCCGCGCCCGTCGCCAACATCCCGGTCAGCAAATTCCGTCTCTGGTGATCGACCATGGCGGGCGGGTCTCCTTAGAGCTTCAGGTTCACCCCGACCATCACCTCGCGGTCATCGATCGTGGCGCCCTGCGGCAGCGTCGGTGTGCCGTAGTAGGTCACGATCTTGGTGCGCAGCAGATTCGAGCCCTGCGCATAGACCGACAGATGGTGGTTGATCTGGTATTCGAACGAGGCATCGAGCCAGCCGTAGCTCGCGGTGTAGATCGGATTCGCCGCCAACTGCGCATTCGAGCCGTTGTACAGCGAGGTGTAGAAGTCGCTGCGCCAGTTGTAGGCGACGCGGAACGACACCGGTCCTTTCTCGTAGATGCCGATCAGATTGTAGCTATTCTTAGACAACCCCGGCAGCGTGGTCGTCTGCCCTGCGACTGCGGTCGGTGCCGCTGCATCGATGTAGGTGTAGTTCGCCGCAATTCCGAGGCCACTCAGCCAGCCCGGCAGATGGCGGAAGAACTGCTGGTATCCGACCTCCAACCCCTTCAGCGAGGCGTTGCCGCCGTCGACTGCGCCGGTCAGATTGTACGTGATGCCATTGAGGGCAAACGCGTCCTGCTGCGTCTCGGACAGCCAGAAATTCTGCAGACGCTTGTAGAACACATCGGCGGTGAGCGCCGAACCGTGCGCGAAGTAGTACTCGAGCGAGGTGTCGAACTGTGTCGCGGTGGTCGGCTTGAGGTTCGGATTGCCGCCACTTGCCGCACCCTGCGCCGGCAGCAGGCTGATCGACGGTCGGATCTGGCTGAAGTCCGGGTAGGCAATTGCCTTGGACGCCGCAAAGCGCCACTGCAGGTCATGCGTCAGCTTGAACAGCAGGTTCAAGCTCGGCAGCGCATCAGTCTCACCGTGCGAGAAGTTCGCTGGCGTGTAGACGCCCGCGTTGCCGATCTCTCCGCTCATGAAGTCCTCGTGCCGCACCACACGCACCCCGACGTTGCCGCTCATTGGGACGCCGACGTGCGCATCGAAGTTCAACTGCACGAACGCGGCGTAGGTACGTTCGTCGACATGGTAGTCGGCGGTGCCATTATCCGTGGGCATGGCCGCGCCGAAGGCGCTGTACACACTGGGCGCTTGGAAATGCAGCTTGCTCGGGTCAAATACCGTGTAGGCCGGAATGACCGGGGTGGAGGAGACGGCCGAGAGGAACGGACTGAGCGGCACGTTGGCGAACCACTGCGAGTTCGCCTGGATTTGCGCACTGGTGATGGCCGTGAAGGTGGACCATTGATTGAACTGGTCCTTGCGGTCGGCCAGCTGCACACCGCTTTCCACCGAACTGAGGAAGCCGTGCGCGAAGGCGTAGGTCGCATTCAGCGTACCGGCGGTCTCACTGCCACGGAAATGCTGCTCGGTGTCGTACAGATAGCTGTGATAGTTGCTCGAGGTGCTGTCATTGAAGTTGGCGAGATTGGTCAGATCGAAGCCCGGCACCATCGAGGTCGTGATCCCGGAGGTCGACACGCTCTGCGAGATCGTCGGTACGGTCGTGCCGATGTCGACGGCGGGATTGTTCAGCCGCTCGGTCGCCTTCGAGTAACTGAGATCGCCGGCCACCGTCCACGGAATGGGCGTCCATTTCACGTGCAGATTGTATTGACGGTTGACGTCCTCGACGGTACGCCACGCGCCCACGGTGCTGGCCAGTCCGTTGTTGAACGTGACGGCGCTGGCATCGCTGGTGCCCGGGAAGAGCGAGACCGATCCGGGCTGAATCGTGCCACCACCCTGCTGGGAATAGAAGGTGTATTGATTCTGTGCCCAGGTGAAGTCTTCGCTCGTAGCCTCGATGTAGGCCTGCAAATCGTGGGTCGGCTGCCATTGCAGCACGGCATCGACGCCGACGCGGTGCCGGTTGCCGACGAACATCGTGTTGTACACCCCGTTGGTGTACTCGACGGTCTGCCCCGGCACGGCGGTCTTGCTGATGGCGATCGAATTGTTCGTCGCACCGTCTTCGCGGTAGGCTCGGTCGTGGTAGGAGAAATCGAGCAACGCGCCGATCTTGCCGATGCCGGTGCGCCAGATATCGCTCGCCAGCATGTTGAAGTTCGGCCGCGCCGTGCCGATCATGTCGCCGTAGGTCTCCCCGGCGCTGAAGTCGAGCTGGCGGCCCGCGAAGTCAAACGGCCGGTGCGTGCGCAGGTCGACCGTGCCGGCAAGACCGCCGGCGATCAGGCTCGCCGTCGGATCCTTATAGACGTCGATCCCGGCAAGCAGCGAGGAGGGAATATCCTCAAGGTTCAGGACGCGGCTGCCGGTGGCGCTGAACACCTCGCGGCCGTTCAGGGTGGTCTCCGCGTAGGGCAATCCGCGGATTTCATAGCCGCTGTTGATCACCGAGCCGCCGATGTTGACCGTACCGCCACCTTCACCGAGCTGGCGGCTGACCTGGATGCCCGGGATGCGCTGCAGTGCATCGATCGCGGTGACGTCGGGGAGCTTACCGATCTGCGAGGCGACGATGGCGTCCTCGATGGTGTTCGAGAAGCGCTGGATGTTCAACGCGCTCTCCATGCTGGCACGAATGCCGGTCACGACGACTTCCTGCAGGACCGCCGGCGCCGCGGCTTTCTTGTGATCGTGGGCGCTGCCCGCGGTCGAGTCGGCGGCCGTAGCGGCCTGGGGGCCGGGTCCGGCCGATTTGGCCCAGGCGGGCACTGCGCCGGCCAATGCCAGCGCGACGGCTCCGGACACGAGCCTTGACGTGAGCTTCATGATCGATCCCCCTCGAGTCAGTTGATGCAATTTCGCAAACGCCTAAGACCGCGGTATTCAGCGGCTCCGCCCGCAGCGTTGTTTACAGGCGGATGATATCTTCGTATATAAATATAAATACCATTGGCGCACCGGCGGGCGCAAGAGGAATCTCATAATATGAAACGCAAGATCATATTCTTGGACGGCGCCTGTTGGTCCCGCGCCACATGACCTCACGTCGCGCCGTGTTGCGCCTGCTGGCGCTCGGGACACCGGGCGGGCTGGCCCGCGTGCGCACCGCGCAGGCCGCCGAGGCGAGCGGACCGTGCGACGTCAGTCCGATGGACCTGCAGATCGAGTGGCGCAGCGAGGCACACGGCATCGATGCATCCCGGCCCCGCTTCGGCTGGACGCTCGCGCCGCGCTCGGCGCAGTTGCGAGTGCTCGGCCAGAGTGCCTGGCAGGTGATCGTAGCCCGTTCCCCGGCCGCGATCCGAGCCGGGCGCGGGGAGATCTGGGACAGCGGCCGGCGCAGCTCGCCCGCCCTGCGGGTCGCACCGGAGCATGATCTGCCCCTGGCATCCCAGCGCCGCTACTGGTGGGCCGTGCGCATCTGGGACCAGCGCGGCCGCCCCAGTCAGTTCTCCCCGCCGGCCGTGTTCAGCACCGGCATCCTGCATGCCGCCGACTGGCGTGCGCAATGGATTTCCGACGGTGCGGACTGGCCGGCGAGCCCCCTGCCCCCGCCGGCGATCAATCGCAGCCCGCCGTCCGTACCGCGTCCGATGCCGCTATTTCGCCGCGAGTTCCCGGTACGCAAACCGCTGCGCTGCGCGCTGCTGTCCGTGTGCGGGCTGGGTCAGTATGCGCTGCACATCAATGGCGAGCCGGCGAGCGCGAGCGTGCTCAATCCCGGCTGGACCGATTACACCAAGACCGTCCTCTACGACACGTACGAGGTCACCTCGCGCTTGCGTCAGGGGTCGAACGTGCTCGGCATCCTGCTCGGCAATGGGTTCTTCAATGTCGAGAAATATCCCGGGCGGTATACCAAGTTCGTGGGCCGCTTCGGGCGCCCGAAGCTGATCGCGCAGTTGCGTCTGCTGTATACCGATGGCAGCGAGGACTGGGTGGTCAGTGATGCCTCCTGGGACACCCATCCCGGTCCGATCGTGCTCTCCTCGGTCTACGGCGGAGAGGATTTCGACGCGCGGCGCGCCCTGCCCGGCTGGGACCGGTCGGGGTTCCGAGCGGCCGGCTGGCGGCCCGCCACGCCGGTGCGCCAGCCCGGCGGGCGGCTGTGCGCGCAGACCGTTCCCGCGGTGAGGTCGGCGCGCACCCTGCAGCCCATGGCCGTCACGCAGCCCAAGCCAGGCGTGTTCGTTTACGATCTCGGGGAGAACTTCTCCGGCTGGCCGGTCATGACCGTGCGCGGCGCGGCCGGATCCACGGTACGAATGCTGCCGGGCGAGCTGTTACAGGAAGACGGCTGCGTCACGCAGCGCAGCGCCGCGGCGACGCCCGCAGATGCGGTCTGGTTCACCTATACCCTGGCCGGTACGGGCCTCGAGCGCTGGCAGCCCCGATTCAGCTACTACGGTTTCCGTTATGTGCAGGTCGAGGGCGCCGCGCCGCGCGGTCAGCAACGCGCCGGGGTCCCCGAGCTGCTCTCACTCGAGGGGCAGTTTCTGCACGATGCACTGGCGCGCATCGGCACACTCGAGATCGGCCAGCCGATGTTGCGCCGCATCCATCAGCTGATCGTACAGGCGCTGCTCAGCAACAGTTTCAGTGTGCTCACCGACTGCCCGCAGCGCGAGAAACTCGGCTGGCTGGAGCAGACCTACCTCAATGCCGACACCGTGTTCTACAACGAACAGGCGGTGACGGTCTACGAGAAGATGCTGCGCGACATGATGGACAGCCAGAGGGCCTCGGGACTCGTGCCCAGCATCGCCCCGGAGTACGTGGCGTTCATCGATGCCGACGGGCGCAATTCCGCGTTCCGCGATTCCCCCGAATGGGGTTGCGCGATCGTGCTCTCGCCGTGGGCCGCATACCGCTACACCGGCGACACGCGCATCCTCGCCACCGGCTACCCGGCCATGTGCCGCTACGTCGCCTACCTGGCCTCCCGCGCCCACGGCGATCTGCTCGATTACGGTCTCGGAGACTGGTTCGACTGGGGCCCGAAGCCGCCGGGGGAATCGCAGCTGACCAGCAAGCGCTTGACGGCCTCGGCGACCTACTGCCGGGTGCTCGCGACGCTCGCGGCCATTGCGCGGGTCCTCGGGCTGCGCGCCGATGCCGGCCGCTTCGCGCGGCGCGCCGTGACGGTGCGCCGCGCCCTGAACCGCGCACTGTTCGATCCGGCCACTCATTCGTACGGACGCGGCAGTCAGACCGCCAATGCCATGCCGCTGGCCATCGGCCTGGTGCCCGCCCCGCAGCGTGGCGCGGTCCTGGCACACCTGGTGGCCGACATCCGGGCACATGGCAATCACGTAACGGCCGGAGACATCGGCTTTCTGTATGTGATCCTGGCACTGATGCAGGGCGGGCGCGCCGATGTTCTGTTCGACATCCTCACGCAGACGACGGCACCGAGCTATGGATATCAGCTCGCGCGCGGCGCGACTGCGCTCACGGAAACCTGGAACGCGAACCCCGACAACTCGCAGAATCATTTCATGCTCGGCCAGGCGGAGGCGTGGCTTTACGGCGGCCTGGCCGGGTTACGCATCGATCAGCACCGCGCGGCGCATGAGCGCATCCGCATCGAGCCGCAGCCGGTCAAAGGGGTCCGCTCCGCGGCGGTGCGCTACCAGGGGGTATTCGGCGAGGTGAGCGTGCGCTGGGTGAAGAACCGCAACGAGAACCGGCTGCGGCTGCGCGTGAGCGTGCCGGCCGGCATGCTGGCGACACTCGCCGTACCGTGTGCCGAGGCGAGTCAGATCCGCGAGGGCGGACGCGCGCTCGATGACGCTTATGGCGTCTTACATGCGCGGCACAGCGCAGGGCGTACGCTGATCACAGTGGGGTCGGGCCGTTACGTCTTCGACGCGCCGCTCGGCTGATACGCACACGCGAGGGACTCCCCGCGATGTTGGTGGTGTGTGAAGGCCGGGAAACCGAACCAAATGATATCGATGGCCTCCGTGCTCACTTGCGAATCAACGCGGCGGCCGTTCACATCGGTGACAGACCCTGTTGGGCTCGTCCGCAAGGCGCAGAAGCTTTTCCAGGGCGGCCGCAACTACGATCTGGTCTGCGTGATATGCGATGGCGACTCACGTCATCTCGCCGTCGCGTGGGCGTTGGCGGTTCGTCCGCTACGAAACCGACGAACCGCAGCCGCATGTCCATGTGATCTTCAAGGCGGTCAGCGAGCAGGGCGAGCGCCTGAATATCCGCAAGGCCACCCTGCGTGAGTGGCGCGAGGAATTCGCAAGCCACCTGCGTCGCGTCGGCGTCGCCGCCAATGCGACGCCGCGCTTCGTCCGCGGAGAGACGCGCCCGCGGAAGTCCGATGGCATTTATCGCGCCGCTCGACGCGGCGCGTCGATTCACCTGCGAGACCGGATCGAAGCCGCGGCCATCGCACTACGCGAAGCGGACCCGGCCGGTGATCCCGCCAAACTGCGGATACGCGAAACACGGCGAGATCTCGAACGCGGATGGCTCGCCACCGGCGACGCGCTGACGAGCCAGGGGCAGTCCGCCCTCGCCGACCAGACCCGGCAGTTTGTCCGCAATCTGCCTCCGGCCAGGACGGTGCGGGAGTGGCTCATGGCGGGTTTGGTCGAACAGCGCCGTAGCCGTCGGGTTGACTCTCTGGAAGTGGCTCGATGACAGGTCCAGCGAGGTGGCAAATCGTTGACAGTTATTTCGATCTGTATATGATTAGCCACATGCGTCGGACTTATCGACAGCGCATCGAATCACTCCTGCAGACGAAGGGATTCCTGGACCGCCGGTCGGTCGCGGATGCTGGGATTCATACGCAATACCTCACCAGGATGGTGGCTGAAGGCGCGCTGGAGCGCATCGCGCCCGGTCGATATCGGTATCCGAACGCACAGGTCTCAGAGCACCATGGCCTCGTGCTCGCGTCGGTGGCGGCACCGCACGCGGTAGTGTGTTTGCGATCCGCCCTGAGCGTTCATGGCATCGGCACGCAGTTGCCTGCCGAGGTGTGGGTGGCAATCGAGCGCGGCACCACGGCTCCGAGGCTCCTCAGCCCTGCACTCCGGGTGGTGCGCTACTCGGGCAGCGCGTTCACTGAGGGAATCGAAGTACACCGCATCGAACGCCAGGAGGTTCGCGTCTATAGCGTGGCCAAGACCCTGGCCGATCTCTTCAAGGCGCGGAACCGAATCGGTGTCGACGTGGCCGTCGAGGCGCTGCGGGAAGCCTGGCGCGACCGCCGCTTCAGGATGACCGAACTAGACCGGGCGGCCAAGGCGTGCCGAGTGGAACGCGTCATGCGGCCATACGTCGAGGGCGTGGTCGCATGAGCGGAGCCGTAGCGGCAAGGCCTTATGCCGGTAGGCTAAACCCCGAGAAGGCGCTGATCTGGCGGATCATTCACCGCGATAATCTGCCGTGGGTGCTCGACAACGGCTTGCACTGCGGCAACGGCGCAGTACGTGCATCGCATTGGGTCAGCATCGGCAACGAGGAGCTGATCGACAAGCGCGCCCACCACCCGGTACCTGTCCCACCGGGCGGATTCCTGAACGACTATGTGCCGTTTTACTTCACGCCCTTTTCCCCGATGTTGCGCAATATCCGCACAGGTTGGGGCGGCGTCCAGAGGCGCGCCAATGAGGAACTCGTGATCCTCGTGTCCAGCCTGCACCACGTGGCCACGCAGAACCTGACGTTCCTGTTTACGGACAGCCACGCCTACTACCAATGGGCGAATTTCTATTCAGACCTGGCCGACCTCGACAAGATCGACTGGCCGCTTCTCCAGGCCCGGGATTTCAAACGCGACGCCGAAGACCCCGGCAAGTTCGAGCGATACCAGGCTGAGGCTCTCATACATAGACACTTGCCTATTCAAGACTTGAAGGGCATCGTTTGCTTCACGGATTCTTTGAGGCAGACCATCGAACAACAAGTGCACGAACGCAATCTGACTTTACCGGTCCATGCTCGGACTAACTGGTACTTCTTATGATCACTTTTGCCCAAGGTAACCTACTAGAAGCCCGCGCCGACGCGCTCGTCAACACCGTCAATACCGTCGGTGTGATGGGAAAGGGCATTGCGCTCATGTTCAAGGAGCGTTTCCCGGAAAACTATCGTCGTTATGCTGCTGCCTGCAAGGCGAAGGCAGTCCGGACGGGCCAGATGTTTATCACAGAGGTCAGCGAGCTGGATGGCCCACGCTGGATCATCAACTTCCCGACAAAACAGAATTGGAGGGGGAATTCTCGAATCGAGTGGATCACCGAGGGGCTTCAGGACCTCCGTCGCTTCTTGATCGAGAACGGGGTCCGGTCCATTGCTATCCCGCCGCTTGGCGCTGGAAATGGAGGCCTGAACTGGTCGGAGGTTCGTCCGCATATTGAGGCAGCCCTCGGCGATCTTGACGCCGAAATTCAGGTATTCGAGCCGACGCAGAAATACCAGAATGTGGCAAAGCGCGCTGGTGTCGAGAAACTGACTCCCGCGCGCGCGCTGATCGCCGAACTGGTGCGCCGGTACTGGGTGGTAGGCATGGAGTGCAGCCTCCTGGAGATACAGAAGCTCGCGTGGTTCCTCGAACGCGCTATCGAGCATTTCAGCCCGGGCGACAATCCGCTCGACCTTCAATTCCGCGCCCATATTTACGGTCCATTCGCCAATCGTCTCTCGCACCTTCTGGACAATTTGGATGGAAGCTATTTGCATTGCGACAAGCGGATCAGTGACGCGGACCCTCTAGATGTCATCTGGTTCGATGATGCGCGCAGAGATTTCGTGCAGGCCTATCTCAGGAGCGAGGCGACGGCTTACGCACCGGCGTTGGAGGCGACGGCTTCTTTGATTGATGGATTCGAGTCACCCTTCGGCATGGAGTTGTTGGCAACGGTGGACTGGTTGCTGACGCGCGAGGGCGTTTCGCCCAGCGTTCCTGCCCTGCGTGAAGGCCTGCGCCATTGGAACGGCAGTACTGTTGCTGCCACCCGCAAGGACAAGCTGTTCGACGACCGAGCCTTGGGCATCGCGCTAGAGCGCCTTACGAAGGTTGGGGCGTGGGCTATGCCGCCTGAAACGCCTTCGCGAATCGTCCAATAACCACCTTCCTCCCGTCCCCGATCTGCGCATCCACCGGATCCACCCACCATTGCAGCATCTCCCGGCGCTGCGCGAGATACTCGGCCTTGTTGTAGACGCCCCGCACGCCATTCTGCTCATGGGCAAGCGCCTTCTCGATCCAGTCGGAATTGAAGCCCGCTTCGTGTAGTGGGGTCGAGGCCGTCCGGCGCAAATCGTGGATCACGAAATCCCACACACCGAGGTCGAGCGAGCGGATGGCCTAGTTGAGCGTGCTGGGTGCGATCGGCTCCCGGGGCGTGTTCCGGCTCGGCAGCACCCACGGCGAGTTCCCAGCAAGGCCCGTGAGCGCCTCGAACATCGCGACCGCCTGCTTCGGCGGCGGCACCAGATGCGGCGTGTCCTTCTTCGTTCGCTCGGCGGGGATCAACCCTTGGGTCTTCTCGAAGTCGATCTCCTCCCAGCGCGCGCCGATCAGTTCGCCCTTGCGGAACACGCAGAGGATTGGCAGACGCAGCGCCAGCGTGTACGGCGGGCGGATCGAGGACTGGTAGATAGCGCGCAGGAGCGGACCGATCTCGGTCTGTGAGAGCGCGCCGTCGCGACTCCCGGCGGTCGGGATGAAGCGCACCCCGATGGATTTCGGACCCCGTGCCCCACGAACACGTTCTGACCCCCTCCATAGGGGCGCCTATGGGGGCACGGTAACGCGGTTGCCCGTGGAGGACAATGGACGAAAGTGGGGCCAAATGCCTGAAAACCAGGCACTTCGTGAGCACTCAGCGGAAGTCGCCGGACGTCGGCGGACGACCCGCTATTTTCCGATGCAGAAGCCGCCGAAGATACGCCCCAGCAGATCTTCGCTGGTGAACTCCCCGGTGATTTCGCTCAGCGCCTGTTGTGCCCCGCGCAGGTCCTCGGCGATGAGTTCGCCGCTGCGGCTCTCGCGCAGTCGCCGGTCGGCCTCCTCGACCATTCGGCGCGCACGATGCAGTGCGTCTAGGTGGCGACGCCGAGCCGAGACGGTGCCGGTATCAACGCTCTTGAAGCCGACGCACTCTTTCAAGTGCGCGCGCAGGCGCTCGATGCCGTTGCCGGTGAGCGCCGAGACGGCGACCCGCGGAGGGCCCACCACCGTGTCGGCCAGCGGAATGCCCGCGGCCAGATCGCTCTTGTTCAGCACCAGCGTGACCGGGACATCGCGCGGCAGACGATCCCGTTCCTCGGCGTAGGCGGCACCCTGTGGATCCTGCAGCAGGTCGATCACGAACAGCACCCGGTCGGCGTGGCGCATCTGCTCGTGCGCCCGACGGATGCCTTCGGCCTCGACCGCATCGGCGCCATCGCGCAACCCCGCGGTGTCGAGCACGTGCAGCGGCATCCCGTCGATGTCGATCCTCTCGCGCACGATGTCACGAGTGGTCCCGGGTATCGGCGTCACGATGGCCGCATCGTAGCCGGCGAGCCGATTCAACAGACTCGATTTGCCCGCGTTCGGCCGCCCGGCCAGCACGACCGTCATCCCCTCGCGCAGCAACGCACCCTGGCGGGCGCTCTGCTCGATGCCATCGAAATGATCGGTCAGGGCGCGAATGCGCTCTTGCAGCTGGCGGTCGGCGAGGAAATCGATCTCCTCCTCGGGAAAATCGATGGCCGCCTCCACGTACATGCGAACGTCGATCACCGCCTCGGTCAGCCCGTGCACCATGGCGGAGAATTCCCCCTGCAGAGAGCGCATGGCGGCGCGGGCTGCTTCGCGCGAACCGGCGTCGATCAGATCGGCGATGGCCTCAGCCTGGGCGAGATCGACCTTCTCGTTGAGAAAGGCGCGCAGCGTAAACTCCCCGGGCTGCGCGCGGCGTGCACCGAGGTCGAGGATCCGCGCCACCACGGCTTCGAGGACGGCCGGACCGCCGTGTCCGTGCAGCTCCAGCACGTGCTCGCCGGTGTAGGAATGCGGCGCCGGGAAGAACAGCGCGAGACCGGCATCGATCGGCTCCTGGGCCGCGTCGAGAAAGCGCGCGAAGCGCGCGATGCGCGCGGGCGGCAGCTCGCCGAGCAGCACCGCGGCGATCTCGGGGACTTTCGGCCCGGACACGCGCACGATGCCAATGCCGCCGCGTCCCGGCGGGGTTGCCGGCGCCACGATGGTATCCGTACGCGTCATGGGTCCAAGAGTACGCCCACGGCCTGGCCGAAAGAAGAGTCGGTTACTTGCGCGCTCCCACGGCTCGCGCGATGCGCCGGTTGATGTTCCACTGCTGCAGGATCGACAGCAGGCTGTTCACCACGTAGTACAGCACCAGGCCCGAGGGGAAGAACGCGAACAGGCCCGCCATGACCAGCGGCATGAACATGAACATCTTGGCCTGCACCGGATCGGGTGGCGCAGGATTGAGCTTGTACTGCAGCACGCCGGTCAGTGCCATGATGGCCGGCAGAATGAAGTACGGGTCACGCGCCGAGAGGTCCTGGATCCAGAACATGAACGGCGCCTGGCGCAGCTCGACGCTGTAGAGCAGCACCCAGTAGAAGGCGATGAACACCGGGAACTGCAGCAGCATCGGCAGGCAGCCGGAGACCGGATTGACCTTCTCGCGCTTGTACAGCTCCATCATGGCGCGACCGAGCTGTTCCTTGTCGTCCTTGTAGGTCTCCTGGAGGTTCTTGATGCGCGGTCCGAGCGCCTTCATCTTGGCCATCGAGCGACCGCTGGTTTCCGAGAGCGGATAGAACAGCAGCTTCAGCAAGATGGTGACGACGATGATCGCCACGCCCCAGTTACCGGTGAGCTTGTGGACCTCGCTCAGCATCCAGAACAGCGGACGCGCCAGGAGCGTGAGTTTGCCGTAATCGTCGAGGTAGGTGAGGGTCGGGTCGGTCCGATCCAGCTGCGCATGCAGCGTCGGTCCGACGAACAGCGTCTGGCCGAGAGTCAGTACCGCTCCGGGGGCCACCGAATGGTCGGGACCGGAGGCCGCCAGTAGGTACCCGGTGCCCGAGACCTGTGAGCTGAACCGGTACGCGGCACCCTTCGGCGGCACGACGGCACTGACGAAGTCGTGCTGCGGCACGGCGATCCAGCCGTCGGTCACCGTGCGGGTGTAGTGCTGGTAGTCGCTGCTCGCCGGATCGAGCTTCACGTATTCGTGGCCGTTCCAGATCGCAGGACCGTGATAGGCCTTGCTGCCCGGATCGAAATAGCTACCGCTGGTGCGCGGATCGTTGCGGAACAGCTGCGCGTACTGCGCAAACGTCCACGGCAGCGCGCTGCCATTGTGGATGGCGTACTGCAGTCGGATGCGGTAGGAACCCTTGCGGAAGATGAAGGTTTTGGTGACCGTGATGCCGTCGGCGGACCAGGTGAGCGGCACGCGCAGCACGCCGCTCGGACCCATGCGGTAGTCGAGCTGCGGGGCGGTGAACACGGCTGTCTGGGTCGGGTAGGCGGTTCCCGCCGGTCCGGTCAGGCCGGTCTGCAGGAGGTACTCGCTCGCCGGGTTCGGGTTCTCGAGGACGACGCGCTCGGATTTGCCCTTCACCTTCGCGTACTTCAGGAGCTGCACGTGCTCGAGCGTGCCGCCCTGGGTACTGATCTTCAGGTCGTACACGTCGGTGTGCACCTGCACCGTCGCCGCCTCGGGGGCCGGCCCCACGGGGAGCTTCGCGCCCGGCACGACCGCCGGCGCCGCGCTGGGCGGCGCGCTGCCGGCGGGGCGGCTCGCCGCGGTCTGCGGGACGTTCTCGGCGAGGGTCGCCGGGGCAGGGGCCTGCGTATGCACCGCGGTCGGCGCCGCGGCGAAATCCGTGGTCCAGGTCGTGTAGTTGAACCACAGCAGCAGGGCGAGTCCCAGCCAGACGAAGTAGCGCAGTTGATTAGTCATGTCGGTGAACAATCGGGGTCGAGCCATGGACAGGCACCGGATCGTAGCCGCCCGCATGCCAGGGATGGCAGCGGCCGATGCGCTTCAGCGCCAGCCAGCCGCCACGCAAGATGCCGAAGCGTTCGATCGCTTCGGCGGCATAGTGGGAACAGGACGGGTGGAACCGGCAGTTGGGCCCGAGCAGAGGACTGAGCGTCCACTGATACAGGCGGATCAGCACGAGGGCGAGGGCGCGCATCGTTCAATGACCTGGCGCCACAGCGCCGCGAGACTGGCATGCAGATCGGGTCCCGGGGCACCGAGGGCTCGGGAACGGGCACTGACCACGAGATCCACGCCGGGCAGCCCCTGCTGATGGCGCCGGAAGGATTCGCGGATGATGCGGCGGATGCGGTTGCGCTCCACCGCGGTACGGGTGACGCGCAGCGCGACAGCCAGGCCGAGGCGGGGACCGGTCTTGTCGTTACTGATCACTGTCACCGCGAAAAATCCGTTGCCAAGGCGCCTGCCGCGCAGGCGCGCAGCATCGAAATCCGACTTGTGCCGCACCCGTCTCGACGGCGGAAACGTCAGCCGCGCTTGAGGCTCACGGGACATGCGGACCCCCTCGTTCTACGCCAGGATGCGTCTCTGGGGCCAGGTCATTCCGGCCCCGGAGACGCATCGGCGCCGGCCGGGCAGCGGTCGTCAGCGCCGTCCCGCGTTACGGGATCAGCTTCTTACGTCCTTTGGCACGGCGACGGGCCAGCACTTTGCGGCCGTTTTGGGTCGCCATGCGGGCCCGGAACCCGTGCGTGCGCTTTCGGCGCACTTTGCTCGGCTGATAGGTACGCTTCATACCGGGGCTCCAGAAGGTTCCAGTGGGGTCCAAAAAGGGGCGGCAAGGCTAAGCCGTTGACCGCCAAGGTGTCAATATTTAATCGCGTGAAAATCTTCAGCGGGCCGGCCGATCGGTATAGACTCGCCAGCCTTTTCCACCAAGCTGGAGCCCTCCCCGATGCACACTCTGCGGTCACCCCGCAGCGGCATCTTGCCGCAATTGCTCCGGGAGCGCGAGGTGCACGAACCGCGCGCACGGGGTGCGGCGCGTCGGGCCGTCGCCGGCGCTTAGCAGCAGTCGGGGGAAAAGGCTTGGAAGCGTCGCTGTGGGCTCGGTGCATATGTGCCCTGGAAGCCGAGCTCCCGGAGCAGCAGTTCAATACGTGGGTGCGGCCGCTGCAGGCGCTCGAGGGCGCCGGTGCACTGAAGCTGCTCGCGCCGAACCGTTTCGTGGTCGAGTGGATCAATGAGCGGCTGCTGCCGCGCATCGGTGAGCTGCTGCGCGACAAGAGCACCGGGGATGTGCCGATCGTGACCGTGGAGGTCGGTTCGCGCCCGAGCGCACCGGATCCGCTGCCACCGCAAGCCCCGGTGCCCGAAGGGCCGAAACGGCCGCGGCGCGGTGAAGGCTTGGTGATCGGCGCACGCCTGAACGCCGATTTTTCCTTCGCGAGTTTCGTCGAGGGCAAGAGCAACCAGCTGGCCAAGGCCGCCTCGCTGCAGGTCGCGGAGAATCCCGGGAAGGCGTACAACCCGCTGTTCCTCTACGGCGGCGTCGGCCTCGGCAAGACGCACCTGATGCATGCGATCGCGCATCACATCCGCGAGCACAATGAAGAAGCGCGGATCGCGTACGTGCACTCGGAGCGCTTCGTCAGTGACATGGTGCGCGCCCTGCAGCACAACTCGATGAACGAGTTCAAGACCGCGTACCGTTCGCTCGATGCGCTGCTGATCGACGACATTCAGTTCTTTGCCGGCAAGGAGCGCTCGCAGGAAGAGTTCTTTCACACCTTCAATGCCCTGCTCGAAGGGCAGCACCAGGTGATCCTCAGCTGCGACCGCTACCCAAAGGAGGTCGAAGGCCTGGAGGAGCGATTGAAATCCCGCTTCGGCTGGGGGCTGACGGTGGCGGTCGAGCCGCCGGAACTCGAGACGAGCGTGGCGATCCTGATCAGCAAGTCCCGTCAGTTCGGCATGCCGCTGCCCGAGGAGGTGGCGTTCTTCATTGCCAAGCGCATCCGCTCGAATGTCCGCGAGCTCGAAGGCGCGCTGCGCCGCGTGATCGCCAATGCCCGCTTCACGGGGCATCCGATCACGCTGGAGTTCACCAAGGAGGCGCTGAAGGACCTGTTGTCGCTCCAGGCGAAACTGGTCACCATCGAGAACATCCAGAAGACGGTGGCCGATTATTACAAGGTGCGGGTCGCGGAGCTGCTCTCGAAGCGGCGCAGCCGTTCGGTGGCCCGTCCGCGGCAGGTCGCGATGGCGCTCGCCAAGGAGCTCACCACCCATAGCCTGCCGGAGATCGGCGATGCGTTCGGCGGCCGTGATCACACCACGGTGCTGCATGCCTGCAAGCGAATCAAGGAGCTGCGGGACATCGACATCCGCATGAGCGAGGATTACTCGAACCTGTTGAGAACCCTGACCGCCTGAGTGGACAGGGTTGTGGATGAACTGTGGATGATTCTGGGGATAAAGTTATGCACAGCCGATGCACAGCTCGCACCCAGGCACTCCCCGCGAAGCGCGGGCGAGAACGGAGCGCAAGCGCTTGTTCGGACTCGAGTGGCGGGATAATTCGCCTTATCCACAGGCCTAATCATTACTACAATCGGATTCTTAAGATCTCAAGACAAGAAGATAAGGCTTATGAAGCTCACGGCTAAGCGCGAAGAATTGCTCGCTCCCCTGCAAAGCGTGATCGGTGTAGTCGAACGGCGCCAGACGATGCCGGTCCTGGCGAACGTACTGCTCTCTGCGCGGGACAAACACTTGGTCATGACCGGGACAGACCTCGAGGTCGAACTCGCCGCTCGGAGCGCTATACAGCTCGAGAGCGCCGGTGACATCACCGTCCCGGGGCGCAAGTTCCTCGACATCCTGCGTGCGCTGCCGCCCGGGGTGGACCTGACGCTGACCACGGAAGGGGAAAAGGTGACCGTGCGGGCTGGCCGCAGCCGCTTCACGTTGACCACTCTGCCCGCGGCGGAGTTTCCCGTGCTGGAGGAGATCCATCCCCAGCAAGCGCTGACGCTTGGCCAAGGGGCATTCCACCGGCTGATCGATAAGACGCACTTCGCGATGGCACAGCAGGATGTGCGCTACTACCTCAACGGGCTGCTCATCGAGACCCAGGACAGCACCCTGCGCGCGGTGGCCACCGATGGACACCGGCTGGCGCTGTGTGAAATGACCTTGAGCGGCCCGGGCCGCGCCGGTCAGGTGATCGTACCGCGGAAGGCCATTCTGGAGCTGCAGCGCATTCTGGGGACGGAAGGCGAAATCGAACTGGCGATCGGGACTAATCATATTCGCGCTGAGATCGGCGACATTCGCTTCACATCGAAGCTGATCGATGGTCGTTTCCCGGAATACGGACGGGTCATTCCGCACGAGCCGCCGCGCGTCGCGCTGGCGGATCGGGACCTGCTGCGCCAGGCGCTGCAGCGGACCGCGATCCTGTCGAACGAGAAGTACCGGGGAATCCGGGTGGGCGTCAAATCGGGGCTGCTGTCGCTGCAGGCGCATAACCCGGAACACGAGGAAGCCGAAGACCAGATTGAAATCGAGTACGAAGGCGAGGAGATCGAGATCGGCTTCAACGTGAATTATCTCCTCGACGCGCTGAGCGCGATCGAGACGGATCGCGTCGAGCTCGGGTTTACCGACGCGAACAGCAGCTGCCTGATCCGCGCGCCGGGATTGACGGAGGCGCGATACGTCGTCATGCCCATGCGGCTCTGAGCGGACGCGGCGGTCCCGCGCGGAGCCGAGACGCCAGCCGATCGGCTGGCGTCATCGACCATGAGTCTTGGTGAGCTCCAGGTTCAGAATGTGCGCTGCATCGGCCGCGCACACCTGGAGCTGCATCCGCGCTGCACGCTGATCTGGGGCGGCAATGGGGCAGGCAAGACATCACTGCTCGAAGCGGCGTTTCTCCTGGGCCGCGGCCGATCGTTTCGATCGCGACAGACCGAACAGCTGGTGCACAGAGCGGCCCCGAAGCTGACCGTCTTTGGCCGCACGGTCGGTCCCCTCCCACATGCCATCGGGGTCGAATTCGATGGCGACCAGGGAATCACGGCCCGAGTGGATGGCCAGAACGTCAAATCGCTGGCGGATCTCAGTCTGGCCTTCCCGGTCCAGGTCATTGATCCCGACATCCACAAACTGATCGAAGAAGGGGGGCGTCGCCGTCGCCGCTGGCTCGACTGGGCGGTGTTCCACGTGGAACCTCAGTTCGGGGAGGCCTGGTTCCGATATGCTCGCGCCTTACGACAACGGAATGCGGCACTCAAGGGTCGGCCGTCTCAGGCGAGGCCCTGGGAAACAGAACTGGCGGAGCAGGGCGCCCGAATGTCCGCCGCGCGCCGGGCCGTGCTCGAGCGGCTCGAGCCCTACTGGACGGCCATCGTGGCGGGGGTTGACTGCCCCAGGGCCCGCATCGGCTATGCACAAGGGTGGACGGAGAGCCTTTCGCTGGCAGATGCCCTCGAATCCGCACGGTCCCGGGACGAGGCCCGGCAGACCACGACCGTGGGGCCGCACCGGGCGGACCTGCGCATCACCATCGACGGTAAGCCGGCTCGCGACATCCTCTCGCGCGGGCAACAGAAATTGACGGCAGCCGCGTTGACGTTGGCACAGTTGCGCCTTCTGGCGGATTCGACGGCCATGATGCCGACGCTGCTCCTCGACGACCCGGCGGCCGAACTGGACGCTGAACATCAGGCAGGTTTTGTGGCGGAAATTCTGCGGTTGAACTGCCAGCTCGTGATTACGGCGCTGCAGCCGCACATTCCGGGCTTTACGCAGCCGGATCGGGTGTTTCACGTGGAACATGGCGCCGTCCGACCGGTATAATGTGACATTGCATCACGGGACCGTTCATGGCAGCCGAAGACGTCTACGACTCGAGTAAAATCAAGGTCTTAAAAGGTCTGGATGCCGTACGGAAACGGCCTGGCATGTACATCGGCGATACCGATGACGGCACCGGCCTGCACCACATGGTGTTCGAGGTCGTCGACAACTCCATCGACGAAGCCCTGGCCGGATATTGCGACCGAATCGTCGTCACGGTTCACGCCGACGAGTCCATCACCGTCTCGGACAACGGCCGCGGCATTCCGGTCGACATGCACCCCGAGGAGGGCCGATCCGCAGCCGAAGTCATCATGACCGTGCTGCATGCCGGCGGAAAATTCGACGCGAGCTCCTATAAGGTCTCCGGCGGTTTGCACGGGGTCGGCGTCTCGGTGGTCAACGCGCTCTCCGACTACCTGCTGCTCATCGTTCATCGGGACGGCAAAGTCCACCGGCAGGAATACCGGCTCGGCGACCCGGTCGCACCGCTTGTGCCGGTCGGACCGTCCGACCAGCGCGGGACCACCATCCGCTTCAAGCCGAGCGCGCAGATCTTCACCCACATCCAGTTCAGTCACGACATCCTCGGCAAGAGACTGCGCGAGCTGTCGTTTCTGAATTCCGGCGTGCGCATTGAACTGATCGACGAGCGCGAGAACACCTCGGACGTCTTTCAGCACCAAGGGGGCCTACAGGCCTTCGTGAAATACCTCAACCGCTCCCGCACGCCGGTGCACGAGTCGGTGCCGTGGTTCAAAACCCAGGACGGGCCGGTCACCATCGAGGTGGCGCTGCAGTGGAATGACTCCTACCAGGAGAGCATGTTCTGCTACACGAACAATATCCCGCAGAAGGATGGCGGCACCCACCTGGCCGGGTTCCGCAGTGCGCTGACGCGCACGCTCAACGACTACATCGAAAAGCAAATGTCGGCCAAGAAGGACAAGATCCCGACCACGGGCGATGACGCGCGCGAGGGACTCACGGCCATTCTCTCGGTGAAACTGCCCGATCCGAAGTTCTCCTCCCAGACCAAGGACAAGCTGGTCTCCTCCGAGGTCAAGGGCATCGTCGAGGCGGCGGTGAGCGCCAAGCTGCAGGATTTCCTGCTCGAGCACCCGCAGGACGCCAAAGCGATCATCGCCAAGATGCTCGAGGCGGCCCGGGCGCGCGAGGCGGCGCGCAAGGCCCGCGAAATGACCCGGCGCAAGGGCGCGCTCGATATCGCGGGATTGCCGGGCAAGCTCGCCGACTGCCAGGAGAAGGATCCGGCACTCTCGGAGATCTTCATCGTCGAGGGCGATTCCGCCGGCGGCTCCGCCAAGCAGGGTCGCGACCGTCGGACGCAGGCCATTCTGCCGCTGAAGGGCAAGATCCTGAACGTCGAGAAGGCGCGGTTCGACAAGATGCTCTCCTCGGCGGAGGTCGGCACGCTGATCACCGCCCTCGGCTGCGGCATCGGCAAGGATGATTTCGACCTCGGCAAGCTGCGCTATCACCGCGTGATCATCATGACCGACGCGGACGTCGACGGCAGCCACATCCGAACGCTTCTGCTGACGTTCTTCTACCGACAGATGCTGGCGCTGATCGAGAACGGGCACGTGTACATCGCTCAGCCGCCGCTGTTCAAGGTCAAACGCGGCAAACAGGAAATGTACGTCAAGGACGAGGCTGAACTCGACGCGGTTCTGCTGAATTCCGCGCTGGAAAATGCGGCACTGCACGTCAACGCCGGAGCGCCACCGCTGCAGGGACCCGGTCTGGAAGTGCTGGCCCGCCAGTACACCGAGGTTCAGGCCATCATCAAGCGCTGGTCGCGCCGCTACGACGAACGCCTCCTGGAACAGCTGATCTACTTGCCGGTGGTACGCCCCCAGGATTTCGATCAGGCCGACTGGCTGCAGGCCTGGGCCGCCCAGCTGCACCACAGTCTCAACGCACTCGACGATGTGACCCGCTCGTATACGGTCGAGTTGCGCGATGCGCCCACTCAGGGTCACGGGCCGCGGGTCGTGATCCACCGCACCGAACACGGCACCGACAGCACCAAGTACCTGACACGCGAATTCTTCGAATCCGCCGAGTATCAGCGTATCGCGGATCTCGCCCGGACCCTTGCGGGCCTGATCGGGGAGGGCGCGTCGGTCACTCGCGGGGAGGCACGCCAGCCCGTCGGCTCCTTCAAGGAGGCCATGAAGTGGCTGTTTGATCAGGCCCGCAAGGGTCAGAGCATTCAGCGCTACAAGGGACTGGGGGAGATGAACCCCGAGCAGCTCTGGGAAACGACGATCAACCCCGAGACGCGCCGACTGCTGCAGGTGAGGATCGATGACGCCGTGGCCTCGGACGACATCTTCACCACTCTGATGGGCGATCAGGTCGAACCGCGCCGCGAGTTCATCGAAAAGAACGCGCTCTCGGTGACCAACCTCGATATCTGAGTCGCGTCGGCGGCCGGCCGCTACAAGTTTACGGCTGCCATGCCGGCCGGCGGGTAGCGCGTGCCCGCGGCCGCCCCGGGCGGGAATGCCGCATCCAGCGCCTCAAAGTCCGCCGCATCCAGGCGGACCGCCAGCGCGGCGAGGTTCTCCTCCAGGCGCGAGCGGCGCTTGGTGCCCGGAATCGCAATGACGTCCTCGCCCTGCGCCAGGACCCAGGCGAGTGCGAGCTGTGCGGATGTACAGCTTTTCCGCGCCGCGAGCGCCTGCACGGCATCCACCAGACGCACATTGCGTGCGAAGTTCTCGCCCTGGAACCTCGGGTGATGGCGGCGAAAATCCTCCGCACCGAGGTCCTCCGGCCGCTGAATGGCACCGGTCAGAAACCCACGCCCGAGCGGTGAGTACGCCACCAGCGCCAACCCCCACCGCCGGCAGGCCGCCAGGACCCCGTTGCCCTGCAGATCGCGCGACCACAGCGAAAACTCACTCTGCAGTGCCGCGATCGGATGCACCTTCACCGCCCGCTCGATCGTCGCTGCACCGGCCTCCGACAGCCCGAGGTAGCGCACTTTGCCCGCGTGCACCAGCTCGGCCATGGCCCCCACGGTCTCCTCGATCGGGACCTGCGGATCGACGCGATGCTGGTAGTACAGATCGATGACCTCGACCCCGAGCCGCTTCAGGCTCGCCTCGCAGGCGCTGCGCACATACTCCGGCCGGCCGCTGATGCCGCGCAGGGCCGGATCTGCCGCATCGCGCACGATCCCGAATTTCGTGGCCAGGAACACCCCGTCGCGCCGACCGCGAATGGCCCGCCCCACCAGTTCTTCATTGACGAACGGTCCGTACATGTCCGCCGTATCGAGCAAGGTGACGCCCCGTTCGAGCGCCAGGTGGATCGTGGCGATCGATTCGGCGTCGTCGCGCACCCCGTAGAACTCACTCATTCCCATGCAACCGAGTCCCAGCGCCGAGACGCGGGGACCGTTCTTGCCGAGCATTCGAGTCTGCATGGGAAACTCCTTGCGCGCAGGCGCGGGTGAGGCCAGGGTGGGCGCCCAGTATACCGCCACCGCTCACCCCCCCTCCCCGGGGAGCCGCACCCTCACGGTGCCGTGGTGGCAGAATCCGCCCTTCACTCTTCACCGCCCCGAAAGGGATCGCACGCATGTCCACCGAGACCCTAGCCCCAGAGGCGCTGCAGCTCAGCCCCAGACGCCACACCAGCACCGCGCGCACCGTCGAGCAGCTGGTGACCGAGCAGCTCGAACACTTCGGTATCGCCGCAGATTCCGCGCATGGCCACGCGCTGGCGCGCCTGACGCGCGCACTGATCGATGCCAACGGCGCGGCACAGGATGCCTGGCGCCTGACCAGCGAAACGCTCGCCAAGCTCGAGCGCCGCGACCGCATCGCGTGGTTTAACGCCAAGCGATTCGCCTGCTTCCAGCTCGCCAAAGTGCTCGACACTCTGCAGAATCCGCTGCGCGCGACCTACCAGTCGATCATGGACGACGCGCCCACCGCGATCGCCAAGGGACCGAACCCGCTGTTCGACAACGTGACCGCACTGTTCAGCGCCACACCCGTCATCACGCGCACGGCAACCTACGTCTACGCTTGCACCGAGTGGGTCGAGGACGCCTTCCAGGGCAAGGAGCTGCTGCACGAGATCTATTCCCGGCTACTGAACCCCACCTCGATCTGCCTGGCCAACCACATCGTCGATCTCGAGGCCGGGCCCGATGCCGCGCACTATTTCGCCTGGAATTTCAACTCCGGCATGGCAGCCATCGACGCGACGCTCGCGAATCTCGTCGGCTATGAGGACATCGTCCTCGCCAGCCGCAACGTGTACGGTGGCACCTACCAACTGTTGCACGACTGGTACGGCAAGCGCAGCAATCTCAACGTCTCGGTCGAGTGGTTCGATGGGGAATCCGGCGCGCAATTCAGCACGCGGCTCGCCGAACTCGAACAGCGCTACGCCGAGCGCCTCGCCCAGGGCCGTCAGATCTACATTTATCTGGAGTCCCCGTGCAATCCGCACGGCAACATCCTCGACGTCCCCGCCATCTGCCGCGCCGCGCACGCTAAGGGTTTGACCGTGATCTGCGATGCAACCGTCGGTACCCCGGTGTTGCAGCGGCTCCTGCAGAGCCCCGAGCGCACCGAGCGGCCGGACTTCCTCATTCACTCCTACACCAAGGATATCTGCGGCTCTGGCAACACCACCGCCGGCGTGGTGATTGGCCGCACCGAGCGGATGTTTCTGCCCAAGGGTCAGAGCGTACGGGCCGCCGGCCACGACGGGCACGAGCGGGAATACCGCTGGGATGAAACCATGTTCTGGAACGTGTACTACGTCAAGGGCGCGTTCCTCGATGCGGACAAGGCCTTCGAGGTGTTGAGCGGCATGCGTACGATGGAATTGCGCATCGTGCAGAAATGCATCAACACCATCGTGCTGGCGCGTGCGTTGGCGCTGCATCCGATGATCAACGTGCACTGCTCGGCGGTGCAGGGTCATCCGAACGGCGCGTTGCGCGAAAAACTGATGACGCTCGGCCTCCCCGCGCCGCTCTTTACGATTGATTTCGAGGGCACCGCGCGCCATCCCGGGCGGCTCGAGTCGAGCCGCCTCGAGCGTCTGCTCGACAGTCTGGAGCCGGCGTTCGGACTGCAGGTGACGCTCGGTCAGACCAACACCGTGGTGCTCTGTCCGGCCCTGACCAGTCATTCGGAGATGTCCGAGCAGGCGCTTGCCGCTGCCGGCATCACGCCGACGACGCTGCGCATTTCGGTCGGCGATGAGGACCCGCGTTACCTGCTCGAGCACTTGCGCCAGGCCGCCGCGATTGCCGCCGGCGATGCCGATCCGCAGTTTGTCGCGGGCTTCCCCGGTCGTGAACGCCTCAATGTGATCTATCAGGAAGTGTACACGGACGTGCATCGCCGCTGGATCACGGCACGTTGCGCTGCGTGAGCGGGATCGGGGCGCGGCCGGCCAGGGCCGCGCCCCGGACCGTGCTCGGCGCAGCCGACCGGAGCGACGTGATCCGCATCCGCCACCGCCCCATCCGGCACCGTTGGCGCAGCATTCGCCATTGTCCCCCGGGCGCCGCGTTGGACCTTCAGGCGCGCCAACACGTGCAGCGCCTTGAGACTGAAGATTACAACCCGTCCATTGCGACCGTCAGCCGTGATGCCAACACCGGCGCGAGCATCGAACGCCACGCCGTGCGGCCCGAGCGCACCGACGGTCCGACTGAGCATTGCCTTGAGCACCGTCAGCCAGCGGCCGTGCGCGAGGAACCCTGCGACCGTGCCACGGTGGGCGGGGCTCAGACCGCGCGCGCCGCCCCGTTTGTCGCTAATCGTCGTCACAAGTGGCGCTGAGCCGGGGAGCGCGCTAGGGTTTGAAGCGGCCCGGCAGACCACGGGCCGAAGGAGTGCTCATGACCCGAGTTGCGCTGCAGGGCAGTGAACGCGAACCTCTGCCGGGAGCCCGGGCATTGCGACCGGCCGCCGCGGACGAGCGGTTGGAAGTCACGGTCGTGTTGCGCCCGGGCGGGGCTACTCCGTGGCAGGGGCGCCTCGATGAACTCGCGCGCGGAGCGCGGCCGACGCCGTTGAGCGCAGAGGCATTCGCCGAGATGCATGGCGCCACGGCTGCCGACCTCGACGCCCTCGGTACATTCGCCGCGACTCACGAGATCGCCGTCCTCGCCCGGCACGCCGCGCGGCACACGATCATGCTCGGCGGGACCGTGCAGCAGATGAATGCCGCGTTTGGCATAGAGCTGTGGCAATTCGAGCATCCGGGCGGCACCTACCGCGGTCTGCACGGACCGGTGCTCCTGCCGACGGAACTCGCAGACCGTGTCGTGGCGGTGCTCGGACTCGACAACCGTCCGCAGGCTCGACCTCACTTTCGCATCCATAGCGGCCCGAAACCGCGCCGCTCCCGTGCCGCGGCCCCGCGGTCTGCGGCGTTCTCGGCCGTGGAGTTGGCGGCGCTCTATGGATTCCCCGCCGGCGACGGCGCCGGTCAGTGCATCGCGCTGATCGAACTCGGCGGGGGGTTCCGTCCGGCGGACCTGCGCACCTACTTCGCTGCTCTCTCGCTGTCGCTGCCCACCGTCGTTGCCGTGTCGGTCGATCACGCGCTCAATGCCCCGACCGGCAATCCCAACAGCGCCGACGGGGAAGTGATGCTCGATATCGAGGTGGCGGGCTCGATCGTTCCAGCGGCGACGATCGCGGTGTATTTCGCACCCAACACCGATGCAGGATTTTTCAACGCCATCACCACCGCTGTGCATGACGCGATGCATCGACCGTCGGTGATCTCGATCAGTTGGGGCGGTCCGGAGCCGTCGTGGTCGACGCAGGCGCTGCGCGCGATGGACCAGGCGTTTCAGGCCGCCGCGGCACTCGGCATTACGGTGTGCGTGGCGGCGGGCGACGGCGGCGCCACCGACGGAGTGGCCGGCGGGGTCAACGAAGTGGATTTCCCTGCGTCCAGCCCGCACGCACTGGCCTGCGGTGGAACCCGGGTTACGGCCACGGTGAACGCCATTGTGAGCGAGACCGTGTGGAATGACGGGACCCCGGCGGCGGGTGCGACCGGCGGCGGGGTCAGCCGCTTCTTCCCGCTCCCCTCGTGGCAGGAGGGACTGCAGACGACCGACGTTCAGGGAGCCACCCAACTCCTTGCCCGCCGCGGCGTTCCGGACGTTGCCGCAGATGCCGACCCGCGATCGGGCTATCAAGTCGTGGTCGACGGGGTGTCGGCCGTCTTCGGTGGCACGAGTGCGGTGGCGCCGCTGTGGGCTGGGCTGATCGCGCGCCTCAATGCGGCCGGCGGCCCCCCCGCCGGTTGGCTCAATCCGCTCCTGTATGCGCATCCTACGGCCCTGCGCGACATCACACGGGGCAACAATGGCGGCTACAGCGCCTCCCCAGGCTGGGACGCCTGCACCGGTCTCGGCAGCCCGCTCGGGGCGCGCATCGCCGCGCTGCCCGGGGTGTGAGCGGCGCTCAGAACTGTACGATGCCCTCGAGGTAGAAGACGCACTCGCCTTCGAGTTCCACCCGGGTGCCGCGCACCCGGCAGTGCAGTTCGCCGCCGCGCCGAGAGGCCTGGTAGGCGCGCAGGTGCGTCTTGCCGAGCGTCTCGGCCCAGTACGGCGCCAGGGCGCAATGCGCACTGCCCGTCACGGGATCCTCGTCAACGCCTCGTGCCGGCGTGAAGTATCGGCTCACGCAATCGTACGGGCCACTGCCACGCGCGGTGACGATGACTCCGGGCAGCTCGAGCGCGGCGATCGCCGCAATGTCGGGCGCGAGGGAGCGCACGGTCTGCTCGTCGGGGAGCACGGCGAGGTAATTGATCGCATCGGCACGCACTTCGAGCGGAGGCACTCCCAGGGCTCGCACCAGCGCTGCGGGCGGCTCGACCCGATGGGTCGGCCGGGCCGGAAAGTCCATGATGTACCTGTGCGCGGCGCGCGTGACGCGCAGCGCCCCGCTGGCGGTGTGGAACGTCACCTCGGTGCGCCCCGGCTCGAGCTTCTCCAACACGACCGCGGCGCTGGCGAGTGTGGCGTGCCCGCACAGCGGCACCTCCACCCGAGGGGTGAACCAGCGCAGCTGGTACTGCCCATCACCGCCGACCAGGAACGCCGTCTCGGAGAGATTATTCTCCGCCGCAATCGCCTGCAGCAGAGCATCGGGCGCAAACGCCTCGAGCGGCATGACGGCCGCGGGGTTGCCGGCGAATGCCCGGTGCGAAAACGCATCGAGTGTGAAGATTCTGCTGCGCATGGTGTCGCTCAGGCCGAAGGGGCGCGGCCCTCGAGCTGCGCGAGGGTACTCTCGATCCACGTCTGCACTTGCTGGTTGACCTCGCGCGGGTCGCGACCGGCGGCACTCACCGGCGGGCCGATGACCACCCGGATGGTGCCCGGCCGCTTGCGCCACCCGCGGCGTGGCCAATAGCGACCGGCATCGTGTGCCACCGGCACCAGGAATTTGCCGCACTCCGCGGCGAGCAGCGCGCCGCTCACACCGTAGCGGCGGGTCTGACCGGGCGGCATGCGCGTGCCCTCGGGGAAGATGATGATCCAATCGCCCTCCGCGAGACGCTGCCGGCCCTGGGCGACCACTTGGCTCACCGCCGAGTGCCGCGACTTACGGTCGATCGCGATGGCGTGCATCTGGCGGATACCCCAGCCGACCGCCGGAATCCAGGTCAGCTCGCGCTTGAGCACCCAGACCTGACGCGGGAACACCAGCGCCATCGCGATGGTTTCCCACGACGAGGAGTGTTTCCACAGCGCGATGTGGTTGCCGGCCGGCATATGCTCGGCGCCCTCGATGCGGTAATCGAGCCGGCAGGTCCACTTCAGTACCCTCAGCAGCACCCACGACCACACCCGCACCAGCGCGTAGCGGCGCTCGAAGGGCAGCAGCGAACAGGCGATGACGAAGAAGATCGAGTAGCAGAACGTCCAGGCGAACAGAAACACCGTGAAGAACAGCGAGCCGAGCATTTGCATGTGCGCCCCTCAGCCCGGCAGGCGCGACAGGTCGGCGACGCCGGTGAACAGCGCGCGCATCTCGCGCAGCAGCGCCAAACGATTGGCGCGCAGACGTGCATCCTCGTCCATCACCATCACCTCGTCGAAGAACGCATCGACCGCCGCGCGCAGCCCGGCGAGCTCGGTGAGCGCCCCGCCGTAGTCGCGTCGCTCGATGGCCGCGAGCACCGTCGGGCCGAGCACCTGCAGCGCCTCGTACAGGCCCCGCTCGGCGCCCGCGCCGAGCAGCTGCGGATCCGGCGCCTGCAGCGGCAGGTCGCCGGCCTTCTTCAGGATGTTGGCGACGCGTTTGTTGGCGGCGGTGAGGCTCGCCGCATCGGGCAAAGCCAGGAATGCCCCGAGCGCGCCGAGGCGGGCATCGAACTCCAGGGGCGAGCGCGGCCGTGTCGAGAGCACCGCGTCGAACATCTCCGGGGTGACGATGCGCGGCTCGCTGCCCTCCAGGTAATAGGCGCGCAGCCGCTCGAACACGTAATCGTAGAGCTCCGCGGCCGCAGGCGGCGCCGCCGGGACGCTCTTGCCGGTGCGTTCGGCGACCCGCTCGATGTCCGCGCGCGCCACGCGCGCGGCGAACTCGAGCACAGCGGCCAGATCGACCTCCAGGCGCTTCTCGAGCAGGATGCGCACCAGCCCGATGGCCGCGCGGCGCACTCCGAACGGATCCTTCGTGCCGGTGGGCTTCTCGCCGATTGCGAAGATACCGGCCAGCGTGTCGAGCTTGTCGGCCACCGCCAGAAGGGTGCCCACGGCCGTGAGCGGCAGCGCATCGCCGGCGGCCCGCGGCAGGTAGTGCTCGCCGATCGCCGCGGCGACTTCGCGGTCCTCGCCGTCCGCAGCGGCGTAATACGCGCCCATCGTCCCCTGCAGCTCGGGGAATTCTCCGACCATGGCGCTGAGCAGATCGCACTTGCACAGCAACGCCGCGCGCTCGAGTGGCGCGACCGGCTGACCGAGCGCCGCCCCGAGGTGCATCGCGAGCGCGCGGATGCGTCGGGCGCGCTCCCCGAGGGTGCCGAGTTTCGCCTGGAACGTCACGGCATCGAGCGCCTCGATGCGCGCCGCGAGCGGGCTCTTGCGGTCCTGGGCCCAGAAGAACGCCGCATCCGCCAGGCGCGGACGCACGACACGCTCGTTGCCCTCGATGACCTTCGCCGGGTCGCGGCTCTCGATGTTAGCGACCGTGACGAAGCACGGCAGCAGCGCCCCGTCGCGGTCCTGCACCGGGAAGTAGCGTTGGTGATCCTGCAGCGTCGAGATCAGTACTTCGCGCGGCAGCTCGAGGAATCGCGGCTCGAAGCGCCCGCTCAACGCCACCGGCCATTCCACGAGCGCCGTCACCTCCTCGAGCAGCGCGTCGCCGAGCAGCGCCCGGCCGCCGAGTGCCTCGGCGGCCGCACTGACCTGTGCGCGGATCTGGTCGCGCCGGGCCGCGAAATCGGCGATGACGCGGCCGCGTCCGGCGAGGGTGCGCTCGTACGCGCCCGGACGGGTGAGTCGAATCGGCTTCGGTGCGTGAAACCGGTGGCCCCGCGTCAGGCAGTCGGCCGGCGTGTCGAGCAGCACTGCGGGCACGACCTGCGAACCGTACAGCATCACCACCCAGTGCACCGGGCGCACGAACTGCGCCTCGCCGGCCCCCCAGCGCATGCGCCGCGGGATCGGCAGGTTCTCAAGCGCGCTCTGCACGATGCCCGGCAGCAGATCGATGGCCTCGGCACCGGCCCGTACGCCGGTGTAATACATGAATTCGCCCTTCGGCTCGGTCCGCCGTTCGAGTGCCTCGAGCGGCACGCCGCAACTGGCGGCGAACGCCACCGCGGCGCGCGTCGGTGCGCCGGCCGCATCGAATGCGGCGCTCGCCGCAGGCCCGCGCCGCTCGATGCGCTGCGCATCCTGGCGCGCCGCGAGGCGCTGCACCCGCACCGCGAGCCGTCGCGGTGTGGCAAAGGAGCGCAGCACGCCGTGGGCGAGCGCCGCCTTGGTGAGGCCGGAGTCGATCCCCGCCGCGAACGCCTGCTCCAGCTGCCGCAGTGCTTTCGGCGGCAGCTCCTCGGTGCCGATCTCGACCAGAAAATCCCGCTTCTGCACGCTCATGCCGCCGCTCCGGCCGCCGCGCGCCCCAACAGAGGGAAGCCCAGCGCTTCGCGCCGCTCGTAATACGCGCGCGCCACGGCGCTCGCCAGAGTGCGCATGCGCAGAATGTAGCGCTGCCGCTCGGTCACCGAGATCGCCCGACGCGCATCGAGCAGGTTGAAGGTATGCGAGGCCTTGAGCACCTGTTCGTACGCCGGCAGCGGCAGGCCGTCGGCGAGCAGCGCCTGGCAGGCGCGCTCGTGGTCCTCGAAATGGCGCAGCAGCATGGCGACGTCGGCACGCTCGAAGTTGTAACGCGATTGCTCCACCTCGTTCTGATGGAACACATCGCCGTACGTCACCTGGCCGCGCGGCCCGTCGGTCCACACGATGTCGTAGAGACTCTCCACCCCCTGCAGGTACATCGCCAGGCGCTCCAGCCCGTAGGTGATCTCGCCGGTGACCGGCCGGCAGTCGAGGCCCCCGACTTGCTGGAAGTAGGTGAACTGGGTGATCTCCATCCCGTTCAGCCACACCTCCCAGCCGAGTCCCCAGGCCCCGAGACTCGGGGATTCCCAGTTGTCCTCCACCAGGCGCACGTCGTGCACCAGCGGATCCAGGCCGAGCGCCGCGAGGCTGCCGAGGTACTGATCGATCAGATCCGCCGGGGACGGTTTGATGATCACCTGAAACTGGTAATAGTGCTGCAGGCGGAACGGGTTATCCCCGTAGCGCCCGTCGGTCGGGCGCCGCGAGGGCTGCGCGTAGGCGGCGCTCCAGGGCTCCGGCCCGATCGATCTGAGGAAGGTCGCGGTGTGGAACGTGCCGGCGCCGACCTCCATGTCATAGGGTTGCAGTACGACGCAGCCGCGCTCGGACCAGTAGCGCTGCAGCGCGAAAATGAGCTCCTGGAAGGTGCGGGGCGCGGAGAGAATTTTCATGACGTGGCCGGTGGTGCAAAACAGCCGCGAAGTATAACCAAGCGTCGCAGACGGGCGGATCTCGCACCAAAACGGGGCTGTCGATTCGGGCCATTCGAGCGTCGTGCCCCCTCGCGACGGCGTCCTGCACCATAACGGTGCTATGATCGCGACACCTGCACCGTTATCGTGCAGTTTCGGCCGCAGGCCGGCGCAACTCGTTGATTTACGGCGGGTCCTGGGCTGGCACGGCGCCTGCAATCAGGAGGTGCTCCGCCCCGCGGCGCACCTACGGATGAACCTCGAGCAACACCGCTGGCGGTCGGGAACGACCGGCGCCAGCGGCGGTTCGGGCCGTCCCGATGCGGCGGGCCTACCTTATTCCTTCGGAGGCGATATGACACCGAGCGATGTACTGAAGCTGATCCAGGACAAAGACGTCAAGTTCGCGGATCTGCGGTTCACTGATACCCGCGGCAAGGAACAGCACGTCACCATCCCCGCGCGGCTGGTCGATGAGGACCTGTTCCGCGACGGGAAGATGTTCGACGGCTCCTCCATCGCCGGTTGGAAGGGGATCAACGAGTCCGACATGATCCTGATGCCCGAGGCGGCCACCGCGGTGCTCGATCCGTTTTTCGAGGAAACCACGGTCAACCTGCGTTGCGACGTCATCGAGCCGGCCACGATGCAAGGCTACGAGCGCGATCCGCGGTCGCTTGCCAAGCGCGCCGAGGCGTACCTGAAGTCCACCGGCATCGCCGATATCGCGACGTTCGGACCGGAGAACGAATTCTTCATCTTCGACAGCGTGCGCTTCGGCAACGAGATGCGCGGCTGCTTCTACTCCATCGACTCGGTGCAGGGCGCGTGGAGCTCGGGCAACGAATTCCCCGAAGGCAACACCGGGCATCGACCGGGCGTCAAGGGCGGCTATTTCCCGGTGCCGCCGGTCGACGCCTTTCAGGACATCCGCTCCGCGATGTGTCTGGCCTGCGAGGAACTCGGCCTGAAGGTCGAAGTGCACCACCACGAGGTGGCCACCGGCGGTCAGAGTGAAATCGGCATCGGCGCCGGCACGCTCGTGCAGAAGGCCGACCAGGTACAGCTGCTGAAGTACGCGGTGCTCAACGTCGCGCAGCGCTACGGCAAGACTGCGACCTTCATGCCCAAGCCGCTCGTCGGCGACAACGGCAGCGGCATGCACGTGCACCAGTCCATGCAGAAGGACGGCAAGGCGCTGTTCGCCGGGGACAAGTACGGCGGACTCTCGGAGCTCGCGCTGTACTACATCGGCGGCATCATCAAGCACGCCAAGGCGCTCAACGCCTTCACCAACGCCGGCACCAACAGCTACAAACGTCTGGTCCCCGGGTTCGAGGCGCCGGTGATGCTCGCCTACTCGGCGCGCAACCGCTCCGCTTCGATCCGCATTCCGTGGGTGTCGAACCCGAAGGCGCGCCGCATCGAGGTGCGCTTCCCGGACTCCACCGCCAACCCGTATTTCGCCTTCACCGCGATGCTGCTGGCGGGGCTCGATGGTATCCAGAACAAGATCCATCCCGGCGAGCCGGCGGACAAGGATCTGTACGACCTGGAGCCGGAAGAGGCGAAGCACATCCCGACCGTGTGCCATTCCCTGGACATGGCGATCGAGCACCTCGACAAGGACCGGGAGTTCCTGACCCGCGGCGGCGTGTTCACCGACGACGTGATCGATGCCTACATCAATCTGAAGATGCAGGAGGTCACCCGCTTCCGGATGGCTACGCACCCCGTGGAGCTCGATCTCTACTACAGCTGCTGAGGGAGCGTGACCGAGCCGTTCTCAATCTGTGCCGTGGCCGCCCCCCTCCCGGGGGCGCGCCGCGGCGCGGGGGGAGACTCAGGCGTCGCAACACGGCGACAGGCTCCTGTACTTTTGTGCTCGGACGGCCGAGGGGCTATGCTGCCGCTCCATGAGCAGCGTCTCCCGTTTGATTGCCCGGACGGCCCTGACCGCGCTGCTGTGCGCGGGCCTGGCGAGCGCCGGCTGGGCCGGCAATGGCACCCACTCCACGGTGTACAAGTGGGTCGACGCGCACGGCGTGATCCACTACAGCGATCAACCCCACGCGAACGCCACCAAGCTCAGCATCCGCGGCGCCCAGACCTATGCGCCGCCACCGCCGCCGCCCGCCGACTTCGGCGCCGCGCAGACCCCGGAGCGTACGCACTCGAGGCACGCCTACAGCAGCTGCGAGGTCGTGGAGCCGCACGATCAACAGATGCTGATGAACGTCTACCGCGCGACGGCGCTCGTCAGTACGCAGCCCGGTCTGCGGCCCGGCAACCGCGTGCAGCTGTTCCTCGATGGACGGCGCATGCCAGGCGCAGGCCCGGCGTTCACCTTCCCGGTGGTGCGCGGACAGCATTCGGTGTCGGCCGTGGTCGTCAACGGCTACGGACAGATCCTCTGCGAGACCCAGACGGTGACCTTCTACGTCCATCAGCCGTCGATCCAGAATCCGCACAACCCCGTTCATCCGCACTGAGGCACGCCGCCGCTCGAGCGCGCTGCTCTTCGCAGGCGCGCCGTGGCCCGTGAGCACAACGGAGCCTCGGCGCTCGAACACTTCGATCCGGCCGGTCTGTTCGATGCGCTCTCCACCGGGATCATCGTCCTCGATGCGCAGCTGTGCGCCATCTATGCCAACGTGGCCGCACAGGACCTGCTCGCCTTCAGCCTGAACCAGGCGCGCGGCCGGCCCTTCACGGACTTTCTTCACGACAGCAACGCGCTGCGCACGCTGCTGCGCCGCGTCCTGTCGAGCGGCGAGGGCATCGCGGAGCGGGAGCTCACCGTGCGGCCCGCGGCGACGCCCCGCGAGACGCGCACGCTCGACATTACGATGACGCCGCTCGAAGGCCAGATCACCGGCAATCACGTGCTGCTGGAGCTCGCCGACGCCACGCAGCGCCAGCGCATCACACGCGAGAACGACCTGCTCGCGCGCCTCGACGGCAGCCGCCTGATGATCCGACAGCTGGCGCACGAGATCAAAAACCCGCTCGGGGGACTGCGCGGCGCGGCGCAGCTGCTCGAGCGCGAGCTGCCGGGCGCCGCTCTGAAGGAATACACCCAGGTGATCATCGGCGAGGCGGACCGGTTGGCCGCGCTCGTCGACTCGATCGCCGGCCCGGCGCGCGCCCCGGAGAAATCGCTGCTCAACGTGCACGAGATCTGCGAGCACGTGTTCCGGCTGGTACGCGCCGAGGCGGCCACCGAGGTCCTGATCGAGCGCGATTACGACCCCAGTCTGCCGAGCGCGCTGCTCGACCGTCATCAGCTCATCCAGGCGTTGCTCAACGTGGCCCGCAACGCGCTGCAGGCGCTCGGCGGGCGCGGGCGCATCGTGCTGCGCACGCGCGCCCTGACCAACGTGCGCATCGGCTCGGCCCGACACCGGTGGGTTGCGAGCGTCCAGGTTCAGGACGATGGGCCGGGCGTGCCGCCGCAACTGCACACGAGCCTCTTCTATCCGCTGGTGACGGGCCGTCCCGACGGCACCGGCCTCGGACTCGCGGTGGCCCAGGAGCTGGTCAGCCGCAACGGCGGCCTGATCGAATTCGACAGCGAACCGGGCCGCACCATCTTCACTCTGCTGCTGCCGCTCCTGGAGGACGCGTGAGCGCCGCGCTCAGAGTGTGGATCATCGACGACGACGCCTCGATCCGCTGGGTGCTCGAGCGCGCGCTGCGCAACGACGGGGTGGCCGTGCGCGCCTTCGAGTCGGCCGAAACGGCGCTCGAGGCGCTGCGGCACGATGCGCCAGATGTGCTGATGACCGACATCCGCATGCCGGGGCAGTCGGGCCTGGAGTTGCTGCGACGCGTGCGCAGCACGCGCCCGCTGCTGCCGGTCATCGTCATGACGGCGCACTCTGATCTGGGCAGTGCCGTGTCGGCCTACGAGGGCGGTGCATTCGAATATCTGCCGAAGCCGTTCGACATCGATCAGGCGGTGGCCCTGGCGCGCCGCGCGGCGCGCGTGCCGGACAGTGCGACCAACGAGGGCGCCGCCGAACCGCGCATGTCCGAGCTGCTCGGCACCGCGCCCGCGATGCAGCAGGTGTTTCGCGGCATCGGCCGGCTGTCGCGCTCCAGCGTGACGGTGCTGATCACCGGGGAGTCCGGGACGGGCAAGGAGCTGGTGGCGCGCGCCCTGCACGAACACAGTCCGCGCGCCGGCCGGCCGTTCATCGCGCTCAACACCGCCGCCATTCCCGGTGACCTGCTGGAATCGGAACTGTTCGGCCACGAGCGCGGCGCGTTCACCGGCGCCGATGCCCAACGCCGCGGCCGCTTCGAGCAGGCCGACGGCGGTACGTTGTTCCTCGATGAAATCGGTGACATGTCCACGCCGCTGCAGACCCGTCTGCTGCGGGTGCTCGCCGAGGGCGAGTTCTACCGCGTGGGCGGCCAGACGCCGATCCGAGTCGACGTGCGCGTGATCGCCGCGACCCATCAGAACCTGCAGGAACGGGTGGCTCAGGGGTCCTTCCGCGAGGATCTGTACCACCGACTGAACGTGATCCGCCTGGCGCTGCCGGCACTGCGCGAGCGGGCCGAGGACATCCCGCTGCTGCTGCGGCACTATCTGCGCACCGCGGCCCGTGACCTCGGCGTCGAGGCCAAGGCGCTCGCTCCCCAGGCCGAGCAGCGGCTGCTCGCCTATCGCTGGCCGGGCAATGTGCGCGAACTCGTCAATGTCTGCCGGCGCCTCTCGGTGCTCGCACCGGGGCGCGAAATCGGGGCGGAGGATCTGCCGATGGAAATCGGCGTGGTCGGGTCGGAGCAACCGGGTGAGTGGCAGAGCGCGCTCGCAGAGTGGGCGGCGCGCCAGGCGGCCAGCGGTGAGCTCGCCCTGCTCGATGTCGCGCTGCCGCAATTTGAACGAGTCCTGATCTGTGCCGCGCTGAAGCGCACGCAGGGGCATCGGCAGGAGGCGGCCCGGTTGCTCGGCTGGGGCCGCAACACCCTGACACGCAAGCTCAAGGAGCTGCGCCTGGACCTCCCGCCGACCGACGCCGGTCAGAGCGGTGAGGAGTCGCTCTAGCGAGCCCTCAGATGCGCAGCGTGCCGGTCAACTCGGTCACGCTGGCGATGCCGTGCTCGCGCAGGTACTGCGCGATGCCGGCATTGATGCGCTTGCACACCATCGGATCGTAGAACAGGGCCGTACCGATCCCGACCGCGCTCGCCCCAGCGATGAGAAATTCGATCGCGTCCGTGGCGGTGGTGATTCCGCCCTGTCCAATGATGGGTATGCCGTGCTTGCGGGCCACCTCGTACACCTGGTGCACCTTCAGCAGCGCGATCGGCTTGATTGCCGGCCCGGACAGCCCGCCCTGGATGTTGCCGATCACCGGCCGGCGCGTGTTCGCATCGATCGCCATGCCCATCACGGTGTTGATCACGGCGAGCGCGTCCGTGCCCGCCTCGATGCAGCGCCGAGCGTTCTCGCGGATATCGGTCTGGTTCGGGGAGAGCTTGGTGATGAGCGGTTTGCCGGTCACGCGCCGGCAGGCCTCGACCACCTGCGCGGACATGTCCGGGTAGTTGCCGAAGGCCACCCCGCCCTCCTTCACGTTCGGGCAGGAGATGTTGATCTCGATCGCATCGATCGGCGACTGGTCGAACAGGCGGGTGACCTCGGCGTATTCCTCGATCGTCGAGCCGGAGACGTTGGCGATGAACCGAGTCTCGCTGAAATCCAGCTCCGGCAGGATGCGCTCGATGACGTGCGTGGTGCCGGGGTTCTGCAGCCCGATGGCGTTGAGCATGCCGGCGGCGGTCTCAGAGACCCGGTGTGCCGGATTGCCGAGGCGGGCGGCGAGCGTGGTGCCCTTGAGCACCACGGCCCCGGCATCGCGATTGGAGAAGCCCTCGATGCGGGTGTATTCCTCGCCGAAGCCCACGCAGCCGGACAGCAGCACGATGGGCGAGGCCAGCGACAGGCCGCAGAACGTCACGTGCAGCGATTCGGCCGCAGAGGTCGATGAGTCGGTCATTGCGATATCAGGTCCGAGGTCCGGCGCGCACGCCGCAGGGGCCGATCATTATCGCATCCCGCGCGCCCCGTCACGATCTCACTCCCGGTGGATGTGGATCTGGATGCGGCCCTTCGGCCCGATCAACCCGGCGGCGAGCCACCCGGCGAGCCAGACGATCAGGGCCGCTTCGAACGCCGTCCAGAACCCGCCCGTGAGATGAAAGCCCGGCAGCATCCACGCGACGAGTGCCAGCATGGCGGTGTTGACTACCAGCAGGAACACCCCCAGGGTGAGGAGCGTCAGCGGCAGCGTCAGCAGGATGACGACGGGACGGACAATGGCGTTGACGACCCCGAGCAGCACGCCGGCCAGGATCAGCGTCCCGGCGTCATCGATGCGGATGCCGGGCACCCACCGCGTCGCCAGCCACAGGGCGAGCGCACTGACGACCGCGCGCAGCACAAATGTCGTCACAGCGCCTCCGCATCCGCGGCGTCGAGCAGCGCACGCAGCCGCACGAGCGCCGCCTGCCAGCCGGTGCGCTGGCGCAGATAGGGGATGTCCCACTCCGAGGAGCCGGGGACGCCGGAGCCGAGGAGCCGCAGGATCGTCCCGGTGCGGGCCGGCTCGAGGATGAAGTCATCGACCAGCGCGCTCTCCGCCGGCGGCAATGTCGCGCAGGGCAGATAGATCAGCCGCAGCCGCTGGCCGGGCACGAACACGTCGATGCAGGCCTCCAGTTCCGTGACCCGATCGACGCAGGCACGAAACAGTCCCCCGGGCCGCGCGCTGATGGCCGCGCCCGGTGAGCACCACTGGCCCAGCAGGCGTGACTCGGTCAGCGCCGCCCAGACTGGGGTGAGGCCGGTGCGCAGGTCGAGCCGATGGGCGTAGCCCCGGGTCTTCTCCATGGGGGCCATTGTGCCATCGCGGCGGCGCGCCTGCAGGGGACGGCGGTGCGTGGCGCGATCGCGCGCCGCCTCGCCGCCGGGCACAATACGCACGGCCGCAGGTGCGGCCGTCCGTGGAGGCCTCAATGGCGCTCGTGCAACTGGTGATCGTGCTGGCTCTGGTGCAGTTCTTTGCTTTTGCCGTTGCCGTCGGCAAGGCGCGTGAGACCTACGGTGTCGTTGCGCCCGCGACCACCGGCCACGAGATATTCGAACGCTACTACCGGGTGCAGATGAACACCCTGGAGCTGCTGGTGCTGTTGATCCCGGCGCTGTGGCTGTTCGCCCGCGACCTCAGTCCCGCCACGGCCGCCGGACTCGGGGCGCTCTACCTCATCGGGCGGGGGGTCTACTTCGTGTCCTACGTGAAGGATCCGAAGACGCGCTCACTGGGGTTCGCGCTCTCGAGCGGTCCGATCGTGCTGCTGCTGCTCGGAGCGCTGTTCGGCGCGGCCCGCGCCGTGTGGCTGCACGGGGGGTGAGCCGGCGCCCCGGGGCCGCTCACGCGGTCTCGGATTTGATGGGCCGGCGCATCAGGTCGCGGACCGCTTCGCGCGGCGCGACGCCCTCGTAGAGCACGCGGTAGACGCTGTGGCTGAGGGGCATCTCCACTGCGTGGCGGGCCGCCACCTCATGCAGCGCGCGCGCCGCCGGGTAACCCTCCACCACCTGGCCGATGGCGGCGAGCGCCTCGGCCGGGGTGCTGCCGGCGGCCAGTCGCAGCCCGAAGCGCCGGTTGCGCGACTGATCATCGGTGCAGGTGAGCACCAGATCACCAAGTCCGGCCAGCCCCATGAAGGTCTCACGGTGCGCACCGAGCGCAACGCCGAGGCGCATCATCTCCGCCAGCCCGCGCGTGATCAGCGCCACGCGGGTGTTGGCACCGAACCCGAGCCCGTCGGACAGGCCCGCGCCCACCGCGAGCACATTTTTGACCGCACCGCCGACCTCGACGCCGACGATGTCCGTGGAGGTATAGGCGCGGAAGTTATCCGCCGACAGATCCTGCGCCAATGCGGTCGCGAAGGCCGCGTCGGCCGCCGCGATGGTCATCGCGGTCGGCAGTCCGGCGCCGACTTCGCGGGCGAACGTCGGTCCGGACAGCACCGCGACGGAGCGGCCGGCGCCGAGCACCTCGCGGGCCACCTGATGGGGCAGCAACCCGGAGGGCAACTCGAACCCTTTGGTGGCCCAGGCGAGCCGCGTCGAGGGCGCGAGCAGCGGGCCGATCCGCACCAGCAAGGCGCGCAGCGCGTGACTCGGGACGGCAATCAGGACGTCCGCCGCACCGTCGACTGCGTCGGCCAGATCGGCCTCGATGCGCAGGGCTGCGGGGAAAATGCCCGAAGGCAGGTAGCGCTCGTTGCAGCGCGTCTCGGCCATGTGCGCCAGCTGCGCTCGGTCCCGGCCCCAGAGCCGGGTTGCGCGACCGCTGCGTGCGAATTGAACCGCCAGCGCGGTCCCCCAGGACCCCGCGCCGAGCACGGCCACCGGCCGGTGATCACCGGATACGGCGTTCATGATCGAGCGCGGGCAGGGGGCTCAGTTGGCCTGCTGGTTCGCCGGCATGCCCTGCGGGTTCTGGTTCGCCGCGTACAGCGCGTCGAAGTTCACCGGCGGGAGCAGCAGCTGCGGGAAGCCGCCCTGGGTGATCAGGTGCGAGACCTCGGCGCGGGCGTACGGGAAGAGCACGCCGGGGCAGATCGCCCCGATGGCGCGCTTGGTGTCTTCCTCGGCGAGGTTGCGCAGCAGGAACACCCCGGCCTGCTTCACCTCGACCAGAAACGCCGTGGCCTCGCCCTGCTTGGCCGACACGGTCACCGTCAGCACCACTTCCTGCACATCGGGTGCGAGCGCCGTCACCGCGGTCTGCAGATCCAGGTTGATCTGCGGGTTCCAGTTGCCGTCGCCGCGCGGACCATTCGGGGCCTCGTATGAGCAGTCCTTCAGGTAGACGTGCTGCAACTGCAGCACCGGGCCATTGGTCTCTTCGGGTGCCGGCACGGTGCCGGCCGCTTCATTCGCCATGATTCAGACTCCGCTTTGTAAAAGTGTGTCGAGCCCGTTGCGGGCCTCGAGCGCGTAGAGATCGTCGCAGCCGCCGACGTGCGTCTCGCCGATGAAAATCTGCGGCACGGTCTGCCGATGGCTGCGCGCGGTCATCTCGGCGCGCGCCTCGGGGAACTGTTCTACGTCGACTTCCTGGACCGTGATGCCCTTGCGCTCAAACAACTGCCGCGCGCGCGCGCAGTACGGACACCAGCGGGTGGCGTACATCAGCACCCTCGGTGGGCTCATGCGTTGTTTCCCGCGCCCTTCTCGACGGGCAGATTGTCCGTGCGCCACGCCGCGATGCCGCCACGCAGATTCACGGCCTGCGCAAAGCCCTGTTCGCGCAGCTTGCGCACCGCCGCGGCGGCCAGCGAGCCGCTGTTACAGTACACGATGAGCGGTTTCTGCTTGTGCTTCTTCAGCAGCTCCTCGGCCTTGAGGATCTGTTCCCCGTCCATGCGTCGGGCTCCCGCGACATGGCCCGCCGTGAACTGCTCGGCGGAACGCAGATCAATGGTGAGCGCTCCGCGGTTCATCAGTTGGATCGCCTCCTGAGCCGAGATCGACGCGAAACTCTCGCTGCGCGCGCGTATCTCAATCAGGACTGCGAACATCGCCACGGCGGCGGTCGCTGCGACCAGCCAGGGGTGGAGGTGGAAGTATTGGGAAAGATGATCCGTGAACACTGGGGGCCAGAAGACCGTATCGCCTGCCAAAAGGTCGCGCATTATAGCGCCCCTATGCAATCCGGCATGACCCGAAGCGCACGGCGGCCCCGGCCGGCCCCGTTCATGGTTGCGCTGGCGCTGGTGCTGGGCCTGCTGCCGCGCGCCCAGGCGCACGTGCCCCCCCAGATCGCCGCGCACCGGGCGCAGGCCCGGCTGAGGGCGGTGCGGGGACAGATTGCCCGCATTGCGCACCAGGTTGAGCAGTCCCGCCTCGAGCAGAGCCGCCTCACCGTGGCGCTGCGCAGCACCGAGCAGTCGGCGGGGGCGGCCCGGGCGGCGCTCGCGGCCATCCGCCGCCAACGCGCCGCGCTCGCCGCCCGGCGCGCTCGCCTGGCCGCGCGGCGCCGCACGCGCCAGGCGGACCTCGCGCATGCGCAGCAGATCCTCGCCGCCGAGCTGCGCTCGGCCTATCTGATCGGGCGACAGGGTCCGCTGAAGCTGCTCTTGAACCAGGGCGATCCGGGCCGGATGCAGCGGATGTTCGCGTATTACAGCTATTTCGGCCGCCAGCGTGCCGCGGACATCGCGGCCATCGAGGCGGATCTGAAGGGCCTGGCGCAGCTGCGGGCCGAGCTGGCGGCGGCCGACGCGCAGTTGCAGGGGCTCGAGCAGCAGCGCAACGCGCAGGTCACGACCCTCGAGCACGCGACCGTCGAGCGCCGCCAAGTGCTGGAGCGGATCGCCGCGCGCACCCGCACCGGGACGCAGCGCCTGGCGCGTCTGCGCCGTGAGCAGCATGGCCTGCTCGTGCTGCTGGCGGCGCTGCGCCGCGCCGAGGCGCGGCTGCCCGCCGAGCGGCCGCAGCACTTCACGCGCCTGCGCGGCCATCTGCCCTGGCCGGTCGCCGGGCAGCTGATCGCGCGGTTCGGCCAGCCGCGTGCCGGTGGCCTGCGCTGGGATGGCGACCTGATTGCGACGCGGCTCGATGCGCCCGTGCACGCAGTCGCACCCGGACGGGTGGTGTTCGCCGACTGGCTGGCCGGCCTCGGCCTGCTCATCATCGTGGATCACGGCGGCGGCTACATGAGTCTGTACGGGCACAATGACCATCTGTACGCCCGCGTCGGGGAGCAGGTCGCCGCCGGACAACTGATCGCGGCCGCAGGGGACAGCGGCGGGGCGAGTCGCCCGGAGCTGTACTTCGGGATCCGCCTGGGGACCCGTCCGATCGATCCGAGGCTGTGGCTCGAGCACCATGCCCGCTAGACTGTGATCATGCTGCACGGGCTCATCGATTTCATTCTGCACCTGGACCGCCACCTCACCGCCCTGCTCGCGCAGGTCGGTGCCTGGACCTACGCGATCCTGTTCGCGGTCATCTTTGCCGAAACCGGTCTGGTGGTGACGCCATTTCTGCCCGGCGATTCGCTGCTCTTCGGAATCGGCGCCGTCGCCGCCGTCGATGCCAGCGGCACGCTGAGCGCGCCGCTGGCGACGTTGGTGCTCGCCGCCGCGGCCATCCTCGGCAATACCGTCAATTACGCCGTCGGCCGCCAGATCGGTCCGCCCGCCTTCAGCGGCCGCTACCGGCTGCTGAAGGTCGACTACCTGCGCCGCACCGAGGCCTTCTTCCTGCGCCACGGCGGTCGGGCGATCGCGCTGTCGCGGTTCATTCCGATCATTCGCACCTGCATGCCGTTCGTGGCGGGCGTCGGCCGCATGCCCTACGGGCGCTTCCAGGGCTACAACGTCCTCGGCGGCTTCGCCTGGGTCTCGCTGTTTCTCTGGGGCGGGTACTTCTTCGGCAACGTTCCGCTGGTGAAGCGCCACTTCGGCCTCGTCACCCTCCTCATCATCGGCGTGTCGATGGTGCCGGTGGCGCTGACATTTCTCAGACGTCACCGCCCGCGTCCCGAGGTGTCCTGAGGCGCGCCCAGATCGCGGTACCGCCGCTCGGTGGCACGGCAGTATGATGTCGAAGGAGCGCCCTGCAACGCACCGGGGCGCGCCGCGCACGCCCATGAGACCACCGCCGATCCCGGTTTCCCGCACCCACGCCGAGCGCCCGCCCGCGGCCTTCGCCGCCGGCGCTGCGCCGAGTCGGCTCGGCCGGCGCGCGCCGGCCGAGCCGTACCGCGACCGCCCGTGCGAAGCGGCCCGCGGTGAGTGCAAACACCCTCGGCCGTGGGGTTGAGCACATCGGCGCGCGCGCGAACATGGCTGCCCCGTACGACTACATCATCGTCGGCGCCGGGTCGGCCGGCTGCGTGCTCGCGAACCGCCTGAGCGCCGATCCGGCCGTGCGGGTGCTGCTGCTCGAAGCCGGCGGGCGCGATGCGTCGTTTCTGATCCACATGCCGGCGGGCATCGCACGCCTCAGCACACCGGCGGTCAACTGGCTGTATCAGACCGAACCGCAGCGCGAGCTCGCCGGCCGTCGCCTGTTCTGGCCGCGCGGCAAGACGCTCGGCGGTTCGAGTTCGATCAACGCCATGGTGTACATCCGCGGTCAACGCGCGGATTACGATCACTGGTGCAGCCTCGGCAACCCCGGCTGGGGATTCGAGTCGGTGCTGCCGTACTTTCGCCGCGCGGAACACAACGAGTCGCTCGAGGACGAGTGGCACGGCCGTGGCGGTCCGCTGAATGTCTGTGTGCGCCGGTACACCAACCCGCTCAGCCTGCAGTTCGTGGCGGCCGCCCGTGCGGCCGGTCTTGCCGCCACCCCCGACTTCAACGGCCGCGACCAGGAGGGGGCCGGGCTGTATCAGGTGACCCAGAAGGCCGGTCGGCGGTGCAGTGCCGCCAGTGCCTATCTGCACCCGATCGCCCGCCGGCCCAACCTGACGGTGCTCACCGGTGCGCTGGCGCTGCGAGTCGTGCTCGCGGGGCGGCGCGCCGTCGGGATTGAATACGTGCACGGCGGCACCCGGACCGAGAGTCGCGCGCAGCGCGAAGTGCTGCTGGCCGGCGGGGCCATCAACTCTCCGCAGCTGTTGCTGCTCTCGGGGATCGGTCCGGCCGATGAGCTGCGCGCGCACGATCTCGAGGTGCACCACGACCTGCCCGGCGTCGGCGGCAACCTGCAGGATCATCTCGACGTGCACGTCATTCACGCCTGCACCCGGCCCGTGACGCTCGATTCTCGCGCCCGGGGCTTCGGGGCGCTGCGCACGGCGTTGCGCTATGCGCTGTTGCGGGACGGGCCTGGCGTGAGCAACGTCGCCGAGGCCGGTGCCTTTCTGCGCACGTCGATGCAGACCTCAACGCCCGACGTGCAAATGCATTTCATACCGGCCTACGTCGTCGATCACGGACGGCGCAGGATGCCGGGCTACGGCATGACGCTGCACGTGTGTTACCTCCGTCCGGGCAGTCGTGGCACGATCCGGCTCGCCTCGGCGCGGCCGACCGTTCCGCCGCGCATCGATCCGGGGTACCTCACCGATCCGTCCGACCTGGCGCCGCTGATCGCCGGCATCCGGCGAGCGCGCGACATCTATGCGCAGGCGCCGCTGCGCGCGGATTTGGGTGAGGAGGTGTTCCCCGGCGCGGCGCGGCGCACCGATGCCGACCTCGAAGACTTCATCCGCGCGGCCGCCGAGACGGAATACCACCCCGTCGGCACCTGCAAGATGGGTACGGACGCCGCGGCGGTAGTCGATCCGCAGCTGAGGGTGCACGGCCTGGAGGGCCTGCGGGTGGTGGATGCCTCGATCATGCCGACGCTGGTGAGCGGCAACACCAACGCGCCTGTGATCATGATCGCAGAGAAGGCCGCCGATCTGATTCTCGGCGCGCGCCCCGCGCCCTGAGCCGTCGCCGCGTGCCCCGCGCGGGGCCTCAGGGCCGCGTGCGCGCCAGCTTGCCGAGTGCGCGCAGGGCCCGCTGCTTGCGCCGTGGGCCGCTCGCGGCGTGCGCTGTGCCGCCGAGCACCCGCGCCGCGCGCATCCGGGTCCCGCTGAGTGCCGCGCGCGCCCGTGCGGCGCTCAGCCACCCCCCGGTGAAGTCCGCACGCTGCAACCCGACGCGAATATAGGAGTTGTGGCGCATCAGCCGCCAAATCAACCGACTGCGCTCGTTCTCGATCATGGCGATGATCGGACCCTGGTCGATCCCCAGGAAGGCGTTGTCGACCCAACCGCGGCCCGGCACCACGTGGCCGGTGCGGGCCAGACGGGCATCGAGGAAGCTCGGGTTGAACGAATCGAGGAAGCCGTACCGGGTGTAGATCATGTCGCCGTAGCGGCGCAGCAGCGCCTGCGTGGCTTCCGTCACGTAGCGTGGGACGAACATCAGCGAGCCTATGACCGCCGTCGGCGCCAGCGTGCCGTCATCGACGCTGTGTTTGCTGATGCCGCGTGCCGAGTAACCGTAGAACTGTCGGATCCGTCCGTCAAAGCGCGCGCGGACGTATCCCGGGCCGTCACAGGCCGTCAGTCCCCAGATGTTCGGGCCGTATCCCGCCCAGCCGTGCGGGTTGATGATGGCATAGCGCCGCTGCACGAGCGTCGCGATCACGCCATTCAGGAAGTACGTCTCGCCCTGCGCCCGCATGAACGGGTCGGCGATGCCCCGCAGATCGACCCACACGGCCGTGTATTGGTAGCCGAACTGCGGCCCGAAGGACAGCAGCGTCAGTCCGCCGACGCGTCGCAGGTCGTGGTGATCGGTCGCGGTCCAGGCGCTCCAGGCGTTGTGACCGAGCGGGTGAGTCGGGGAGCCGAGGCCGAGGATGTAGAGAATCGACGCTTCGTTGTAGCCGTGCCAGCGCAGCTTCGAGAACCCGGTGCGAGGCATCCACGCCATGCTCACCAGGGCGTTCCCGCCGGGCGCCGACCAGCTCCAATCGACGCGGCGGTACAGGCGGTTGGCGAGCGACCGCACCTGCTCCTCGGTCGGGGTATCGTGATCGAAATATTCCCCGGCCGTCAGCACCCCGGCCATGAGCAGCGCGGTATCGATGGTCGACAGCTCGCTGTGGCCGAAGCGCAGACCCGTGTGCATGTTGAGAAAGTGGTAGAAGAACCCGTGGTAGCCGGCGTAGCCGTGCGCTCCGGGGCCCTGCGGCAGATGGAGCAGGAACGTGAGCACCTTGCGCACCCGTTGGGCCGCGGCGTGCCGAGTGACGTATCCGCGGTAGGCGCCGATCACGTCCGCCGTCAGAGCGAAACCGACCGCCGCGATGCTCGCCGGACCGTGCGGCGAGGGCCAGCGGTCCGGCGTCAAACCGGTGACCGGGTCGGCCGTCACCCAGAAATAATCGAACGTCCGCCGCTCGATGTCGCGAAACATGCGTCTCGGGTGGCGCGCGAGGCGGCGCACGCAGGACCGTGACAGCGGCGCGGTCGGGTACCGGGGCACGCTCAGCGCCGGGGAGGCCGTCGGACACTCCGGGCCGCTCACCGATGACGGGGACGCGCTCGGCATCAGCTGCATCGAGTGCGTGTCCGGGCGTGTCGCTACGATCGCGCCCTGAGTCGCCGCCACCGCCGCCTGGGTCGCGGCGTCCACGAACACGTCCGCCTCGGCGCCGAGTTGCCGGACCGTGGCGATGAGCGCCTGGCGCTGCGCCTGGCGCACGTACCCATAGTGCAGCCAGGTCACCACGGCGACCGCGATGAGCCCATCGAGCGCAAGGGCCCAGAGCAGCGCGCGCCGGGCCTTCATCGCCGCACCGCGCGGGGGTGTGTGCCGTCGACCGTCACGTCGTGGCGTCTAAACGCCCGACCCCGGTGCGGACGGCGAGCGGAGCGGTGCGCTGCGCAATTCATTCGTCCGCGCGAACGGACCGTACGGGGTCAAACCTTGGGACACGTGCAATTCCTTGAAATCAGGCGAGTCGGCGGCAAATGCACCCCGACGGTGCGGCCGCACTCTGGGCACGCACGCCACCATTCGAATGGCAATTGCGCTCCGCGTCAAGCGGCAGCGGGATCAGAGGCATGGCCTTGGCGGCCGGCAGGCGCACCGCGGCGCGGGTAGCATGGCGCCGATGAACGCCGTGTCGCTGGCCGGTCGCACGATCGCCATTCCCGAAGCACGGGCGCTGGAGATTTTCGCCGGCCTGCTCGAGCGGCGCGGTGCGCACGTCATCCGCTGCCCGCTGCTCGCCATCCACGATGCGCCGGATCCGGCCCCGGTGCTCGACTGGTGCCGCGCGCTGGCCCGCGGCCAGTTCGATGCGGTCATCCTGCTCACCGGGGAAGGCCTGCGCCGTCTGCTCGGGGCCCTCGAGCGGCACGAGCCCGCCCTGCGTCCGGCCTTCCTCGCCGCGCTCGCGCGTGCGTACAAGATCACGCGCGGCCCGAAGCCCGCCCAGGTGCTGCGCGAGTGCGGACTCGCCGCCGATCTGGCGGCGTCCGAGCCGACCAGCCGTGGCGTGATCGAGGCGCTCTCGGGCCGCGCACTCGGCGGCCGGCACATCGGGGTGCAGCTCTACGGCAGCGAGCCGAATCGGGCGCTGATCGAATTCCTGCACCGCGCCGGTGCGGTCGTCTCGTCCGTCGCGCCCTACGTCTATGCGCACGAGGCGGATGAACAGGCGATCCGCGCACTGCTGGAGCGATTGCGCGCCGGGCAGATCGACGCCTTCGCATTCACCAGCGCCACGCAGCTCGAACGGCTGATCAGCGTCGCGGGGGAGGACGAGGTGCGCGGCGCGCTGCGCCAGACGCTGGTCGCGGCCATCGGACCGGTCACCGCCGAGGCCCTGCGCCGTCGCGGCATCGAGCCGCAGCTGACACCCGCCGCGTCGTATTTCCTCAAACCGCTCACCGCTGCGCTGCTGCACGCACTCGGAACCGAGCCGCCCTAGGCGCCCTCGCGCAGCACCGCCAGCGGCGGTGAGCGCAGCACGGAGCGGGTCGCAAGCCACCCGCTCGTCGCCACCAGCACGGTGCCACCGAGGAGTGCCGCGGCGCACGCGAGCGGGTCGAACACGTAGGGCAGATTGAGCACCTCGCGCGTCACGTACCACGCCCCGGCGCTTGCGCCGGCCGCTCCGATCAGACCTGCCAGCGCCCCGAGCGCGGCGAACTCCGCCCAAATCCCTTGGGCTACCGTGGCCCGGCTCGCCCCGAGCGCGCGCAGCATCGCGCTCTCGAAGCGGCGCTGCTCGCGGCTGGAGTGCACCGCGGCGAGCAGCACGATCAGTCCGGCGGCCAGCGTGAACAGGAACACGCTCTGCACCGCGAGGATGGCCTTCGTGAGCATGGAGCGCACATCCTGCAGCAGCGCGTCGATGTCGAAAATCGACACGCTCGGGAAGCGCTGTGCGAGTGGTGCCAGGGCGCGCGCCTGCTGCGGCATCAGATAGGCGCTGGTGATGTACGTGCCGGTTTCCTGGCGCAGCAGACCCGGGGCGAACACGAGAAAGAAATTCGGCTTGAAGCTGTCCCAGCGAACCCGCCGGACGCTGGCGATGCGCACGGTGAGGGTGTTGCCGCCCACCTCGAACGTCAGCGACTCCCCGAGCCGCAGGCCCAGCCAGCGCATGTACTGACTCGCGACCGACACCAGCGGCCGGCCGGCGTCAGCAGCGCTCCACCAGCGGCCGGCGATGATGCGATTGCTGCTGCCGAGCACCGCAGCATCGGTGAAATTCTGCTCGCGCAGCGCGAAATGCCGACCGCGCGGGTTGGCGAAATGGATCGACTCGACGGGCCGGCCGTCGATCGCGCGCAGGCGGCCGCGCAGCAGCGGCAGCATTCGCTGCGGCCGTGCGCCAAGCCTCTGCAGCGCGGCGGTGAACGCCGAGCGACGGGCGGCCGGAATGTTGATGAAGAAATAATTGGGCAGATCCGCCGGCAGCGTATGGCGCCAGCCGCCCGTGAGATCAGCGCGGATGATCCCGAGCAGCGAGAGCGCCATGATGCCCGTGCCGAAGGCCACAATCTGCACGACGCTGTCCATGCGGCGGCGCCCGAGGTTGGCGATACCGTAGCGCCATGCGACCCCGACCCGACCGCGCAGGCGGTTCGCGATCCCCACCAGCAGCAAGGCCGCGCCGAGCAGTGCGCCGAGGAACGCCGCCAACCCCAGCGACAGCATCACGAACGGTCGTCCGGGTCCGATCACCCATCGGATCAACAGGACCAGGAGCGCGACGGCCGGGCCGAAGGCGAGCAGTATTCCCGGGCGCGGCGGATCGAGGTCGCGCCGCAGGACCCGCAGCGCGGGCGTGCGCGTCAGCTGCAGCAGCGGCGGCAGCGCGCATCCGGCCAGCAGTGCGAACGCCATCAGCATGCCGATGCCGGCCGGTGCGAGGCTGGCCGGCGGCAGTGCCCGCGGCGTCAGCAACCCGCGCAATGCATGCACGAGCCAACTCTGTGTCAGGTCGCCGATCGCAATGCCGGCGGCGCCTGCGAGCAGCGCGATCGCGAGCAACTGCGCCAGCGCCATGGCGAGGACGAAGCGCCGCGTCGCACCGAGGGTCTTCAGCAGCGCCACCGTGTCCAGATGCCGAGCCACGTAACGGCGCGCGGCCAAGGCCACCGCGGCGGCGCACAGCAGCAACGCGGTGAGACTCGCCAGATTGAGAAACCGTCCCGAGCGCTGCACGGCGGCGTGAATTTGCCGGCTGGCCTGCGCGATCGTGCGCAGCCGCTCCCCGGCCCGGAGGTGCAAGCGCAGCCATGCGCGCAGCGCCTCGACGCGCCGTGCGCTGCCGGCGAACAGCGCGCTGTAGCGCACGCGGCTGCCCGGTTCGATCAGTTGCGTGCGGCCCAAATCCGCCGCGTTCATCAGCAGGCTCGGCACCAGTGCGGAGAAGGTGCCGGCCTGGTCCGGCCGCGTGATCAACACCCGGCCGACGGTGAAGGTGGCCGCGCCGATCGTCAGGTGAGCCCCGGGACGTGCACCGAGGGAGGCGAGCAGCCGCGAGTCGGCCCACACGACGCCGCGCGGCGGAATGCCCCGCGCGGCAGTCCCCGGCGCAAACGGTGCCCCCGCGGTGAGCACCCGGCCCCGCAGCGGATACCCGGCGGTGACCGCGTACAGGTCGGTGAGCTGGCTGCGCTGCCCCGAGAACACCACGCTCAACATGCCCACGGTGCGTGCGCTGCGCAGGCCGTGGCGGGCCGCCGCCGCGAACACCGCCGGGGCGATCGGCTCGGCCGAGTCCACCCGCAGGTCCGCCGCCAGCACCGATGAGGCCTGCAGCGTCACCGCCGCGCGGATCCGGCTCACCAGGAAGCCGACACCCGAGATCGCTCCGACCGCGACCGTCAGCGCCAGCAGCAGCACGCCGAGTTCCCCGCCGCGCCACTCGCGGCTCAGCATGCGCAGCGCGAAGCGCACCGTACGCATCGTCAGAGCATCCGACCGGCGTCCATGCGCACCGTGCTAGCGCAGCGCGCGGCGAGCTCGGCGTCATGGGTCACGAGCACGAGCGTGGTATTCGCCTCGGTGTTCAATTTGAACAGTCGCTCGATGATGTTGGCGCCGGTCAGGCTGTCGAGATTGCCGGTCGGTTCGTCGGCAAACAGCACTCGGGGCCGGGCGACGAACGCTCGGGCCAGCGCAACGCGCTGTTGCTCGCCGCCCGAGAGCTGTCGCGGATAGTGAGCCGCGCGGGCCGCGAGTCCCACGTGCTCGAGCGCCGCAAGTGCCGCGGTGCGTGCGCCGCGCTGGCGCAGAAGTTCGAGCGGCAACGCGACATTTTCCAGCGCCGTCAGTGCCGGGATGAGATGGAACGCCTGAAAGACGAACCCGACGTGGCGCGCCCGGACCCGGGCGCGACCATCCTCATCGAGCGCGCCGAGGTCCTCGCCGGCGAGCAGCACCCGACCGCTGCTCGGCAGGTCGAGGCCGGCCAGCAGCGCGAGCAGCGTCGATTTGCCTGCCCCCGAGGGACCGATCACCGCCAGCGTCTCGCCTGCAGCGACCTCGAGCGACACCTCATGCACAATAGTGAGCGGTCCGGCCGGACTGTCGACCGTCTTCGTGAGGTGCTCGGCTTTGAGAACGCACTCCCGCATCACGCCGTCGTGGCTCACTGTCGTGGTGGGCATCGCCCTGCTCGGGGTCTTCTCGACGGCCCGGGCCGCCGCGCGCACCATCCTGGTGTTCGGCGACAGCCTGAGCGCCGCGCACGGATTGCGTCCGGAACAAGGATGGGTGGCGTTGCTGGGGCAGCGCCTGCGCATGGAAGGGTACCGATACCGCATCGTCAACGCCAGCGTGAGCGGCGAGACGACCACCGGCGGGCTGGCGCGCCTGCCGCACGAGCTGCGCGTTTGCCATCCGGCCATCGTCGTCCTCGAGCTCGGCGCCAACGATGGATTGCGCGGCCTGCCGGTACCGCTCGCGGCGCACCACCTCGCGGCCATGGTGCGCTTGGCGCGCGCCGCGGGCGCGCGCGTGCTGCTGCTCGGCATCCTCCTTCCGCCCAACTACGGTCCGCGCTACACCCATCAGTTCGCGGCCCTCTACCCGCAGCTGGCGCATCGCCTGCACGTGCCGCTCGTGCCCTTTCTGCTCGCGCACGTGGCGCTGACGCCGGGCCTGATGCAATCCGACGGATTGCATCCCAACGCGCGCGGGGAACCGCTGGTGCTCGACAACGTCTGGCCCTACCTGCGTCCACTGCTGCGGCGCGCGCCCTGATCAGCGGACTTGGTCGGCGCGCGGCCGCGCGCTATTGTGGCCGCCCTTACTCTCCGGAGGCCGTTCCATGCGCGTACCCGCCCCGATCGCTCCGCACCGCTTCGCTTCAGCTCCCGCCCGGCTGCTGCTGTGGGCCGCCGTCGGCCTCACGGCACTGGCGCCGGCGGCCTACGCCGCCACGCCTCCGGCGGTGCAGCGTGCACTCGAGGCCGCCATCAATGGCCCGCAGCGCACGCCGGCATTCAAGAAGCGTGACCCGTATCGCCATCCGCTGAAGACTCTGGAGTTCTTCGGCATCCGTCCGGACATGCGCGTCATCGAGGTGCTGCCCGGTGGCGGTTGGTACACCGAAATCCTCGCACCGTTCCTGCATGCCCACGGCCAGCTGATCGAGGCCACCTCACCGGTGGCGGGCACGAGCGGCTGGGCCCACCGCTCGGCGCTCGCGTACGAGCACAAGCTCGCCGCCGACCCGGCGGTCTACGGTACCGTGCGGCTCGAACCGTTCGAGCTGCCGGGCTACCTGCACCTCGGTGCGCCGGACTCGGCCGACATGGTGGTCACGTTCAACAACATGCATGACCTGATGTTCGAGAACGTGCATCACGAGGTGACGCCGATCTTCCTCGAGACCTTCCTGCGCAGCGCCTATCACGTGCTGAAGCCCGGTGGAGTGCTCGGCATCGTCGGGCATCGCTGTGCGCCCGGCACGCCGCTCGAGACCTGCTTTCCGATGGCACGCCTGCCACAGGCGTTCGTGATCCACGAGGCCGAGGCGGCCGGCTTCCATCTCGCCGCCACGTCCGAGATCCTCGCCAACCCCAAGGACCCGCGCAACATCCCGGTGTTCTTCCTGCCGCCGACGCTGGCGGACCGCTCGGCGGCGGCGCGCCGGCGCTACGCGGCGATCGGTTACGCCGATGACTACACGCTGAGATTCGTCAAGCCGGCCAACTGAGCGCCGCTGAGGGGGACGGCGCGCCGCCGTCCCCCTCAGCGCTCCTCGATCGCGCCGGTGAATGCGCGGCTCTTGGCCTCGCGACCGAGCAGCGTCACGGCGCTCAGCGCCACCGCCACGATGCCGATGGTCCAGGCGAGGACGGTGCCCAGATCGTGCCCGTGGCGGGCGATGCTCGACTGCAGGGGCGCGAGCAGCGCCATCGCAAAATTGCCGAACTGATAGGCAAAAGCGGGCAGCACGGCGCGCACCCCGGGCGGGGACAATTCGTTCAGGTGCGCCGGCACGATGCCCCAGGCGCCCTGGACCATGAACTGCATCAGGAACGCCCCGAGCGCAACCAGCGGTACGGTCGGGGCGTACGCCCACAGCGGAATCGCCGGCAGCGCGAGCAGCGCCGCGCAGGCGATCGCCTTGCGCCGGCCGATGCGCTCGGAGAGCGCCCCGAAGAGTATCCCGCCCAACAACGCCCCGACATTCATCAGCATCAGCACGTCGTCGGCGCGCGCGCCACCGAGGCCGTAGCGCTGCAGCAGGAACGGCTTGTACAGATCCTGCGAGCCGTGCGAGAAGGCGTTGAACAGCGCCATCAGCCCGATCATGTACAGCAGCGCCGGTGCGTGGGCTGCGACGATGCGCATCAGTTCGCGCAGCGAGGCGCGGCGCCGGTGCCGGCCCTCGAGCCAGGCCGGGGATTCCGCGACGCCGTGGCGAATGTAGAGCACCAGCAGTGCCGGCAGCGCGCCGATGACGAACAGGCCGCGCCAGCCGACGGTGGCGAAGAACAGCCGCGAGACCAGCGCGGCGAGCAGGAAGCCGAGGACGTAGCCTTCCTGCAGCAGTCCGGAGAAGAACCCGCGGCCCTCTGCCGGCAGTGTCTCGAACGCGAGCGCCGCACCGACGCCCCACTCCCCGCCCATGGCCAGGCCGAATGCCGCACGCAGCACCAGCAGCACGGTGAGGTTCGGTGCGAACGCCGAGGCCAGTTCGATCAGGGCGTAGGAGAGCACGTTGGCGATCAGGATGGGCCGCCGGCCGTACTTCTCCGCGAGCACGCCGAACAGCAGCGCACCCACGGGGCGCATCGCCAGCGTGAGCGTGATGCCGAAGCTCACCGCGGTGAGACTGGCGTGGAAGTCCGCGCCGATCGCATGCAGTGCGACGATGAAGATGAAGAAATCGAACGCGTCGAGCGTCCAGCCGCCGAGTGCGGCGAAGTAGGCGTGCCGCTGCGCTCCGGTGAGCTCGGTGAATCTGCGGATCAGTCTCATCCGTCGTGCCGCGCGGCGCCCGCTACTGAACGCCGCTCATCAGACGCTTCACTGCGGGCGTCGCGAGCAGCATCGCCACGCCGCCGATCATGCCCCACCAGAACAGCTTCAGAAACAGCGCCGGCAGCGTCGTCAGGTGCGCGGCGTTGAAATCGCTGGAGAGCAGCCCGGCGAGAATGCTGCCGAGGGCGAGCGTCAGGAACCACAACCCCATGGTCTGACCGGCGAAGCGGCGCGGGGCGAGCTTGGTGGTCGAGGACAATCCGACCGGCGAGAGACACAGCTCCCCGCAGGCGTCGAGAAAGTACGTCGCGGTCAGCCACAGTGGGGAGACCTGCGCCCCGTGCAGCACGCGCAGCGCCGCAACGTACATCACCCAGAAGCCCGCGCCGAGCAGCAGCAGCCCCCAGGCGAATTTCCCCGGCGAGGACAAGTCGCGGCCGCGCCGCCCGAGCCATACCCACAGCGCCGCGAACAGCGGGGCGAGGGCGATGACGAACACCGGGTCGATGATCTGCATGTCGCCGGCCGGCATCTTCCAGCCGAAGATGTAGCGGTCGGTGTACTGCTGGGCGAAGAGGTTGAACGAGGCGAACATCTGCATGTAGCCCATCCAGAACACGGTGGATGCGCCGAACAGCACCAGCATGGCGAACACGCGCCGGCGCTCCTGGCGCGAGAGGCCCGCCAAGAGCGCCATGTAGAGCAGGTACAGCGCCATCAGCACCGCCACCACCCACGAGAGCCCGGCCGAGAGCGCCACCGGATCGAAGCGGACCCAGCCGCCGAGGGTCACGCTGATCAGCACGACGATCAGCGCGACGAAGGCCGCGAGGGCGAACCAGGAGCGCCGCTGCGTGACCGCGGGCGCCGTACCGCTGTCCCCGAGATAGCGGCGCGTGGCGAGGAACTGCACGACGCCGAACAGCATGCCCACCGCCGGCAGAGCGAAACCGGCGTGCCAGCCGACATCGCGCGCCACGATCGGCACCAGCAGCGGACCGAGGAGCGAACCGAGATTGATGCCCATGTAGAAGATCGAGAAGCCCGCGTCGCGGCGCGAGCCACCCTCCGGGTACAGCTCCCCGACCGTGGCGCTGACGTTGGGCTTGAGCAGCCCGACGCCCAGGACGTTGAAGACCAGACCGAGAAAAAAGGCTCGCCGGCTGCCGGCCGCGAGCAGCGCGTTGCCGATGGTGATGAGGATTCCGCCGCCGAGCACCGAGAGCTGTCCGCCGACCAGTCGGTCGGCGATCCAGCCGCCGAGCAGCGAGAGCAGGTAGGTGCCGCCGAAATACAGTCCGACAATGGCGCTGGCGTTGCGGTCGCTGAAGCCAAGGCCGCCGCGACCGCTCGCGGCGACCATGAACAGGATCAGGATGGACTGGATGCCGTAGTAGGTGAACCGCTCCCACATCTCGGTGAAGAACAGTGTCGCCAGACCGCGCGGGTGGCCGAACAGCGTCGGCCCGCCCGCCGCGCCGCTGGTGCGCGTGTCATTGTCAGCTGTGCTCATCATCCCCCGCCTGGTGTTCTTGTGGTGCGCCTCATCGTGCGGTCGCGGCGCTTACGACGGCGTGCTCGGTTCCTCCCCGGAGGCCGTGGGCGCCGGGCGCACCAGGATGTGCGCCATGATCACCCCGGCTTCGAACAGCAGGTACATCGGCACGGCCATGATGGACTGCGAGACGGCATCGGGTGGGGTGATGAACGCGGCGACGATGAACACTCCGAGCAGCACGTAGCCGCGGATCGCGCGCAGCTTCTGCACCGTGACCAGGTTCATCACCACCAGCAGCACCACCGCGACGGGTACTTCGAACGCGGCCCCGAACGCGAAGAACAACACCAGCACGAAATCCAGGTACTGCGAGATGTCGGTCATCATCGCGACGCCCTTCGGCGTGGTCGCGGCGAAGAAGTGGAAGATCGCCGGAAACACCGCGAAGTATGCGAACGTCATACCGGCATAGAACAGCACGATCGAGGAGACGAGCAGCGGCAGTGCGAAGCGCTTCTCGTGCCGGTACAGCCCCGGGGCGATGAACGCCCACACCTGGTACAGCACGTAGGGCATGGCGCCGAACAGTGCGACGAAGAAGGCGAGCTTGAACGGTGTGGTGAACGGCGCGGCCACCCCCGTGGCGATCAGGCTCGCGCCCTTCGGCAACATTTTCAGCAGCGGGTCGGCAAGCCAGGTGAACAGCTGATTGGCGTACAGCGCGCACGGCACGAACAGGATGCCGATGGCGACCAGCGCACGGATCAACCGCTCGCGCAGCTCGAGCAGATGCGAGATCAGCGTGCCTTCGGCCAGGCTGTCAGGCTCTGGGCTCATGGATCTGCGGGGCGTCGGGGGGCGGGTTCGCCGTCTCCGGCGGTTCGGCCGATTCGGCCGGCTCCACGGCGGCCGCGGGCGATGTGAAGTCCGGGTAGGCCGGCTCGGCGTGGGGCGCTGGCGCCGCCGGCGCGGCATGCTCGGTCTCGGCCGGCGCCGCGCGGCGCCGTTCCTCGAAATCCAGCTCCTCTTCCAGCTGATCCTGGAACTGCCTCGCCATGGCACGTGCCCGGCCGACCCAGCGGCCGACGCGGCGCACGACGCCGGGGAGCCTCTCCGGACCCAGCACGATCAGGGCCAGGACCAGAATGACGAGGATTTCGGAAAAGCCGAAGTCGAACATGGCGTCTTAGCGCATGCCTCGGGCGCAGAGCGGGCGGGTGCCGGCTGCCGCCGGTCCGTCCGGACCCCTAATGCGCCGCGGGCCTCAGGTGTTGCGGCCGCCCTTAGAGGCCTGGGCGTTGCCCTTCAGCGATTCGGGGAATTCGGCGTCGGCCTCATCGGCGCGAATCTGCCGAGTCTCGGTGCCCGAGGCGGACCCTTCCTTGTCACCCTCGTTCATCGCCTTCTTGAAACCCCGCACCGCATGGCCGAGATCGTCGCCGATCGTACGCAGCTTCTTGCCGCCAAAGATCAGGAGCACGACGACCAGGATGACCAGCAGGGTTTTGAAATCGAAATCCATACGTTCTGGACTCCGCTTGCGCTAATAGACTAACGAAAAATTCAACGGCCCATCATAGGCCAATTGGCGTGCACGGGCCGAGAAAGTTTCTGCCTATCCGGATCCGTGTAAACCGCAATGCGCGCCCCGCTCAGCTCTCCAGCCAGAACGTCACCGGGCCGTCGTTGACCAGCTCCACCTGCATGTCCGCTCCGAACGCCCCGCGGGCCACGGGCGTGTGCCGGGACTCGGCCTGGCGCAGCAGATGCGCGAACAGCTCGCGCGCCGGCGCCGGCGGCGCGGCCGTGCTGAAGCTCGCCCGGGTGCCCTGGTGCGTCTCGGCCGCCAGCGTGAACTGGGGCACCAGGAGCAGCCCACCGCCGTGCTCGCGCAGCGAGCGGTTCATGCGGCCCGCAGCATCCGGGAAGATCCGATAGCCGAGCAGACGCTCAAGCAGCCGGTCCGCCGCAGCCGGTTCGTCCCCGCGCCGGATCCCGATCAGCGCCAGGATCCCCGGACCGATCGCCCCGATGCTTTGGCCCGCGACGCGGACCTCGGCGCGGGTGACGCGCTGGATCAGCGCGATCACGCCGTTTTCGCTCGGCTGGCGTCCGAGGTGGCCGCTCCGATAAGATCGGAGACTGCTTTGCGTACTGGGCCGGAGATCACCATGTCGGAACTTTGGCTGGATTCGTACGTGCGTTGGGGTCGGCGGGTTGCCATGGCGGCGACCTTCGGGGTGTGCGCGCTGCTCGCGGCACCGGCGCCGGCCCAGCAGCCTCCCGTGGGCAACGCGCAGCAGGGCAAGATCATCGGGTACACCTGCCTCGGCTGTCACGGTATCGAAGGATACCGCAACGCCTACCCCGACTACGCCGTGCCGCGGCTGCGGGGACAGTCGGTGACGTACCTGATCAGCGCCCTGCAGGAATACCGCAACGGACAGCGTGCCTATCCCACCATGCATCTGCAGGCGCTGTCGCTCTCGGCGCAGCAGATCGCCGACGTGGCGGCCTATCTCGGCGGGAAACCCGTGACGGCCAAGCCGGTTGCGGCCGCTGCGGTGCCTGCGGCGGCGGGCCTGTGCGCCTCGTGCCACGGCAGCAACGGCATCGGGATCGCTCCGATGTACCCGACGCTCGCCGGACAGCACGAGAGTTATCTGATCCGGGTCCTGCACGAGTACCAGAGCGGCTACCGCCAGAGCCCCATCATGGACGGTATCGCGCATTCCCTCACCAATGCGCAGATCCGCACCGTGGCGGCGTACTTCAGTCACCTGAAGCCCGGGCTGCACACCGTGCCGCGGCCCTATACGCGCTGGTCCGGCCGCTGAGGTCGATCGTCCTCTGAGACAACGCGGTCCGGGAAGGGGTGAGCCCTTCCCGGACCGCAATACACCGGCCGGGGAACCGGTGTCGGCTGGGCGCGCCCCGCGCCCTGGATCAGTTCACGGCGATGAACGCGGGCCGCCCGCGTCCTGCTCCTGCCGTGGCCGTTCGTCCCTGCTCCACTCGTCTCTCACCGCAGGTCCCGGGGCGGCCGGGTGGCCGCCCCGGTATCGAATCACTGCACGCCGACCGGTACGAAGATCCGCGAGTCGCCGCGCTGGATCAGCAGCGCCACGTGACCCTTGGACTTGGCCACCGCGCCGGCCAGCTGGGCGGGCGTGGAGACCGGCGCACCGTTGGCCGAGAGGACGATGTCCCCCGGCTCGATGCCCGCATCCTCGGCCGGCCCGCTCACGCCCTGCACGATCACGCCGCCGTGCGTGTTGTCCTGTTGCTGCTCATCCGGCGTCAGCGCCCGCACGATCAGTCCGAGCCGTCCGCCCGGCCGGGCAGCGCTGCCGGCGGTCGCCACCAGGTTGTTGCCCATGGCCCCGAGGGTCGCGATGACGTGCTGCTCGGCGTGGTTGCGCCAGATCGTCAGGTTCACCTTGCTGCCCGGCATCAGGCTCGCGACGCGCACCGGCAGATCGTTCGAGTTCTCGATCTTCTGTCCGTTGAGCGCGATGATCACATCGCCGGGCCGGATGCCGGCGGCCTGCGCGGGGCTGCCCGGGTTGACGCTCGAGACCAGCGCGCCCTCCGGCTCAGGCAGGCCGAAGGAATCCGCCAGCCCCTGGTCGACCGGTTGGATGTAGATGCCGAGTTCGCCGCGGCGCACATGCCCGGTGGCGATCAGCTGGTCGGCGACGTGCATCGCCACGTTGATCGGGATCGAGAACGACAGGCCCATGTAGCCGCCGGAACGGCTGTAGATCTGCGAGTTGATGCCGACCACCTGGCCCTGCATGTTGAACAGCGGGCCGCCGGAGTTGCCCGGGTTGATCGGCACGTCGGTCTGGATGAACGGCACGTAGTTCGAGTGCGGCAGCATGCGCCCCTTGGCGCTGACGATGCCGGCGGTGGCGCTGTTCTTCAGACCGAACGGCGCGCCGATGGCGAGCACCCACTGCCCGACTTCGAGCTTGTTCGAGTTCCCGACGTTCACCGTCGGCAGGTCATGGGCGGCGATCTTCACCACCGCCACGTCGGAGACCTTGTCGATGCCGATGACCTTGCCGGGGAACTGGCGCCGGTCGCGCAGTTGCACGGTGATCTTGCTCGCGCCCGCCACGACGTGCGCGTTGGTCAGAATCAGGCCGTTGGGGCGGATGATGAACCCGGAGCCCTCGCCCTCGATCGGCCCCTGCTGCGGCGCCTGGAACGGGAAGTTGTGGAAGAACGGCGCGAACGGACTGTTCGGGCCGAACGGCGCGCCCTGCGTGCTGGCGCTCGGGGACTTCTCAATGACGCGGATGCTCACCACGGCCGGGCCGTAGCGCTTGACTAGGGTCGAGAAGTCCGGCAGCACGACCGCGACACCGCCCTGCGCGGCGCTCGAGGTCAGGCCCGCCGGCGGCGTCGTGGCCTGTGCGGCCCGCACACCGTAGAGGGCGGCCAGCGGGGCGGCTCCGATCAGTGCACCGAGCGCGGCGGCGATCAGCGGATTTCGAATCACATTCCTCATGGTCATAACAGCCTCTGCACATCCGATGGTCTGGACAGGAACGAATCTAGAGTGTGACGATACGCGCGCAACCTTAAGCAACCCTTAAGACCGGGCCGTCTGCGCGGTGCGTCGCCGTTATCCGCTCATCCGGCACGGGTGTCCAGCCAGTGCACCAGGCCCTGGGTATTCAGTTCAAGGTCCCCGGCGAGCAGCTCCGCCAGGCGTGCCTCGCTCAGCGCACAGCCGTGGCGCTCGGCGAGGGAGCGCCAGAGCGACCAGAGTTCGGCGCGGATCGCACCGGCACGGTCCGCCGCAGCGGCATGGCGCCGTGCAATGCGCTCAAGCTCGCGCACCTGGCCGAGCAGCGCCGCGCCGAGCCGCGGCACGTCCGTGACGCGGCTGTAGTGCATCAGATACATCGCCTCGGGCGCACAGGCGAGCAGCCGCTCGATCGAGGCGCACATCTGATCCGGGTCGAACTGCGTCGGCGTGGTGGTCGGAGTGATGAATGCTCCCGCCGCGCTGTCGAGCTCCCGGTACGAGATGCCGAAGGTGTCTCCGCTGAAGATGCAGCGGTGCGCGCGGTCGACGAACACCTGGTGGTGCAGCGCGTGGCCTGGCGTATGCAGGATGTCGAACGCCCGCCCCGCGAGACTGAGCTGCTCCCCATCCTGCGTGCGCCGGACGCGCTCAGCGGCGATCGGCTCGATCCGTCCGTACCACTGTGCAAAGCGCTCCCGGCCGTAGACCGCTTCGGCGCCGGCGCTGAGCCGCGACGGATCGATCATGTGCGGCGCGCCGCGCGGATGCACCACGCACACCGCGTTCGGCAGCTCACGCATCAGCCGGCCGGCACCGCCGGCGTGATCCAGATGCACGTGTGTGAGCAGCACGTACTCGACGTCCTCGGGCGCTAGCGCGAGGCTGCGCAGCGCCGCGAGCAGGTACGGCACCGAATCGTTGGTGCCGACGTCGACGAAGGCCGCCCGCCCGCCCTGCTCGATCAGGTGGGCCGCGGCATGTCCGGGATGCAGATATTCGGTATCGACGGCGGTGATGCCGTCGGGATGGCGCCACAGCCTGGGGGTGGGCAACGCCGGCGTTTCATCTCTCATCCAGCGATGGTATCCGGTTGCGCTAGCATAGCGATATGACCTTCCCGACACTGGCCGGCCGGGCGCTCGCCGCCGCGGCACTGACGACGTTTTATCTGGCTGTGGGCGTTGCGCCTGCCGCCGCTGCGCCCGCAGCGGTACCGCTTGCGCAGCAGTTGCGTCGCGCCGAGCACTGGCGCGGTGAGCGCTTCCTCGCCTGGCTCTCCAGCGGACAGTTGCTCTTCGAGGCGCACACCGGATGCCAGATCCTGCTCGAGCGCGTGGCCTCGCCTACCGCGAAGCCCACGGTGCTGACGCCACTCGGCGACGGCATCCGTGTGGCCCTCGCCCCGCGCGTCGGGACCGCGGTGCTCTTCCCGCAGCGGGCCGACGGCGTGACCGGCTGGAACGTGCTGGCCGGAGCGCTGCCGCACCCCCTCGCCGCCGGCCAGACGATCATCGGCCCGCCGGTCTGGGCTGTGAGCGGGCAGCGCGTCGCGCTGCTCAGCGCGGTGCCGCACGAAGATGATGAGGCGGTCTACGTCGAGAACATCGTGCGCGGTGGCGTGCCGCGTCTGGTCGCCGGTGCGCTCACGGGGCGCTGGCGCCTGCTCGATTGGTCGGCGGACGGTCAGCGTCTGCTCCTCGTACACGACACGGCGCCCGACGCCGATTCGCTGTACCTGCTGCATCTGCATGACGGCGAGCTGACCCGCATCCCGCTGCCGGCGGCGCGCATCCGCGCGGCGCACTTCGCGCCGGATGGCACCGCGATCTATCTGATCTCGAACGCGAAGAGCGAATACGAGCGGCTGCTGCGTCTCGACCTGGCGAGCGGCCGAGTCCGGGCGGAGTCGGTCCCGAGCGACTGGGACGTGCGCCAGTTTGCCGCCAGTCCCGACGGACGGTATCTGGCCTACACTCTCGACCACGACGGCTACAGCCGCCTGCACGTGCGCGACCGGCGGCTGAAACTCGATGTGGCCGTGCCGCGGCTGCGTCACGGCGTGATCGATACGCTGCGCTTCGATTCCGGCCACCAGCTGGCGTTCACCTTCGAGGCCAGTCGCCGGCCGCCTCGGATCGAGGTGTACCAGGCCGGCAGCGGACGGCTGCAGCGCTGGCTCGCCGGTCCGCCGGCGCCGCTCGGGGGCGCGGGCTTGGTGCGCGCCGAGCACGTGCATTTTCCGACCTGGGACCGCATCGGGGGGCACTGGCGGCAGCTCTCGGCATATGTGTACCTGCCGCCGGGCGCCGGCCCCGCTCCGGTGCTGATCGTGCTGCACGCGCATCGGGCCGGTCAGTTCCGGCCCGGCTGGCACCCGTTCCTGCAATTCGTGAGCAACACGCTCGGCTATGCGGTGATCGCTCCGAACGTGCGCGGCTCCGGCGGCTACGGGCGCAGTTTCCGGGCCCTCACGGACGGGATGCGCCGCAACGATGCGGTGCGCGACATCGGCTCGCTGCTCGTGTGGATCGGCATGCAGCCGGGCTTGGATGTGCATCGCGTGGTGCTGATGGGACGCGGCTACGGCGGGTGGCTCGCGCTGAACTGTCTCGCCACGTTCGACGGCCACCTGCTCGGTGCGGTCGATGTCGACGGCATCGCCAGTCTGAATGATTACATCGCGCGCGCCCCCACGGCCGAGCAGGCGTTCCGTCGCGCGGCGTTCGGCGACCCGGGCGGCGGGTTCATGTCGGACTTCCTGCGGCGCATCTCCCCACTGGGGGAGGTCGCACGCATCCGCGCGCCGCTGCTGATGGTGCAGGGATTGGCCGGCGACCCGATCCGCGCCGCGGACGAGCAGCAGCTCGCCTACCTGCTGCGCTTCCACGGCGAGCGCGTCCAGCTGGTGACGGTCGCCCGCGCGGGGCGGCGGTTTGCGACGCCGGCCGGCCAGCATGTCCTGCACTGGGCTGCGGCGCAGTTCCTGCAGGCGCAGACCTCACGCCGGGCCAAGTGAGCCGCGCGGCTCAGACCGGCGCGGCGGCAAACGTGACGGTCACGGTCAGTCCGCGTGCATCCTCGCCCGCGCTGAGCTCCACCTGCGCCCCGTGCGCCGCGGCGATTGTTTTGACGATGGCGAGGCCAAGACCGCTGCCCGGGGTGCTCGCGCCCGGCTGACGGTAGAAGCGATCGAAGACCCGGGCCCGCTCCGCCGGTGCGATGCCCGGACCGTTGTCGGCGACTTTCAACATGGCCCGGCCGGGCTCGCTGCTGCCGAGGACCGTCACGTCGACGCGTCCGCCGCGCGGCGTGTAGCGCACCGCGTTGTCGACCAGGTTGCGCACCAGCGTCGCGATCGCTTCGCGCTCGCCGGGGATCACCACGGGTTGCGCATCGGCGATGCCGAGGTCGATGTGGCGGGCGTCGGCGAGGGGCACGAGTTCGGCGACCACGTCCCGCGCGAGCTCATCGAGCGCGATCGGTTCGCGCGCCGGCTCGGCGCGCGGCTCCTGCCGGGCGAGCGCGAGCAGCTGCTCAACTAAGCGGATCGAGCGCTGGACGCCGGCGGAGAGACGCTCCATGGCGTCGGCGCGCTCGCGGTCGGTGTCGGCGCGGGCCAGCGTGTCGAGCTGCAGATGCAGCGCGGTGAGCGGCGTGCGCAGCTCGTGCGCCGCATCCGCCAGGAAGGCCCGCTCGCGCTCGAGCGCTGAGGAGAGCCGGCCGAGCAGATCGTTCAGCGCCGCCACCAACGGCTGGACCTCCTCGGGCAGTTGCTCGTGCGCGAGCGGCTCGAGCGCGGCGACCCGGCGCGCCTTGACCGAGCTGGCCAGCCGCTGCAGGGGCTCGAGCGCGTGCCCGACGGCGAACCAGACCAGGATGCCGAGGATCGGCACCGTGAGCATGAACGGCTCGAGGGTCTTCAGCACCAGCTGGACGGCCTGCTGGCGGCGCACCCGCATCAGCTGCGCCACCTGGATCACCCGGCTCGGCGAGGCGACGCCGAAGACCCGCCACCGCCCCTCGCTGGTCTTGACCGTGGAGAACCCGAGCGCGGTGTAATTCGGCAACACCGTGTGCGGGGGCGCCCAGATCCGCCGGCCGTTGGCGGTCCACACCTGCACCACGAAGCCGTACTCGGCGACCCGCGAGGGGATCTCGAGCGGCAGCAAATACTCCACTGGCTGGTCGCGCAGCAGCAGCGCCATCTGCTCGAGGTGGTAGTCGAAGAACGTGTCGGCCTGCTTCAGCGTGTTGCGGTACACGACGAATCCGCCGATCAGCCAGACCACTGCGATGCCGCCGAGCAGCCAGGCGAGCAACCGAGCCCGCAGTGAGCGCAGCGTCATGCGGGCCGCACCCGGTAGCCGACGCCACGCACGGTCAGGATGAAATCCGCGCCAAGCTTGCGGCGCAGACCGTGTACGTGGACCTCCACGGCGTTGCTCTCGACTTCCTCTCCCCAGCCGTAGAGCCGCGCCTCGATGCGGGTGCGCGGATGCAGCGTGCCGGGACGCTCCATCAGCAGCTGCAGCAGCGCAAACTCCTTCGGCGAGAGCGTCACGTCCCTCCCGTCGCGCTGCACGGTGTGCGCCGCGGGGTTGAGAATTACACCGAGATGCTCGATCGCCGGGGCGGCTTGGCCGGATTTGCGCCGCAGCAGCGCGCGGATGCGCGCGGCGAGCTCATCGAGGTCAAAGGGCTTGACGAGGTAATCGTCGGCACCGGCATCCAGGCCCTGAACGCGGTCCGAGACGGCATCGCGCGCCGTCAGAATGATCACCGGGAGCGCATCGCCCCGGGTGCGCAGCGCCGTGAGCACCGCCAGTCCCGAGCGGCGCGGCAGGCCGAGGTCAAGCAGCAGCAGGTCGAACGGCTCGCTCTTGAGCACTTGCTCGGCCGTTTCCCCGTCATGCACCCAATCGACCGCGAACCCCTCGCGCCGCAGCCCGGCGCGGATCGCCTCGCCGATCATGGTGTCGTCTTCCACGAGCAGCAGTCTCACGTCGATGCCTCGGCCGGTCTCGCCGGCACAAAAATTTCTTCAGCGCGCGCTCCGGGCCTCTGCCACAATCGTGGTTCTCCGAGGCCGCTCGAGCCATGAGTTCCTCCCAGCCGACGTTCGGGGCGCCCGACGCCCAGCACACCGCCCGCTCGCTCATCCACGCCGCCGCCGCGCTGGGGGTGGCGTTGACGGAGCACGATGCGCTGCGGCTGCTGCGGCTGCTGGAGGAATTGGCTCACTGGAACCGCCGCTTCAACCTGACGGCGATCACCGAACCGGCCGACATGGTAACGCATCACCTGCTCGACAGTCTGGCCGTGCACCGGCATCTGCACGGTGCCCGCATCGCCGATGTCGGTACCGGAGCGGGGTTCCCCGGGCTGCCGCTCGCGCTCGCCAACCCCGAGCGGTGCTTTACGCTGCTCGATTCGAACGGCAAGAAGGTCCGCTTCGTCTCGCACGCCGCTCATGCGCTCGGACTGGTCAACGTCGAGGCTGTTCAGGCGCGCGTCGAGACGCTGCGCCCGGAGGTTCCGTTCGACACGGTGCTGGCGCGCGCCTTCGCGGCACTGCCGGGGCTGGTGAGTGCCGTCGAGCCGCTCTGCGGCCCCGGCACGCGCATCCTCGCGCTGAAGGGCAAGTGGCCGAAGGCCGAACTCGAGGCGCTGCCCGGTGACTGGCAGGCCGAGACCGTGCCGCTCAGCGTGCCGGGTTTGGCGCAGGAGCGCTGTCTCGTGATCCTCAGCGCGGGGTCCCCTTCGGTCCGGCACTGAGCGGCAGCGCGGTGGTCTCCTTGATGACCGACAGCGCGATGAAGGAGTGCACCGATTGCACGCCGGGGAAGCGCGAGAGGTGATCGAGGAAGAACGCCTCGTATGACTTGATATCGCGGCAGGCGATGCGCAGCAGGAAGTCCGTCTCGCCCATGAGCGTGTAGCACTCGAGGATCTCCGGGTGCTGGCGCACGGCCTGCTCGAACTTCAGCAGCGCATCGCGGCCGTGGCCGGTGAGCTTGACCTGGGAGAACACCAGCACGTTCAGGCCGACCTTTTCCCGGTCGAGCAGCGCCACGCGCCGCCGGATCACTCCGGTTTCCTCCAAGCGGCTCATGCGCCGCCAGCAGGTCGAGGCGGTCATGCCGAGCCGTTCGGCCAACTCGGCGGCCGACAGGTTGCCGTGCTCCTGGACCAGATCGAGGATGCGCACATCGCTTCGGTCGAGATCGGTCTGCATAAAATATCTCATTGAATCCGCAGATGATGGAATGAATCATTCACCGGAGCGGCCCGAAGGGCAAGCTTTGTGACGCGCCGTGCACCTCTCGGGCGTAAGGTGACGCCGGCCGGGTCCAGCCCCGGAGACGTTTGGGAGCCCTCATGGATCTTTTCTCTCTGCCGGATTTCGACGGCCACGAACAGGTCGTGTTCGGTCACGACCGTGCCACGGGCCTGCGGGCCATCATCGCGATTCATTCCTCTGCGCTCGGGCCTGCCGCCGGCGGCTGCAGGATGTGGGCCTATCCGTCGAGTGACGAGGCGCTGACCGACGCGCTGCGACTCTCCCGCGGCATGAGCTACAAGAACGCCATGGCGGAGCTCGATCTGGGCGGCGGCAAGGCCGTGATCATCGGGGATGCGCGTGCGCACAAGACGCCGGCACTGTTTCAGGCGTTCGGCCGACTCGTCGATGCGCTCGGCGGGCGCTACATCACCGCCGAGGACGTCGGCACGAGCACCGCGGACATGGAGCAGGTGGCCGGCGTCACCCCGTACGTCAGCGGCCTGAAGCGCGCCTCGGGCGAGGTGGGCGGGGATCCGGGCCCCAAGACGGCGCTCGGGGTGTTCCTCGGCATCCAGGCGGCGGTGCGGTTCCAGCTGGGCCGCGGCCTCGAGGGGTTGACGGTCGCCGTGCAGGGACTGGGCGGCGTCGGCCATCCGCTGTGCCGGCTGCTGGCCGCCGAAGGCGTCCGCCTGAAGGTGGCCGATGCCCGTGCCGAACTGGCCGAGCGGGTCCGCGAGGAACTCGGCGCGGCGGTCGTACCGGTCGATACTCTTCTTGAGCAGGACGCGGACGTCTTCGCCCCGTGCGCCCTGGGCGCGGTGCTGAGTGCGCAGTCGATTCCTCGGCTGCGCGCGCGGATCATCGCCGGTGCGGCGAATAACCAGCTGGCGCGCGAATCCGACGGTGAGCTGCTCATGCAGGCGGGCATCCTGTACGCGCCGGATTACGTGATCAACGCCGGCGGCATCATCAATGTGGCCCATGAGTACCGCGGCGGCTCGACCGAGGCGGCGGTGCACGCGGCGATCAAGAAGATTCCCGAGCGGCTCACCGCGATTTTCGAGCGTGCCCGGCAGGAATCGCGGCCGACCAGCACGGTGGCCGACCAGATGGCGCGCGAGCGGCTGCAGGCCGGCCGGCGCGCCTGAGGCCCGCTCGAGCGCCCCGGCCCCGGAGCAGGGCGACAGTGAAGTACACTGTCGCTCTCATGAAACGCGTCATCGCGATCGCCAATCAGAAGGGCGGCGTCGGAAAAACCACGACTGCGGTCAATCTGGCCGCCTCGCTCGCGGCCACCCGGCGGCGGGTGCTGCTGCTCGACCTTGATCCGCAGGGTAACGCCACCATGGGCAGCGGCATCGAGAAGGCGCAGCTCGAACGCGGCGCCTGCGAAGTGCTGCTCGGGGAGGCCGAACTCGCCGGGGCGCTGCGCACGGTCGAGCAGGGCGGCTATGCGCTGCTGCCGGCCAACCAGGATCTCACCGCCGCCGAGGTTCGCCTGCTCGGTCTGACCGTCGGGCGTGAGACGCGCCTGCGCCAGGCGCTCGCGCCGGTGCGCGAGGCGTACGACGTCATCCTCATCGACTGTCCGCCGGCGCTGAACATGCTCACCGTCAATGCACTCGTGGCCGCCGACAGCGTTCTGATCCCGATGCAGTGCGAGTACTACGCGCTCGAGGGACTCTCGGCGCTGCTCGGCACCATCGAGCAGATCCGCGCGGCGGTGAACCCGTCGCTCGACATCGAGGGCATCCTGCGAACCATGTTCGATCCGCGCAATAACCTGGCCAATGAAGTGAGCGCGCAGCTGATCATGCACTTCGGCGACAAGGTGTTCCGCACCATCATTCCGCGCAACATCCGCCTTGCCGAGGCCCCGTCCTTCGGCCGGCCGGTGCTGTTCCACGACAAGGACTCGCGCGGCGCGCTCGCCTATCTCGCGCTCGCCGGGGAGATGATCCGCCGGGCCGAGGGCACGGCCGAGCCGCCGGGATCCGATGAGCTCGCGGCGGTGAACGGGGAGGCCGTGCCGTGACGCAGAAGAAGCCGACGCTGGGCCGAGGGCTGGCCGACCTGCTCGGCCCGGGTGCCCGTGGTGCACCGGTGGCGCCGGCCGGTACCCCCGCGCCGGCTCCGGCGGGCGATGAACTGAAGCGCCTGCCACTCGATCTGCTGCAGCGCGGTAAGTATCAGCCCCGCTCCGACATGCATCCGGAGTCCCTCGAGGACCTGGCCGGCTCCATCAAGGCGCAGGGGGTGGTGCAGCCCATCGTGGTGCGGCCGCTCGCCGGCGCTCCGGGGGCGCCGCTGCGCTACGAGATCATCGCCGGGGAGCGGCGCTGGCGCGCCGCGCAGCTGGCGGGGCTCGAGGACATCCCGGCCATCGTGCGGCGCATCCCCGATGAGGCCGCGATCGCCGTGGCGCTCATCGAGAACATCCAGCGCGAGAACCTCAATCCGCTCGAGGAAGCGCGCGCGCTGCAGCGTCTGATCAGCGAATTCGAGCTCACCCACGCGCAGGCCGCCGAAGCAGTGGGGCGCTCCCGGGCCGGCGTCAGCAACCTGCTGCGTCTGCTCGAGCTGCCCGCCGAGGTCTGCGAATTGATCGAGCGGCGCCAGATCGAGATGGGTCATGCGCGCGCGCTGCTCGGCCTGGTGCAGCGCGGGGAGCAGCGTCAGGCGGCCGCTGAGGTGATCGCCAAGGGACTCTCGGTGCGGGAAACCGAAGCGCTCGTGCGGCGGATGCTGCGCCCGCCGGTGCCGCAGGCGAACGCCCAGCGCCGCGGTGACCCGGACGTGCGCCAGCTGGAGCAGCAATTGTCGGAAAAACTCGGTGCCCGGGTCGCCATTCACTCCGGCGCGGGCGGCAAGGGTACGCTCACGGTGAACTACAATACTCTCGACGAACTGGACGGGATCCTCGCCCATATCCATTAGGATCTTCCGCAATGGCCGCCCGGACTGTAATCCGGCACCCTTCGCGGCGAAAATTTCACACCAATTTCACAGGCTTAGAGCCGCTGCGGAGGGAGTGGACTCCCTGCAGAGCGGTCCCTATAATCGCGCGGCTTTTCGGTCCGGCGGAAAAATGTGCCGACGGGCCGGGAGCGATCCGGCGCGCAGCGTACGCCCGCGAGTGAGACATCGGTGACCGTGATCGACCTGCCCCAAGCGCGGCGGATGGCTTTCGGCGTCGTGCTGGGCCAGGCCGCCGCAACGGTACTGGCCGGATTGCTCGCTTGGGCGATCTCCGGCGAGCGGGCGGCTTTCTCCGCGTTGCTCGGCGGCGGCATTGGAACCGCGTCGAGCCTGATTTTGGCGCTGGCCGGGTTCAGCCGGCGGGCCGCAGGTCCCGAAGGGGCGCTGCGGGCCTTTTACCGAGGGGAGGCGCTGAAGCTCGTCGTCGTCGTCGGGCTGTTTACGGCGGCCTTCAGACTGACGAAGGTCGTGCCGCTGGCGATGTTCGCGGCCTTCGCTGCGACTTTTTTCGTGTACTGGATCGCGCTCGCCACCGCCTTGTGGCCGAGTGAGCGCGCGCGCGACCAGAGAATTGCCGAACCGGCGCCGCGCAAGACAACGGCGGACGCCACGCACACAGTGAGAGACTGACTTTCATGGCAGCAGCGAAGCCACAGATCGGTGGGTACATTCTCGAACACCTCACCTTTCTGACCAACAAGCCGCAGACGTCGCTGGTGAATTTCACCGTGATCGATTACGACACGGTGTTCTTCTCCGTGCTGCTCGCGGTCTTGTTCGCCGGCAGCTTCTACTGGGTCGCGCGCCGCGCCTCCGGCAGCGTCAATAGCGCCCCGCGCGGCTTTCAGAGCTTCGTCGAGATGATCGTGGAGTGGGTCGACTCGCAGGTGCGGGACGTCTACCACGGCACCAACCGTCTGATCGCGCCGCTCGCGCTCACCATCTTCTGCTGGGTGTACCTGTTCAACTTCATGGACCTGGTGCCGGTCGACCTGCTGCCCGACCTCGCCAAGACCGTGGGCCTGGCACACCTGAAGGTCGTGCCGAGCACCGACCTCAACGGCGTGTTCGGCCTGTCGCTGACGGTCTTTCTCCTCACCATCTTCTACAGCATCAAGGTGAAGGGGCCGCTCGGCTTTCTCGGCGAGCTGACCCTGCATCCGTTCAGCAGCAAGAACAAACTCGTGCAGGCGCTGTTCGTGCCGGTGAATTTCGTGCTCGAATCGGTGACGCTGCTCGCCCGCCCGGTGTCCCTGGCGCTGCGACTGTTCGGCAATATCTTCGCCGGTGAGATGATTTTCGTGCTGCTCGCGTTGCTGACGCTCGAGCACAGCTACGCCGGACTGGCGAGCCTCTCGGGCTGGGGGCTGATGTTCCTGCAGGCGCTGCTGACTTTCGTCTGGGGTGTGTTCCATCTGCTGATCATCACCATCCAGGCGTTTATCTTCATGGTGCTCACCATCGTCTACCTGGCGATGGCGCACGAGCACCACTGACCGATTCCATTTTTCGACCCATTGATCCTCGAGGAGACTTGAATGCATAACGTTGCACTGATCCAAGCCATGACCGTGCTGGCCGTGGGCATCATTTTCGGCATGGGCGCTTTGGGCACCGCCATCGGCTTCGGCATTCTCGGCGGCCGCTTCATCGAAGGCTCGGCCCGCCAGCCCGAACTGATGCCCGCACTGCAGGTGAAGATGTTCCTGGTCGCCGGCCTGCTGGATGCCGTCGCCATGATCGGCATCGGCTTCGCGCTGTTCTTCACCTTCGCGAACCCGTTCCTCAATGCTCTGCACGTTGTAGCGCATTGAGTCGGTTGCGGACCTCTGCTAGCGCACCCCTCGGAAGGAGGCGAACGTGCACGTCAATCTGACGCTCGTCATCCAGATGGCGGTATTCGCCGTCTTGATCTGGTTCACGATGAAATTCGTCTGGCCGATGATTCTCGGCCCGATGCAGGAGCGTGAGCGGCGGATCGCTCAGGGTCTGGCCGCAGCCGGCAAGGGCGAAGAGGAGCTCGAGCGGGCTCGTGCCAGTGCCGAGTCGATTCTGCGCGAGGCGCGCGAGCGCGCCGGCGTGATCGTCGAACAGGCCCAGCGCGGCGCCACCGAGATCCTCGATCACGCTCGCAGCGCCGCGACGCAGGAAGGCCAACGCCTGGTCGCCGCCGCACACGAACAGATCGAGTTCGATGCGGCACGCGCCAAGGAGCAACTGCGCCAGCAGGTCGGGGCGATCGCCGTCGCGGCCGCCGCGAAGCTGCTCGAACGCGAAATCGATGCGCGCGCCCACGAAGCGCTGCTCAGCGAATTCGCCGCGCAGCTGTAGGCGGAGGACCCGATGCCGGACAAGAGCACCATCGCCAGACCCTACGCCAAGGCTGCCTTCGAGGCTGCCGGCGGGCGTCTCGGGGAGTGGTCCCAAGGCCTGCGGCGCGCAGCGACCGCGGTTCTCGACCCGCGCGTCGCGGCGCTCCTCGACAATCCGAACGTCACGCCAGAGCAGCTCGCCGGTCTGATCTCCTCGATCGCCGAGCCCCATCTGGACGAGACCGGGCGCAACTTCATCCGCGCCCTCGCCGACAACCGCCGGCTCGAGTGTCTGCCGGAGGTCGCGGCGCGCTTCGATGAATTGAAGGCCGAGGCCGAAGGCACCATCGAAGTCGAGGTCACCTCCGCCGCGCCGCTCTCCGAGCCGCAGCAGCGCTCGCTCGCCGCGGCACTGGAGCGGCGGCTGCGTCGCCGGGTGCAGTTGCGCTGCGAGCTCGATCCGGCCCTGCTCGGTGGCGCCACCGTGCGCGCCGGCGATCTGGTCATCGACGGATCGGTGCGCAGCAAGCTCGAGCGCATGGCCCATCAGCTGACCACGTAAGCGAATTTTCCGGGGAAACATTGTTATGGCCATCAAGGCATCCGAAATCAGCGATCTGATCAAACAGCGGATCGAGACCTTCAAGTCCGCGACCGAGGCACGCGATGTCGGCACCATCATCTCGGTGACCGATGGCATTACGCGTATCCACGGTCTGGCCGACGCGCGCTACGGCGAGATGATCGAATATCCGGGCAACGTGTTCGGCCTGGCGCTGAACCTCGAGCAGGACTCGGTCGGCGCCGTGGTCCTCGGCGACTACAAGCACCTGCGCGAGGGCGACACCGTCAAGACGACCGGGCGCATCCTCGAGGTGCCGGTGGGACCTGAGCTGCTCGGCCGCGTGGTCGATGCGCTCGGCCAGCCGATCGATGGTCGCGGACCGATCAACGCCAAGCGCACCGCGCCGATCGAGCGCGTCGCGCCGGGCGTGATCTACCGCAAGTCGGTGACCCAGCCGGTGCAGACCGGCTACAAGGCCGTCGACTCGATGGTGCCGGTCGGCCGCGGGCAGCGCGAACTGATCATCGGCGATCGCCAGACCGGAAAGACGGCGCTCGCGGTCGACACCATCATCAATCAGAAGTCCTCCGGGATTAAGTGCATCTACGTCGCGATCGGCCAGAAACAATCGACCATCGCCGGCGTGGTGAAGAAGCTCGAGGAGCACGGCGCCCTCGCGCACACCGTGATCGTCGCAGCCCCGGCGTCGGCGCCGGCCGCCATGCAGTACATCGCCGCGTACTCCGGCTGTGCCATGGGCGAGTACTTCATGGACAACGGCGAGGATGCGCTGATCGTCTACGACGACCTGTCCAAGCAGGCCGTGGCGTACCGCCAGATCTCACTGCTGCTGCGCCGGCCGCCGGGCCGCGAGGCGTTCCCGGGCGACGTGTTCTACCTGCACTCGCGCCTGCTCGAGCGCAGCGCCCGCGTCAACGACCAGTACGTCGAGATGCAGACCAAAGGTGCGGTGAAGGGTAAAACCGGCTCGCTGACCGGTCTGCCGATCATCGAGACTCAGGCGGGCGACGTCACCGCGTTCGTGCCGACCAACGTCATCTCGATCACCGACGGACAGATCTTCCTCGAGACCGACCTGTTCAACGCGGGCGTGCGTCCGGCCATGAACGCCGGTATTTCCGTCTCGCGTGTCGGCGGCGCCGCGCAGACTGACATCATCAAGAAGCTCGGCGGCGGCATTCGCCTCGCACTTGCCCAGTTCCGTGAGCTGGCGGCCTTCTCGCAGTTTGCCTCGGACCTCGACGAGACGACCCGCAAGCAGCTCGAACGCGGTCAGCGCGTCACCGAGATGATGAAGCAGAAGCAGTACGGACCGATGTCGGTCGCGGAGATGGCGCTGTCGATCTACGCCGTCAACAGCGGCTACATGGACAAGGTGGAACTGAAGAAGGTGGTCGCGTTCGAGGCGGCCCTGCAGGCCTTCGCCCATTCGAACTACGCCACGATGCTCGATCGGATCAACCACGAACCGAAATTGAGCAAGGAGAACGAGGCGGAGCTGAAGAAATGCGTCGAGGACTTCGTCGCCACCGGGACCTACTGACGGTGATGTCCGTCGCTGGACACGCCGAGCGAGACCGCTGATGCCAGGCACCAAGGAAATCCGCGCCAAGATCACGAGTGTCAAGAACACTCAGAAGATCACCCGCGCCATGCAAATGGTGGCGACCAGCAAGATGCGCCGCGCGCAGGAGCGCATGCGGGCGGCGCGCCCGTATGCGGACAAGATGCGCAGCGTCATTGCCAATCTGAGCGCTGCGAATCCGGACTACCACAGCCCGTTCCTGCAGGACCGGCCGACGGTCGGCGCAATCGGCATCATCGTCGTGTCGACCGACCGCGGGCTGGCCGGGGCGCTCAACGCCAACGTCTTCAAGCAAACGCTGTTGCTGATGCGCGAATGGCAGGACACAGGCGCGGCGGTGAAGCTGTGCCTGATCGGTGCGAAAGCCATGACGTTCTTTCGCCGGCTGGACACGCCGATTGCGGCCAACGTGTCGCATCTGGGCGATCGGCCGCACGTGAAGGATCTGATCGGCACCGTCAAGGTGATGCTGGACGAGTACAGCGACGGCACGATCGACCGGCTGTTCCTGGTCGGTTCGGAATTCGTCAACACGATGACCCAGCGTCCCGTGGTGACGCAGCTTCTGCCGGTTGCCGAGCCGCCGGCGGAGGATCTGCAGGAGCATTGGGACTATATCTACGAGCCGGAGGCCGCGCAGATCCTCGATGCGCTGCTGATGCGCTACATCGAGTCGCAGGTCTATCGCGCGGCGGTGGAAAACGTGGCCTCGGAGATGGCCGCGCGCATGGTCGCCATGAAGGCGGCCACGGACAACGCCGGCAAACTCATCAACGAAATGCAGCTGATCTACAACAAGGCCCGTCAAGCCGCGATCACCAAGGAATTGGCTGAGATCGTGGGCGGCGCGGCCGCGGTTTGAGAGAGACAACACATGGCAAGCATGGCCGAAGGCAAGATCACCCAGATCATCGGTGCCGTCATCGATGTCGAGTTTCCGCGCGAGGCGATTCCGCACATCTATGAGGCACTGAAGCTCAAGGACGTCGACCTGACGCTCGAGGTTCAGCAGGAGCTCGGCGACGGCATCGTGCGCACGATCGCCATGGGGCCCTCCGAGGGTCTCAAGCGCGGTCTGGCGGTCCTCGCCACCGGCCATCCGATCACCGTGCCGGTCGGCAAGCCGACCCTCGGGCGCATCATGGACGTGCTCGGCGCGCCGCAGGACAACCGCGGCCCGGTCACCTCCGAGCACAGCCTGCCGATCCACCGGCCGCCGCCGTCGTTCGAAGAGCAGGCAGGTGGACAGGACCTGCTGGTCACCGGCATCAAGGTCATCGACCTGCTGGTGCCGTTCGCCAAGGGCGGCAAGGTCGGCCTGTTCGGCGGCGCCGGTGTCGGCAAGACCGTCAACATGCTCGAGCTGATCAACAACATCGCCAAGCAGTACAGCGGTCTGTCCGTGTTCGCCGGCGTCGGGGAGCGCACCCGCGAGGGCAACGATTTCTATCACGAGATGATCGAAGCGGGCGTCATCGACGCGCAGGAGCTCAGCAACTCCAAGGTCGCGATGGTCTACGGCCAGATGAACGAGCCGCCGGGCAACCGACTGCGCGTGGCGCTCACCGGCCTCACCATGGCCGAACATTTCCGCGATGAGGAGCACCCGGATGGCACCCGGGGGCGCGACGTGCTGCTGTTCATCGACAACATCTACCGCTACACGCTCGCCGGCACCGAAGTCTCGGCGCTGCTCGGGCGCATGCCCTCGGCGGTGGGCTACCAGCCGACGCTGGCGGAGGAAATGGGCGCGCTGCAGGAGCGCATCACCTCCACCAAGACCGGCTCGATCACCTCCATTCAGGCAGTCTACGTTCCGGCCGACGACATGACCGACCCGTCGCCGGCGACCACGTTCGCGCACCTTGATGCGATCGTGGCGCTGTCGCGCCAGATCGCGACCCTCGGCATCTACCCGGCGGTCGATCCGCTGGAGTCGACCAGCCGCCAGCTCGACCCGTTGGTCGTCGGGGAGGAGCACTACAACGTCGCGCGCGGCGTGCAGGCGGTCCTGCAGCGCTACAAGGAACTGCAGGACATCATCGCCATCCTCGGCATGGACGAGCTGTCCGAGGACGACAAGCTGACGGTGTACCGCGCCCGTAAAGTGCAGCGGTTCCTCTCTCAGCCGTTCAACGTCGCCAAGGTGTTCACCGGCCAGGACGGCAAGACCGTGCCGCTCGCCGAGACCATCCGTGGCTTCAAGGGCATCATCAATGGTGAGTTCGATCACCTGCCCGAGCAGGCGTTCTACATGGTCGGTACCATCGATGAGGCCGTGGCCAAGGCCAAGACGCTTCAGTAGGAGAGCCCTTCATGGCCGAGCCGCATACGCTCCAGGTCGATGTCGTCAGCGCCGAGGGTGAGATTTTCTCCGGGCGGGCGACCATGGTGTTCGCACCGGCCTCAGAGGGCGACATCGGCGTGGCGCCGCGCCACGCACCGCTGCTCTCGACGCTCAAGCCGGGCGAGGTGCGGGTGAGGACGCCCGCGGGCGAGGAGCTGTTCTTTTTCGTCGGCGGCGGCGCGATCGAAGTGCAACCGCACCGCGTCACCGTGCTCGCCGATACGGCACTGCGCGCCAAGGACCTCGATGAGGCGGCCGCGCTTGCGGCGAAACAGCGCGCCGAGGAGGCGCTGAAGGATCGCAGCAGCCACATCAGTCAGGCCGAGGCGCTGGCCGAATTGGCGCGAGCCGCGGCCCAGCTGAAGCTCATCGCGAAGCTGCGCAAAGTGCGCGGCTGATCGCGCGCCGTGCCCGTCCGGGCGATAATCGCCGCATGAACAGGCCCGCCGCCGCGTCGAGTGCGACGCTCTCGATCGTCATTCTGGCCGCCGGCGAAGGCAAGCGGATGAAATCCCGCCGGCCGAAGGTGCTGCAGACCCTTGCGGGTCGGCCGCTGCTGGCGCACGTACTGCAGACCGCGCGCGCACTGTCGCCCGCGGCCATCCAGGTCGTGTACGGGCATGGGGGAGAGGAGGTGCGCGCCGCCTTCCCCGAGCAGGAGCTGACGTGGGTGCATCAGGCCGAACAGCTCGGCACCGGGCACGCTCTGCAGCAGGCCGCGCCCAAACTCGATGATGCCGCCACGGTGCTGGTGCTCTACGGCGACGTGCCGCTGCTGCGGGCGCAGTCGCTCATCGGACTCCTCGACATCGCTGCGGCGGGCGCGCTCGCGGTCCTCACCATGCGGCCGGCCGATCCGAACGGCTACGGGCGGATCGTGCGGGACACGGCCGGCCGTGTGGCCCGAATCGTCGAGCACAAGGACGCCTCCGCGGCCGAACGGAGTATCGGCGAGTGCAACACCGGGGTGTTGGCCGCGCCGGCCCAGCTGCTCAAGCGGTGGTTGTCGGCGCTGCGCAATGACAACGCCCAGGGCGAGTATTACCTGACGGACGTCATCGGACTCGCCGCACGTTCCGGCGTCACCGTCACGCCGGTGCCGCTCGTCGATCCGATCGAAGCGCTCGGCGTCAATGACAAAGTGCAATTGGCCGAACTCGAAGCGGTCTGCCGCCGAAATGCGGCTTGGACGCTGATGTGCGCGGGCGTGACGGTCGCTGACCCCGCACGGCTCGATGTGCGCGGTGACGTTGTTCACGGGCAGGATGTATTCCTGGACGTCAACGTCGTCCTCGAGGGACAGGTGACCCTCGGCAACAACGTGCGGATCGGTCCCGGCTGTGTCGTGCGTGACTGCCGCATCGGTGATGACACGGAACTGTTCGCGCATTGCGTCCTCGACGGCGCGACGATCGGCCGCGGCGCTCGCATCGGTCCGTTCTCGCGCATCCGGCCCCACTCAGCGCTCGGTGATGGGGTGCACATCGGCAACTTCGTCGAAGTGAAGAACGCGACTCTCGGCAGCGAGTCGAAGGCCAATCACCTCTCCTATGTCGGTGATGCCGAAGTCGGCGCACAGGTCAACGTGGGCGCCGGCACCATCGTCGCAAATTACGACGGGGCCAACAAGCACCGCACGCGCATTGGGGATCGAGCGCATACCGGATCGAACAGCGTGCTGGTGGCGCCCATCACGGTCGGCGAGGGCGCCACGATTGCCGCCGGTTCGACCGTCACCCGAGACGTGCCGGCCGGCAAGCTCACCATCGCGCGGGCGCGTCAGACCACGATTGATGAGTGGCAGCGGCCGATCAAGAAGAAGTAGACGCCGTCCGCCGCCTCGGACGCCGCGCCGATCCCCGCAGCACATGGGCCGTGAACACGGCTGGCGGGTCACGATAGAGCTGTGAGGCCAGCGTCAGGGCCTGATCACGCCGTCGGGCGCTGCGGGCATCGATGTGTGCCAACAACCAGGTCCGCGCGCCGCCGCGCATCGGGGCCTCGAGCGCACGGCTGCGCAGCGCGGCGAGGTCGTGTCCGCCGCCGAGCAGATCCGAAAGATGATGCGCCGCCGTCGCCAGGCACGGCCCTTCGAGCGGCCGTGCTACGGGGAGTGCCTGCAGTTGGTGCCAGAGGTACTTCGTCTGCTTCCGCAGCTCATGCAGGTTCTCCGCCGTCGGCTGCCGGCGAGCCTGCACGAGCGCGACGCGCGCCCGTGCGTAGACCCTGCGCAGGCCCGTCTGGAGGATCGGCCAGTCGAAGCGCTCCCCGGAGGCCTCCGCCAGGCCGCGCCCGACGGCGCGCAGGGTCTGCCGGGCCCGCTTCACCGAGGACACGTCGGTCCGCAGGTGGCTGCGCGCCAGGGTATGTTCCTTGCGCAGTCGCGCCCGCAGGTCCGACGTCGATCCGTGCTGGGGCAGATTCCGCAGAGTGTCGAGCAGGACTTTGCTGTCGCGCGCCGCGCTGAGGTCCCGGGCGGCATCCCGCAGCGCGATGTTCCCGCGACGATATTCGTCCTCCCCCAGGCCTTCGTGCATCAGCCGCAGCATGGCCCGGGCACGCTTCAGATCCTTGCGCACGCCGTGCACCGCCCGATCGGACAAGGGCCGTTGCCCGAGCCGCGCGATGGCATCCGCCAGGCTGTCCAGGGCGACGCGGCGCACGTCCGGGGGCGGGAGGCGCGGGCTGGAGTGCGATACGCTCATCGTGCCACGCTAGGCAGACCGACGCCGGCGGTCTATCCGCAATGACCGCGGTTTCGCCTGGGTGCGGGGGCGGCCCCAAGAGGGTCTCGAACCTGCGCCATCAATGGCGGTTATTGACGCCATCTTCGCCGAAACTAGCCAAATTCGTGCTACTGGAGGCCGGTTCGCCGCCGCCCGTCACCCGCTCCGGGGGCGGCGAACCGGTCGCTCGAGTGAACTGTGCGCGGTTCCTGCCTCGGCGGATCGACTTGAGGCAAACTGTCCGTCCCCTGTCGAGTCCGAAGGCCTCATTCATGTGCGGAATCGTCGGCGCCGTTGCCGAGCGCAACATCGTTCCGATCCTCATCGAGGGTCTCCGTCGCCTGGAATACCGAGGCTACGACTCAGCCGGTCTGGCCGTGATCGGCAGCGGCAAACTGGTCCGTGTGCGCACCGTCGGTAAGGTCAAGAAGCTCGAGGAGGCCCTCGCCGCGGCCCCGGCCAGCGGTGCGACCGGCATCGCGCATACGCGCTGGGCGACCCATGGCGCCCCGAGTGAACGGAATGCCCATCCGCACCTGTCGCAGGCTGGCATCGCCATCGTCCACAACGGCATCATCGAGAACCACGAGGCCCTGCGTGCGGATCTCGAACGGCGCGGATACCGATTCGAGTCCGAAACCGACACCGAAGTCATCGCCCATCGCATCCATTACCACCTGCAGGGCGAACACGATCTGTTGGCGGCCGTGCGTGCCACGGTCGCGGAACTGCAGGGTGCCTATGCCCTGGCGGTGATCAGCGAGCAGGAATCCGACCGACTGCTCGTCGCCCGTGCCGGCTGCCCGGTCGTCATTGGATTGGGCGTCGAGGAGAATTTCGTCGCCTCCGATGTAGCCGCGCTCCTGCCGGTGACCCGGCGCTTCATGTTCCTCGAAGAGGGCGACCTCGCGGAGCTCCGTCGCACCTCGGTGCGGATCACCGATCGGAACGGCCACACGGTCGAACGGGCGGTGCGCGAGAGCGAACTCAGTGCGGACGCCGCCGAAAAGGGCCCCTACCGGCACTTCATGCTCAAGGAGATTCACGAGCAGCCGCGCGCCATCGCCGACACCCTGGCCGAACGCGTTGCCAACGGCCGGCTACTCGAGGCCGCATTCGGACCGGCAGCGGCCGAAATCTTCAAACGTACGGCCTGCGTGCACATCGTCGCGTGCGGCACGAGCTATCACGCCGCATCGGTTGTGAGGTATTTCATCGAGCAGATCTGCCGGATTCCATGCGCGGTCGACATCGCCAGCGAGTACCGCTATCGCAATCCGCTCGTGCCGCGCGATACGCTGTTCGTGACCATTTCACAGTCGGGCGAAACCGCCGACACGCTTGCGGCCTTGCGGCTCGCCCGCGAGTCCGGCTACCTCTCGACGCTCGCAATCTGCAACGTCCCGGAGAGCTCTCTGGTGCGCGAATCCGATCTGGTGATGCTGACGCGCGCCGGACCAGAGATTGGAGTGGCATCAACCAAGGCATTCACGACGCAGCTGACCGCGCTCGCGATGCTGACCATCGCGTTGGCGCGGCACCACGGCGCGGATGCCGAGCGTGAGCACGGACTGGTGAGCCGTCTCATCGAACTGCCCGGCATGATCGAGAAGGTCCTCACGCTCGATCCGTTGATTCATCGACTGGCGGAGCGCTTCGCCGACAAGCATCACACGCTGTTCCTCGGGCGTGGCGCGCTATATCCGATCGCGATGGAAGGTGCGCTGAAACTGAAGGAAATCTCCTACATTCACGCCGAGAGCTACCCGGCCGGTGAGCTCAAGCACGGTCCGCTGGCGCTCGTCGATGCCGACATGCCGGTCATTGCGGTGGCGCCCAACAACGATCTGCTCGAGAAGCTGAAGTCGAACCTCATGGAGGTGCGTGCGCGCGGCGGCGAGCTGATCGTATTCGCCGATCCGGAATCAGGCTTGCAGCCGAGCGATGGCGTGACGGTCATCGAGATGCCCAAACATGTCACGTACTTCCAGGCGCCGGCCGTATATACCGTCCCGCTGCAGCTCCTGGCTTATCACGTGGCCATCCTCAAAGGCACGGACGTCGATCAGCCGCGCAACCTGGCTAAGAGTGTCACGGTCGAATAGCGGCTGATGATGAAGCTCAGCACACCCTGATCACCGCGGCTGGTGAGTCGGCGATGTTCGCGCTGAAGTCCGCGCGTGACCAGCTGAACTCCCCCGACAAGCTGCGCCTGCTCCTTGTGTTCTCTGGTTCCGACCGCGACAAGCTCTTTCGCCTGGTGAACCCAGCCAATGCACCATTCTATGGATCGCAGATCCACCACATACCGGAGTTGGACCGCTCCTACCTCGAGCCGCTCGGCGTCGCGCTGGAGAAGGTCCACGAGTGGCTTACGCTGGTAAACATCGATCAGCCATTTTTAAACCTTCAAGGGCGTTGGGTTGCGCCCGCAGTTCCTTCAGCATGTCCTGGAGGAGGTGTCCTGCAGCGCCAGAAAACCAACTATGCACAGGCCGGGACCGGCATTCTTGGCGGCGCCTACAAGATTCAGCAGGAGGAAATCAAGTCCCTCCGGCAGCTGCTCCTGGGGCTGAAGCCCCAGGAGCAGTACGTGCTCTGGCGTATGCTTGAGCAAGGTCCTGCCTCCGGCCCTATGATGCTGACTCCAAAGAGTTCTACAGTGCGCTTCTCAGGCGCAAGGTACTAAGCAGTACATATCTTAGAGACTATGATATGATGCTGGGATGCGAGTTGATGGTCGAAAGGTCAGTCACGCGAAGCTCGAAGAGGCGCGCTTCGAGGCGGTCAGGCGAGTCCAGGCGGGAGAG
>JAJZDW010000062.1 GCA_021851405.1 Pseudomonadota bacterium
GGACGCATCGTGCCACCTCGACGGGGTCGCTCTCATGGATCCACAGGCGCTCGCTACGACGCCGTGGACTACCGGGAAAACCGTGCCGCCTCAGGCCGCATTACCCACTCGAAACTCGATAGAGCCACAAATACGGGGCGAGCCAAATTGTGCAACTCGCGGGCGTTGACGACAAAACCAACAGATTTGCAGGGCTCAGCGTTTCAGGTTATGTGGGACAGACTCGCGCCCAGCGAGTCTGGGTCGGGCGAGGCCGCGATGGAGACGCAACGGTGGCGCTAATGGACGCGAAGGGGCGGAAACGCCTCGTCTTAGACGTGACGCCAGAGGGAGCGGCCAGCATCTCATTTCTCGATGCCAGCGGGAAAGTCATTGATCGATTCCCCGCAACGAGCAGACACAAGGAAAATCGCTGATCGACTTTATGCCAGCGAACGACCCTTCGAATTCTGGGACTGTGAAACTGGACTCGTGAACTTGGCTGTATGAATCGGCTTTGAAGCATACAGCTTGCAGTGTCATGCAATGCGAATACAGGGAAAGTACGCTGACACAGGACTCACGAATCTATACAGCCTGCGGAAATCTCTCAAACTAGTGAGCAGAACGCGGGGTACTGAATCAGCTCAGGATTGCGCTGTCGCGAATTGTCAGAAACGACCGCTTTGCCGTCGATCCGCATGACTCAACAGTCCGATTTTTAGTTGGCACCAAGAGGGTAAGCACTGGCATCGACAGATGGAGTACAGCACATACGTATGTGCGGAGGAATCAAGGCATGCCGGCGCAAGCGCAAGCAGCAGTGAAGAATGAGGAGTGACGTTCTCCTGGGACCTGATCCGTCGCGATTACGACCGCATGCGGCATCGCCACCTCAACCACGCAGATCCGGGAACAGACCCGGCATCCAGCGTGACGCCAGCGCTGCCGGGAAGGCAAGCCGCAATGGCGCGCGGGTGCTCGCGGAAGTCACCACACCTTTCTCGATCAGCGCAGATACAACGCGCCGCGCCTGCCGCTCGCCGGTGCCGACAATGCCGGCGACGTCACCGCGCGCCAGCTCGCCGCGGTAGAGCACGGCTTCGAGTACGGCACCGGACTTCGGCGGCAGACGATGGAGACGGATTTCCTCTTCGGTCCACAGCAGGATACGAGTGCGCAAAGAGTCCGGCTGCATCAGCCCTTCCATAAACGTGACCTGATCGAGGCACGTGGCCAGAAAGAACTGCGTGAATTCCGCCAGGGCTTCCTCGCTCAGGTTACCGCGACCATCGAGATCATTTCGACGGGGCATGTCGCAGGCGGCCAGATGGCCCTTGTATTCAGCAACGTTGCGTGCCAAGCCGCGCGAGACAGACCAGACCGCGCCAGTGTCGAGGGCCTCCAGCAGCGTTGCATGTGACATCAGTCGCGCGACGCGGCCGTTGCCGTCGAGGAACGGGTGAATCCACATCAGGCGGTGGTGCGCCGCCGCCGCAGCGAGAATGGTTTCGGTTTTGCCAAGGCGGCCATAGACTTCTTCAAAGCGTCCGAGGAAGCGCGGCACCGCCGGGGCGCTGATGGCAATGTGATCGCCTACCGCGACGCCGCGGGTGCGTAGCTCGCCCGGGATGACCCGTGTGCGTTCTTGTGTCGCTGGATCCTCGACCCACAGCAGCTCATCGGGTAGCGCTTCGCAGAAACGCCGGTGAAATTCGCGGACGGAGTCCGCCGCAACTGCCCGCCCCCTGAGACCGCCTTCGTCAATCAATTGCTGGACCGCGATATGCGCCATGGCTTCGAGCTGCAGATCGCGCTTCTTTGCATCCTTGCTGTAGTCGCCCTGCAGGGCGCGCTCGATATCGACGGGATGGGTGTCATGCCCTTCAATCAAATTGCTGTAGTAACAGTTCATCCCGCGCACGAGTGTCGCCAGCGACGACAGCAGGCTTCCCGGCAGTGAGCGGCGGAACCCCACACTTCGCTGTGCGAGCTCCAACGCAAGATCGGTCAATTCCGGTCGGTGGCGAGAGCCTTCCCCAAGGACAAGCGGCTCCATCAGGGCGGTCCCCTCACCCCGGTCTTTCGCCGTTTTCATGTCCGTTCCAATGTCCGCTTTATATTAGTCGTAACCAATAGTATTTTGGCTAGTTATTAAATAGCAATAGGATGGATGACCGCCATTAAGTCCTATTTGAGGTCCACTGCGCAGGGTCCACTTAATGCCCAGCTCATATGCAAAGACATACGGTTTTTCTGTAGATTTGAATATGATCTGGGAGCCCTAAGGCGGGGCACCCCTCTGCGGGTACGGTCGCGGGTACAGAAGCCGTGCCTGATGCGATATCTCCATCACAATCAGTGTGATGGCAGGCCTCATTCGACTCCGACCTCGGGCAGACCTGGCACCCGGCACCGCGGCCGACTGGGTGCTCGGCGTCTCATGCTCCGTCGCGCGACGCGGTGGGGAGCGCCACCGCGACTCCGTGCCCCCGGCGAGCACCGCCGCCTGTCGCGCGAGATGCCAATGTGCTGCAAATGGTGCACCAGTTCTGGCGCTCTCCATTTAGCTCCTTTGCGGGAATGCCCAGGACTCCAGACTCGCGGTGATGCATCCACGGGCCCGCTCAAAGTCAACTTCCGGTTCCGACCCGAAGCGGCCGCTGGGCGTATCACGCATTCAACGACCGGTGACGGATAAAATGCGGGCATTCAGGTCATAGGCCCGTCTCCCGTACAGCACACAGACAGCATGACGCGGAGAAGATGTGGCTGTTAGTCTTGCCCCAAATTGGCGGTGAAGCCGATCGGGCGGTGCTTTGGAGCCGGCACGGCCATCAATTCACGTATAGCCGAGAGGATGGCATTGATGGCCTCGTCGTGATGCTGATACTTTCGCTCGAGCTGATCGAGCTTGCGGGACAGAGTGGTGTTGGAGGCTAGCAGTTCGCGCATGCGTACGAAGGCACGCATGATCTGCACATTGACGGCAATCGCACGGCGGTTTCTCAGTACCGACGAGAGCATGGCTACGCCCTGTTCGGTGAAGGCGTACGGCGGATAACGACGGCCGCCGTGCCGGGAACTTGAGGTCACAGCTTGTGACCTCAAGATGGCCCACTCCGCGCTTGTGAGCTGGATCATGAAGTCTTCCGGAAAGCGCTCGCCGTTACGCTTGACGGCTTGAATCAGCGCTTTGGTTGTAACGCCGTAGAGATCGGCGAGTTCAGCATCCAGCAGGACGCGCTGACCGCGCAAAATGAGAATCGAGCAACTGATGTGCTCGACGGAAACGGAAGACGTCTGGCTGGATTTGGCCACGCTTAATCCATGCGGTGAACCAAGTCTTTCTAGCACGTGGCCTGCGCCCACTCAATAGGATAATAGTCGAAGTACGAGCTGACGGACGTGTAGTAACACGTCGGCCTCGTGCGTCGCGAACGCGTGCTGGCATGGACGCGATATCGCCACGCTGCGCGCGATCTCTCGCGCTCCTGCAGGGATCTTGGAGCGCGCCTCGTGTGAATCTGAAATCTGTCCGCAGGAAGCCAGATGGCTCGGCCGGTCGTGTTTCCACACCGCCGGATTGCGCTGCCAGTCGCCACCCTGCAGAGCATTGAATCGCCGTTGCCGCCTGACCTTAGCGCTCGCTGCCAAAGAGCTGGGAGAACCGGACATTCGATGGCCAAGCTAGCAGATCCAGGAAAGACCGCTTCTGGCCGCTCGCATCCTTCCGAGGCTCGCTGAACATGCTGATAGCGCCAGGGATAGTTAATCAGCCAATCCCATGACAAACGCCAGTGCGACATTCAGGCGAGCGGCATCCTTGTCGTCAAGCGACCCGATCTTGCGCCCCACACGTTCGCGGCGGATTGTCACGGGCTTATCCGCCATGATCTGCGAGCGCGTCCGCAAGCCGTTCTTTCCGGTGGGCTCGATCGTGACGCGGAAATCCGGCGCCTCCGCAATGTCGGAGGTCATCTGGCAGACAATCACCGACGCGTGCTCAGCGGGTAGAGCGTCGGTCTGAACAATTACCGCCGGGCGCGGCTTCCCGTAGTCGCCGGAAGCTGCGACGGTTACGACGTCGCCACGTCTCACGGAGCGTCAAATTCCGAGACTGCATCGATCCACCGCATCGCATCGCGCTCTGCGGCACTGTCCAATCCGGCGACCTCCTTGGCGACCCGCCGCAGAACAGCCTTTGCATGGGGATCGGGTACAGCAAGCCGCAATTCCCGCAGCCCTTGCGTACGGCGCCGCTCGCGCATTGCCCTCATCCGCTCCGCCGCTTGTGCCATCGTCTCGCCCTCTTCTGTAACGCGTTACAGTAACGCGTTACAGGGTAAGATTCAAGGGGCGACTCGCCCGGACCCGTAGCACGACCGTGGGGCCGGTCGCGCCACTCTCTTGCGGCAGCAAGGACCGGCTGCACCGCCAGTCAGCGACCGCCAGACTGTCGCTGGGAATGACCTCGGAGCGGGCGAGAACGCCAATGGGGCGAGAAGCGCAGTGTACCCCCGGGCCGTGGGGGTACCACCGGGGGTATTTCTTCGGTGTAGCCTAATGAACTCCACTAACTTCAAACAGTTCGGCGGGAAATTCGACTCCGACCTCGGGCAGACCGACCTCTTCAGATCCCGGCTTGGCGCCGGCGCTCGACGACCTCCTGCTCGGTCGCGAGGCAGACGAGTGGCCAGAGCAATGGCTTGAGGCTTCGGGAGGTCACCGGGATCGTTCTCGGGTGGGCGGTACGACACGGCGCCGTTGGCCAGGACCAGGACACTCGTGCGGTATGCCGCTTCCGGGCCAACCACGATATACCCATGGCTCGCCAGATCTTCGGCTAGGGCGGGATAGAAAGTGACCAGGGCGGCATTTCCAGCCAGCCGCAAAACGACCGGGAAGTGTGCGGGACTGGCGGCGACGCGCGCGTTGGCCAGCGCATGAACTCGGACCTTTGCCAGGTCTCGCATCAGAAAGTCGGTCATGAGGATACCCCCCGCGGCGTGCGCGCGCTGCCCGCCCTGCCGCCGGCAGATAGGCGGCGAGTGTCCCCGTGCGGGCTCGAGCGGGATACCGCACCCAGTCGGCGAGCTGTCGCGGGGTACCGGCTCTGGGTGCGAGCGCGCCGACGCTCGACTCGACCCAGTAGAATCCGGTACGGTCGACTACGAACGGGCCGCTGGGTATCGGAAATCGAATTGGAAGGCAATTGATCGCGAACATCGCCGCGAGCAGGATCACAACACCGCCGATCGCGAGAGCCGCCCCGTTGCGATGACAGGAACAGATCGTCTGAGAACCTTGGCCGGGCGCACGTGCACCTCGTCGCATCCGCTACCCGCCGATCACGATCGGATACGTCTCAGGCGACGGGACGGCCCACTCGCCTCTCCCGCCACCACAGTGCCACGGCGCAGAGCAGCGGCAGAACCTGTGCCGCAACCGGGAGGAGATAGTCACGGCGGAAGTTCGGCTGGGAAAACGTGTAGGCATGGCGGTAGATTTCCGCCAGTGCCGGATGGAGCTGCCGGTGTTGGCGGCGGTGAGAATCCGCCTGATTCTGGGGGCCAGACGCGGGTTTCTGAAGCGCCGCCAGCAGGCGACGGCGACGCCAGCCCGTATGAGCCCAGGACCGCTGCCAGACGCAGCCGCAGTGGAATCAAGAAGCTGTTAGGCGAGGCGAAGAGAGAGACCGGAAAAACACGCAAGCGGTGTACCATAAAATCGAGAAAACGCGTCGATCACCGGAAAGAGGCGGATTTCGATCCCCATCAACAGCCGGTCTATCCCACCCGCCAATGCTGTCGCATAAGCCAGCAGCAGCCCTGCGGCACATAGGGCGAAGGCGCCACGGCGATTGCGCAGCAGGCGCCAGGCGAGAACCAGGTACAGCAGGCCGACAGTGATCCAGAGCGCCGTTTCCCAGGCCGGAGCTGCAGCCATGAGCAGAACGAAACGCTGGTAATGATCGCCCGGAAGCTGGCCGCCCAGGAATTCATCGATTCCTAGCCATCGCAAACGGTAGGCAATGATCAACACTGGTGCGAAGAACGTGGCCAGCGCCTGCCAGAACGCGAACAGTGCCAAAGCCCAGGCCGCGATGCGGGTGCAGAGCAGAGCGCCGGCCCGCTCCGCGCCTGCGGCCCAGAGTGCCCCGGCTGCCCAGCGCAAGGCCGCGCCGTGATCGTCGATGTGGCTCACCTCTGACCGTATTGCCTTCCCCCAACAAGCCCGGTCCTTCGGCAGGAGGCCGGCTGCACAGCGCGCCAGTCGATCGGCCCATTTGCGGCGGAAGAACGAGTTCATGCTGGCGTCTCAACGAGTCTGCCCGCCCGATCGGTACTGAACCGCACTGCTTCGCGCTCCCGTGCCAATGCCAGTCCGGCGCGCGTCAGTCGGTACAGATGCCTTGGCGGGCGTCCTGGTCGGAATGCCGTTTCCCACCGGGAAGCCAGCATCCCCTGAGCCTCCAGGCGCATGAGAAGGGGATAAAGCGTCCCAGACTTCAGTCCCGTGAGGTTGGACAGCTCATATCCATGCCGCCACGATTGCGGCTTCGACGCCAGAGCTGCAAGCAGCGATCGCGTCTGCGGAGAAGTATTGCGAGCGCGAGGCATGGTAAAAGTCTACATATATTGACCGTCGAGTCAAGCGGCCCGCTGTGGGTGTGCGGAGTGGACCCGCAGCGGTGCGACAGGCTGGCAAATGGCGGCTTCCGGGACGCCGGGGAGCCCTAGTTTGATCAGCCGCTTTTGGCCGCTCAGCGATCCTCGAATTCAACCACCACTTAAGCTTGCTTGCGCATCGCATCCAGTGCAGCGCGGGCGAGAAACCCGGATCGAGTCTCACCTTGTTTCCTGGCGTGAGCGTCAACCGCCCGAAGAACACGCTGTGGCAGCGTGATGTTTATCCGTGCGGCCTTGCCTCCCAACTCACTGGCGTCAATATTGACGACGACCCAGGTCCAGCCGCGATAGTTACGCTTCCTTCGCAGCTGTTCAATCGGTGTTAGTGACGGAAACGACTTTCCATCGTCCAGCAGCCCTTCCAGGGGAAGCAAAATTGCCTCCCGCGAATTGTTCAGTGCCTCATCTAATGTATCGCCTGCCGAGAAACAGCCAGGCAACTCCGGGACGACGACCCCATATGCATGTTTCGCGCCACCGGTTTCAACGGCAATGGGATATCGCATAAATCTACATCTCACTTCAAACCAGCATTTTTTTGCGAATTGCCAGTACCAAGCCCTTTCCCAAATCCTTCTTTGGATGCGACACCGTGATCGTGCCCACCTTGGTCAGATGGACAAATTTATGGTGGCTAACGCGAGTACGCTGCCAGCGCCAACCATCAGCTCGCAACTGTTTGATCAATTCGCGGCTCTGCACCGTGTGAATTACACACATCGGTCGATGCCGTGACCAATGCCGGCTCTGCGACTATCAGATGAGAGCAACGAACGTCTCAACGTAACCGGTCAGCGACCGGAACGCGCCGCCGACCGGCGTGTCAGTCCCGATCCCGATTACATCTCCGTCTGTCTGCCATTTCGAGCGCGTCATCTACTTCGATGCCCAAGTAGCTCACCGTGCTTCCCAGCGTGCTGTGGCCGAACAAGAGCTGGACGGCCCGAAAACTCCTATCGCACGGTGGGCTTTGCCGCGATGTCCGCGCAGTTCACCCGCGGCGGGGCCAGTGCGATCCGCATGGCATGCCGACGACCCGCCCGCGCCCTCGGTGGTGAGTTGCCTCGCTCAGTCCAGTGACCACATACCTGGATTGCCTGAGGCAGCGATAGACCACCTCTTGCCGATAATGCACTACCGCGTCCGCCGAGCGTCGCAGCGCAGCCCTTCGCTGATGTAGCTCGTCAGTAGCGTCTGATACGCCGAAAAACCGCGCATCGGGATAATTGTCCGCGCGCGCCGCATCGGCAGCGGCTGCGCGGTTCTATTCTGGCTGCCTGCGTGCTGGAAGGCCGATCCCGGTCGCGAGCGCACCTGGCTGGTCGACGGCACTTGAGCAGTCGCGCGCCTTCCGTGAGCCAAGCCGCTCATCAATGTCCTCCGCTTCCAATTCGAATACGTGGTCATCGTAATCGAAGAAGTACAAGGCTTTGCCAGATCGCGCCCGGATGAACTCACGCCCCATGGCCTGCAGTTGGGCGGCGGTGGACTGCAGAATTTCCGGTGTGGTGTGAAACGCAATATGATCGCCGGTCCGGGCACGTTCAACCGGTGCGCCGACCAGCACGATGCATATTCCCGCAAGCCTGACGAATGTCTGGCTCTATCGAGTTTCGAGTGGGTAATGCGGCCTGAGGCGGCACGGTTTTCCCGGTAGTCCACGGCGTCGTAGCGAGCGCCTGTGGATCCATGAGAGCGACCCCGTCGAGGTGGCACGATGCGTCC
>JAJZDW010000025.1 GCA_021851405.1 Pseudomonadota bacterium
AACTCATCCGTGTGGCACACCCCGCTCGCCTTGATCTCCACCAGAACCTCCCCGGCCTTCGGCCCCTCAAGGTCCACGGTCACCACTTCAAGCGGCTTGCCTGCTTCAAATGCAATGGCGGCTTTCGATTTCATGTTCGTGCTCGCGTATCAGATGGGCCGCAGCGGCAGGGGGCGCAGTCTACGCGGGCCGCAGCGACCCACAGCGCTCCCCGGCGCTTCACGCACGCTCGCACCGCCGCACTGTCTCGTTTCGGAACACATTGGACCGGGGCTGTATCAAAGTCGGTCCTGAAAGGTTGCACGGCGCCCCAACCGGCGCATAATTTGTCCTCGACGGATAAAATGGGGGGGGCTGGATATGCTGCGGGCCATCGACAATCGTCACCGCCACCCACAGGGGGCACCGCGCAGAGCACTGCGGGTCGAGGATGCAGGCACCCCGGAGTACATCCGCCGCTCCTGGCTGCGCTGCCTCAACCAGTATCACCTCGACCCGAAATCCGAGCGCGAGCCGTACGTGCTAGCCCGCCAGGAGCGACTCGAGCGCAAGGAGCACAACCGCGATCTGCTCGCGCTCGCCGACGCCGAGATGGCTCACCTGTATCACCAGCTCGCCGGCTCCGGCTACTCGATCATTCTTACTGACCGCGACGGCGTACTGCTCGATTACTACGGCGATTTCAGCTTCCGCAACGCGGCGTTTCGCACCGGTCTTGTCCTCGGTGCGATGTGGGACGAGGAGCACGGCGGCACCAACGGCATGGGCACCTGCCTGGTCGAGCGCACGCCGCTGATCGTGCACCGCGATCAGCACTTCTTCTCGCGCAACAGCGGCCTGACCTGCTGTGCGGCGCCAATCTTCGATCACCGCGGCGAGCTGATCGCCGTGCTCGATGCGTCCGGGGAATCCGATCGCGCTCAACAGCACACGCTGGTGCTGGTCAACATGGCTGCGCAGATGATCGAGAATCGCCTGTTCCTGCATCACTTCCGCGACGCCTTCGTGGTGCGCTTCCACAGCCGCCCGGAACTGCTCGGCACCTGGGGCGAGGGCATCATTGCACTCGACGCCAACGGCCTGATCAGCGCCCTTGACCGCAATGCGCTGTTCCAGCTCGGGCTGAAGTCCCCGGCGGAATTGCTCGGCTCGCCGCTCGAGCGGGTGTTCACGGTCTCGCTCAATGCGCTGCTGGCGCGCAGCCAACGCAAATCCTTCCACCCCCTGACGCTCTACGACGCTCACCACGGCGGGCGGATGTTCGCCATCGCCCAGGCGCCGCAGTCCAAGCGCGGCGGCAAGCCGCGCGGGCCGGGTTCGGCCGGGACCGAGGCGCTCGACCCGGACCGCGGGCCACTCGAGGAACTCGACTTCGGCGATCCAATCATGGCGCGCAACATTCAGGCCACCCGACGGACGCTCACGCGCGACATCCCGATCCTGCTGATCGGGGAGTCGGGCACCGGCAAGGAATGCTTCGCGCGGGCGCTGCACGCCTCGAGCGAACGGGCCGAGAAGCCGTTCGTCGCCCTGCACTGCGGTGCGCTCGCGGACGGCGAGCCCGCCGGGGCGACGCTCACCGAGCAGATGCACTCGCGCGTCGTACAGGCCAACGGCGGCACGCTCTTTCTCGATGACGTCGGGGAGCTGCCGACGCCCCTGCAGGCTCAGGTCCTGCATCTGATCGAGGAACGGTCGCTGCCGGCGACCGCCGGCGCCGAGGCCGTTCGCATCGATGTGCAGCTGGTGAGCGCCACGCGCCGCGATCTGAACGAGCCGGTGCAGCGCGGGGCGTTGCGCGAGGACCTGTTCTACCGCTTGCAGGGCCTGGTATTGACACTGCCGACGCTGCGCGAGCGCAAGGACAAGGCGGCCGTGATCCGCCACATCTTCGCCCAGGAGAGCGCCGCGACGCCAGCGGTCAGCATGGGCGAGGACATGATCGATGCACTCAAGGCGTACAGCTGGCCCGGCAACATCCGCCAGCTGCGCAACGTGCTGCGCGGCATGATCGCGATGCGCTCGAACAATCAGCTCGACGCCGGCTGTCTACCGGCCGAATACGGCGCCGGTGAAGTCCATACCGAGGAAACGCTGAGCACCGAGGCGCAGCGCCTCAATCCGCTCGAACGCGCCGAGCGCAGCGCGCTGCTGCACGAGATCGAGCTGTATCAGGGCAATCTCAGCCGCGTCGCACACTCCCTCGGCATCGGCCGCAATACTCTCTATCGCAACCTTCGCCGGCTGCACATCAGCCTGCCGGTGCGGCGCTGAGACGCGCCGACTCGGCCGCCTCCCCGGCCCGCCAGGTCTGACGCTCGATGCCGTGCCGCTTCATTTTGCGGTACAGCGTGTTGCGGCTGACACCGAGCGCAACCGCCGCGCGGCTCATGTTGCCGCGGTTGACGTCGATCACGCGCAGCAGTGCGGCACGCTCCGCACTGCCTAACAGACCGGGACGGCGCGCCGGCGCCGCTGCGCTCGGCGCACCCCGGGCGGCGACGATCTGCGCCGGCAGGTCACATTGACGCACGACGCCGCCGTCACAGATGGCGATGGCCGTGCGGATGACATTGCGCAATTCTCGGATGTTTCCGGGCCAGGGATAGGCGAGTAAGCTCGCCAGAGCGTCCGGCTCGATGCGTCCCGCCTCGAGCCGCCACGCCGCGGGCAGTGCCGCCCGAATGACCTGCTCCTTGTCGGTGCGCACGCCGAGCGCCGGCAGTTCGAGCGTCAGGCCGTTGAGCCGGTAGTACAGGTCCTCCCGGAACGCCCCGCAGCGGATCATCTCGCGCAAGTTGCGGTGCGAGGCGGCGAACACGTGCAAGTCCACGGCACAGGCGCTGTCGCTGCCGAGCGGCAGGATCTGATGCTCCTCGAGCACGCGCAGCAGCCGGCTCTGCAGCGCCTGCGGCATGTCGCCGATTTCATCGAGGAACAGCGTACCACCGGAGGACTGCGCAATGCGCCCGCGCAACCCCTCGCGCCGCGCCCCGGTGAACGCCCCGGAGCGATAGCCGAACAGTTCGCTCTCGATGAGCGTCTCGGGAATCGCCGCGCAGTTGACCGCGACGAATGGCCGGGCCGCGCGCCGGCTGACCCGATGAATGGCCCGGGCGAATGCCTCCTTGCCGCAGCCGGTCGGCCCCTGGATCAGCACCGGGATGTCGGTATCGGCGATACGGTAGGCGCAGTGCACGTTGTGCAGCATCAGCGGGTCATCGCCCGCGAGCTCCTCCAGGCTGAACTCAGCGCCGCAGGGCGCAGGGTCCAAAACCATGCACTCGACGGATACGTCACCGACGATCAGCCCCCGGGATTCATCTGTTGTGCCGATCATACGCTCGCCCCCTGCGCCGCCGCGGCGCTGCGTCATGTGTGTCATGTCCCAGCGTGACAGTGTCACGGAACGAAGCAGGTTCGGGCCCGCACCCCGTCCATCGCCGCGCTAGTGTGCGCGCCGCGCCGCGCCCGCGACTCGCCCATGCGCGCGTCCAGCGCATTCCGCGGCGCCGGTTGTTCCGGAAGCGTGACAGGGTGTATCGATCGCCGCCGCCGGCCAGCGCGCGGCAGTGCGCTTGTGCCGTTTGGACGTATGCGCCGCGCAACGAGGCCGCCGGCGCACCGGCGTGGCACGGCGATTGCTCTGCGCGGGAGTGACTCCAACGTATAACGCAGGGGGCTTTTCAATGAGATTTCGCAATGCGAACGTCCTGGCCGCGGTCCTGTGCGCCGCACTCAGCGCGCCGGCAGCACACGCCATCAGCGTCAAGGCCGGAAAATGGAAGCTGTCATTCAACGGCAACGTCAACGCGAATTACATCTATTCACAGTGCGAGAAGCACCCGAGCGTGGTGGCGGGCGGCCTCGCCTGCGTGGCGAGCAGCGGGTCCTCCTCGGTCTCGAACGGATTGCTGCCGGCAGCGCTGACGGTCAGCGGCTCGACTCTGCAGGACGGCTACCACATCGGCTTCACCTTCGGCCTGTACCCTGGAATCAGCACCAACGACGGCGGCAGCCCGAACCTGCAGGTCGGCAGCGGCAACTTCGGCCACACCGCCCTCGGCACCGCCGGACTCGACGTCCGTCAGGCATTCCTCACGGTCGGCAACAAGCACTTCGGTACCATCATGGCGGGCCGCAACATCGGCCTGTTTGCCTCCGATGCGATCCTCAACGACATGACCCTGCTCGGAGTGGGCGCCGGCAACGGCAATTACGCCGCGCCGGCCAATACCTCGCTCGGCTCGATCGGGCTCGGCTACATCTACACCGATTGGCTCGCGCAGATCGACTACACCACCCCGACGGTGCACGGTGCGAACGTGACGGTCGGGATCTTCGATCCGCTGAACACGCTCGGGCAGGTGCCGGCGAATCACTCCACGCCCGGATTCCAGGCCAAAGCGACCTACACACTAGGGGACCTGTACCTGTCGGCGAGCGGACTGTACCAGCGCCAGGCAATCGCCTGTTCCGACCCGTCGCTCAACGCCACGGCGTGCGTGATTGGCACGAACAACCTGCACTACAGCAGCGCCGCGTTCGACATCGGCGGCAAGTACACCGCCGGACCGTTTCAGATCATGAGCTGGTACTACCGCGGCACCGGCGTCGGCACCACGGGCCTGTTCGTAAACTCGAACGACTCGCTCGGCCGCCCTCGCGCCTCCGAGGGGTTCATCGCACAGCTGACCTATACGTACGGCAAGACCAAGTACGGCATCAACTACGGGGAGAGCAAGCTCGATCCGACCGCGCTCGACCTGGCGAACGGTACGCTGGTCGAGATGAACAATAAGTGGACCGCGGGCATCTATCACCATCTGACCCACAACCTGCTCCTCGACGGGGAGTTCAGCCGGCTGCAGTCGACCAATGACATGGGTCAGAAGAACGCCAGCTGGAACATCAATGCCGGCCTGTTCCTGAGCTTCTGACAGGCCGACAGTGCGCCGCCACTGGTCCGGAAACGGACCAGTGGCCGGTGTTTGCCCCCCTTTTTTTGACTAAGCTCGGTACAATCCCCTCGGGTGAGGGGTACCGTGCACTTCCGGCGGCGCCCGCGTGGATCCCCGGACTCTGTCAGCGGAACGATACGAACAGCCATGTCATCCACACGCCGCCTGTCCCTCAGGCCCGGCCAAGGCCGGCCTGGCGCACGCACCGCCTGCCTCACCGCCGCCGCCGCTGCGGCTCTCGCGGCGAGCGGCTTCCCGGCACGCGCCGCGCCCGCACGGCGTCTGGCGGACATCGTAGTGACGGCCACCCGAATCGCGATGCCCGCGTTCGACGTGCCGGCCTCGATCACCAGCGTCTCGGGCGCCGAATTGCGCGACGACGCCCTCGGTATCAATCTCGCCGAGGGCGTGCGCTCGGTAGCCGGCCTGCTGGTGCGCAACCAGTACGATTACGCCCAGGACCAGCAGGTGTCCATTCGCGGGATCGGCGCCGGCTCGGCGTTCGGCGTGCGCGGCGTGCGCATCTATCAGGACGGCATCCCGCAGAGCGGACCCGATGGTCAGGGCCAGGTTTCGCAGTTCAACCTCGGCTCCGCGCAGCGCGTCGAGGTGCTGGAAGGGCCCTTCTCGGCCCTCTACGGCAACTCCTCCGGCGGCGTGATCCAGATTTTCACCGCCTCGGGCAAGGCGCCCGGCTCGCTGCGCTTTGATCTGGGGTTCGGCAGCTTCGGCGCCGTGCGCGCCGGCGTCGATGCCAGCGACGCGGTCGGCAAGCTGCGCTACAACCTGAACTTCACGCACTTCTCTTGGCAGGGCTTTCGGCCCCAACAAAAGGCGCGCAGCGAATCCTTCAACGGCAAGGTGAACTACGCCCTCAGCGCGCGCAGCTCGCTCACGTTCGTCGCCAACGTGCTGTCGCGGCCCGATTCGCTCGACGCCCAGGGACTCACCGCCGCACAGTTCGCCGCCAACCCGGACCAGACCGGCGCCGGTGCCCTCGCCTTCCATACCCGCAAGACCCTCGATCAAGAAGAAGGCGGACTGATCTTCAAGCACGAGCTCGGTGCGCACCAGCAGCTGCGCCTGATGGGCTACTATGGCCACCGCAGTGTGCTCCAGTATCTGTCCATCCCCGTGGGCGCGCAGTTCGCCCCGGCGAGCTCCGGCGGCGTCGTCGATCTGCACCGCGACTTCGGCGGCGGCGATGCCCGCTGGAGCCTCAAGACCCACCTCGCCGGTCACGCACTCGCCTGGGTCGCAGGGGTGAGCTACGACACGCAGAACGAACAGCGACGCGGCTACAACAACTTCATCGGCCCGACGCTCGGCGTGCTGGGGGCGTTGCGGCGCAACGAAAACGACATCGCGCGCAACATCGATGAGTACACCCAAGCGAGCCTGTCGCTCTGGCGGCACTGGAGTCTCATGTTCGGCGTGCGCCACAGCGAAGTGAAGTTCATCACCCAGGACCACTTCATCACCCCGGGCAATGGCAATGATTCCGGCGGGGTGACCTACACGGCGACCTCACCGGTCGCCGGCGTGCTGTACGCGCCGCTGCACTGGCTGCACCTGTACGCCGCCTTCGGCCAGGGATTTCGCACACCGCTCGCCTCAGAGCTCGCCTACCAGCCCGACGGGGCCCCGGGCCTGAATTTCGCGCTGCGCCCGGCGCGCAGCAACAACGGGGAGATTGGCGCGAAAGTACGGCTCGGACGAACGCTCAATGCCTCCGTCGCCGCATTCCTCACTCACACCAACGACGAAATCGTCGTCGTCACCGACAGCGGTGGGCGCACCACCTATCAGAACGCCGGGCGGACGCGCCGCAGCGGCATGCAGGCCTCGCTCGCGTATCACTTCCTACCACTCTGGCACCTGCAGTTCGCCTACACCTACGTCGATGCGGTGTACATCGATGGATTTCGCACCTGCACCACCGTGCCGTGCGCGGTCCCGACGCAGCTGATCCCGGCCGGCAACCGCCTGCCGGGCGTGCCGCGCAACAGCGCCTATGCGCGCCTCACCTGGGGGGGCCGGCGCGGCTGGCACACGAGCCTGAGCGGGCAGTACCTGGGGTCGATTCCGGCGAATGAAGCCAATACGGCCCGCGCCAGCGCGTACTCGGTGTTCAACGTCAGCGGCGGGTACCGCACGGCCCTCGGCTCGCAGCGCCTGGAGGTCTTCCTGCGGGTGAACAATCTGCTCAACCGGCGCTACGTCGCCGCGGTGATCGTCAATCAGTCAAGCGGAGCGTACTTCGAGCCCGCGCCCGGCATCAACGTACTGGCCGGCGTAAATCTCACCTTACGCTGACTCCTGGGGCCGCAGCGCGCGATAGATCGTGTTGCGTGAGACACCGAGCGACCGGGCGGCGGCCGAGACGTTGCCGCCGTTGCGTTCGAGTGCGGCGATCACCGCGCTCGAACGCAGGGACCTCAGATCGCCCGCATCGGCGCGCGGCCGACCAACGCCCTCGGACGGCAGGTCATCGAGAAAGTCCTCCGGCAGCTGCTGTGGGCCGACCCACCCCGACTCCTCGGCCATGATGCTTGCGGTACGCAGGACATTGGCGAATTGGCGGATGTTGCCCGGCCAGCGATAGCGGTGGAACGCAGCGAGCACCTCCGGCGCGAACTGCGGTACGGAGGGGCTCTGCTCGCACATGATTCGCGCCATGAGCGTCTCGAGGTCCGTCCGTTCACGCAGCGCCGGCAGCCGCACCGAGAGGCCATTGAGTCGGTAGTACAGATCCTCGCGAAACAGCCCACGGCGCATCATGTCCTTCAGATCGCGGTGAGTCGCGCAGATCACCGCGATGTCGACCGGTCGCTCGCGGTGCGCGCCGAGCGGCAGGACCGCCCGCTCCTGCAACACCCGCAGCAGACGGGTCTGCAGTGCGAGCGGCATGTCGCCGATCTCATCGAGGAACAGCGTCCCACCGTCCGCGAGGACGATCTTGCCAGGGTTCCCCCGGCGGCGCGCTCCGGTGAAGGCGCCCTCCTCGTACCCGAACAGCTCGGCCTCGATCAGCGACTCCGGGAACGAGGCGCAGTCGAGCGCAATGAACGGACCAGTGCGCCGTCCGGACTCGTTGTGGATCGCGTGCGCCAGCAGTTCCTTGCCGGTGCCGGTCTCACCGAGAATGAGAATGGGAATTGCGTGGCCCTGGACCTTGCGGATCTTGCCAATGACCGCGGCGATGGCCGGATCCCCGGTGTCCAGATCCGCCAGCGTCGGCGCATGGCCGGACGGGACCTGTGCGTCGTGTCGCGGCGCCGGCACCGCGGTCACGGAGCGGCGGGCCGCGAGCGAATTCGGCTCGACGCGCGCCAGCACCGCCTGCCCGGTACGCAGCGTCAGGCGCACCAGTGTCCCGGCCACACCGCGCCGCGCCAGCAGGGAAGGCACGTCGATCTCGAAGAGCGAATGAAGCGAGCACGCGGCGAGTTCCTCGGCGGCAAGGCCGAGGAGCGCGCGCGCATTGGCGTTGGCCGCGAGCATCCGGCCCGCCTCATCGAATGCCGCGATACCCTCGAGCAGCGTGCCGAGCAGCTCCGTTCGCGGATGAAAGTGGATCCGCAGACTCTGCCCGAATTCATCGACGAAGAGTTGATTCTCGATCATGTGCGTCGAGATGCGCACCAGGCCCATGGTGTGCGGGTGATACCCTTCCTGGGGTCCGGACACATCGAGCGCACCGATCAGCTCACCGCGCGGCCCGTGGATCGGGCTGCAAGAACAGGTGAGAAAGCGATTGACCGTGAGGAAATGCTCACTGCCGTGCACCAGGGTGGCGCGCCGCTCGACCAGCGCCGTGCCAATCGCGTTGGTTCCCTTGCTGTCCTCCGACCAGAGCACTCCGGGCTTCAAGGCCACCTGCTCGGCCTTCTCGAGAAAGTCCCCGTCGCCGAGGGCATGCATGATCAGGCCGTGCTCATCGGTCAGCAGAACCATGCTGTGGGTGTTGAGAATCTGCTGATGGAGCAACTCCATCACCGGCAGCGCATGCAGATACAGCGACCGATGCTGCTCGGCCAGCTCGCTCAGTGCGCGACGACTGAGCGCACTGTAGTCCGGACGCCAGCGCTCGCTCAAACCCGAGCGACGGACCCGCTCGTGCCACAGCGACACGACTTTGGAGCGCTCCGCGACGTTCAATTCGTCGGCCGCATGCAGCGCTGACTGCAGCGCAGCGGATTCGTCTCTCATCCCATCCCCCCCTCAGCGTACCCCAGGCACGACTGGCGGACTTTCTCTTATCACTACCCTAGCGCGATCGCGCGGCACGGTACATTACGGCATACCGAGATCCGCAGCGCCCCCCCGGGGGTGCCGTCACGAGGCGGGCCGCGCCGCCTGGGCTAGTCGGCGGGGGGATCGGTCCGTGCGCCGGGCAGGGCCCCGACGAGCGCCTCGCAGTGCGGCGAGGCCGCCGGCGCGCCCGAACGGGGTACCGAGGGCCGCGCCCCACAGCCCCCGCCCGCCCGCGCATGCCTCGTGGGCGGACGGGGGCCGTGATAGAGCAGCGGCACTGCGCTGGTGCTCGCCATCGAGTGGGTCAGCGCCGTCCTGCCGGCTGGAAAGCCGTTCTGCTGCAGCAGGAAGGACATGATGTCCACGTACTGCTTCGGGGTAAGGGACCCCGGCGCATAGGCCGGCATGTTCACCGAGAGGAACAGGTAGATGTCCCGGACCTTGTAGTTGGCCTTGGGCGAGGCGAAGATCGGCCCGCTCAACGCCGGACCCACCAGCCCCTGCTCCTGCCTTCCATGGCACGCCGCACAATGGTGCTCATAGGCTCGATGTCCCGCGCGGGCCTGTGCCGCGGTATACAGCGCCGGCACCGCCGCCTCGCCGCGCGGGACTCCCCACGCGGCGAGGCTCAGAGACAACACGAGCAGCGCTCGAGACCGGCGCATCGACCGCGCGCCGCGCTCAACGCAGCGCAAAGACATACAAGTGCCCGCCGCGCGGAATGTTCTTCACGACCGGGACCATCTTGCCGCCCCAGATGGGCGTGCCGCCGCCCCAGCCGGCGAGAATCGCCACGTACTGCTTACCGTTCACCATGAAGGTCGACGGCGGCGCAATGACGCCGGAGGACAGCTGCGGGCTGCGCCACAGCACCGCACCGGTGCGCGCATCGAAGGCGTACAGATGCCCGCGGGCCGAGCCACTGAACACCACACCGCCGGCCGTGCTCATCGCGCCGGCATCCCACGGCAGGTCGCTCTCGTGATCCCAGACCTGACGACCGGTATCCAGATCGATGGCCTGCAACGCGCCCCAGTGATGGTCGGCCGGATCATGCACGACCTCGAAGCTCTCCCCGAGGTACGGCAGACCGGGATGATAGAACGTGGGCGCACCCTTCATGGTCATGCAGGTGTGAATCGTTGGCACATACGCCAGGTGCGTCACCGGATCGACGGAAATTGGCCACCAGTTCTTACCGCCGAGGAAGCTCGGGCAGGTGAACACTTGTTTGTTCATCGCCGGCCGCAGCGCATTGTTGGTGTAAGGCAAGCCGTTCTTGAAGCCCTCGACCGACGTCGCGCGTGTGAATTGTCGAGCATAGATCAACTTGCCGTTCACTCGATTGATGGCATAGAACCAGCCATTGCGATCGGCATGGACGATGGCCCGGTAGGTCGTGCCGTGATAGCGCAGCGTCGTGATCACCGGAGTATTCACCCCGTCGTAGTCCCACGAATCATTCGGGGTGTACTGGTAGTACCACTTGATCTTGCCGCTGCGCGGGTGCAGGGCGAGCAACGAGTCGGTGAACAGGTTGAGCCCTGGGCGCAGCTTCGCGAGCCACGGCGCAGGGTTGCCGACGCCCCAGAAGAGCGTGTCGGTGCTCGGATCATAGGTGCCCGTGATCCAGGCCGAACCGCCGCCGTGCTTATACATGCCCTTCGGCCAAGTGTTCGCACCGAGATGTCCGGGCGCGGGCGTCGTCCAGCGGCGCCACAGGAGCGCACCGGTCCTCGCATTCAGCGCCTGGATGAAATCGCGTGCACCGTATTCCCCGCCGGATTCCCCGACGATCACCATGCCTTTGAGGATCATCGGTGCGAGCGTCATCGCGTAGCCGACGTCGGCGGGCTTCAGTTGCCGCTGCCAGACCACCTTACCGCTGATCGCATTCAGGGCGACGACATAGTTGTCGAGCGTCGCCATGTAGACGTCGTCGCCATAAAGCGCGACGCCGCGATTGACCACGTCGCAGCAGACGGTCTTGAAGCCGACGCCCGGCATGGGCCGGACGTACTTCCACAGGACTTTGCCGGTCACGGCATTCAGCGCGATCAGATGATCCTTCGGAGTCGTGATGAACATGTACTGTCCATTGACCATCGGCGTCGACTCGTAGCCCTGCTTCAGGTGACTTCGGTAGCTCCAGACCAAATGCAGATTCTTGACGGTGTGCGTGTTGATCTGCGTGAACGGCGCGAAGCTGTTGCCGGCGTAATCTCGCCGAAACATCAGCCAGCCGTTGTCCGTGGCGGCCGCCGCGAGCCGTGCATCAGTCACGGTCGGATAGCCGCCGGCACGGGCGACGCCTGAGAACGCCAGCGCAACGAGTAGCCCCGCAGCGCTGGCGCGACGGACTCGATGCGACAGGGCATGGATGGTCGTCATATGAAATGCTCCCCCAATGTAATTGGCTGACGTGCGGCGGAATCGGCTCGCAAGCGTCACTCCACCTGATGGGCCCGATTGCAAGGGCCATGCCACGGTGCGCCGCGCGCGGCTGCGGCTCTCTACAAGCCACCGCGCACACCCGTTGCAGACACCACACGCGATTCCCCGCCGCGTGGGTGCGAAGAGATCCGCACCGATTCGGCGGCGAAAGATGTCGGACTCAGCCGTGCGAGATCCTTCCGAGCGTTAGATGCGACCCCCGGAACGAGCCCACCGCCTAGCCCGTGCGCCGCGGGCCACACTCACCGTGCCGCGCTGCGCTGCGCAGGAGGCCGGATGAGGTGTTCCGTTTTGGAACACTCCGGCGTTGCGTTGCGCAACACGGCGCACTCCGCAACGCGGCCGAAGCGATGTTTCGGGTGGCGCTTTGGATGGCATGTGCCTTGCAGTAGGATTCTCCAGACCGAATCCACCGCGAGGCATCTTCCATGTCCATCCAACCCAGCACCCATGGTCGCGTCAAGATTGCGCTCAAGGCGCGCTACGAGAACTACATCGGCGGCCGATGGGTCCCGCCGGTCAAGGGCGAGTACTTCACCAACCTCACACCCGTCACCGGGGCCGGCCTGTGCGAGATCGCGCGCTCGGGCGCCGCGGACATCGAGCTCGCGCTCGATGCGGCGCACCGGGCCCGGGCCGCCTGGGGCCAGACCTCCCCGGCCGAGCGCGCCCTGGTGCTGAACCGCATGGCCGATCGCATGCAAGAGAAGCTCGAGTACCTCGCCACCATCGAGACCTGGGACAACGGCAAGCCGATCCGCGAGACGCTCGCGGCCGATCTGCCGCTGGCGATCGATCATCTGCGCTACTTCGCTGGCTGTATCCGTGCGCAGGAAGGAGCGCTCAGTCAGATCGACGAGGACACCGTCGCCTATCACTTCCACGAGCCCCTCGGGGTGGTCGGGCAGATCATTCCGTGGAACTTCCCGCTGTTGATGGCCACCTGGAAGCTCGCCCCGGCGCTCGCGGCCGGCAACTGCGTGGTGCTGAAGCCGGCCGAGCAGACGCCGCTGTCGATCCTACTGCTGCTCGAGCTGGTCGGGGATCTGCTGCCGCCCGGGGTGCTGAACGTGGTCAACGGCTTCGGCGTCGAGGCCGGCAAGCCGCTCGCCTCGAGCGCACGCATCGCCAAGATCGCCTTCACCGGAGAGACCACCACCGGCCGGCTGATCATGCAGTACGCGGCGCAAAATCTCATCCCAGTGACGCTCGAACTGGGCGGCAAGTCCCCGAACGTGTTCTTCGCAGACGTCTGCCGGGCGGACGATGATTTCTTCGACAAGGCCATCGAAGGCTTCGTCATGTTCGCGCTGAACCAGGGCGAGGTGTGCACCTGCCCGTCGCGGGCCCTGATCCAGGAGTCGATCTACCCGCAGTTCATGCAGCGGGCACTGCAGCGCGTCGCGCAGATCAAGCAGGGCGATCCGCTCGACCCGGCGACCATGGTCGGCGCCCAGGCCTCCGCGGAGCAGATGGAGAAGATCCTCACGTACCTCGAACTCGGCAAGCATGAAGGCGCCGAGTGTCTCGCCGGCGGACAGCGCACCCGGCTCGCAGGGCCCCTCGCCGAGGGATATTACATCCAGCCGACCGTCTTCAAGGGCCACAACCGCATGCGCATCTTCCAGGAGGAGATCTTCGGCCCCGTGGTGTCGGTCACGACCTTCAAGGACATGGACGAGGCGCTCGCCATCGCCAACGACACGCTGTACGGACTCGGCGCCGGCGTGTGGTCGCGCGAGGCGAACACCTGCTACCGCATGGGACGAGCCATCCAGGCCGGTCGTGTCTGGACCAACTGCTATCACGCCTACCCGGCGCATGCGGCCTTCGGCGGCTACAAGCACTCGGGGATCGGACGGGAGACCCACAAGATGATGCTCGAGCACTACCAGCAGACGAAGAACCTGCTGGTGAGCTACTCCCCGAAGGCACTCGGGTTCTTCTGAGGCGCACCGTGACGAGCGCACGGGTCAGCGCCACCGCCGCGGCGCTCGAGCTGATCGGGCAGCTCGTGACGCGCCACGGTGCGCTGATGTTTCACCAGTCCGGGGGCTGCTGCGATGGCAGCGCCCCGATGTGCCTGGCACGTGGGGAGCTGCAGATCGGTGCGCAGGATGTGTACCTGGGGCAGATCGGCCAACAGCCCTTCTACATCGGCGCGGCGCAGTTCGAGTACTGGCGGCACACGCACCTGATCATCGACGTCGTGCCCGGTCGCGGCGGGATGTTTTCCTTGGAAGGTCCCACCGGGATGCGCTTCATCACCCGCTCGCGTCTCTACACCCCGGAGGAGGAAGCCGCGCTGCCGCCCGTGCGGTGCGGGCCAGCCGGCTGAGCGGTGCCGGCCCGCCGCGGATTTCTGCAATAATGGAGCCCATGGAGGGGTTCACGCTGCTGTTCATTCTGATCGTCGCGGGCGGCATGGCCCTTGAGCTGTGGCTCGCCACTCGGCAAAGCGCCGCGGCGCGCGCGCATCGCGATCAGGTGCCCGAGGCCTTCGTCGGCCAGGTCTCCCCAGAGGCCCACCGTAAGGCGGCCGATTACACCGCCGCCAAGGTCCGCCTGGCCCGCATCGGCACCGTGCTCGATGCACTCCTGACGCTCGCTCTGACGGTCGGCGGCGGCATCACCGCGCTCGATGCGCTGTGGATGCGGACCGGGGAATCCGAGTTGTGGCGCGGCACGGCCGTGATCGCCTCGGTGAGCGTGCTGGTGATGCTCGTCAATCTGCCGCTATCGCTGTGGCGCACGTTCGTCCTCGAGGCACGCTTCGGCTTCAACCGCACGACGGTGCGGCTGTATCTGCTCGATGCGGTCAAGGGGATCGTGCTCGCCGTCGTGCTCGGGGTGCCGGTGGTGCTCGCGGCGCTGTGGCTGATGGCGCGTGCCGGCAGCCTCTGGTGGCTGTGGGCGTTCGGCGGCTGGGTGGTGTTGACGCTGCTGCTCAGCTGGGCCTGGCCGGTGGTGATCGCACCGCTCTTCAACCGCTTCTCGCCTCTCGCCGATGCGGCGCTGAAGGCGCGCATCGAGGCGCTGCTCGGGCGCTGCGGCTTCACCTCGAGCGGCGTGTTCGTGGTGGACGGCTCGCGCCGCTCAGCGCACGGCAACGCCTACTTCACCGGCTTCGGGCGTCACAAGCGCATCGTATTCTTCGATACGCTGCTCGAGCAGCTCGCGCCGGTCGAGATCGAGGCGGTGCTCGCTCACGAGCTCGGCCACTTCCGTCTGCACCATGTGCGGGCCGGACTCGCCGCCTCGATCGCCGTGATGTTCGCCGCGCTCGCGCTGCTCGGCTGGCTCGCCCGTCAGGCCGCGTTCTACCACGCCCTCGGAGTGGCGCAGCCCTCGGCGCACGCAGCCTTGCTGCTGTTCGCATTCGCCGCACCCGCGGTGCTGTATTTCGCAACGCCGCTGAGTGCGCTGTGGTCGCGCCGGCACGAATACGCCGCCGACCGCTTTGCCGGTGCGCATGCCGATGCGCACGCCCTCGCCAGCGCGCTGGTGAAGCTCTATGGCAACAACGCCAGCACGCTCACGCCCGACCCGCTCTACAGCGGGTTTCACGATTCGCACCCGCCGCCGCTCGCACGCATTGCACGCCTGAACGGCGTGTGAGGCGCGCGAGTCATCGACCTGCAACATCGGCCGGATAGACTGCGCTCGCCGTGAAGATCGCGGCACCGGCGATGACGCTGCGCGCGCCGGTGCCGAGCCCGCCGCGGCAGTGAAACGCCCGATGTCATCCCCAGCCTCACGCGGAGGCCCGAGCGAACGGTGCATAGCAACCCTGGCGTCCCGGACAGCGCGCCCCGCGCCCTGTTCGCGGTGAGCTCCCTCGGACTGGGTCACGCAACCCGCACGCTGGTCGTGATCCGCGAGTATCTGCGGCGCGGCTACCTCGTCACGGTCGTGTCCGCCGGCAACGCGCTCGCGTTTCTGCGCCTGGAACTGCAAGACGAGGCGGCCGTGCAGCTGTGCGAGATGCCCGATTACCCGCCGCTCGAGCGGGGCAGCGGCTGGCGGCTGTATGCATACCTCGCGCTCGATCTGTTCAGGACCTGGCGCGTGATCCGCCAGGAGCGGCGCACCGTGCACGCCCTGGCGCCGGACTACGACCTCATCTTCAGCGACGGCCGCTACGGCTTTTACAGCCGGGCCACGCCCTCGTTCATCCTGACTCACCAGATCGCCTTCCTGCCCCCACGCGGCCTGCGCGAGGCCTCCTGGCTCACCGGCCACATCAACATCGTGGCGCTGCGCCGCTTCGATTGCGTGTTCATCCCGGACTTTCCCTACCCGAGCGCGAACCTGGCCGGCAATCTGGCCCACTCGCACAACCTGCATCGCTGCCGGCACGCGTTCGTCGGCATCCTCTCCTCCTATCCGCAGCGCAGCGCGGTCGCCGACATCGACTATCTCTTCGTGATCAGCGGTTACCTGCTCGAGCACAAAGACGCCTTCGTCCGCTCGCTGCTCAGCGAGGCAGCCGAGTTGCCCGGACGCAAGGTGTTCATCCTCGGCAACGCCGCCGCCGATAGCGCTCAGTACGCCGCGCTGCAGCGGGAGGATCTGACGATTCACGCAGTGGCGAGCGGCGCGCAGCGCCAGGAGCTGTTCAACCGCGCCCGCTGCGTGGTCACGCGAGCCGGCTACACCACGATCATGGACCTCATCGAGCACGGCAAGCGCGCGGTGCTCATCCCGACCCCGAACCAGACCGAGCAGGAATACCTCGCCTACCACCTGGCCAGCCGGGGCTACTTCGTCAGCCGCACCCAGGGTGCCCCGGATCTGCGCCTCGCCTTGCACGAGTGCACGCGCACCGCGCCGTTCGAGCCGCCGTGGCGCACGGCGGACTCGCTGCGCCGACTGTGCGAGGGGATTGCGCCGTTCGTGCACAAGAACTTCATCTCCGTGATCGTGCCGGCGCACAACGAGGAGACAGAACTCGCCGCGACGCTGCGCGCACTGCTGGCGCAGCGCTATCCGGTCGCGCGGATGGAGATCATCGTGGTCGAAAACGGCTCGGTTGACGCCACCACGCAGATCGCCCTCGGCGTCGCCGCCGAGCCGTCCGCCGCGGGCCGCATCCGCGTGCTGCGCAGCGAGCGGGGCGTCTCATTCGCCAAGAACGCCGGACTGCGGGCGCTCTCGGCCGAGTCGCAGTGGACCGTGTTCTGCGATGCCGATACCCGGCTCGGGCCGCACTTCCTGCATCAGCTGAACACCTGGCTGAATCGACGCAGCGAAGCGGGCCTCGGTGTCGGCACCACCGCCGTTCGCCCCCACCCCGGTGAGCCGTTCTACGCACGCACGTGGTTCGCGCTCTACGATCTGATCCACCGCCTCACGCACAGCTCCTACTCGATCCAGATCGCCCGCACCTCGATCGCCCGCGGCGTCGGCTTTCACGAGACGCTGAACTTCGCCGAGGACCTCACCTTCATCCACGAGTGCCGCCGCTACGGGCGCTTTTTCTTTCTGCCCACGGACCAGGTGAGCACCTCGACGCGCCGGTTCGCCGCGCGCGGCTACCTGCGCCAGGGTCTGCGCTGGCTGTTCGAGGCACTCCTGCCGCTGCGCTGCAAGATCCACCGCGCCTACGATGTCGTCCGCTAACTCCGACGCGCTGCACGCACTGCTGGCATTGCTCGCCGCGCACCGGCCGTGGGCCTATCCGCTGCTGTTCCTGGGGGCGTACTTCGAGACCGTGTTGCCGTTCTCGCTGTTCGTTCCGGGCGAGGCGTTCCTGCTCGGCGGGGCGATGCTCGCCGGTGCCGGCGCGCTCGACCTCGGCGCGGTCGCCGCCGCGCTGTGCGCCGGCGGACTGCTCGGGGATCATTCGAGCTACTGGCTGGGTCGGCGCTGCGGCGCAGGCCTGCTCGCGTGGCCGAGCGGCGCGCTGGTGCAGAGGATCCGCACGCGCGGCTGCGATTTCTTCCGCCGCCGCGGCGCGAGCGCGGTGTTCTGGGCACGACTCGCCGGTCCGCTCTCCTGGGTCACCCCGACGCTCGCCGGGGCGTTCGAGCTCGATTACCGCACGTTCCTGACCTTCAACACACCGGGCGTGCTGCTCGGCATCGGGGAGTTTCTGCTCATCGGGTATTGCTTCGGGGCGCACCTCGGCGCTCTGTGCGCGACGCTCAGGGCGTCCGTACCCGCGCTCGCAGCGGCTACCGCAGTCCTACTCGGACTGCTCGTCCTGGCGCGCCGCCGGCCGCAGCGCCTCAGCCGAACGGATGACGCAGCACGATGGTCTGTTCGCGATCCGGTCCGGTCGAAATGACATCGATCGACACGCCAACCAGGGTCTCGAGACGCTCGAGGTACTTGCGCGCGTTGAGCGGCAGCGCCGCGTAATCGGTCACCCCGACGGTCGACTCGCGCCATCCCGGCATTTCCTCGTACACCGGTTCGAGTGCGGTGTAGCCCTCGAGGCTCAGCGGCGGCTCGCTCACGATCTGCCCGCCGGTGCGGTACCCGACACACACCCGGATCAGTTCCAGTCCATCGAGCACATCGAGCTTGGTGATGCACAGCCCCGAGACGCTCGAGTGCACGATCGCCCGGCGCAGCGCCACGGAATCGAACCAACCGCAGCGCCGACGCCGCCCGGTGACCGACCCGAACTCGTGACCGACCCGCGAGAGATGCTCGCCGTAGTCATCGAACAGCTCGGTCGGGAAGGGACCTGCACCGACGCGCGTGGTGTACGCCTTAACGATGCCGAGCACGTAGTCGAATGACCGCGGTCCGAGGCCCGAACCGGTACCGGCGAAGCTCGCCGTGGTATTCGAGGAGGTGACGTAGGGATAGGTGCCGAGGTCGACATCGAGCATGGCGCCCTGCGCGCCCTCGAACAGCGCGTTGGCACCCTCGCGCCGCAGCCGGCTCAGATCGAGCGTCACATCCGTCAAGAGCGGCGCGAGGGTCTCGGCGTAAGCCAGCTGCTCATCGAGCGTCTTTTGGAAATCGACAGGATTCTGGCGGAAATAATGCTGCAGAACGAAGTTGTGGAAGTCGAGCACCTCGCCGAGCTTGGCCGCGAAGCGCTCGCGCTGGAATAGATCCGCCACGCGCACGGCGCGACGTGCGACCTTGTCCTCATACGCCGGGCCGATGCCCCGACCGGTCGTGCCGATGGCGTTGACGCCCCGGGCGCGCTCGCGCGCCTGGTCGAGCAGCACGTGCGAGGGCAGGATCAGCGGGCACAGCGGGGAGATTTTCAGCCGCTCGAACACCGGCACGCCCTGCTCGATCAGCATACGGCTCTCCTTCAGCAGCGCCTCGAGGGAGAGCACCACGCCGTTGCCGATGAAGCAGCGCACGTGTTCGCGCAGGATTCCGGAGGGGATCAGCGAGAGGATGGTTTTCGTCCCGCCGATGACCAGCGTGTGGCCGGCGTTGTGCCCGCCCTGGAAGCGAACCACCGCCGCGGCGCGCTCGGTGAGCAGGTCGACGACCTTGCCCTTGCCCTCATCGCCCCACTGCGTGCCGATCACGACAACGAATCTGCCCACTTCAGTTGCGCTCCTCAATCAGGAATCCGGATGTTGTGTCTCGAGAATCTCGACCCCCGGGGTGCGCGCGAGCGCCAGCACCTCGGCATCGGGAAGTTGCACGGACAGCTCGATCGAGCCGTCCTCGGCGGCGTGCTCGGCGCGCACCACCTTGGCGGCGTACAGGCTCGCGCGCAGCGCGCCGGCGCCCGGCGGCAGCCGCACGCGCGCATCCCGCGTGCTGCGCGCGAGCCGCTCGGCGAGCACGCTCGTGAGCAGCTCCATGCCCTCGCGCGCCTGCGCCGAAATCCACACCGCACTCGCCGCGCCCTGCGCGTCGCGCTCAACGCCCGCCGCGCGGCCCAGGCGATCGATCTTGTTGTAGAGCAGCACCTGCGGGATGTCCTGCGCGCCGATCTGCGCCAACACGTCGTTGACCTGCGCGATGTGCTCGTCGCGGCGCGGATCACTCGCATCGACCACGTGGAGCAGCAAAGTCGCCTCGCGAGCCTCGGTCAGGGTCGACTGGAAGGCCGCGACCAGCTCATGGGGCAGATCGCGGATGAACCCCACCGTGTCGGCCACGACCACCGGCGTCCCGCCCGGCAGCGCAATGCGGCGCACCGTCGGGTCGAGCGTCGCAAACAGCTGATCGGCGATGTACGTCTCGGAGCCCGTCAGCGCTCGAAACAGCGTGGACTTGCCCGCGTTGGTGTACCCGACGAGCGCCAGCGACGGCACCGGGATCTCGGCGCGCACGTGCCGGCCCGTCTCGCGCTGCTGGCGGATCTTCTCCAGCCGGCGGGTGAGCAGCCGCACGCGTTGGGCGATGAGCCGCCGATCGGTCTCGAGCTGCGTCTCGCCGGGACCGCGCATGCCGATACCGCCCTTCTGGCGCTCCAGGTGCGTCCAGCCCCGCACCAGGCGCGTGGCGATGTGGCGCAACTGTGCGAGCTCGACCTCGAGCTTGCCCTCGAAGCTGCGCGCCCGCTGCGCGAAGATGTCGAGGATCAGCCCGTTGCGGTCGAGCACACGGCGTCCGGTGAGCTTCTCCAGGTTGCGCTCCTGGCTCGGGGAGAGGGCGTGATCGATGAGGATCACCTCCGCGTCCCCGGCCTCGGCCGCCTGGCGCAGCTCCTCGGCCTTGCCGCTGCCGACGAAGAACCGTGGATCGGGCCGCTCGCGCCGCCCGGTCACCGTGCCGACCGGCTCGGTGCCCGCCGATCGGGCGAGCTGGCCGAATTCCGCCAGATCCTCCGGATCGACCGGCCCGCCGAAACCGACGCGCACCAAGAGTGCGCGCTCACCGGAACGCGGGCGTTCAAACACGATTCAGTTCCCGGCCTGTGCGCGCGCGTGCGCGTGCGCAGCTCACTCGGCGGCAATCTCCACTGCACCCTCTTCGTCGGAGGACAGGCGCACGTTGCGCGCCGGCACCACCGTGGAAATGGCGTGTTTGTAGACCATTTGGCTGACGCTGTTCTTCAGCAGTACGACGAACTGGTCGAACGAGTCGATCTGGCCCTGCAGCTTGATGCCATTCACCAGATAGATCGACACGGGGACCCGTTCTTTACGCAGTGCGTTCAGGAAGGGATCTTGGAGCGACTGGCCTTTGGCCATCGGGTTCTCCTTATTCTCACAGATTGTAATTTTTGGGCGTTTAGGGATCGCCGGGGCGACCCTACGGGGAGTGATGCAAGCACCTGCGTTCACAGCAGGCTGAAGCGATACGGACGCTCAATATTATCATCACGCGTCGTGTTTCACAGCGCGAGCGCCTCGATGCGTTGCCGGACGTCGCGAATCCACGACAGCGCATGCGCCTCGGGATCGAGCCACTCGGCAAAGCCCTCCGAGCGCATCCAGGTGAACTGCCGCTTGGCCAACTGGCGGGTCGCGGCAATGGCCCGCTGAACTGCCTCGGCCCGGCCGTAGTCACCCGCCAGATGGCCCCACAGCTGCCGATAGCCGACCGAGCGCATGGCCGCGTGCGTGGCCGTCAGATCCCCCCGCGCATAGAGCGCGCGCACTTCCTCGAGCAGACCGGCATCCATCATCGCCTCGAAGCGCTCGGCGAGCCTGCGGTGCAGCACCGCGCGCAGCGGCGGTGCGAGCGCCCAGCTCCACACCGTCATGCCCTGTAGGGGCGGCTCGGTCCGTCCGTGCAGGTCCGAGAGGCGCTCGCCGGTGAGCCGGCAGACCTCGAGCGCCCGCTGGATGCGCTGCGCGTCGTTCGGATTGATCCGCGCCGCGGCCGCCGGATCGAGCCCGGCGAGCTCGGCATGCAGCGCCGGCCACCCCTCGCGCGCGGCGCGCGCGTCGAACGCCCTGCGCAGCTCCGGGGACGCCTGCGGCAGCGGCGCCAGACCGTGGAGCAGCGCGCGCAGGTACAGCATCGTGCCGCCGACCAGCAGCGGGATGTGCCCGCGGGCCTGGATGAGGTGGATGGCGGTGAGCGCGTCGGTCACGAACCGGCCGGCGGAGTATCCCTCCGTCGGGTCGCAGACATCGATCAGGTGATGGGGGATCCGCGCCCTGAGCGCTAACGAAGGCTTTGCCGTACCGATGTCCATCCCCCGGTACACCTGCGCCGAATCGACACTGACCAGCTCCACCGGCGCCTCTTCGGCCAGACGCTCGGCCCATCCGCTCTTGCCGCTGCCGGTCGGTCCGGTGAGGATCAGGACCGGCCGCGCCGTGCCCGGCGCGCTCATCAGCGGCCCCGCAGAAAGAGCTGATCGAGCTCGCGCAGCGTCAGGCGCGTCCAGGTCGGCCGGCCGTGATTGCATTGATTGGCCCGATCGGTGCGCTCCATCTGCCGCAACAGCGCGTCCATCTCGGCCAGGGTGAGCCGGCGCCGGGCGTGAATGGCCGTACGGCAGGCGAGCGTGCCGAGAAACCGATCATCGAGGGCATCGAAATGGTCGCCCGGATCGTCCCGGCCGAGGTCCTCGGCCATCGACTGCACGATGCGCACCACCTCGGCGCCGGCCAGCAGCGCCGGCACCCGCCGCAGCGCGAGCCGACTCGGCCCGAGCGCCTCCAGCTCGAAGCCAGCCGCCTCCCACAGACTGCGCTGCGCCAGCAGCCGCTCCAGATCGACGGGCTTCAGTTCGACCACCAGCGGCTCGAGCAACTGCTGGGCCGCGGGCGGACCGGTGCCGCGGGCTGCCTTGAATTGCTCGTAGAGCACTCGCTCGTGCGCCGCATGCATATCGACGACGATCAGCCCCTCGGCGGTTTGCGCCAGGATGTAGATGCCGTGCAGCTGCGCCAGCGCCACCCCGAGGGGCGGCTCACCGGCGCAGCCAGCCCCCTCGGCCCCCTGGGGTGCTGGGCGATCGCGCACGGCAGCTGCGAGCGCCCAGTCGCCGTGCGGGTGCGTGGCGGGCGCGGGGTGCGGTGCGCCGAACTCGAAGTGACCGCTCGTGCGCGCCGGTGAGGCCATCGGCGCGCCGGCCCCGATGAGCGGCGCGGCCGGCACCGCCGGCGCGGCAGCCGACTCCGGCCGGGTCGCGGCGAGCGAGCGCTCCAGAGTGCGCATCACGAATGCGTGGATCTGCCGGCTGTCGCGGAAGCGCACCTCGAGCTTGGCCGGGTGGGCGTTGACGTCGACCAGCCGCGGATCGAGGGTCAGGTAGAGCACATAACTCGGGTGACGGCCGTGATAGAGCACGTCCCGATACGCCAGCCGTGCGGCGCTCATCAGCAGCTTGTCGCGCACCGGGCGGCCGTTGACGAACCAGTACTGCTGGTCCGGTTGGGCCCGCGCGGTCGTCGGCAGCCCGATCCAGCCGGTGAGTTGAACCGGACCGGCGGCATGATCGACCTCGAGGGTGCTCTCGAGGAACTCCCGACCGAGCAGCTGGGCGATGCGCGCGGCAGGCGCACCCGCCGGTGCATCGATCAGCACACGCTCCCCGGCGCGCAAGCGCAGCGTCACGTCCGGGCGCGAGAGCGCGAGCCGCTCCAGCAGCCGCGCGATGTGGCCGAGTTCGGTCGCAGCGGTGCGCAGGAACTTGCGCCGCGCCGGCACGTTGTAGAACAGATCGCGCATCTCGATGGTGGTGCCGGGGGGCTGCGCGGCCGGACGCACCGCCCCCATCGAGCCGCCCTCGACGAGGATCTCCGTGCCGTGCGCCGCGTCGGCCGTTCGCGAGGCGATCCGCAGCCGCGCCACCGAGCCGATCGAGGGCAGCGCCTCGCCCCGAAACCCCAGCGTCCCGATCGCCTCGAGATCCTCGAGCGAGGCGATCTTGCTCGTCGCGTGGCGCGTCAGAGCGAGCGGCAGAGCCTGCGGCTCGATCCCGCAGCCATCGTCGCGCACCCGCACCAGGCCCACCCCGCCCTGCTCCACATCCACCTCGATGCGCCGCGCTCCGGCATCGAGGCTGTTCTCGATGAGTTCCTTCACGACCGACGCGGGCCGCTCGATGACCTCACCGGCGGCGATCTGATCGACCAATTCGTTGGGCAGGACGCGGATGGGCATGGGGGCTTGGGAGGGCGGTTCGCACGGCCGTTCGGCCGTAAAGACTAGCAGGCTTGGCGCGGCCCCGGACAGTGCCCACTCACCCGTGCACGAGCCTCAGCAGCAGAGCGCCCGCCACGCTCCACATGACCCGCGCGATCACGGCATCCAGCACTCGCCAGGCCTGCGGACGGGCGAACAGCGGGGCGAGCCGGCGGGCGCCGAATCCCAGAGTGACGAACCAGCCGAGGCTCGCGCTGCACGAGCCGGCCAGAAATGCCCCGCGCAGCGCACTGGGCTGCTGCGCGCCCACCGATCCGACCAACAGTACGGTATCCAGATACACGTGCGGGTTCAGCAACGACACGGCGAGCGTCTGGGTCAGGGCCTGACGCGCCCCTCGCGGGCTCCCGCTCGTCACGGCGAGCGCCGAAGTTCCCGACCGGGCCCGGCGCGCCGCGGCCAGCCCGTACCACCCGAGGAACCCCGCACCGGCGAGGGCCACGCCATCGAGGGCCCAGGGCGTGCGACCGAGCGCGCTCGCAACGCCGCTGACCCCTATGGCCATCAGCATCGCATCGAGCAGCACGCACACCGCAACCACCAGGCGCACGTGCGAGCGCGCCAACCCCTGGCGCAGCACGAAGGCATTCTGGGCCCCGATCGCGATGATCAGCGAGATCCCGAGGGACAGACCGGTGGCGTAGGCGCGAAGGGATCCTGCGAACATGTCGCCAGTGTCGGTGGACCGCAGCGCTTCGACCAACGACCTTTGCTAATCTTGCGTAAGTTTCTCTAAGGTCTGCTGCGGGGCAACTCCATGCTGGACGAGACGCTGCTCGCGGCCCTCGCGGCGGTCGCCCGCGAGGGCAGCTTCGAGCGCGCCGCGCGATTACTGCACGTCACGCCCTCGGCGGTCTCGCAGCGCGTGCGGCTGCTGGAGGAACGTGTGGGCGCCACGCTCATGGTGCGCGGACGCCCGTGCGTCGCCACGGAAGTGGGCGCCCGCCTCTGCCGCCATGCCGAACTGATCTCGGTATTGGAAGCGGAATTGCGCCGCGAGCTGCCGACGCTGCCGCGGGAATCGATCGACGCCCCGCACGCCAACCTGCGCATCGCCGTGAATGCGGACAGCCTCGGCACGTGGTTCATCGGTGCGATGAAGGACTTCGCGGCCCATCACGGCACGCTGCTCAGCCTGACGCTGGATGACGAGGAACACACCGCAGAGTGGCTGCGGCGCGGCCAGGTGCTGGCGGCGGTGACCGCACTGCGCGCACCCGTGCAGGGGTGCCGCAGCCGCCGGCTCGGCGCGCTGCGTTACGTCGCGACCGCCAGCGCGAATTTCGTCCAGCGCTGGTTCCCCGAGGGCGTGACGGCGGACGCTCTGGCCAAGGCGCCGAGCCTGGTGTTCGACCGCAATGACCGCTTGCAGGAACGGTGGGCGCATCGGCAGGTGCATCGCGACGTGCCGCTGCCCGCTCACCGACTACCGTCGACCGGAGCGTTTCTCGACGCCGCGCTGGCGGGACTCGGATGGGGCATGAATCCGCTGGCGATGGCGCGCGCGCACCTGCAGTCCGGCGCATTGGTCGAGCTGGCCGCCGGCACGGCGCTCGACGTTGCGCTCTACTGGCAGGTGACTCGATTGGAGGTGCCCGTGCTGGCGCAACTGACCGAGAGCGTCATTCGCGCGGCCCGGACACTCGAACCCGCGTAAACGACGCGGCCGGGCCGGAACGCTTGTTCCGGCCCGGCCGCAGGGTTCGACAGACCCGAGGGCCTCGGGCCTCAGGCGTTCGCCGCCGCCTTCGCCTCACTCACCGCGGCGATCACCTCGTCCGCCACATTCTTCGGCACCGGTTCGTAGTGCGAGAATTCCATGGTGTACGAGGCGCGACCACTGGTCATCGAGCGCAGCTGACCGATGTACCCGAACATCTCCGACAGCGGCACGGTGGCCACGACCGCGATGTTGGCACCGCGTTCGAGCTGGTCCTGAATCATGCCGCGGCGACGGTTCATGTCGCCGATGACATCGCCCAGATAGTCCCCCGGGGTCACCGTCTCGACCTTCATCACCGGCTCGAGCAGGATCGGGCCCGCCTTGCGCATCGCTTCGCGGAAGCAGGCCTTGGCGGCGATTTCGAAGGTCAGTGCGTTCGAGTCGACATCGTGGTAGCTGCCGTCCGTCAACGTGGCACGGAAGTCCACGGTCGGGAAGTGCGCGAGCACGCCATCTTCCTTCTGCAGCTTCAATCCCTTCTCCACCGCCGGCACGTACTCACGCGGCACCGAGCCGCCCGAGGTCGAATCGACGAATTCGAACCCCTGGCTGCGCTCAAGCGGCTCGAACGTGATCCACACTTCGGCGAACTGACCGGAACCGCCGGTCTGCTTCTTGTGCACGTACTGCTCGTCGACCTTGCGCGTAATGGTCTCGCGGTAGGCGACCTGCGGCTCGCCCATGGTGCCCTCGACGTTGAATTCCGTGCGCATCCGATCGAGCGTCACCTCCAGGTGCAGCTCGCCCATGCCGCGCAGAATCGTCTGGCCCGTCTCGCGATCGGTCTCCAGATGCAGCGAAGGATCGGCGCGAACCATCTTCGCCAGGGCTGCACCGAACTTCTCCTGATCGCCCTTGACCTTCGGCTGCACCGACACGCTGATCACCGGATCGGGGAAGCGCATGCGCTCGAGGATCACCGGATTGGCGGCGTCACAGAGCGTGTCGCCGGTCTCCGTTTCCTGCATGGAGACGAGCGCGATGATGTCACCGGCGCGCGCCTCTTCGATCGGGTTGGCCTCCTTGGCGAACATCTCGACCATGCGGCCGATCTTCTCGCGCTTGCCGCGCGTGGTGTTCAGCACCGAGGCACCCCGGGTGAGCACGCCGGAGTACACGCGCACGAACGTCAGGGCGCCGTACGCATCGTTGATGACCTTGAACGCCAGCCCGCTGAACGGCTCGTCATCCGAGCACTTGCGCTCGCCAGTGACGTTACCGTCCTCGTCCAGCGTCTTGATGGCCGAGACGTCGGTCGGCGCCGGCATGTAATCGATGACGGCGTCCAGGACCTGCTGAACGCCCTTGTTCTTGTACGAGGAGCCGCACAGCACCGGGTTGAACGCCCCCGTCACGGTGCCGATGCGCAGACACTTGCGCAGCACTTCGGCCGACGGCGCGTGACCGTCCTCGATGTACTTGTGCATCGCCTCGTCGTCCATCTCGAGGCAGGTGTCGATCAGCTCCGTACGGTACTTCTCCACATCGGCGAGGATCTTGCGATCCGTCGGCACGTGGATATCGAGCTGATCGGCCAGATCCGGCGTGACCTCGAGCGTCTGCCACTCGGCGTCCTTGTCGTCCGAGCTCCACACCAGGGCCTTCATCTCGACCAGATCGATCATGCCCTTGAAGTTGTCTTCAGAGCCGATCGGGATCTGCACCGGCAGCGGGCGCGCGCCGAGACGCTTCTTGATCATGTCGACGCAGCGCGTGAAGCTCGCACCGCTGCGATCCATCTTGTTGACGTAGCAGACGCGCGGCACGCCGTAGTTGTCCGCCAGACGCCAGTTGGTCTCGGACTGCGGCTCCACGCCAGCGACGCCATCGAACACCACTACGGCGCCGTCCAGTACGCGCAGGGAGCGATTCACCTCGATGGTGAAATCGACGTGCCCCGGGGTATCGATCAGGTTGATCTTCTTCCCGCGCCAGAAGCAGGACACCGCGGCGCTTTGAATCGTGATGCCACGCTTCTGCTCCTGCTCGAGGTAGTCCGTCGTGGTCGAGGTCTTCAGATCCTTGGTGTCATGGATGTCGATGATGGTGTGCTTGCGCCCCGTGTAATACAGGATGCGCTCCGTCGTCGTCGTTTTGCCGGCATCGACGTGGGCGATGATGCCGATGTTGCGGATATCAGAAAGCGCGGTTGTGCGAGGCATGGCAAGTTTCCGTATCGAATTTTCGGTTCACACTGTCGAGCAGCCGGGCGAACGGGCCCGGCACATTCTGTCCAAAATGGTCTGCGCTGAAGAGAGCAGCGCCCTCCTCGATCCCCATACCTGGTCTGGGTACATCCGGGACTCGAGGGCAGAAGGGGCCGGCATGGTATAGATATCGCATCAAAAGTTCAATTGCGTCGTGCTCGCCTGCGGACGGGTACGGGCCGGTGATCGCCCCCCGGGGCGGTCCGCCGCAGCGCTCCCATGCGCGACCAGAGATTGCTAATTTTACGCCCTGAAACAATCGTCTAAACCAATTTCGCCCGCCTGTCGCGGCGCACCTGGCGCCCCTCCATCGCAAGGGAGCGAAGCGGAGTCTGAAGCGTCTCGGTGAGGGACTGACGACGTCGAGCGAGGTCCGCCGCTCCGTTCGGTCTGCTCCCGGTCCTGCTGACGGCCGGGAAACTGGATGAATGCACAGGTCCCATCGCCCGTGCACCGGCGATGGGACCGGACGTAACGCGCGACCCGCCGCGCAGCCTCGGTCCGGCCACCGCGATGCGCGATGCGCGCGCGAGGGGCTGGCGGATCGAAGTCACCCGTGTGCTGTTATGAACCTCGTGACGCAGAGCGGAGTCTGGGCTTTAAAAAAGCACGAGGTCTGGCGGTGCGCACGCTAGGCGAACGTCAGGTCCGAGCGGACGAAACAGAGTAGAGTGTGGCGTGAAATGCCATTTTGAAAAGTGACGCGACCGAGGAGTCTCAGTGCCGAAACCGAACTATCGCCTGGCCAAGAAGCAGAAGGAACAAAGCAGGGCTGCACGCCAGCTCGAGAAGCAGCAACGCCGGGCCGCCCGCGCCACCAGCCCCACCGAGAGTGCCGCACCGTCGCAGGATCCGGCCGCGGGTCCCGCTGACCCGACGCCCATGAGCGGCGCATGAAGCTGGCGAACACTCGCGCAACGCCCACGAGTCAAGACCGCGCCGCACAGCTGCGGCGCGACCAGGAAGCCGCTCCCAAGTTGCGCACCCTGTTCCCCATGGTGGAACAGCTGCACTTTGATCTGCGCTTCGAGGGTGGCGGGTCCAGCACGCCCGTCCCGCAATCGCGCATCCTGCACCCGCCGGCGCGCGCCCATTTCACCTTCCCGTGCCCCTACAGCGACTGCAACGGCGGTTTCGACCTGGCCGCAAACGTGGACACGGCCATCGCCAGCCCCTCGCGGCGGATCGAGGGCGTCATGGAGTGCCCGGGCATGCGCGGCGGCGATTCCGGATCTAAGGTACCGTGCGGTCTGCGCCTTCGTTTCACCCTGATGGCCGTTTGTTCGCCATCGCGCTGATGAGTGTTATTTGCGCCGGCGCGCGCTGGTTTCCACGGCCGCAGCCTGCGGCCGCGTGAAATCGATCGCGAAGCGATCGCCATCGAAGTCTGCCACCTTGCCGATCAGATCAGGACGGACGAAATAGCCGCCCGCCTTGCCCGTCTTCTGCCGCTGCTCAAACGTGACCACCATCCGGACCGGCAAATCGCCCTCGCGCGCGCGGGTCAGATGTTCACCCAGTGTTTTGAGCACTCCGGCGCCGGCCTGCGCGGCGGATATGCTGGTCTCGTAGCGCAAAACCCCGGACGAGGGGTGCGAAAAATGCGCTTGGCGGCAATTGATCACCAACGCGCCGTCGTTCGCCATCGCGGAGAGGCTGCCGAATCGGCTGGTCGGCTTGGCGCCGAACTTGCCGAACGCGTCAAATAGAGAAAGGTTCATCACGCGCATCGGCTCCTGAGTTTGATCCGTTGGAAGAATGCCCGAATCGACCGTCGCACCCGTGGGCCGGGTGGGCCGGCCGGCTCAAATCCGTCGTCTTGACGTGCCGCGCCGTCCCGTACGACGGCCAACCCGACTCGGATGAAGACGGCGGCAGCTAGGGGCGCAGGCAATACCGGCCGGACTTCCCGCCAAAGTCCGCCCCCTTATCTTGTCGCACAACATCGTCGTGATGGCCGGGTGCGATTGACGAGCACCCGCTCGGGACGGCTCGTGTATCGGCGCCGTCGCGCGCGAACGAGTAGAACCAGCATGCGCGCACCGCAACGCCGACGCAAGCGAGAACTCGTGGCGACGCCGAGCGCGGCGCATAAAAGTTTGGCAGCTTGGCTGCGATCCTGTAGCCTGTCAGGCGGCTCGTATCTTTTCGGCTTGTCTGCCTTGGCGTCACGCGCTGCTCTGCGGCGCGCCCCACCTGCCAATGTCTGCCACCCGCGCAAAGCTCCGCGAACCACGTCGCAGGAGATGCCTGCGGCTCAACACCCGTTATTCTCAAGAGTATCTCGCAGTGACCAAACTTTACGTTGGAAATCTCCCCTTCACGGCCACCGAAGAAGCCGTAAATGCTCTGTTCTCACAGCATGGGACGGTCGAGAGAGTCTCCATGATCACCGACCGCGAGACGGGTCGACCGCGCGGCTTCGCGTTCGTCGAGATGCCCAACGCCGATGCGGCGCGCGCGATGCAGACGCTCAATGGGGCGGACTTTGATGGCCGCCCGCTGCGGGTCAACGAGGCGCAGGATCGCGAGCGTTCGGGCGGTGGTGGCAACCGCGGCGGCGGCGGCGGCGCGCGGCGCTACTGAGTTTTGCCCATTGCAGCCGCCCCGGCCGTGACGGCCGGGGCGGCTGCAATGAATATCGTTGCTGCGAGGTCCGTGCCATGGCGTGGCGCAAGACGGGACGGTACCGTCCCGCGGAAGAAATTCTGGTGATGACGTGCGACGTCTGCGAACGCGACGTCGGCTTCGAAGACGGACGGCGCCCGAACGAGCACTTTCGGTTGAGCCGCCACCCCAATCGGGGCTCACTCGATGACCAGGAGGCGCCCGTCATCATTTGCTCACGCGACTGTCTGCGCGCATTCGCCACCCAGGTGACCGGCCCGGACCGCACCGCCTCGCCGAAGAACAGCGGCAGCGACTGAGTGCGGCGCACTGAGAGTCCGCGCTCGCCGGCGGGCTTGCTCGAGAGGCCCGTCCACCTGCCCCGATCCGTCACGCCCATGAGCGAGTACGAATTCACCGTCTCTTTGCGGATTCGCCATCCGACACTCGATCCGCACACGATCAGCGCAGCGCTCGGCATCGAGCCGCAGCATGCGTGGCGGGTCGGCGAGCCGCGCCGTGACGATGCCGGCGCGCTTCTCGGCGGATCGCATCGCGACAGCTACTGGATGGGACGGTTGATGAGCGAACCGCAGCTTTCCGGCGACGGGGTCACGGTCGAATCCGTGATCTCCAAGACGCTCAATCACCTGCGTCGCGCGCAACCGTTCCTGAAGCAACTGAGCGACGACGGCGGCGTGGCGGAATTGCTGGTCAGCCTGTTTGCGCGCGAGATGTTCAGAATCGAACTGCCGCCGGATGAGGTCGCCGCGCTCGGCACGCTGCGCTTGGCGATCGCCCTCGACGTTCATCCCCACTCCCCGTTCAGCGCACCGGCGTCGAGACCGAATTGACGCCCGCCCGGCCGGCAGACTGCACCATGCTCAGATTCGCCAAGCGACCCGCAGGGACTGCGCCCACCGGCGGCGCGGCTCTCTCGCCTGCACCGGCGCGCGCAGCGCCGCCGCGACTGCCCCACGGCATCCTCGCCGCGCGGATGCCGAGTGCGCGCGCGCTTGGCGTGTTGAACGTTCGAGCGCGCTGAGTGATCACGCTCACGTTTTGGGAACTGAGCAACGAGTCGATGACTTTCGTGCGTGGCGCCTATTTCAGGATTTGCGCCGATGCGACGCTGCGCGGACCCGACAACGCCATCGCGGCCCGCTATACCGGCGGCCTCTGGCAGGTCGCGCGCCGCAACCACAGAGTGCTCGAGTGCCGCGCCGCGCTGTACCTGCGCGTGACCGGCGCGGACGGCCAACGCAAGAGCATCGGCCCGTTCGAGGGCCTCAAGGTCACGGGCGGGGATCTCTTCTCCAATGATCTCTATCTGGGCACGCACGCGCCGAAGGAATCCCGCCGGCCGCAGGCGCCCGTCTGGAGTGAGATTGCACTCCTGACCGACGTGTGACCGAGGCGAACCTCTCGCCGCGGGACGCTCCTCTGGAGCGGTCGGCTGGCACGTCTCACCGAACCGGGGACCGCGCCTAGGAGCCGCGACGAGCGCCTCAGTGCGCGGTGCGCGCCACGAGCATGCGCAGTCGAGCCGCACGTTCCTCGGCGAACAGCGTGCCAGCCGGCGGATGGTTGCGGAAATACGCCAGGATCCCGCCGAAGATCGCATCAGCGATGCGCTTCTGGTACCAGGGCTGGCGCAATTTGGCCGCTTGCCGAGGATCCGACATGAAATCCGTCTCGACCAGCATCGAGGGAATGGTGGGCGACTTCAGCACCACGAACGCCGCCTGCTGCACCGTCATTTTGTTCACGGGCACCGACCGGTCGAGCGCGAGCAGGACGTCGTGGGCCGCCACCACGCTGTGCGCGATGGTGGTGGTCTGAGAGAGATTCAACAGCACGGTGGCCAGCGTGTGCGATTTGTTACGCAGACGGACCCCGGCGAGATCATCGGAGGCGTTTTCCCGGGCCGCGAGAATGCGCGCCGCTTCGTTCGAGGCGCCATGCAGCGACAGGATGTACACCTGAGCGCCCTCGACGTTCGGATCATCACAGTCGTTGACGTGAATCGAAACGAACAGATCGGCATGATCGCGGCGCGCAATGCGCATGCGGTCGCGGAGCGTCAGGTAGACGTCGCTGTCGCGCGTCAGGGTCGCACGCATCCCGCGCTGCTGATCGATGCGCTGCGCGAGCAGCCTGCCGATGGCGAGCGTGATGGTCTTTTCCATCATGCCGTGCGGCCCGATGGTGCCCGAATCGATGCCGCCGTGGCCCGGATCGACGGTGACGATGATGTCGCGTCCGTCATCGATCGGTCCCAACCGGGTGCGGATGGCACGCGGGGGCCCGACGGCTCGGTGCGGCGCGAGTGGGCCGAAGCCGTGCAGTTCGATGAGCAGTTCCCGCCCGGTGCGCGTCGGGCGCAACCAGACCAGGCGCATGTGGGCCGCCGAGCCGGTGATGAACACCAGGCGCAGTGCGCCGTTGGGCTGCAGGCCCATGCGCACCCCGCGCACCCAGCCTCGCGTCTGCGGCAGACGCAGCCCGGCGCCGGCGCGCGTGCCGAGCAGGTCGATGACCTCCCGGTCCGGGTTCGTCAACCGGAAATAATGGGCCTGCGTGAAGCCGCCGAGTTCGAGCCGCACGGTGGCGGCCTGGGGCGCATTCGACACCCACAGCCGATCCAAATGGTCGACCCCGGCGTGCGCCGCGCCGGTGGCGACGACGCCCAGCGTCGCAATGCAGATGTAAAATACCTTCCTGATCATAAGGTTCGCGGCATTCGTTGAGGCGTAATCTACGAGCCGCGCGCCCTCATTTCAACTCGAATTGCGCGCGGAGCGCGCCCACCAAGCCTCACCTGCAGCGGTGCCGTACGTGACCGCGGCCTCGTGCCCGGCCCCGAGGACGCTGAGTGCCACGGTCACATCGGGCGGCGGCAGGACACCTTCGGCCCGCTGCGGCCACTCGATGAGCCACAGACATCCGGGCAGGGCCCACGCCTCGAGCCCTAGGTGCTCGAACTCCTCGGGCGCACGCAGGCGGTACAGATCCAGGTGCGCCACCGTCTGCCCCTCGAGCGGATACAACTGCACCAGCGAGTAGGTGGGACTGCGAACCGGGCCGGTGACACCGCACGCGCGCAAAAACCCCTGCGCCAGCGTCGTTTTGCCCGCGCCCAGATCGCCGCACAAATACAGCACCGCGAGTGGCGCGCGCCCGTCGGGCCGCGCGCGCGCCAGGCGCGCGCCCAGCGCTTCGGTATCCGCCGCGCTGTTCAGAAATTCACGCAGTGGCGCAACTCCTCGATCAGATCCCCGGCGAGCAGCCCGCGCTGCCCGCCGCGCGCCGCGGCATCTCCGGCCCGCGCGTGGGCGAGCACCCCGGCGCGCGCAGCGCGCCACGGGTCGCGGCACTGAGCGAGGATCCCCGCGATCAGTCCGGTGAGGACATCGCCCATCCCGGGACTGGCCATGCCGGGATTGCCCGGCTCGCACACGGCCGGCACGGTCCCCAGGCGGCCCACCAACGTCCCGGCGCCCTTCAGCGCCACCACCCCGCCATAGCGGACGAGCAACGCCTCGAGGGCGCCGAGCCGGTCGCTCTGGACCTGCGCGGTGCTCGTGGCGAGCAGGCGCGCGGCCTCACCCGGATGCGGCGTCAGAACCCACCCTGAGGCCGGTGCGCCGCGCGGCGCGCCCGCGAGCAGGTTCAGCGCATCCGCATCGACCACGAGCGGCTTACCGCAGTCGAGCGCCGCCTCGAACGCCGCGCGCGCCCAGGCGTCCTGTCCGAGCCCGGGTCCGACAGCCACCAGATCACAGCGCGCGGCGAGAGTCCGCACCGTCTCGGGTTGCTCCAGCGGCACGCACATCAATTCGGGGCGCCCGCTCACGACGGCCGCCAGGTTCTGCGGTGCGACCGCGACCGTGACCCTTCCGGCGCCGGCGCGCAGACAGGCCTCCCCGGCGAGCCGCGCCGCTCCGGGCATGCCCGGACCGCCGCCGACGATCAGCACCTGACCGAAATCCCCTTTGTGCGCCCCGCGGGCGCGGCGCGGCAGCGCCCGCTCCAGATCGGCCTGTACCAGCCGCTCGAGGCGCGCCGTCGGCACTTCGGACAGCCGGCCGGTGAGTCCGAGGCCATCGAACACCAGCGCGCCACAATGCTCGGGTCCCTCCCCGAGCAGCAGCCCGGTCTTCAGCGCCACGAACGTCACCGTACACTCGGCCCGCACCGCCTCCCCGAGCGGCAGGCCGCGGTCGGCATCGAGACCGGAGGGCACATCGAGCGCGAGGATCGGCCGGCCGCTGGCATTGAGGGCACGGATGGCCTGCGCCAGATCCGCGCGCACCGCGCCGGAAAGCCCGGTGCCGAGCAGCGCATCGACCAGCACCTCGTTCTCCCGCAGCGCCTGCGCCGCGAACGGCTCGATCGTCCCGCCGGCCGCACGCCAGGCCGCGCAGGCCTCGAGCGCCTCCCCCCGCAGACGCTGCGGTGGACTCGCCGCGAGCACGGTGACGGCACAGCCGGCGGCGCGCGCCAGCCGCGCCAGCACGTAGCCGTCGCCGGCGTTGTTTCCCGGGCCGCACACCACCGTGATCCGCCCCGCTCCCGGCCAGCGCTCGCGCAACGCGCGCAGCGCCGCCTCGCCGGCCCGCTCCATCAGCGCGTAGCCGGTGAGGCCCAGCTGCGCGATCGCGGCGCGATCCATGGCGCGCACCTGGGCCGAGGTATACAGCGAGACGGGCAGCGACATGGGCTTGATTATACTGGCCCCTGAGGCCCCCATGAGCGAACACATCCCCCCGCCCGAGGTTCTGAGGCGCGAACTCGCCGAGCGCGCGCGCGCACTCGGCTTCACTCGCCTCGGCATTGCCGGGGTGGAGTTGGCCGAGGACGAGCGCCACCTGGTGCGCTGGCTCGAGGCGGGCATGCACGGGCACATGCATTACATGCAGCGTCACGGCACGCTGCGCAGCCGGCCCGCCGAACTGCTGCCCGGCGCGCTGCGCGTCATCAGCGTGCGTATGGATTACTGGCCGGCCGACGCCGCGCCCGCCGCGGCGGTGCTCGCCGATCCACTCACCGGCTACGTGTCCCGCTATGCGCTCGGGCGCGACTATCACAAGGTGATGCGTGCGGCGCTGGCGCGGCTCGCCCGTGAGTTCGCCGCGCAGATCGGTCCGTTCGGCTACCGAGTCTGTGTCGACAGCGCACCGGTTCTGGAGAAGGCGCTCGCCCGCGATGCCGGTCTCGGCTGGATTGGCAAACACACCAACCTGATCGCACGCGAGGCCGGTTCGTGGTTCTTTCTCGGCGAGATCCTCACCGACCTGCCGCTACCGCTCGATGCTCCCACGAGCGCGCACTGCGGCTCGTGCTCGGCTTGCATCGAGGCCTGTCCGACCGCGGCCATCGTCGCGCCCTACCGGCTCGATGCACGTCGCTGCATCTCATACTTGACCATCGAACTCGACGGACCGATTCCGCCGCAGCTGCGCGCCGCGATCGGCAACCGCATTTACGGCTGCGACGACTGCCAGCTGGTCTGTCCGTGGAACAAGTTCGCGCGCACCGCCTCGCACCCGGACTTCAAGGTCCGCCACGCGCTCGATGCGCCGCAGCTCACGGCACTGTTTGCCTGGAGCGAGGCGCAGTTCGAGGCGCGCATGCAGGGCTCCGCCATCTACCGCATCGGCTACGAGCGCTGGTCGCGCAACATCGCGGTGGCGCTCGGCAACGCCCCGCCCGATGCCGAGGTACGCCGTGCGCTGCTGGCGCGGCGCGAGCATGCCTCGGCATTGCTGCGCGAGCACATCGACTGGGCGCTGCAGCGCCAGAGTCGCCCCTAGCGCTCAACCTGCACGTTGTCGATCAGGCGCGCTTTGCCGAGGTGAGCGGCGGTCAGCACCACCCAGTGCCGGGTGTCGGCCTGCGGCGGACCCAGATCGGCGGCCCGTTTGACCGCGAAGTAATCGGGACGGAACCCCTGCTGGGTCAGCGCGCGCAGCCCGTCGCGCTCGATCGCCGCGACATCAAGGTCGCCAACGGCCAGATGCGCTGCCGCCTCGCGCAGCGCCCGGTGGATCGCCGGGGCCCGAGCGCGCTCGTCATCGGTCAGGTACTGGTTGCGTGAACTCAGGGCGAGTCCGTCGGCATCGCGTACCGTCGCCGCCGCGACGATCTGCACCGGCATGCACAGCTCACTCACCATGCGCCGGATCAGCGTCAGCTGTTGGAAATCCTTCTCGCCAAACACCGCCGCATCGGGCGCGACGATGTGCAGCAGCTTGCAGACGATGGTCGTGACGCCCTGGAAATGCCCCGGGCGAAACTCCCCGCAGAGGATGTCGGAGAGCCCCGGCACCTCGACGCGTGTCGCCGCTGCGGAGCCGTTCGGATACATCTGCGCGACCTCCGGCATGAACATCAGGTCGCAGCCGGCATCGCTCAACATTCGCTCGTCGCGCTCGGGCGTGCGCGGGTAGTGCGCGAAGTCCTCGTTCGGACCGAACTGCATCGGGTTGACGAAGATGCTGGCGACGAAGCGCTTGCCGTGGGCACGGGCCGCCTCGAGCAGGCTCATGTGCCCGGCGTGCAGATTGCCCATGGTCGGCACGAACACCACGCGCTCACCGGCCCGGCGCCATTCGCGCACGGCCTCGCGCACCTCGGCGATGCGAGTCACGTTGCGCATGGGCTTAGAAGCAGTGCTCGGCAGCCGGATAGGCGCGCTCGCGCACGGCAGCGACGTAGCGCTTGATGGCCTCGAGGTTGTCCCCGGCGCCGGCCATGAAATTGCGCACGAAGCGCGGTTTGCGCCCGGTGGTGATGTCCAGAATGTCGTACAGCACGAGAATCTGGCCGTCGGTGTCGGGCCCGGCGCCGATCCCGATCACCGGCACCGCAAGCGCCGCGGTGATCTGCATCCCGAGCGCCGCCGGAATGCACTCGAGCAGCACCACGTCGGCACCGGCCGACTCGAGCCGCTTGGCGTCCTCGATCAGCTGGTGCGCGGCGGCGTCCTCGCGGCCCTGCACGCGAAATCCGCCCGTCTTGTGCACCGACTGTGGCTTCAGCCCGAGGTGTGCGCACACCGCGATGTCGTGGCTGGCGAGAAACTCCACGATCTCCACCTGCCCGCCGCCGCTTTCGAGCTTGACCATCTTCGCCCCGCCCTCCTGCATCAGCCGCACTGCGTTCTCCAGTGCCCGCTCCTTGGTCGGATAGCTCATGAAGGGCAGATCGGTGATGAGAAACGGCCGGTGCAGGCCGCGGGCGACCGCGGCGCTGTGGTAGACCATCTGGTCCATGGTCACCGGCACCGTGGTATCGCGGCCCTGGATCACCATACCGAGAGAATCACCCACCAGCACCACATCGACGTCGGCGGCATCGAGCAGGACGGCGAAGCTCGCGTCGTAGCAGGTCAGACTCACGATTTTCTCGCCCTGAGCCTTCATGCGCGCCAGCGTGGCGAGCGTGACGGGCGGGCGGTCCGAATCGCGCAGCTGCAGATGCGTATACATCGCCTTAGTCTACTAAATCGCCCGCGCACCCATCGGGTTGTAGTACAGCCGCCCGCGTTTCATGCGGCGAATCGCCGCGAACAGCTCGTCGTAATCGGTCGGGTTGTTCACCGGATCGATGCCCGCGGCATTCACGATCAGCAGCGGGGCTGCCTCGTATTCATGGAAGAAGCGCGCGTACGCCTCATTCAGGCGCACCAGATACTCGCGGTCGATGTACTGCTCGTAGCCGATGGCGCGCCGTGCAATGCGCTCCAGGAGCACATCCACGGGGGCCTGCAGATAGACCACCAGATCCGGCTTCGGCGCCTGGATGTCGAGGCGGCCGCTCACCTGCTCGTAGAGCGCAAACTCCGCATCATCGAGGGTGACGCGGGCGAACAACCGGTCCTTCTCCCAGAGGTAATCCGCAACGCGCACCGCGGCGAACAGGTCCTTCTGGTTCAGAGCCGAGAGCTGCTGCCAGCGCTGGAACAGGAAGTGCAGTTGCGTCGGCAGCGCCCCGGCGCGCGGGTTCTTGTAGAACCGCTCGAGGAAGGGATTGGCCGGGGCGTCCTCGAGCACCGGCTGGGCGGCGAGGCTCTGGGCGAGCATCCGCGCCAGGGTGCTCTTGCCGACGCCGATCGGACCCTCCACCACGATGTACTGGTGATCGGCGGCGGGCTTCGGTTCAGTTGCGGCGGGCATGGGGTTTCATTGTTCTCGATCAATTCGCCACAGCCCCTCGGGCGCAAGGCGCGTCTTGAGCTCGGACACCCGGCCGAGCCCGGGCACGTCGAGGTCCGGGGCAATATCCGCCAGAGGATACAGAACGAAATTGCGCTCCACTATACCGGCGTGCGGCAGCGTCAGCGTCCCCTGCGCGCGGCGCTCGCGGCCGAGGACGAGCAGATCGAGATCGATCCGCCGCGGCCCCCAGCGCGGTCCATCGCGGCGTCGGCCGAGCGCGACCTCCGTGGCGAGCAGCGCCTGAAGCAGCGCCTCGGGCTCGAGCCGCGTCAGCAGCCCCGCAACGGCATTGACGAAATCCGGCTGGGCCACAGGACCCATCGGACGCGACCCGTACAGCGGCGAGCGCAGGATGGCGCGCGTGTCCGGCAGCGCCCCGAGGCGCTCGAAGGCCCCGAGCACCTGCCGCTCGGGATCCTCGAGATTGCTGCCCAGGCCGACGTAGGCCGGCCGCCACTGCGGCACCGGGCGAGCCCCCCCTCAGCCGGCGCCCGGTGCGCCGCGGCGCCGTCCGCCGCGGCGCCGGCGGCTCTTCTGCCCGGGGCTGCGCTCGGCGCCACCGCTGGCGATCGCATCGGCCATCGGCCCCTGGTCGGCTTCCGGAGCGGCCTGCAGATCGGTCCACCACTGGGCCCGTTCGGGGTTGGCCAGACCGAACTCGGCACGCAGCAGCAGCAGGTCGTAGCCGGCGCGAAAGCGCGGATGGCCGAGCAGGCGCAGCGCACGCCGGCCCCGGGGATGCTCGAGCCGCGGCTGCAGAGCGAACATCTCGCGCAGCCCGAGCGAGAAGCGCTTGGGGATGGACAGGTGCCGCTGGGCATCGCGCACCGCCTGGTCGCAGGCGTCGAGGATCGCCGCAAGCTCGTGCCAGCGCGAGGGCGGCATAGCCTCGATCAACGCCGCGATCGGGCCGTAGAGCAGCAGCGCGAGCAGGAACGTCGGGGTCACGGAGCGGCCCGCCTTGACGCGCGCATCGGTGTTCTCCAGGCCCCGAATCAGCAGTTGCTCGACCAGGCTGCCCGGATGGGCTGCAAGGTAGGCCTCGGTGCTCGGCAGCAGCGCGGCGAGCAGACCGCGGCGGCGCAGCACCGGAAGACTGCGTGCACCGTGGCCGGTCAGGAACAGCTTCAGCATTTCATCGAACAGGCGCGCCGGTGGCACGCCACCGAGCAGAGAGCGCAGCCGCTCGATCGGTTCGGCACTGGCCGGATCGAGTTGGAAGCCAAGCTTCGCCTCGAAGCGCGCCGCGCGCAGCATGCGCACCGGGTCCTCCCGATAGCGCGTCTCCGGATCCCCGATCAGCCGCAGCCGCCGGGCCGCGATGTCCTCGGCACCGCCGGTGTAATCCCAGATCGAGAAGTCGGCGATGTTGTAGTAGAGCGCATTCGCCGTGAAATCCCGGCGCCACACGTCATCATCCACCGTGCCGTAGATGTTGTCGCGCAGGATCCGCCCGGTCGCATCGAACATGCGCTCGGTGTCGGCATCGCCGAGTGTCTCCCGGGCGCTGTGTTCAGCCTCGAAGCGCGCCGCGCGCGCCTCGGTGACCGGCCCGCCCTGATCGATCAGATCGGTCTCGTCGCCGTCGAGTTCGGCCTCTTCGGCCTCCTCCTCATCCTCCTCATCCTCGATCGGCTCCTCCCCCGGTTCCGGTGCACTCGAGGCACGAAACGTCGCAACCTCGATGATCTCCGGGCCGAAGAAGACGTGCGCGAGACGGAACCGTCGACCGATGAGGCGGCAGTTGCGAAACAGGCGCTTGACCTGCTCCGGCAATGCATCGGTGGCGACATCGAAGTCCTTCGGCTCCAAGCCGATCAGCAGGTCGCGCACGCAGCCGCCGACTAAGAAGGCTTGGAAGCCCCCGTCGCGCAGTCGGTACAGCACCCGCAAGGCATTCGGAGAGATGTGGGCACGAGAAACGATGTGCTCGGCCCGGGGAATCACCCGGGGCGGCTGAGCGGGCGCTGTGGGGCGCGGGTCGGAAGAATTCAATTCAGTCTGCGCTTTCTGCTTGAGGAAACATTCAGGATACCTATAATACCGCGCTCCTGGCTCAGGTCCCGCAGCGCTCCCTTCGTCTAGAGGCCCAGGACATAGCCCTCTCAAGGCTGTAACACGGGTTCGAATCCCGTAGGGAGCGCCAATAAATCAAGAAGTTGCGAATGCTACCGACGATGCCTGAGGTCGTCGGAGAATTTTTCGCACGGGCCGCTTCGGACCGCTTCCCCGGGGTCACGATCGCCGCATCCACACGGAATCCGATCGATTGACTTCCTTCATGTAATCGACGAAGGCCCGCACAGCCGGAGCCAGTTCGCGCCGCGAGGGGAAGACCAAATTCACCTCGACGGAGGCGACCGACCATTGCGGAAAAAGGTGCACCAACCGCCCCGCGGCAATTTCAGGCCCACAGAGGTACCCCGTCAGGATGCCCAGGCCCGCACCATTCATGACGAGCCGATGAATCGTCAGCGCCTCGTTGACCGAGACGCGCGGTGTCTTCTCGAGGCGGGTCGTCTCCTGCCCACGGGAGAAGACCCACGGCCTGATGCGACCCTCCGGTGACGGCATGTCGATGGTGTCGTGGCGCGAGAGCTCCTCGAAGGACTGCGGTGTTCCGCGCCGTTCCAGATACCCGGGGGTGGCACAGAGATAGCGGTGCATCTCGCCGAGCTTCACGGCGATCAAGCCGGAATCCGGCAGCGGGCCGAGGCGAACCGCGACGTCGATGGCCTCACCGACGAGGTCCGCCGTGCGACTTTCCAGATCGAGCGCGATGTCGATGTCAGGATAGCGCAGCAGGAAGTCGGGCAGTTGCGCGGCCAGGACGTTGACGCCAAACCCTATCCCCGCGCTGACCCTGAGCACCCCCCGGGGTTGTCCCGAGAGTCCCCCCACATAGGCCAAAGTCTCGTTGAGCGCGCGAGTGATCTGCGCGCTTCGTTCGAGCAGGGCTTGACCGGTGTGCGTCAGGACCACCTCGCGGGTGGTGCGCTGAAACAAGCGAGTGCCGAGTTCAGCCTCGAGTCTCGCGATCGAGCGGCTCACGTTGGACTTCGGCATTCCCAGGGCCCGCCCCGCGGCCGTAAAGCTCTTGAGGGCGGCGACTCGTTCGAACACGCGAAAGCGATTGAGATCGAGCACGACTCAATTGTTGCAGTTCATGGCACAGTCTGTCCAGCGATCGAGACCCAGGAGGGGCGAGCTGATGCACTATATTGATTTCACGGCCTGCGATCGCGCCGACCGAAAGGAAATTGAACCAATGGACGAGACAATTCTGGCCGTGGGAGCCCACGGCAAGTTCGCCGGCGTGGTCATTCCGGAGCTCGCCCGACGCGGCGCAACGGTGCGCGGACGGGTCCGCAGTCCTGCGCATGCCCCCGCGGTGCGCGCCGAGAACACTGCGCGCCTTCTTCGAGGAGCAGGCGGCTCGCAACCCCGGAAGCGCATCATGAAAGCCGACCCAGCCGTCGCCCTGAACACCCGCAGATCCGAGGGCCGCTGCCCGTCGCGCCGACGGCCATGGGCCGAGCGTCGCGCATGTGTTCCAGGCCCACGCGGCGCCACTTCACGCGCGGCGTGAAGCTCTGGAGCACATCGGGGAGTCCTTGCCGCCGCCCCCTCGCCCGCCCAGCCCCCGCCCATCGTGTCATTGCAACTCACGGAGACCCCCCATGACCCGCATTCTCTTTGTCGGCCAGAAGCCCGAAACCGTCGATTTCACAGACCCGTCCCTGCCGCCCGGCTTCAACGCCCCGATGATCCACGCGGGCATCGCCATCGCGCTCGAGCAGATCAAGGCTCGCGGCTGGGAGGGCGACACCTGCATGATCACGCCGGACGAGGCCGGCCGCGCCATGCTTCAGAAGGCGCTTAAGGCCACGGCCTACGATTGCGTGGTGATTGGTGGTGGCCTCAGACTTCCACCGAAAAGCCTCCCGCTGTTCGAGATGGTGGTGAACGTGGTTCACAGGGCGGCGCCAGCGGCGGCCATTGCATTCAACACCAAACCGGAAAATACCGCGGAGGCGGCTGCCCGCCAACTCCAGGCCGTTTGAGGGCATTGCGCCGGAGCGCTTCCACACCGCACCGTGATCGCGAGGAAAGGCGCGAGCATCGCCCGGCATGTCGGCCGTCGCGCCGTCGCAAAACTCGATGCCGAGCCCGACCGAACGGCACTGCGGGCGGCCGGCCGCACCGGCGTGCGAGAGCACTGCGCTCGCACGCCGGCAGCACCTGAGGGGCGCACCCGTGCGGCCACGAAACTCCTGGCGGCCGGCGTGGTCGAATCTGCGAGCCGGACTCCCTCCGGAGCCGGTCGCTTCAAGCTTCAAGGAGGTGTCTATGCGTAAGAAAGTGCTTGCCGTAGCCCTTGCGGGCATCGCCCTGCCGGTGCTCGCATTGGCAGCGCAACCGATGTTCATCCGCGTCGGCTCACGCACGGTCCCCCTGCGGGAGGTCGTGCAAGTGGTACGCACTGCCGCCGGGCCGATCCGTGTGCACACCTGGCGGTGGCGCGGGCCGAACGGCGCAGCCATGGTTCAGGTCTCCGAGACCCGCAGCGCAGGTGCGCCGATGCCCCCCTGGGTCCTGGCGCAGTTCGATGCGCTGCAGGCGCAGATGCAGCAGATGCGACTCATCGAAACCGCGCTCAGCGGGCCGATGGTGCCGCTGTGGCCGGGGCCGGTGATGTTCGGCCGGCTGCTGCCGCTGCCCGGACGGGGCGTACCGCTCGAGGTCCGCTTCCTGCAGCCGGTGATCCCGCTACAGGCCATCCGCGCGCCGACGCGGGTCATCGTCCTGCTGCCCAGAGTGGCCGTGCCGCGTGCCGCTGCGCCCCCGGTCCATCATCGCGGGCATCTGGTCTGATCCATCCCGGATCCCGCAGGCGCGGCAGGGGCATCTGCGGCCCCTCCCGCGCCTGCGGCAGTGACGGACCGCCGCGCCCTGGGCGAGGAGCGCCGCGAAGCCCCAGCGCGAGCTTACGTCCCCGCGCGACACCGGTGCGCAACCGCCGCCGCTTCGCTAGCATGTCCGTCCATCGCATTTCTGACTGAGACCGAGCCGATGAAGATCGTCTCACTGCTGAAAAATGTCGCCCTCGGCGCATCCGCCGGCGTTGCGGTACTCACCGCGCTGCCGCTGTTCGGCGCCGTAGGTACGCTCACCACCGCGGGCGCAGTGGTCGGTTCGCTGGTCGGTGGAATGGCAGGCGCACTCGACAGCATGCGCACTCAGCGCCGCTGACCCCCACTCGCCGCGTTAGGCGCCGGCGGCGCCCTGCAGCCTGTGCAACCGGTGATGCTGCGCGGCGAGGCTCAGGAAGGCGACGCCGGAGCGCAGACGCGCACCGCTCTGCGGCTGCGGCACACGGCGCAGCACATCGGCGACCCGCTGCGGTGTGCCAAGATCACTCCAACCGCACTTCGGCACCGCGATGACGCGAAACGCACTCTCCTGTCCGGCGACAATGTCGCGGGAAAAGTCCACCGTGGGCAGCTGCTCGTACGCTGCGGCGACCGCGTGCGCCTGCGGGTGTTCGCAATCGGCGGCCACGGCCGCCTCCATCGCCGCCACGACGGAGCCGATCCGGGCTCGGAACAGCTCAAGCAGCGCCTGAGCGCCGGCGACCACGATGAATGCATTCCAGAGCGCACCGCCGCCGATCAGCTCGCGCGCCTCAGCGAACGGCGGCTTCTCGACGAAGCGCAGAACGCGCAATGCCCCGCGCGCATCGCGCTCACCGGGCACGATGTAGCCGAGCTCAGGATCGACCTCCTCCGGCTCGATGCCCAGCAGCAGCGCCTGCTGTGTGCGTCTCGGCAGCTGCGCGAGCGCCGCCACCAGCGATTCGGCGAGGACCGACTCGTGCTGCACCAGATGATCGGAGGGCAGCAGCACCACTCGGGCTTCTGGATCGCGCCGCAAAATGTACAGCAGTGGCAACAGGATGCCGACCGCGGTGCCGCAGTTGCGCGGCTGCACGATGATGTTCCCTGGCGGCAACGGCGCAAGCGCATCTTGCCACCAGCGGCGATGGTGCACCGCGACCACCGCGCACGTGAATGCCTCGTCCGTGAGCGTTTGCGCACGCCGCAGGGCCTCATGCAACAGTGGCGGCCCATCGAATAGCGAGCAGAACTGCTTCGGAACGGCGGTTCCTGACGGTGCGGTGGTGAGGGATTTCAGACGGCTGCCTTCGCCCGCCGCCAATACCAGTGCCCACACATTGCCTTCTGCCGCCATGACACCCGCTCCTGGTGATTTGACTGTCGGGGTGTATGCCGCAGCACACGACCCGAGCAGTGCACGATCGTCCTCTATGTTGAGTCACCCGGGCATCGTGGGTTCCCGTAGCGCCGCAAAAAAAAATTCCCAAGCGACATCTGTCCCGAAGAAGAGCGCATGATCGCGCGGCGGGATGTCAATTTGATTTCAATCGTTTGGCGCCTTCTCGGCGCCGATCGTGCAGCGCGCATCAGGAGCGGTGCGATGCATCGGGAGCGGTCGGCGGCGCAACGGCCCCGCCTTCCTGTCGGTGCGCGGCGACGCTCGCCAGCGCCGGATGCGCGTGCTCCATTCGGACCGTTACCTTGATCGCGGCCAAGCGCCGATACAGGCGCCGCTGTCGATATAAGGGGATCCAACCGTACACGAGCGTTTCCACCGGCCGCCACAAGGCCAGCCAGGCCAGAATGATGAGCCCCTCATCGAGCAGCCGCGACAGACCGTGCGCGGCAACGCGTGAGAGGATACCGCGTGCGCTCATGCTGAGCAGAAAAATCGCCAGCCCGCCGAGCAACGCAAATTCACCGAGACGCAGCTGTTCGCGCAGACGCAGGGCCGTCGAGTGCGCCATGCGCGTGTAGTAATGCTCCAAGGCCGGCTGCAGATCGGCCGCCAGGTCCGCGCCTTCGCTCGCGTGCACGTGCAGGTGCCACTGCGCGACGGCCCGGTTCTCGCGAAACTCCTCCTCGATGAAGGCCGCGGCATCCACATCCAGATCGCGATCCCAGAACGGTGAAGCATCGAGGGAATTGAACATCTGCGCCAGATCGCGCACGCGCACGTTCACCGTGGCCGCACTCACGGCGTGCGCTGCAGGATGGGACTTGTTGAATGCGGACACTGCGCAGACCTTCGGCTGCGGACACCTCTGCGGCCCGCGGCGCTTCCGCAACCGTCGCGCACCGCGCCGATCCCCGGAATGCGCACTAGTACGGATGGTCGCGCGCCGACCGCGTGCCTAGGCTCGATGCGGCGCAGATGCGCGGCAGGCGCTTTCGGAGTGTGCCCGATGACGGCCAAGCAAGTGTTATTCCGCTCCGCGGCACGCGAGAAGATCCTGCGTGGCACCACGCAACTGGCCGATGCCGTGCGCATCACGCTCGGACCGAAATCCAAATCGGTGCTGATTCAGAAGAAATGGGGCGCACCGATCGTGTGCAACGACGGGGTGACCATCGCGAAGGAGATGGAGCTCGAGGATCCTGAGGAGAACCTCGGCGCACAGATGCTGCGCCAGGCGGCGGAGAAGACCGGCGAGCGGGTCGGAGACGGAACCAGCACCGCAACGCTGCTCGCGCAGACGATCTACGCCGAAGGGGTGCGCAACGTGGCCGCCGGCGCGAGCGCGATCGACCTGAAGCGCGGCCTGGATCGGGCGCTCGCCGCAGCCGTCGATGCGCTGCAGCACATGGCCAAGCCCTTGGAGCATCGCCAGGAGCGCGTGCAGGTGGCAACGATCTCGGCGCACAACGATGCGACCATCGGCGAATTGGTCGCCGATGCGATGGAAAGGGTCGGCGGCGACGGCGTCATCACCGTGGAGGAGTCCAAGACCATCGAGACGTCGCTCGAGGTGCTCGAAGGAATGCAGTTCGATCGAGGCTATCTCTCGCCCTACTTCGTCACCGATCCGTCGAGCATGCAAGCCGTGCTCGAGGATGCGTACATCCTGATGTGCGACCGCAAGCTCACGGTGCTGAAGGACCTGCTCACGCTGCTCGAGCAGGTCGCCAAGACCGCGCGCCCCATCCTGGTGCTGGCGGAAGACATTGAAGGCGAGGCGCTCGCCACCCTGATCGTCAACCAGGTCAGAGCGGTACTGAAGAGCTGTGCGGTCAAGGCGCCCGGGTTCGGCGATCGACGCAAGGCGCTGCTCGCCGACATCGCAACGCTGACCGGCGGTGAGGTGGTGTCCGAGGAACTCGGACTCAAACTGCAAGACACGAAACTCACGCAGCTCGGCCGGGCACGGCGGATCGTGATCGACAAGGACACCACCACGCTCATCGGCGGGGCCGGCGAGAAAGTGCGCATCGAGGCACGCATCGCCATGCTGCGCAAGGAAATCGAGGATGCGTCCAGCGATTATGACCGCGAGAAGCTCAAGGAGCGGCTCGCCAAGCTCGCCGGCGGCGTGGCGGTGATCAAGGTCGGGGCACCTTCGGAATCCGAAATGAAGGCCCGCAAGGAAGCGCTCGATGATGCGATCAGTTCCACCAAGGCCGCGGTGGCCGAGGGCATCGTGCCCGGCGGCGGACTGGCGCTGCTGCGCTGCACCAGCGCGGTGCTCGCGGCTGAATCGGCGTGCACCGGAGATGAACGCACCGGCGTGCAGATCCTGCGCCGCGCGCTGGAGGCGCCGGCGCGCCAGATCGCTGAGAACTCGGCGGCCGATGGCGGCGTGGTGGTCGACCGGATGCTCCAAGGCAATGCGAACATCGGCTTCGACGCCGCCGGCAACCGCTTCGTCGACCTGTATCAAGCCGGCATCGTCGATCCGGTGAAAGTGGTACGCACTGCACTGGAGAATGCCGTGTCGGTCGCAAGCGTGCTGCTGCTGACCGAAGCGACCCTGACCGAGCGTGCGGACAAGGCGGCCGAAGCGGCGCCGGCGAGCGAGCCGTTCTGATCACCCTGCGCGCCATTGCCGTTGCCGCCGGTCCGGCGGCTCGCGGATAATACCGACGCACCCCGATCTGGAGGATCCCCTTGCACCGCCGCGAAGTGAGTTTCCTGTTCGACCTCGACGGCACGCTCGTCGACAGCGTGTACCAGCATGTCCTGGCGTGGCAGCAGGCGCTGCATGCCGCCGGGATCGAACTGTCGGTGTGGCGCATCCACCGCCGGATCGGCATGAGCGGCGGACTGTTCACCGAGATGCTCTTGCGCGAGGTGTCCGTGCAGATCACCCCCGATCTGCTCGAGACGCTGCAGCGCCATCACGCCGAGGCCTACGCCCGCCTCGTACCCTGGGTGCGCCCGTTGCCGGGCGCGACCGAATTGCTGGCGTATCTGACCCAAGCGAAGCACCCCTGGGCGATCGCCACCAGCGGGCGCATGATTTCCGCGCAGCACAATCTGCGCGCACTCGGCATCGACCCGGCGGTGGCGACGGTCGTCACCCGCGATGACGTCGTACACGCCAAGCCCGACCCGGACTTATTCATTGCCGCCGCCGAGCGCCTCGGCACCGACATCCACTCCGCGGTGATCATCGGCGACAGCATCTGGGACATGCTCGCCGCCCGCCGCGCGCACGGCCTCGGCGTCGGGCTGCTCTCCGGCGGCTATGGCCAGGATGAACTCGAGCGCAGCGGCGCGATACGCGTCTATGAGGATCCGGCCGACATGCTGCGCCACATCGATGAGGTCGGCGGGCGAGTCTAGGGCGAGTTTCCACTGAATGGCTTCGCGGTTCTCGCCACCGGGCGCGCGCATGGAGCACAGCGCCATCCGCCATGGTCGCCCCCGTACAGCGACGCTCCGATGCGATCCCGTGCATGCAGGCGCTTCATGCGCTCCCACAGCACACCATCGCACGAGTTCGGCGGCGTTGAACGGATCACCTCACGCCACCGAGCCCCGATCGGTATCGCCGCGCTCCATTCGTCGCGCGTCGCTGCACTCATGACGAGCGCCGAGCGCCCTCACACGACTCATTCCGCTGCAGGAGACCGGAACGCGCGATCAGAATCCACGCCGCTCGCCGGCGCCGCGCGAATGCCCTGAAGTGTGATTCGGAGAGGCCCGATGGCACCCTGCAGCCCTTCTTCCTATCGCCGCACTCCACGAACCGCAACGCCGAAACTCCCGCCCGGCAGCGACTGCGGTGGTTCCCGGCTCGCGGACCGCGAGAAACGACACCTCATCACCGCCGGATCACACCTCCTGCAGTAGCCGTCCATTCGTATCTGCAGTATCTTTTGCGCACGCGAGGCCCGCCCAGCCGCCGTGCATCTCAAGGGAATTACGCCCTGATCAGCCATATGAGAAAACAGCAGACTCCACTCGACCACGCACGCCAACTGCACCAGTCTGGACGGACACAGGAAGCGATCGATCTCTATGCGAAACTTTTACGGCAACAGCCGAAAAACCATCAGCTGTGCCTTTTATTGGGCATCGCGTACTTTCAAACCGGCAAGTTCGACAAGAGCGTTGATTTTTTACAACGATTTCTCGCCATCAGTCCGAAAACCCCATCCGCTCTGTGCCTTCTCGGCGGGTCCCTCAATGCACTGAATCGCCCACAGGACGCGCTGTCACACTTCGATCATGCGCTTCTGATCACGCCAGACTATCCAGAAGCACTCAATGATCGCGGCATTTGTCTCATGAAACTCAAGCGTCCCGACGAAGCTCTGGTCAGTTACGACAAGGCCATTCGCCTCAATCCTGGATGTGCTGAGATCCACAACAATAGGGGCGCACTGCTTTATGAAATGAAGCGCCCAAACGAAGCCGTGGCGAGCTTCGATCAAGCCTTGACCATAAAACCCGACTATGCCGAGGCGCTCAACAACCGCGGAACCGCTTTGAGAGAACTCAAACGCCTCGAGGACGCTCTGGCCAGTTACGAAAAAGCCCTGGCCCTCAAGCCCGATTATGCCGAGGCACTCAACAACCGCGGGACCGCACTGAGAGAACTCAAACGCCTTGAGGACGCTCTGGCCAGTTACGAACAAGCCCTGGCCCTCAATCCCGATTATACCGAGGCGCTCAACAACCGCGGAGCCGTGTTGAGAGAACTCAAGCGCCTCGAGGACGCTCTGGCCAGTTACGAACAGGCCCTCGCCCTCAATCCAGATTACGTCGACGCCCTCAGCAACCGAGGCGTCGTCCTTTGCGAGTTGAATTTACCGCAGGACGCTCTGGCGAGCTTCGCGCGTGCGTTGGCCCTTAAACCCGATTATGCCGAGGCACTCAACAACCGTGGAATCGCCTTGAGAGGACTGAAGCGCCTCGAAGACGCTCTGGCCAGTTACGAACAAGCCCTGACCCTCAATCCCGAGTACGCCGAGGCCCTCAACAACCGAGGTGTAGTCCTCTATGAGTTAAAATTGCCGCAGGAAGCCCTGCCGAGCTTCGAGCGTGCGTTGGCCCTTAAACCCGATTATGCCGAGGCACTCAATAACCGCGGATCCGCCTTCAGAGAACTCAAACGCCCCGAGGATGCACTCGCCAGTTACGACCAGGCCCTGGCTCTCAAGCCCGATTACGTCGAGGCACTCAATAACCGTGGCGCCGCACTTGTCGACGTGAATCGCCCGGAGGAGTCTCTGGCATGCTTCGCCCAGGCCCTGGAGATCAAGCCAAATTATGCTGACGCGTACAACAGCCGGGGTTTCGCGCTTCATAATTTGAATCGTCTTAAGGAAGCCTTGGAGGATTACGACCACGCCCTGTCCTTGAATCCGAATTATGCCGACGCGCACTGGAACAAATCACTGCTATTGCTCCTAATGGGAAAATTCCCTGAAGGGTGGTCGCTTTACGAGTGGCGTCTCAGGCGAGAGGTCACGAGTCAACACTATCGTAACTTTTCACAACCCTCGTGGCGAGGAGATCCGGGAATTCGCGGCCAGCGATTACTGATCCAGAGCGAACAAGGCCTCGGCGATGTCGTGCAATTCTGCCGCTACTTGCCCCAGATCAAGGCAATGGGTGCCGAAATTGTCCTCGAAGTTCCGGAGGCACTGGTTTCCCTTACTTCTACGATTCAATGCCCAATAACTGTTGTCCCCAAAGGCGCCCCTTTGCCGGATTTTGACGCTCACTGCCCGATCATGAGCCTGCCATATGCTCTCGGTACGACACTGGAGACGATTCCTCGGAAAATTCCCTATCTGTTTAGCGACCAGCGAAAAGTGTCCCAATGGCAGCACAGACTCGGTCGTAAAGATAGGGTACGGGTCGGACTGGTCTGGTCGGGCTCAGAGACACTGGCGAACGATAAAAATCGCAGCATCCGGCTCGATACGTTGTTACCTATCCTGATCCCGTCGATTGAATGGCATTCGCTGCAAAAATTTTGTCGACAGAATGATATTCCGACGCTGAACCAGCACCCGGAAATCAAGCAACACCAGGACGATCTGCAGGACTTCGCCGACACGGCGGCCCTCATCGAGTGCTTGGATTTGGTCATTTCCGTCGACACGAGTGTCGCCCATGTAGCAGGCGCCATTGGCAAGCCGGTCTGGCTCTTACTGCCGTATCACCCGGATTTTCGATGGATGTTGAATCGCGAGGACTCCCCGTGGTATCCCACCGCGACTCTCTTTAGGCAACCTGAGAAGGGCAACTGGCAGAGCGTTGTCAATCAAGTACTCCGTGCAGTTGAACAATTCGGCAAAGAAGAGGGAAATTTGAGCGTAAATTGAGTTTTGGCTCCGCCGCTTGAGCACGGCCATCCTATCTGATGGGCAGAGGCAGGCTTTTGATCGCGTTCGATGATGGACAGGGCCCGAGGTCCATCACTGATGTTGATCGTTCCTCCGGCCTTTTCCGCCTTTCGATCTCTATATCGTCTTCGGTCCGCGCGACCGCGAAGCGGTCGTGCGGCCTGACCGGCCACAGGCCGGGCAGAAGCTCTGGTAGGAAGCGCGGGAGGGTCGCGGGGACCCGATCGCCCTGATGGGCAGAGCAGGATCCCCGTCGGGGCTCTTGATATACAAGAGCCCCTCGGGGGGGTGAGTAGGCCGGGGGAGTCGCACCCCCAGCCTCTCGCAGAACCGTACGTGACACTCTCGCGTCATACGGCTCCCATCGTCCGAACCGGGACTCTTCCAAAAGCGAGCCAATGGATGAACAGCCGAGGAACTCGGCGGACCATCTTCGTCAGCCAGCGGCGGCTACGGCGCACAGAACACGCGAGTTTGCGGTATTTGCGCCGGGCCCAGCGAAGAAGCTGTTGATCGAAGTGATCAAAGACTCTGCGCATCGCCGACTTGTAGAAGTGACCATAGTAGGTCAGCCATCCTCTCAATGTGGCATTGTATCGCGTGGCCAGCTCGTTCAAGCTGACGGGGGTTTGTCTCGGGAGACGCCACTCACGGATCGTCCGTTGCATCCGCTGGGTCGCTGCTGCACTCACCGCAGGCAGGAAGCTCGTCCAAGCTTTCCCGTTGCGGGCCTTGGTCCGGCGCGGACGGAACGTATACCCCAGGAACGTAAACTGTATCCGGGGATACAACCCGCGTCGGCTCCCGTCCTTGCAATACACCACTCCGGATTTCTCCGGATGCATCTGCAGCTTGCACTCCTGCAACCGCCGGTCGATGGCTGCCAGCAGCGCCTCCGCCTCGTTTTTGCTTCGGCAGTGCGCGACCGCATCATCACAGTAGCGGGCGAATGGATTACGCGGGCGTTCCCGCTGCATCCACGCGTCAAAGCAGTAGTGCATGAACAGATTCATCAAGGCTGGACCGATCACTGAGCCTTGCGGCACGCCCTTGGTGCGTTGGACGGTCTGCCCGTCCGGACTCACCGCAGACGCTGTCAGCCATCGTTCGATGTACAGTAGTGCCCAAGGGTCCTTTACGTGCTTGCTGATCGCCGTTCGCAGCAGATCCCAGTCGAGTTCATCGAACGCACGACGGATGTCGAACTCGACACACCAGTCATACTTCCAGCATCGCTCCCGGGTCACAGCCACCGCATCCGCGGCCGATTTATTGGGCCGATACCCGTACGAGTCTGGATGAAAGAGCGTTTCCAGCTCTCCTTCGATTCTCGCCTTGACGACCTGCTGCGCGATTCTGTCAGCGACAGTGGGTACTCCCAAGGTTCTAACTCCGCCCTGTCTCTTCGGTATCTGCACTTGCTTGACCGGCGGAGGGAAGTAACTCCCCGAGGCCAGTCGGTTCCATAGCTTGTGCAGATTCCTGCTCAGGTCCGCCTCGAACATCTCAACGCTTTCATTGTCGATGCCCGCTGCGCCCCGATTGGCTTTCACGTGCCAGTACGCCTCCAATACCCTCCTTTTGGATATGTCGAACGGCTTGGTCGACGTCATACGCTCATCCTCGTTTTCCGAGTTGGCCTATAACTCCGACCGGACGACGCCACCGCTTTGCTCCACGTCCATTACAGACGCTTCGACGCTCGTATCGGCAGCTCCGCCGCTGACTGGTGCATCGGTATTCCTCCTCATGGTTTTCACCACTTGTCGTTTTCCTACGTGTATCACCAGTCAGTCTTCGCGCGTTCCGTAGTAGAGCCTATGAGTTGGGCTCAGGCCGCCTCTACACCGGCTGCCGCTGGGTCGATAAGCAGATCTTTCCCCCAGCTCATCCCGTGAGGGAGACTCTCCCACGGTTTCGACAGCAGCTAAAACTTTCGATGCGTCATCGGACGGTTTGCTCTCGCTCCTCTTCCCAACTCTTACCTGCCGACCTGCTCGGCCGACTTTTCGACAGTCGTTCACCACCATGACCTTTTGGATCACAGCAGCACTGCCTGGTTTGGAGCCAGCTTCTGCACGCGGACTCCGAGGGGCCCACCCTCATCTGCTACTACGGCATTGAAAGCCCGATCCGTCGCAGCTCCCATTCGCGTCACACAGTCTCCGGTTACCACACCTGAGAGACTCAACCAGTGTACGTCAGCGTTCTGAACGATCCTGCGTTTTTCCGCCTTCTCACCCAGATTGACGCGCAGCTCGCCGCCGAGGCTCGCCAGCGGCGCTGCCCCGGGTGTGCAGGGCCTCTGCACGTGGCGGATTTTCCCCGTAAACCCCGCGGTTGCCCGGCTTCGGTGCGCCAGGAGTATTCCCGGCGGCTGAGCTTTACCTGCGGGCGGTGCGAGGCGCGCATGACGCCCGCCTCGGTGCGCTTCCTCGGCCGGCGGGTATACGTGGCGGTGATGCTGATGCTGGCCTCGCCTCCGGCAGGAGGCTCGGCAGGTGCGCTCGCGCATCTGATGACCGTGCCGGTGCGCACGGTGAGCCGATGGCGGCGCTGGTGGCAGGAGGACTTCCAGCGAACAGCCTTCTGGCGGTCAGTACGCGAACGCTTCGTGCCACCGGTGCCCGCCGAGGCATTGCCGCGCAGTTTGCTCGCGCGGTTCCGGGGGGCGAGCGCTCATGAACAGCTGCTCCAGCTACTGCGCTTTGTCTGCCCCCTGAGCACCGCCGCGATGATCAAGTAAATCGAGGGCCGCGCTCGCGCGGCCGCCCTCCCGCAGAGGATGCCGGTAGCGCACCCGGACGGGCGCCCCATAGCCTGTGCGCATCAAGAACAACGCGGTCTTCCCGCTGTTTGGAGGCGTGCAGTGAGTTGCGACGACGATCCGCTCAAGCGCGATCGATGGGCCCGGCTGCGCTTTGCGATCATAGGGCCATTGCTCGCCGCCCCTCCCGCACCGGGGGAGCTGCAGGCGGCCTTGAGCCAGCTCGCCGCGCGCCCCTGGCGCCATCCGCTGACCGGACTCGAAGTGCGCTTTGGCGCCTCCACCCTCGAGCGCTGGTATTACGCGGCGCGCACCGTCGCCGATCCGATGGCGGTGTTGCGCAACCAGATCCGCAGCGACCTCGGCTCCTTCCCCAGCGTCTGCGCCGAGGCGGCCGAGGCGCTGCGCGCTCAGTACGCCTCGCACCCCGGCTGGACCGCACAGTTGCACCACGACAACCTGCGCGTGGTGCTGGCCGCCGCCTCAGCGCCCGTGGCGTGTCCGTCCTACCCGAGCGTCCGGCGGTACCTGAAGGCCCACGGCCTGACCCGCAAGCGACTCGTGCGCCGCGGCGCCGATCAGATCCTGCGCGCCAGCGCCGTGCTCACCGAGCGCGAGATCCGCAGCTACGAGGTCGAGTACGTCCGAAAGCGTGTGGCCGTGGCCCATGGATTGGCATCTCGCGCGAGGAGGATGATGAGCTCGTCGTAGTGAGAGCGAGCGGGTGTAGGGCAGATGGCGAGGATCAGAGCAGAAGGTGGCGGGCGGCGGG
>JAJZDW010000063.1 GCA_021851405.1 Pseudomonadota bacterium
CGTGACCGCCGATTCCGGGCACACGCCCAAAATCGGTCACCTTCCAGCGGAATGAGCGGTCACGTTCGGCCGGAACGGCCGGTCACGTTCGTCCGGAATCAGCGGTCACATTGGTCCGGAAAACGCAAAGGGAAATGCGGCGCACAAACTATGCAAGCTGCTGGTGCCTTCAAGAGCATGAATCGGAGGCTATGTGGAGAATTTATTGCGGAGACGATCAGGGCGTCGCCATCGTCTTGCCGTATTCTCAATTAAAGTCGTCACTGCACAGTGAGAATACGTTCATCGGAACTCTGACGTATATCGACTACGAACGACAACTATTCGAACTCGGGAATAACTTTAACTTCGTGATGCACAAACGCCGAGAATTCGCTTACGAGAGTGAAGTTCGAGTTGTTAACTGGCGAATGCCCAGGAAACCAATCCAAGAGTGGATCGAGGCTGACGTGCCCCCATCGGTCACTCTGCCATGGGATCCGGAAAATCTGGCGCAGATCGTCGTATCTCCCTACGCGCCAAACTGGTATCTTGAAACAATACGCGAGACAGTCGGGAGAATTGCGCCACAACTGGCGCAGCGCGTAGTCGCATCATCAATGACAGCAGGACCCTACTGATCAAAGCTTCATTTAAGGCGGACCGAACGCTGCGACCGGTGGTGCTCCGCTAGGCGGCTCACAGGTCATTCGCCGGCGCCTGCCCGAGCCCGGTCATCGCTGCAATGATCGACTCCAGCAAATGCTACGTGTCGGGCTCGACAACTAGGCGCACCGGCACCTCCTCGAGATCACGGCTGAAGACCCGGGCTGCCGCGGCGAGCGCAGCCAGAACGTCTTCCGCGGTCTCACAGCAGCGGTAGAAGCCCTCCGCCCTCCCGCAACGGTCATCCGCGGTCAGACGGCTCACGATGACAACGCCTAGCGGTCCAAGATGAGCGGCCGCTGGAGCGACGTCCATGGCGCAGCAGCACGGCTTTAAGCTGTTGACACGCGTTCAGGCGAACTCGCACGGCATCCTCCACGGGGACGGTAGAGCTCGCGCATTCAGAGAATGGCGATTCGCTCGCTGGAGGTGCCGTCAGATGCGTCACGATTACTCCGCCACTGTCCGAAACAACATCGTGAGCGGATGGGTTGGCGCGAATACGCCAAGATAACGGATGGGCCTTCGCAACTCGTTCGAATCGGCTGGATTTGACCGGAAAACACCAACCGCCTCGGGTGACGCACCCGAGGCGACGCTCAGCGCGCGGAATGCTTGCTGCGATCTGGCGGCATTTCCATCCTCGCGGCTGACGCCGAGCTCATCGCATTATCCCGCTCATCCCGTGGCCGCTGAGGGTTTGTCTCCCTGACCGAGCTTTCCCCACAGCTCCTTCAGCCTGTCCAAGAATCGTTGCCATCCCGCTTCAACCGCATGGTTGCTCATGATATGTCTCCACTTGCCGATACTGTGCCCGTCAAACGCCGTCCCCGCAGGGGCAGCGCTCGGGAAGTGTGCGCCATTTTCACCAGCGCCGTCGGACCTTCGGATCTCGGCAGACGTCTTGACGCACATATATTTCGAAATGCACGCCGCGCAATCACCATCGGTGTAGAGTGCCTGCAACTCAGAGCCCCTTGGCTCATCCGGCCTCGCCGCGCAGCGTCATTCCGGCGGGCCTTCCGCCAGAACACTCTGCCGGCGCAACTGCAGCCGCACACGGGCGCGAAACGTTGCCTGTGTCTATGCGGACGGGGTATTCACCTCAGGTAAATCATATGCCTTCGAACCCTTGGAATCTCAGCTCGCATCTGTCACCGGCAGCTGATCGCACCGAGTCGCCCCTGAGCTACCCCGCGCGGATCATTCGCGAGCAGAATGAGGAAGCGGAGCGCGCGCAGCGCGAACGGATCGAGCAGTCGTCCGAACTGAATACGCCGGCCATGCGAATCCGCGCTTGGGAAAGATTGCATCGCCTGACGCTGCCGCGTGGATCGGCGCACGCTGTGCTTGATGTTGTTGCGACGGCCACTCGTCTGACGATCGAGCAGGTGCGTGAGGAGCAGCGACGACGGTTGGACCCGGCCCGGGTTTCGCAACCGATCGATTCCACGGGCAACCTCGGCGCCAACTCGGGATCCTGAGGCATCCTCGCGAACGCACCACCGTAGGTGCCGCCTGATGGATGGCGAGTCGGCGCGATCAGCGATAGATGTTTGCCGACGTTTCGCAGACTAGGTATTCGCGACGCGGCTTTCTGCGCTACAGAGTGCTACACTCCGTCGTCAACACTCTCGACGCGCTTCCTGCGCACGCGTCAATACGCATCAAGAGGAGCGACCGTCTCACTACGGATCAGCAGAAGACTTCCCCGGTCATGAGCCACAGCGACAATCGAGGCGTAGAGCGCGGCGAGAGTATGCGCTGCGCAGACGTTTCGGAGGCGAGCGTATATGCAGACGAACGCAGAGTCTCTCCTGAGCGCATCCGGTGTGCGAAAGCGGCTGCTGAAAGAGAGCGAAAATTCCGTCGCGTTCGCCGGTGAGATCGATATTGCAAGACAGGCGGTCCTTGCCTACACGTCGGATGATCCGGGCCACCCGATCGACAACCTGATCGATGGGCATTATGGTCGCGGCAGCACGTTCTGGGCGAGCGCTACGCCGAATATCACAGAACGCATCATCGTGGAGTTCGACCAACCGCAGGGTGTCGCTTGGATGATATACGAGGTGGAGGAGAGCGCGTATGCGAGGACGCAGGAAGTGAGCGTCGAAGGATCCTCCGACGGGGGTCGAACCTACCGCCAGGCGATCGTCCAGGAGTACACGTTCGCCCCGGACGGCGCGACCTTTCAGCGCGAAGTGCAGCGCTTGAATATGCCGAAGATCAACCGCCTTCGCTTGAGCATCGTTCCGAACAAACACGGAGCGGGGCCGGCGAAATTGAATTCACTGCGACTTTTTTCCTCAGAATGGAGGAGTGACACATGAGCAAGGGAATGAACGGAAAGAGGAACAGCAAGAAGAAGCCGGCCAAGACGTTGTTGCAGAAGCGCACGGCGAAGCGGGAAAAACTCGCAAGCAAACAATTTGAACTGTGATGGCACCGATGAGGCCTCCTCCCATGCACACAATGGAGGTGGTGGTACGGCGGGCAATAGCCCCACTTACTTGCAGGACTCAACGGATGAATCATGTGCGGCGATGCGGATGCAACCGCCATCACCACGGAACGGGAGGCGCCCGTGCTGCTTGAAGGAGGCACGCACCGGCCGTATCAATGAATTGGGCGTCAGCGACCGGGCGACGCTCGAACATCTAAAGGAGCGCATCCGCATGCTCAGAGTGAGTATTGTTCGATCGAACCTGGGTCGGGTGGCGGTCCCTCGGGCGAGGGGATGAGCCGCGAGGTTATTGGCGCTCACCGCTGACGCGGCGTCGTCATCGAAACAACCCGTCAATCGATGGCTGACGGGCGGTCCGCCCAGAAGCGCATCTTGCCGAACCGCCCTCACAGAGGAAACTTGGTGCAGATCCTGAGCAATCGCCGAGGCAAGAGGCAGAATGAACTGAGCGGCACGTCGCGCCAGGTCGAGAAGCAGCCGTGTCGGATCGTTCACCCTAATGGCGCTAAAGAGAGCGAGACGCCAGTGCACAATCGGGCCACTGATCGGAGCAATTCTGCCATGACTGAGCGAACATGAGGCTCGGCTGCTCGCGCGACGCCGCCATCCGTCAGGCTCGATACTCCCAGCTGCACCGCGACCGGGAGGCGGCCCCTAAGCTACGAACGATGTTCCCGGTGGTTGAACAGCTGCGAGTTGAACTGAGTTTCGAGGGGGACGGAGCAGTTACTCCCGTGCCTCAATCGTATGTCCTGCATCCGCCGGCCTGCGCGTACTTTTCGTTCCCCTGCCCATATGGTGACTGCGACGGCCGGTTCGAGCTCACCGCGGCCGTGCACGCGGTAGTGGAGGATTCTTCACACTTGATCGAAGGCGTGCTCGATTGCGCCGGCTCGCGTGTAAGCGCCTTCAGGTTCAAGCCGCTGTGTCTTTTGCGCCTGTGCTTTACGCTCACAGCGGTGTGCTCACCGGCCCACTGAGCGGATTTATGACACTGGGCGGCTGTGGCCTCGGCGACAAGTGGCGCACAAGATCAAGAACCTCGTAATGTTTCCGCGAGGGGGCGCACGGATCCGCTGCGTCGCCGGAGAAAATGCCGGCCCGCCAGAGGAGGTGGGCGCGGGGATACCTGCTTCAACCTCCGTACGGCCATGACAGACCCCGCGCAGAAAGGGTGCTGACATGCTGCAGCGGATCGGGGGATCGGTCGGCCCGGATGTCGTCGACATCGCCGGTGTCAACAAACCCCTCTCCGCCATCAGAGCGTGACCGCAAAGGCCGCTTGCCGACAGGGCGCCGCCTGAGGTGCGGGGTCATCGGCCTGAAGCCAGAACGGGGTGGTACCGGTACCGTCTCGGGAAGACGCTGGCTAGTGTCCCCGCCATTTTTTGATTCGAACGGGGTGAGCCCAGCCGCCGAGGCGGGAAGGATGCCCCGATTCTTCGTCACGCTGTCAACGCGCACCAGCGCCGCAGCACGGATGCGCGTTCGTACGGCACTTCGACTACGGTTCGGGCTGCCGTGTGTTTACCCAGCGGCGCGGCCCGAGCATTCTGCGCTGCTGTGGCGGGGAGCGGCTGAGTCAGGATGGCGATGTCCGTTGTGCCGTCGAGGTTGCATGGAACTGCAAGGGCTGAGCCCTGGCCACCAAGCAATATTATTCCTCCGCGCGAATGGTGCCTGGGATTCCCGCGGGGATGACTACGGCCTGCGCTGTGGCGGACAGGCGCTTCATCAGGGGCACAATGGCGACCGCTGCCAGCGCACCGATGATGGCAACAATTCCGAGGCCGTAGAACAGGTGCGAATACAGTGGCAGGGTCTGCACCGGATCGGTGGCGTGGTTAGGGACGGCGGCGTAGTTCGCGACGAATCCGCCCAGATACTCCGAGATGCCGGTGGCGAGAAACCATGAGCCCATGATGAAACCACGAAGCCTCGGGCCCACGTAGCGCGACACCATGGCGAGTCCGAGGCCACTGATGAGCAGTTCGCCGAGGGCCTGTAAGCCAAATCCGCCGATCATCCATCCGAAGGCGACCTTGCCCTGTACCGCGAACAGGCTGCTCAGTCCGTACACGAAGAACCCTACGCTCAACACCACGAAGCCGATCGCGAATTTCGTGGCGATGTGCAGATCACCACGGCCGCGGCTTAAACGGTTATAGAGCCACGCGAGCACCGGGCTCAGGATGAAGATCCAGATGGGGTCGAGCGCCTGTACCTGGCCTGCCGGCACGGTGTAATGGATGCCGAGCACGTGCAGATGCAGATCGACGTTGCGCAGCGCAAAAAGGGTGAGTGACGTCGACATCTGCTGATAGAAGATGAAAAACAGCATGGTCTCGACGGTGAGGATGATGACGGCCCAAAGTCCTTTGCGCTCCTGCGCATCGCTCTTCCAGATGAGCGCGGCGAATATCGCAACCAATGTCATGAACGCCAGCCACACGACCGCCTCGGCGAGCGCGAGGTTCTGCAGGATTATTGCGACCAGGCCGATGCCTACCGCAGCGCCGAGCACAACAGCCAGTGTTTTTCGGGCCGGGAACGGCGCGAAATCAGGTTCGGAACCGACATTCGCGAGGTGGCGGCGCATGAGCAGATAATTCAGGATGCCGATGACCAAGCCCGTCGCGCAGACCGCGAATGCGACGTGCCAGCCCACCCAGACGGCAATGAGAGGCGTGGCGATTTGGGAGATCGTGGCCCCGGTATTCACGGCCATGTAGTACAGGGTGAAGGCACTGTCGATCTTGGCCGTGTCACCTTCGTACAGTTTGGAAATCAGGTTCGCGGGATTGGCCTTGAAAATGCCACCCCCCACTGCCACTACGCTCAACGCGACAAACAGCAATCCCGGATACGGCAACGCGAGCATCGCGTAGCCAATCGCCAGAATGATGGCACCGAGCAGCGCGGTGCGGCGGCTTCCGAGTACGCGATCTCCGATCCATCCCCCGATGGCAGGCACGGCGTAGGCCATGGCGGAGAACGCGCCGAACGTGAGATTCGCGCGATCGTCGCTGTAGTGAAGGTTCTGCACCATGAACAACACCACTACGGCCGTCATGCCGTAGTAGCCGAAACGCTCCCACATCTCGATCAGGAAGAGGGTGACGAATCCTGCGGTCCGCGAAGCGGATTGTTTTTGTGTCATGCGCTGATCCGGATGAAGATGAAAAGGATCCAGTTTATGCGCATACGGCGGTGAGCGCTACCCCTGGGGATGCGTAATCGAATCCCAGCGCCGTCATGGGTTTCGATCACGATGAAAGGCGCGCGATCCCGGCGTGCAGAGCGGCGCTGAGGTCTGTCGTGTCCAGGATCCTGGGGTGGTCCGTGACAGGGCTGGGGGCTGCGAGCTGCGAGCAGAATACTGCCGATCTCTTGCCGATCCCTGGGCGCTCGAACGAATACCGAAGCCTTTGCCGGAATCGAGTGAGTGTTGACCGAATCATCTCGAATCTGCGCAATGTGGAGGCACGCGCCGTGGAAGGCGTAAAGCGGTTCCGGCTTGCGATCGCGTTCGTTGTCGCGACGTTCGCAATGTCCGCGGTATTGTATCCGATGCTTCCGGCCATGATCCCGACGCATTGGAGCGCCGCGGGCAGGATCGACGGATGGATGCCGAAATTGCTCGGTTCGTTATGTGCCCCGCTCGTGTCGGTGGTGATCGTAGTGTGCCTGATCGTGTTCGAACCGATCCGAATCCGGGAAGACACCGGCGATCTTGACGCTCGCCAATATCCGAAGGTGGTCGCGGGCGTTGGAGGATTCATCTTCATCTTCATCGTCAACCTCTGGGTGCTCCTGGCGGGCCTCGGGTGGCATCTCGCCTTGCCGTAGCGGTGCGTCAAGGCGCACCGCGCGCCGGCGCTGAAGGGTGGAACTGGACGAACGGTTTCAGCCCGTCCGGCGTGCCGGCCTGAGCACGAATTGGGCGTGGGCAGGGATGCTCTGCGTCAGGCGAGCGTTCGGCGGTGGCCGCTCTCGGACCCCGAGGCCCCGGTCACAGGGACCGTCAGCCGTCGCGGGATCGAGTCGGATCGGCTCCGCGGGGAGGGCGACACGGATCCGATCCTCCGTGTAATCTTCCGCTCATCGGACGCCTGAGCTACCGCGTTTCGCCCCACCTGAGCCGACCGAAAGACATGGTCCACCGAGAACGCAACCGCTGGCTCGCCATGGGCATCCTGTGTCTTGGGGCGCTCATGATCGTGCTCGACATCACCATCGTGAATGTCGCCTTACCCTCGATCCGAGCCGATTTGCATTTCAGTGAGGCGTCGCTGGCGTGGGTAGTGAACGCCTACATGCTCACGTTCGGTGGGTTCCTGCTGCTCGGCGGACGGCTCGGGGACCTGTACGGCCATCGTCGTGTGTTCCTGATCGGGCTCGTGCTGTTCACGGCGGCGTCGCTCAGCTGCGGACTGGCGAGCTCGCGCGCGCTTCTGGTCGTGGCGAGAGGGGTGCAGGGCCTCGGCGGTGCGGTGGTGGATTCGGTCTCGCTCTCACTCATCATGAACCTGTTCACCGAGCCGGCCGACCGAACCAAGGCGATGGGTGTGTATGGCTTCGTGTGCTCAGGGGGCGGGTGCATCGGTGCGGTGCTGGGCGGCGTGCTGACCGGCGACTTCAACTGGCACTGGATTTTGGCTCTGTTGAAAAACGAGTGGGTTACGCCGCGACGTAAGGGTTGATGCGGGAGAAGTCGAGTTTGCCTGCGATCATGAAGATGACCATGCGGATGGTACGGAACCGGCCGTATCCGCGGGCCTTGC
>JAJZDW010000026.1 GCA_021851405.1 Pseudomonadota bacterium
GATCTCTCAAGGCTGGCCTCGGGGTTGGTGGGCTGGATGTGTGGTAACAACATCCTACCAATCCCGGCCAGCCTTCCCCCATATCTTTCAAAGCCTTACCGTCAGGTGCTCCCCGCGCTTGCCGTTAAGTAAGTGCCATTGGGGCTAGGGGCGGGTGGTCCCGCAATCCAGGCGTAGCTGGAACGGCCAGAGGTGCGGCAGCTGCGGCGTGTTGAGCGTGCCCGCCTCGATGCAGATCCGGTCGGCGAAACACTGTGCGTGATGCAACAGCCGGCGCACTCGCGCCAGCTCCGAGCCCCCCAGATGTTCGATGCGCAGAGTCAGGCGTGCCGGCGTCTCGCGCATCACCGCGGTGAGTTCCGCGCCGATCCGGCGCAACACCCGCCGTGGCATCGCCTGCAGGCGCAGATCGAGCACCAGGGCCGACTCCTCGCTCGCAACAGACGGTACGGTCATCTGTCCTGCATGGGAGCGGCGCAGGAGCCGAGCGAGCCGCGCCAGCCGTGCGGTGGCGGCGGGCGAGTCGCTCGAGGTCGCTGCCGCGAAGTGCCGGCGAGCATAGTCCTGCATGGACAGCCCGGTGATCCAGTCGCCGACGACGAGCGGAAACAGCCAGGGGCGCCGCCAGGGAATGGTGCGCAGAAAGTGCCATACGCGTCCCGGTCCGCCGGGGAGGATCCCGCGGCGCACGAGTCGCAGCAGGATGGCGAGCCCGGCCGCCGCGGAGTATTCCACGCCGCCGCCGCTGCGGCCGAAAGTGCGGCACTTGTTGCGGATGCGCTGCGCTATGGTGGCATCGGCGAGCAGACGGCGGTGCAGCTCGCGGTAGCCGTCGATGAGCTCCCCGCCGGTCATGTTCAGCGGCACGACGTTGGTTTCGAGCTTGGTGTTGTCGCCACCACTATCGGTATCGCGTAGGCGACCGGCCTTGCGCAGACGCTCATAGAGCGGGGTGCGCGGCATGGCATGCAACAGACCGATCATGGCCGTCTGGATCCCCGAGCGGACGATGAACTGATACTGGCGCTCGAAAGTCGCCGGTGTGTCGTTGTCGAATCCGACGATGAATCCTGCCAACACTTCGATGCCGTGCCGATGGATTCGATGCACGGCGGCGAGCACATCGGTGCGCATGTTCTGCACTTTGCGCATCTCGCGCAGGCTCTCCTCGTCCGGAGACTCGATGCCGATGAACGTCCAGCGGAATCCCGCCGCGTGCATCAGCTGCATCAGATCCTGATCCTCGGCGAGATTCAGTGAAGTCTCGGTGCCGAAGCTGAACGTGTAGTCGTGGCGGCGCTGATATTCGATCAGGAAGCGCAGCAACCGCTTGGCCACCGCCCGGTTGCCGATCAAGTTGTCGTCGACGAAGAATATTTTGCGTACGCCCAGGGCACGCAGCGCGTCGAGCTCAAGGCCGATCTGCTCCGTGCTCTTCTGGCGGGGCTTGCGCCCGAACATGACGATGATGTCGCAGAACTCGCACAGAAATGGGCAGCCTCGGGAAAACTGCAGCGTGGCCGTCGTGTACCGATCGAGTCGCAGTAGGTCGAAGCGCGGTACCGGGGAGCTCTCGAGGGCGATGACGCCCTCCTCGCGGTACAGCGGCCGGGCGACACCGGCCTCGAAGTCCGCGCAAAAGCGCGGCCAGATCTGTTCGGCCTCTCCGCTGATCACCGCATCGGCGAGGCCCTCGTAGCGTTCCGGACAGAGTGAGGCGAAGCTGCCGCCGACGACCACGAAGTGCCCCTGGCGGCGGTAGAATTCGATGAGCTCGCGCTGGCGCGGGAACTGCACGCCCATGCCGCCGATGCCAATGATGTCGGCCTCGGGTGCGAGCGGCAGAGTCTCCACGTTCTCATCGATGATGCTCACCTGCCAGTGTGAGGGGGTGAGCGCGGCGAGCGTGGCCAGACCGAGCGGCGGATTGACCGCCCGTTTGCCGCTCAGCACTTCATCGACGGCCCAGCGGAAGTTCCAGAAGCTCTCGGGCGATTTCGGATTGATCAGCAGCAGTCGCATGACGTGTCGGACCGATTCGGTGGCGGGGGGCGGTATCGGGCTCGGGTCTGCCCGAGCCGCGCGGTGCGCACCCGCAGAATAAGGCCGGACCGGGCCTGCGGCTTTGACCGGCGTCAAATCGCGCCCGCGCGCGCCGGGCCTGCCGACTGACGGGGCCGGTCGGATCTGCTAAGTTTCCGAGCATGCCTAAATCCGAGCGCGACCGCCGCGCCTGGACGGATCAAGCCGTCCGGCGCATCGAAGCGGACTTCAACCGATCCGCCGATACGCACCTGATCCCGATCGAGCTGCCGCACTATCCCGGGGTCGAGCTGTATCTGAAGGACGAATCGAGCCATCCGACCGGCAGCCTCAAGCATCGCCTGGCGCGCTCACTCTTCTTATATGGTCTGTGCAACGGCTGGATCGGCCCCGAAACCCCGGTAGTCGAAGCCTCGAGCGGCTCCACGGCGGTCTCCGAGGCCTATTTTGCGCGCATGCTGAGGTTGCGCTTCATTGCGGTGGTGCCGCGCAGCACCGCCCAGGAGAAGATCGCGGCCATCGAGTTCCAGGGCGGGGAGTGCCATTTCGTGGACGACCCCAACCGGGTGTACGCGCACGCCGAGCAACTGGCGCGAGACGTGCGCGGCCATTACATGGACCAGTTCAAGTATGCCGAGCGAGCCACGGACTGGCGCGGCAACAACAATATCGCCGAGTCCATCTTCAACCAGCTCGGTCGCGAACGGCATCCCGTGCCCCGCTGGATCGTGTGCGGCGCCGGGACCGGCGGCACCTCCGCGACGCTCGGGCGATTCGTGCGCTACAACCATTTCGCCACTGAGATCTGCGTCGCCGATCCGGAAGGCTCGGTCTTTCACCGCTACTTCGCCGATCGGAGCGTGACGACGCTCGAGCGCTGCGAGAGCTGCATCGAGGGGATCGGGCGCCCGCGTGTCGAGCTCTCGTTCATCCCGGAGGTGGTCGACCGAATGCTCGTGGTCCGCGACGCGGAGAGCATTTCCGCCGCGCGCGTCCTCAGCGAGCGCCTCGGGCGCTCGTGCGGCGGTTCGACCGGCACCAATCTGTGGGCCTGTGCCCGCCTGATCAGCGAGATGGTGGCGCAGGGCGAGAGCGGCTCGGTGGTGTCGATTCTGTGCGATCAGGGTGAGCGCTACGCGTCGACCTATTTCAACGACGAATGGGTGGCGGCCAAGGGCCTTGATCTGAGCCGCGGGATGCAGGTGATGCGGGATTTTTTTGCCGGCCGCGGCTTCGGCTCGCCGGAACCGGCCGATTGCCAAAGGGTGTAGCGATGCGAAGCGCCGCGGAAACCAGGCCTCTCGGGGCGATGCGGCGTGCCGCGACCGTGACGATCGGAGCGGCGTTCGCGCTGATCTGTGGCACGGCGCATGCGGCCCATGCGCCCCTCACGGTGCGTACCGAATACGGACGGGTTCGCGGTGCGCTTACGCGCGGTGTCCTCGCGTTCAAGGGCATTCCGTATGCCGCGCCGCCCGAGGGCGTGCTGCGTTGGGCGGCGCCGCAGCCGCCGCGCTCCTGGCACGGTGTGCGCTCGGCGCGCCATTTCGGACCCGATTGCATGCAGCGTCCGACGCCTGGAGATCAGGCCCCGCTGCGCACCCGGCCGAGCGAGAACTGCCTGTACGTCAATGTGTGGCGGCCGGCGCATTCCTCGGGCAAGCCCTTGCCGGTGATGGTGTGGATTTACGGCGGGTGGTACGTCGATGGCGGCACGTCACCGGCGATCTACGATGGCAGCTCATTCGCGCGGCGCGGCGTGGTGTTGGTCAGCTTCAACTATCGGCTCGGCAATTTCGGTCTGTTCAGCTTCCCGGCACTGCTGCGCAGGCATCAACCGGTCGGCGATTTCACCTTCATGGACCAGATCGCCGCGCTGCGCTGGGTGCAGCACAACATCGCAGCGTTCGGCGGCAATCCGCACAACGTGACGGTGTTCGGAGAGTCCGCCGGTGGCGCATCGGTGAATGCGCTGCTGATCACGCCGCTCGCCCGGGGGCTGTTCCAGAAGGCGATCATCGAGTCCGGCGGTGGCGCCGGCTGGCTGGGGCCCGATCGCCCGTTGCGCGGTGGGGCACCATCGGCCGAGGCGGCCGGTGTGCGGCTCGCCCGTCAGCTCGGGGTGCGCGGACAGGGGACGAAGGCGCTTGCGGAGCTGCGCGCGCTGCCGGCGAAACGGGTGCTGGAGGGTGTGAACATGCGTACGCGTGCTCACGTCGTCGGCTATGTCGGCGGACCGGTGGTCGATGACCGGCTGTATTTCGGAGCGCCGGTGCGCGAGTACGCCAAGGGCATGGGCGCGCGCATCCCGGTGATGATCGGCTCCAATAGCGCGGATCTCGGCTGGATGCCGGTGAAGTCCCTGCCGGCACTGTTTGCCGAGTTCGGCCCGTATGCCGCCCGGGCCCGCGCGCTGTTCGATCCGACCGGTGAACTGCCGCTGCAGCAGGTGTCGGCGGAAGTCGGGGGCGATCTGTGGATGATCGAGCCGGCGCGCGCCATTGCACGGATTCTCTCGGCGCGTGGGCAGCCGGTGTACGAGTATCGGTATTCCTACGTGCCGACCTCGATGCGCGGCACCTGGTGGGGGGCCTGGCACGCCACCGAGATTCCGTTCGTGTTCGATACCGTGCGGGTGCACTACGGGACACTCACCTCGCGCGCCGATGAGGCCATGGCCCGCACGATGCAGCGGTACTGGGTCGCGTTCGCGCGGACCGGCCATCCTGATCCGGCCGGCGCGCCCCGCTGGCCGCGCTACCAGATCCGTGCCGATCGGCTGATGAACTTCACCGACCACGGCCCGGTGTTCGAGCCGGACCCGTACCGACAGCGGCTCGATCTGGTGCTGCGGGCGGGCCTGCAGCGGCCTGGAACGTGAGCGGCGCCCGGGCCGGGGGAAACTTCCGAGCGGCCGGCGCGCTCAAATCGGCGAGGGGACGGTGCAGAGGATGATCGACATGAGGCGCTTGCGGGGCTTCGTCTGGACGTGCCTGATCGGGGTGATGCCGGCGCTCGGTGCGGGGGCGCACGTCGTGCGTCCGGCGGCGCCGGGTCAGCCGGCGGTGTGGCGGACTTACGACCTGATCGTGGATCTGGACAAGCTGCCGCGCACCTACAGTTGCGACCAGTTGTGGTACGTGTTTCGCGGCGTGCTGTTGCGTCTCGGGGTGCCGTCCGACAGCGTGCACATCCTTCCGTACCGCTGCAGCCGTACGCCCTCCGGAGACCTCCGCTCCCCGCGCGTCCAGGTGAGTTTCCGCATGCCGTCCATTCTGCACGGGAAGGCTGTGCAATGGGCCCAGCTGCGCGCGGTGCGTCGCACCGTCATCGTGCAGCCGGGCGAGCCGAAGCGGTTGCGGCCGACGGACTGCCGGCTGCTGTGCCAGATCCGCCAGACGCTGCTCGCCACGCTGCCCGTGCAGGTGCTCAGCAGCGATCTGCGCTGCGGCGCCGGTGCGCACTTCGGTGTGACGGTCCGGGACTGGGTGGCGGCCACTCCCTAGCGGCGTGCGGCTCCCGTCCGGGGCCGGAGGCGCCGCCGACGGGGCGACGCCTCCGGGCAGAGCGCGGCGCGCTCAGGCGGCGGCGAGCTCGGCGGCGGCGAATTCGAAATTGGCCAGCTTCGCGAGGAAGTTGTCGGCAAAATCCGCGCGGCGGTTGCGGAAGTCGACGTAATAGGCGTGCTCCCACACATCGAGCACCAGCAGCGCCTTGCCCTCCCCGGTGGCGAGCGGCGTGCCCGCATTGCCGGTCTTGGTGATCTTCAGCCGACCGTCGCTGCCGAGCACCAGCCAGGCCCACCCGGAGCCGAACTGGCCGAGTGCGGCGGCCTTGAAGGCTTCCTTGAACTTCTCCACGCTGCCGAAATCTCCGGCGAGCTTCTTCTCCAAGCTGCCCGGAATGCCACCGCCGGTGGCGGAGAGGGACTGCCAGAACAGGCTGTGATTCCAGTGCTGCCCGGCGTTGTTGAACACCGGGGCGAGATCGTCGCGGCCGTGGGCCATGCGGATGATCTGCTCGAGGCTCTTGTCCTTGAGCGCGTCGTTCTTGTCCACCAGACCGTTCAGTGCGGTGACGTACGCCTGGTGATGCTTGCCGTGATGCAGCTCCAGAGTTTCCTGGCACATGCCGTGTGCGGCGAGCGCGCCGGGCGCGAAGGGAAGCGAGGGTAGTGTGAAGGTCACGGTGGCTCCTCCGTCAGTGATGCCGATCCGGGGTGGGCGAGCCCCGAAGGCTAGGAGACTTTTTGGAATTTGTCTAGGAGTGTCCCGGGAGCCGATCGGGCATAATGCTGCGCCCGAGAACGCCTCCCCCGTTTCTGGGCAGACCGATGCAGCTCAAGGCCCAGGCCCCAAAAATCACGCGCCATCCCTTCCGACTGCTGCTGCGGTTGCGTCTGGCATTGTTCGGACACGAAGAGCTCTTCGGCATCGTGTTCTGGGCGACGCTGATTGGCATTGCCGGTGCGCTCGCCAGCATCGCGTTCCGCGCCGGCATCCGCCTGTGCATCCGCATCTTCAGCGGCTACTGGACGCAGGCCCAGCATGGCTCGGGACTCGTTCCGATCGCGGTGCGCCTCGCCTGGTGGCACCGCGCGATCATCCCGGTCGTCGGCGGACTGCTCGCCGGCGCCGTGCTGCTGCTGCTGAGGCATCGCTTCGTTTCGTCCAAGGCCGTCGATTACATCGAGGCCGTCAACGTCGGTGACGGGCGGATCGGCTTTCGGGCCTCGATCCTGAAGAGTCTCGGCTCGATGCTCACCATCGCCTCGGGCGGCTCGATCGGTCGGGAAGGCTCGATGGTGCAGCTCGCCGCGATGCTCGGCTCGCGTATCGGCCTGCTGGCGCGCGCGCCGGTGCCGCGGCTGCGTCTGATGGTCGCCTGCGGCGTGGCGGCCGGTATCGCGGCCGCGTACAACGCGCCGATCTCCGGGGCGCTGTTCGCCTCGGAGATCGTGCTCGGCTCGATGGCGATGGAGGGGTTCGTCCCGCTGGTCATCTCCTCGGTGATCTCCAACGCAACGCTCCATCGGGTGACGCACTTCACCCCGGTGTTCTTCGTGCCGCACGTCTCGGTGGCGAGCAACTGGGAACTCGTGTTCTATCTGCTGCTCGGCGTGCTGCTCGGGCATCTGGCCCCGCCGTTTCTGTCGCTGCTTGATTTCAGCAAGTCGAAGTTCGTGAAATTGAAGCTGCCGCTGTACCTGCAGCTGGCGCTCGGCGGCCTCGGGGTCGGACTGATCTCCGTGTTCCTGCCCGAGGTCTGGGGTAACGGCTACAGCGTGGTGAGCAGCATGCTGCTCGGCAACCTGTTCGGCTGGACGCTCCTCGCGATCCTGCTCGCCAAGGTGCTCGCCACCGCCTCGACGGTCGGATCCGGAGGCGTGGGCGGTGTGTTGACGCCCTCGCTGTTCATCGGCTCGGCGGTCGGAACCTTGTTCGGTGGGGCGCTGCAGTGGTTGATGCCGCAGGTGATCACGCAACCGGTCGCGTTCGGGGTCATCGGTATGGGCGGGTTCCTGGCTGCGACCACGCAGGCACCGCTCACCTCCATCCTGATGATCTTCGAGATGACCGTCGACTACCACGTGGTACTGCCTCTGATGCTGACGTGCGTGACGGCGTATTTCACCGCCAAGGTCTATCGGCACGGCAACTCGGTGTATACCGCGGCGCTGGCGCATACCATCGTTGCGGAGCAGGGCGATGACTGGCGCGTGCGCACGGTCGAGCCGCTGATCAAACCGGTCGCCGTCGTCGTGCCGCGCGGCACGACGCTCGCGGAGGTGTTCGAGCGCCTCTCGCGTCGTTCGGTCCGGCGCGTGTACGTGACGGACGGGGACGAATTGGTCTCCTGGTTCCGCCCGCGCGACATTCACGAACGGCTGCAGAAGGGCGAGATCAACTGGGACACGCACGTCGAGACGGTCGCCCAGCCGGTCAACGAGGCCCTCTCGCCGGAGATGTCCCTCACCGAGGCGCTCGACGGGTTCCTGCGCGAGAAGGCGCGAACTCTGCCCGTGACGCCGGGACAGTGGCGCCACACGCTGATGGGCGAGGTGTCGCGTGATGACGTGCTGCTGGCGATCCGCGATCGACTGACGGTGACGAAATGAGTCTGTACTCGCTGCTCGCGACGGTGCCGCCGGGGTTGGCGGATCTGGCGGCCGCGGAGCTCACCGCGCTCGGCGCCGAGTCGGTGCGCGAGCGCACCGCGGCCGTGGCCTTCAGCGGTTCGCTCACGACCGCCTACCGGGCGTGCCTGGAGTCGCGCGTCGCCAACCGCATCCTGCTCGAGATCGCGCGTTTCGACGCGCCGAGCACCGAGGCGCTCTACCTCGCCGCGCGCGCCGTGCCGTGGCAGGAGCATCTGCCGGACGGCGCGAGCCTGGCGTGTGAGTTCACGGGCCGTCACCCGACCATCGACAACAGCCACTTCGGGACGCTGAAGCTCAAGGACGCCATCGTCGATGCGATGCGTACGCTGCGCGGGACGCGCCCGGACATCGTGCGCGATCGGCCTTCGCTGCGCGTGCATGCGCATGCGCACGGCACTGCGGTCACGCTGTACATCGATCTGGCCGGGGAGAGCCTGCACCGCCGGGGCTATCGGGGCGAGGGGCTCGCCGCGCCCCTGAAGGAAAACGTGGCGGCCGGCATTCTGCTGCGCAGTCAGTGGCCGCACCTCGCCGCCGAGGGGGCGCAGTTCCTCGATCCGCTGTGCGGCTCGGGCACGCTGGTGATCGAGGCCGCACTCATCGCTGCCGGTCGGGCGCCGGGACTGACGCGCGAGTACTTCGGGTTCCTCGGCTGGCGGGGGCACGACGCGGCGCTGTGGCGAGGACTGCACGCCGAGGCGCTGCAGCGCGCTCGGGCGGCCCCGCCCGGCGCGGTGCCGCTGCGCGGTCGGGACCGGGATGCGGCGGCCGTGCGCGCCGCGGTGGCCAACGCCGAGCGGGCGGGCGTCGGGGAGTGGGTGCGTTTCGAAGTAGGCGCGCTCGAGAGCGCTCGGCCGAGCGGTCCGGGCGGTGGTCTGCTCTGCACGAACCCGCCGTACGGGGCGCGTCTGGAGGATCTCGAGGTCGCACGCCTCACGCACCGGCAGCTCGGCGCGACGCTGCGCGAGCACTTTCAGGGCTGGCACGCCGTGGTGCTCACCGGAGCGCCGCAGCTCGGGATGGAGCTCGGGATCCGCGCCGCGCGCACGCATGCTCTTTGGAACGGCGGAATCGAATGCCGTCTGCTGCGCATGCGCATCGAGCCGGACAGTCTGCGTGAGCCGGGCACTCTGGCGCGCCCGGATAACCGGCTCGCCGAGGCGCCGGGGGCGCGCATGTTCGCCAATCGGCTGCTGAAGAACCTCAAGCGCCTGCGCGGCTGGGCCGAGCGCGAGTCCGTGTCCTGTTATCGCCTGTATGACGCGGACATGCCGGAGTACGCCTTCGCCATCGATCGGTATGCGAGCGCGGAGGGCGACGAGGCGTGGCTGTACGTCCAGGAATATGCCGCGCCGCGCACCATCGAGGCCGAATCGGTGCGCCGGCGCCGCTCCGAAGTGCTCGCGGCGCTGCCGGGGGCCACGGGCGTGCCGCGCGAACGGATCAAACTGCGCACCCGCCGGCGCATTCAGCGCGGCGAGCAGTATGCCAAGGTCGGCGGTGCGGGCGAGTTCCAGGTGGTGCGCGAAGGGGGGCTGAAGTTCCGCGTGAACTTCACCGACTACCTCGACACCGGCCTGTTTCTCGATCACCGCCTGACCCGCGAGCGTCTGCGGCGCGCCGCGCGGGACGCGCGCTTCCTGAATCTCTTTGCGTACACCGGTACGGCCACGGTGTACGCCGCGGCCGGCGGTGCGCGGGCGAGCACATCGGTGGATCTCTCGAACACGTATCTCGACTGGGCGCAGCGCAACCTCGCGCTGAACGGCTTCGCCGACGGCCGGCACGAACTGGTGCAGGCCGACTGCTTCAAGTGGCTCGAGGCAGCCCCGCACGCCGCGGCGCGCTACGAGCTGATTTTTCTCGACCCGCCGACGTTCTCGAACTCAAAGCGCATGCAGGGCGTCCTCGAAGTTCAGCGCGATCATGGCGCGCTCATCGAGCAGTGCATGGCGCTGCTCGCCCCGGGCGGCCTGCTGGTGTTCTCGACCAACGCGCAGCGCTTTCACCTCGACCCGCAGCTCGAGCACCGCTACGCGCTGGTGGATGTCTCCGCCGCGACGGTACCGCCGGATTTCGCGCGCAATCCGCACATTCACCGCTGCTTCGAGCTGCGCGCGCGCTGAGCCGGCTGCGGCTCCTCTTCCGGCCGCCACGGCCGGCCCTGCCTCTCCTCGATATACAGGCGAATCAGCCGGCGCACGACCTGCGACGGGGTGGCGTCTTCCTCGGCGCACACGCGCTCGAAAACCGTCTTTTTGCGCGGATCGATCAGGATGGTCAGGCGGGCGGTACGCGTCTCCAGGGGCACGAGGCGGATCCTCTTCACATTTGAGCGACATCCAATGATAATACGATGCACATCCTAGTGCATCCCGTGATCACCCCATTGCCTAAGCTGCTGGTCGGCTGTGTCGCGCTCCTGCTCGGCTGGGGGGCGGTGGGCGTGGCGGGCCTGCTGCGCCCGCGCAGCGTGCGGCTCGCCGGCAGAGTCCTGTTCCCGCTCGGGGCCCTGATCGGCTTCGCGCTCGCGGCGCTCGCCGTGACCAGCCTGCTCGGCGGGGGCATCGAGCGGATGGTCCTGCCGATCGGTCTGCCCGGCCTGCCGGCGCATCTGCGGCTCGATCCGCTCTCGAGCGTGTTCCTGGCGCTGCTCGGCGCCACTGCGGGCGGCATCTCGCTGTTCGCCGGTGGGTATTTCCGGGCCGGGCAGGGCACCGCGCCGGGCCTGCTCGGACTGCAGTACCACCTGTTCCTCGCCAGCATGGGCTGGGTGCTGATCGCCGCGGATGCCTACAGCTTCCTGCTCGCCTGGGAGGCGATGGCCCTGACGTCGTATTTCCTGGTGGTGACCGAACACCGCCGCGCCGAGATCCGCCGCGCGGGATTGATCTACCTGCTGATGGCCCACGTCGGTGCGCTCGCGATCCTGCTGGCCTTCGGTGTGATGCACGGTTCCGGCCCGTTCACCTTCCACGCCATGCGCGCCGCGCACCTGTCGGCCGGCTGGGCCGCGGCGGCCTTCCTGCTGGCGCTCGCCGGTTTCGGGGCCAAGGCCGGTCTGGTGCCGCTGCACGTGTGGCTGCCCGAGGCCCATCCGGCGGCACCCTCGCCGGTCTCGGCACTGATGAGCGGGGTGATGCTCAAGACCGCCGTGTACGGGATGCTGCGGGTGGCGCTCGATCTGCTCGGCCCGCCCGTCTGGTGGTGGGGGCTGGTTCCGCTCGCCCTCGGGCTGTTCACGATTCTCTACGGCGCACTGTTCGCGGCGGTGCAGACCGACATGAAGCGACTGCTGGCCTACTCCTCGGTGGAGAACATCGGCGTCATCTTCACCGGCATCGGACTCACCATCGTGTTCGCCGGCTCGGGCATGCCGGCGGTGGCGGCGCTGGCGCTGCTCGCCACGCTGTATCACTGCCTGAACCACGCGATGATGAAGAGCCTGCTGTTTCTCGGCACCGGTGCCGTGCTGCACGCCACGGGCGAGCGCAACCTCGGGCGCCTCGGCGGTCTGATCCACCGCATGCCCTGGGTGGCCTGGCTGACACTCATCGGCACGCTCGCGATCGCCGGCCTGCCGCCGCTGAACGGGTTCGTCTCCGAGTGGCTGCTGCTGCAGTCGTTTCTGTTCGGCGATCAGGTGCCGCACACGTTCGTGAACCTGCTCATCCCGATGGGCATGGCGGTGGTGGTCCTCGGCGCTGCGCTCGCCGGCTACGTCATGGTCAAGTTCTACGGGGTCATCTTCCTCGGCCGGCCGCGCGAAGCGGCGCTCGAGCACGCCCACGACTGCGGCTGGCTCGAGCGGATCGGACTCGCCTGGCTCGCGCTCGGCTGTCTGGCGCTCGGTCTGCTGCCGGTGCAGGTGATCGGTGCGCTCGGCCGGGTGAGCGCGCAGTTGGTCGGGGCGGTGGTCCCGCAGGCCTCGGCGCACGGGTGGCTGCTCGCCCCCGTGCCCGGCCGACCGGTCTCGTATGGACCGGCGGTGTTGCTGACGGCGACCGTGGCGGTGGTGCTGCTGACGGTGCTCGTGGTGCGGCTTTTTTTCCCGCAGCGCGTGCGGCGCGTGAGCGCCTGGGATTGCGGCTTCGGTGCCCTCACGCCGCGCATGCAGGATACGGCCGAAGGCTTCGGGCAACCGATCCGGCATCTGTTCCAGCCGTTCTTCGAGATGCAGCGCGAGCTGCCCGCGCCCGGGGACAGCGCGCCGCGGTACCGTATCGCCATCCGCGAGCGCATCTGGACGCTTGCGTATGAGCCCTTGTGCGCTGCGATCGACGGGTTGGCCAACATCGCCGCGCGCGTGCAGCAGGGACGGATCTCAGTGTATCTGCTGTACAGCTTCGTGACGCTGCTGGTGCTGCTCGCCGTGGCGTTGCTGTCATGAATGCCGTCGCGTGGCTCACCCAGGGGCTCGAGGCGGTGGTGGCGCTCGCGGCGGCCCCGGCGCTGCTCGGTTGGGTGAATCAATGCCGCGCGTGGCTGCAGAACCGCCGCGCGCCGAGCCTCTGGCAGCCCTACGGCACTCTGCGCAAGCTGCTGCACAAGGAGGTGCTGATCGCCGAGAACGCCTCGCCGCTGTTTCGCCTTGCGCCCTACGTGACCTTCGGCGCCATGGTGCTCGCCGCGGGCATCATCCCCTCGATGGGCACGCGGCTGCCACTGGTGGCCTCGGCCGACGCCATCGCCCTGGTCGGATTGTTCGCCGCGGCGCGCATGTTCATGGCGCTGGCGGCGATGGATGTCGGGACCGCCTTCGGGACCCTCGGGGCGCGCCGCGAAATGATGGTCGGGTTCCTCGCCGAACCGGCCCTCCTGATGGTGATCCTGGTCGCCTCGCTCACCTCCTCGAGCACCGCGCTGCCGGCCATCACCGAGGCACTGGTCTCGGGACATCTCGGACTCTCCCCGTCGCTTGCGTTCAGTGCGGTGGCCTTCATCCTGGTGCTGCTCGCGGAGAATGCGCGCATCCCGGTGGACAATCCGGCCACGCATCTCGAGCTCACCATGATTCACGAGGCGACGCTGCTGGAGTACTCCGGCCGTCACCTCGCGTTGATGGAATGGGCCGCGCAGCTGAAGCTGTTCAACTACGTGTGCATCGGCTTCGCGCTGTTTCTGCCCTGGGGCGTGGCGGTCGGGCGCATCGGTCCGGTCGGGTTGCTCGTGGCCGCACCGGCACTGGCCCTGAAACTCACCGCCGCCGGCGCCGGTCTGGCCCTGATCGAGACGCTCTCGGCGAAGATGCGCGTGATGCGCATCCCGGAGTTCCTCGCCACCGCCTTCCTGTTCGCGGTGCTCGGACTGCTGGTGCACGTGTTGCTCGGAGCGTGACTGAGATGACCCATCTGCCCCTGGATCAACAGCTGCTCGATACCTGTGCGGCGCTGCTGCTGCTGCTGTCCTTTGCAATGCTCTCGCAGCGGCGCATCGTGACGCTCGTCAATCTCTATGCGCTGCAGGGCGCGGTGCTCGCCGCCGCGACGCTGCTGCTCGCCTGGCGCACCGGCGAGGACCACCTGTATCTGTCCGCCGCGCTCACCTTGGCGTTGAAGGTGGCGCTCCTGCCCTGGCTTCTGCACCGGCTGATCCGCCGGCTCGACGTCTACTGGGACACCGAGCCGCTGCTGAACGTCACCGGGACCATGCTGGCGGGCCTGGTGATCGTGGTGTTCGCGTTCGCGCTGGCACAGCCGATTACGCGCCTGGCGAGCACCGCCACGCGCAGCGCGGTCGGCATCGCCGTCAGCGTCGTGCTGCTGGCATTCCTGATGATGATCACCCGACGCAAGGCCATGTCACAGGTGATTGGGTTTCTCTCGATGGAAAACGGCGTGTTCTTCGGCGCCATGAGCGCCAGCTACGGCATGCCGATGGTGGTCGAGCTCGGCGTCGCGCTCGATGTGCTGGTGGCGGTGCTGGTGCTCGGGGTGTTCTTCTTCCAGATTCGCGAGCGCTTCGAGAGTCTCGACCTGCATCATCTCGAATCGCTCAAGGAGCACGACTGACATGGCACTGCTGCTGCTGTTGCTGCTGCCGGTGGCGGGCGCCGCCGTGCTCGGGGTGATTGGGGCGCACCGGCGGGCGCCGGAGGTCAATGCGCTGATCAGCGTCGGTACGTTCCTCGCCGCCTGCGCCCTCACCGCACGGGTGATCCACCACGGCACCGTGCTGCTCGGCGATGAGCAGTTCTTCATCGATCCGTTCAACGTCTTTCTGGTCGCGTTGACGGCGTTCGTCGGCATGACCACGGCGCTCTTTTCGCGTCCGTACATGCGCGTCGAGCTCGACCACGGCCGGCTCAGTGCCGGGCGGCTGCGGCTCTACCACAGCATGTATCAGCTGTTCATGTTCACCATGCTGCTGGCGCTGACGACCAACAACATGGGGCTGATGTGGGTGGCGATGGAGGGGGCGACGCTCTCGACGGTCCTGTTGGTCACGCTGTATCGCACGCCGGGGAGTCTCGAGGCGGGCTGGAAGTACTTCATTCTGTGCGGGGTCGGCATCGCCCAGGCGCTGTTCGGTACGATTCTGCTGTACGTCGCGGCCGGCAAGGTCCTCGGCGCTCAGGGCATGACCGCGCTGCTGTGGACGCATCTGGATGCCGTCAAATCGCAGCTCGAGCCGACCGTGCTCGCCCTTGCGTTCGTGTTCCTGTTGATCGGCTACGGGACGAAAGTGGGTCTTGTGCCGTTGCACAGCTGGCTGCCGGATGCACATGCCGAGGGTCCGACGCCCATCTCCGCGGTGCTCTCCGGTTTGCTGCTCAACGTGGCGCTCTACGCCGTGGTGCGCAGCAAGGTGCTGGTGCAGGGTGCGCTGCACTCGCAGCTGCCATCGCAGATGCTCATGGGTTTCGGGCTGCTCTCGGTGGTGCTGGCCTCGCTCCTGCTGTGGCGCCAGCGTGATATCAAGCGGCTGTTCGCCTACTCCTCGATCGAGCACATGGGCATCGCGACGTTTGCCTTCGGCATGGGCGGTGCGATTGCAACCTTCGCGGCGCTGCTGCACATGACGGTGCATTCGCTGACCAAGTCTTCGATCTTCTTCACCGCCGGTCACGCCGCGCAGAAAGCCGGCAGTCAGGCGATTGAGCAGATCCGCGGCCTGATCACGCTCTCCCCTACGGTCGGTTGGGGACTGATGCTCGGCTCGCTCGCCATCCTCGGGGTGCCCCCGTTCGGGGTGTTCACCAGCGAGTTTCTGATTCTGACGACGGCGATGCGCGAGCAGCCCTGGGCAACGCCGATTCTGCTGGCGGCGCTCGCCGTCGCGTTCGCCGCCATTCTCTCCAAGGTGCAGCCCATGGTGTTCGGTGAGACCACGGTGCGCCGCCTAGCGCATCCCCCGGCGCTGCTGCCGGTCTTTGCGCACCTCGCGATCGTGCTGCTGCTCGGGGTGTACATCCCGCCGTACCTCGCCGAGTGGTACCGCGCGGCGGCGCACCTGATCGGGGGGCCGTAGGGATGCTCGGCAGGCACCGGCGCGCCGGAGTCGTTCGATGCCCATGATGCGCTGGTGGCAGCGAGCGCGGCCCGTCGCGGGCGCCCCCGGGGTGCGCCGCGTGAGCGTGGGGCGAGAGGAGTGGATGCAGGTGGCCCGCGATGTCGCGGCGACGGGCGGCGTTCTGCATGCGCTGTGGGTGAGCGGGACGCCCGCCGAGGGGGCACAGGTGTACGGGGTGTACCTGAGCGATCCGGGCGCACTCCTCGTCGAACTGGCCCTGTCGGCCGGGGATGCGCGCCCGTACCCGGGGCTGCAGGAGCTCTTTCCGGCGGCCTCCCGGCTGCAGCGAGCCGCATTCGATCTCACCGGGGTCCGCTCGAGTGATCCGGATCGCAGAGCCTGGCTCGTGCACGCCGAGCCGTATCCGTTCACGCGGGTCGAGGGCGAGGGCGTTCACGAGATCGCGGTCGGGCCGGTGCACGCCGGCACCATCGAGCCGGGGCACTTCCGCTTCTCGGTGGTCGGGGAGAAGGTGCTGCGGCTCGAGACGCATCTGGGGTACGTGCACCGGGGCCTCGAGCAGCGGTTCACGGAGCTGCCGATCCTCGCCGGCCACCGATTGGCCGCGCGCGTCTCGGGCGACTCGGCGGTGGCGTTCAGCTGGGCCTACTGCCAGGCGCTGGAGGGTCTCGCCGGCGGCACGATCCCGCCGCGGGCGGCCTGGCTGCGGGCCGTCTGTCTGGAGCTCGAGCGTCTGGCGAACCACCTCGGGGATCTCGGCGCACTGGGCAATGACGCCGGGTTTGCCTTCGGGCTCACGCAGTTCTCGCGTCTGAAGGAGGATGTGCTGCGAGCGACGGCCGCGGCATTCGGCCGGCGCTATCTGTTCGATGTGGTCGTCCCGGGCGGCCTCGCCGTCGATGTGTCGAGCGACTCGGCGCGGGCGTTGGCGGATGCGATTCGCAGTGCCTGCGCAGAGAGCGCCGAATTGCGCACCGTCTACGACGAGCATGAGGGTGTGCGTGCGCGCTTCACCGGCACCGGCCGCCTCGAGCCGCAGCTCGCCACGCAGCTCGGGGTGCTCGGACTCGTGGGGCGCGCCAGCGGCCAGGCGCGCGATGCGCGTGTCGATCTGCCGTGTCTGCCCTACACGAAGCTGCCGGTGAGCAGGATCGTGCTGCGCGAGGGGGATGTCGCGGCGCGCGTGGCGGTGCGCTTCGAGGAGGTACAGGAATGCGCCCGACTGTTGGCGCAACTGCTGGAGAAGTTGCCGGACGGGGAGTGCTCGGCAGTGCTCGAGGAGCCGGCCGACGGTGCCTTCGGCATCGGGCTGATCGAAGGGTGGCGCGGCCCGGTGCTGGTGGCGCTGCAGGCCGGGCCGGCCGGCACGGTGCGCTTCTGTCACCCACACGATCCCTCGTGGCAGAACTGGCCGGCGCTCGAATACGCCATTCTCGGCAACATCGTGCCGGATTTCCCCTTGATCAACAAATCGTTCAACCTCTCCTACAGCGGCGTCGACCTGTAGTCATGCTGAAGAGCCTGCGCAAAATCCTCTCCGTCGGACTGATCTCGCAGGCGCCGCCGGCACCGGATGAACTGCTGCGCACCGGGCAGGCGCTCGATGCGCGGATCGCCGCGGTGTTGGGCCGAGCGCTGTGCATCCGCCACGTGGATGCCGGCTCGTGCAACGGCTGCGAACTCGAGATCCAGGCGCTCGGCAACCCGTACTACAACCTGGAGGGCTGCAATGTCCGCTTCGTCGCCAGTCCCCGTCATGCGGATCTGCTGCTGGTCAGCGGTCCGGTGGCGAAGAACATGGCCGAGCCGCTGCGGCGAGTCTATGCGGCGACGCCGGATCCGAAGCGGGTCGTGGCACTCGGGGACTGTGGCTGCACCGGCGGGGTGCTCGGACAGTGTCCGGGTGCACTCGGCCGGGTCGCGAACGTCATCCCGGTGCACGTGGCCGTGCCGGGGTGTCCGCCGAGTCCGGTGCGCATCCTGCAGGGCATCCTGACGGCGATCGAGCACTGAGCGCCGCTCGACGCGGGCATCCGCCGCGCGGCGAGCCGCTGGGCCGGTTCGCCCGCGCAGGGCATCCGGTTCCGGGAGGATGGGGCGCACACCGTGCGGTCGGTGCTCGCGCGCCCGGTCACGCTTGCGGACGCCGTGCGCGGGGGCGCTTTACAGCGCAACGGGCTTCGGGTAGCTTCAGGAGCATCATGACCCCGATGAAAACGCGCACGATTACCCTGAAAAAGCCCTGCGGTGGGGCTCTGGGGGAGTGCGTGCGCTAGAGGCGCCGGGACGTCCCGAAGACACCAGAGGCCCCGCCGGAAAGACCGACGGGGCCTTTTTTTTCACAGCCTGAAAATCGGAGTTCGCACATGCCATCTGGTCGTTCGGCCGGCGCCTTGCCGGTGGTTGCAATCGTCGGGGCCACGGGGGCCGTCGGGGTCGAATTGCTGCGCTGCCTCGAGCAGCGCAATTTCCCTCTGGCGCGGCTGCGCCTGCTCGCCTCGGCCCGCTCGGCCGGTAAGACGATGGCGTTTCGCGGCGAGCCGCTGCCGGTCGAGGAGCTGACGCCGGAGAGCTTCCGCGGCGTCGACATCGCGCTGTTTTCCGCCGGTGGCAGCATCTCCAAGCGTTTCGCCCCGCTCGCCGTCGCGCAGGGGACGGTGGTCGTGGACAACTCCTCGGCCTTCCGGCGCGACCCAGCGGTTCCGCTGGTCGTGCCGGAGATCAATCCCGAGGCGCTCAAGGCGCACCGCGGCCTGATCGCCAACCCGAACTGCTCGACGATCATCGCCATCACCCCGCTGTGGGCGGTGCACCGTCGCAATCCCATCCGGCGGATGATCCTGGCGACCTACCAGGCGGCCTCCGGGGGCGGTGCGGCGGCGATGGCCGAGCTGCTCGACTCGACTCGCGCCTACCTCGAGGGGCGCCCGTACGCCCCGCAGGCGCTGCCGCATCCGTATGCGTTCAACCTGTTCAGCCACAACTCCTCGGTCGATCCGCAGACCGGCTACAACGAGGAGGAGCTCAAGGCCATGTACGAGACGCGCAAGATCTACGGCGATGAGTCGATCCGCGTCAGTGCCACCTGCGTGCGCGTCCCGGTGCTGCGGGCGCATTCGATCGCGGTGAATTTCGAGTGCGAGCGGCCGATCACCCCGGCCGAAGTGCGCGAGCTGCTCGCCGCTGCGCCCGGTGTGAAGCTCGTGGAGGATCCGGCCCGCAACCACTTCCCGATGCCCAACGAAGCCTCTGGCCTCGATCCGATCCTGGTCGGACGCATTCGTGCGGATCTGTCCGACCCGAGCGGGCATTCGGTTGCGCTGTTCGCGGTGGGCGATCAGCTGCTCAAGGGCGCGGCGCTGAATGCCGTGCAGATTGCCGAGCTGCTCTGAGGGTCGGTCGCGCCGCCTCGCGCGGCGCCTCAGAGCAGATCGCGCAGCCGGTAGTAGAGCATGCCGAGGGCGAGCAGCGGGCGGCGCGCGAACGCCCCGCCCGGGAAGGCCCGATGCGGGATGCGGGCGAACACGTCGAAGCGTTCGGCCTCGCCGGCGAGCGCCTCGGCGATGAGCTGACCGGCGATGCTCGCGAGCGCGATGCCATGCCCGGAGAAGCCCTGCAGAAAGTACGTCTGCGGGGCGAGACGGCCGAAGTGCGGCGCGCGGTTGGCGGTGAGATCGAGCAGCCCGCCCCAGGCGTAATCGATCCGCGCGGCGGCGAGCTGCGGGAAGACTCTGAGCATGCGGGCGCGGTTGGCGGCGCGCGCGGCGAATTGCCCGCCGCCGCTGTAACTGATCGCACCGCCGAAGAGCAGGCGGTGATCGGCGCTGCAGCGGAAGTAATCGAGCGCCCAGTTCATGTCGCTGACCGCCGCGCCGTTGGCGATCAGCGCACGGGCGCGCGCCGCCCCAAGCGGCTCGGTCGCGAGCAAATGGGTGGCGACCGGGAGGATGGCCGGGGCGATCTCGGGGGCGAGCGCCCCGAGGTACGCGTTGCCGCACAGCACGATGCGCGGGGCGCGGATTTCCCCGCCCGGGGTGCGCACCGTGCCGGGCGTGATCGCCGTGGCGCGGGTCTGCTCGAACAGCCGCGCGCCGGCATGCTCGGCCGCCGCGGCGAGGCCGCGCGTGTAGGCGAGCGGATGCAGGTGTCCCCCGTTGGCATCGAACATCGCGCTGACGTAGCGCGAGGTGGCGAGGGTCTGGCGCACTTCCTCGCGTGGCAGGTAGCGCACGCTCGAGTAGCCGAAGCGGGTGTGCAGCGCCTCGATCTGCGTGCGCAGCTCCCGATCGTGACGGGGCTTGACCGCCGTGAGCAGGTGCCCGTCCACCCAGTCGCACGCGATGCGGTGCCGCTCAATCCGTGTGCGCGTCAGGCGCACAGCGTCGCTGGCGACGTCCCAGACCGCGCGCGCGCCCTCAGCGCCGAGCAGGTGCTCGAGCGGTTCCTGGCCGCAGGCCACGCCGTGGAGGACCTGCCCGCCGCTGCGCCCCGAGGCCCCCCAGCCGACGTGCTGCTGCTCGAGCAGAACCGTGGCGTAGCCCCGTTCGGCCAGGTGCAAGGCGGCCGAACAGCCGGCGATCCCGCCGCCGATCACGCAGACGTCCGCGCTCAGCGCGCCCTCCAGCGGCGGGCGCGGAGGCCGGGCCGTGACGGAGGCAGCATAGTACGAATCGGCTTCGGCGGCGGACATGGCGATGCTCCTATAATAACCGTGAATACCATGGCATCGGCCCGCCCCCTCATTGGCCTTCCCGCTGACCGCCGCACGCTCGGCGTGCAGCCCTTTCACGTGGCGGCCGAAAAGTACGCCCGGGCGCTGCTCGAGGCCGCCGATGCACTGCCGCTGATCATTCCGTCTCTGGGCGGCGAGCTGCGCTCGGTCGAACTGCTCGAGCGCCTCGACGGGCTGCTGTTCACCGGCAGTCCCTCGAACGTCGAGCCGCACCATTACGCCGGCCCGCCGAGCGTGCCCGGCACGCTGCACGACCCGGCCCGGGATGCCACCACGCTGCCGCTGATCCGCGCCGCGGTCGAGCGGGGCGTGCCGGTGCTCGGCATCTGCCGCGGCTTCCAGGAGGTGAACGTCGCCTTCGGCGGCAGCCTGCACCAGCGCGTGCACGAGGTGCCGGGCTACCTCGATCACCGCGACGACGAGCGCCAGCCGCTCGAGGTGCAGTATGGTCCGGCGCACGACGTCACGCTCGAGCCGAACGGCCTGCTCAGCCGCCTGGCCGGCGCCGAGCGGGTGCGCGTGAATTCGCTGCACTGGCAGGGCATCGAGCGGCTCGGCCCGGGATTGCAGGTCGAGGCACGCGCCCCGGATGGTCTGATCGAGGCCTTCCAGGTGGCGCAGGCGCCCTCCTTTGCACTTGCGGTGCAGTGGCATCCGGAGTGGCAGGTCATGAGCAACCCGTTCTCGCGAGCTCTGTTCGCAGCGTTCGGCGCGGCGTGCCGCGCGCGCGCGAGCGCTCGATAAGAGGCAATTCCATGGTGAGCGAAGTCAGTCAGTTCTTCCGCGACCACGCCATCTCCGAGGTGGAGGCGATCATTCCGGACATGGCCGGCATCGCCCGCGGCAAGATCATGCCGGCGGCGAAGTTCGCCGAGGACGGCGGGATGCGCCTGCCGGAGAGCGTGTTCCTGCAGACCGTCACGGGCGACTATCCGCCCGACACCGGCCAGGCGATGAGCCCGGCGGAAATCGACATCATCCTCAAGGCCGATCCGAAGACCGTGCGGCGCGTGCCGTGGGCGGCCGAGCCGACCGCCCAGGTGATCCACGACTGTTTCTACGCCGATGGCCGGCGCGTCACGATGGCGCCGCGGCACGTGCTGCGCAACATCGTGGAGCTCTATGCGCAGCGCGGCTGGGAACCGGTGGTCGCCCCGGAGCTCGAGTTCTACCTGGTCGAGCAGAACAAGGATGCCGATTATCCGCTGCGCCCGCCGGTGGGCCGCTCGGGGCGGGCCGAGCCGGGCCGTCAGTCCTACAGCATCGCCGCGGTGAACGAGTTCGATCCGCTGTTCGATGACATCTATCAGTTCTGCGAGGATCAGGATATCGAGATCGATACGCTGATCCACGAGGACGGACCGGCGCAAATGGAGATCAACCTGATCCATGGTCACCCGATGGATCTGGCCGACCAGGCCTTCCTCTTCAAGCGCACGGCGCGCGAGGCGGCGCTGCGTCACAAGATTTACGCCACGTTCATGGCCAAGCCGCACGCCAAGGAGCCCGGCAGCGCCATGCACATCCACCAGAGCATCATCGACAGCAAGACCCGACACAACGTCTTCAGCAATCCCGACGGCAGTCCCTCGGCGCTGTTCTTCGCGCACATCGGCGGGCTGCAGAAGTACCTGCCGGCGGCGATGGCCCTGTTCTGCCCGAATGTGAACTCCTACCGTCGCCTGACCCGCTACCTGTCGGCGCCGATCAATGCGCAGTGGGGCTATGACAACCGCACCGCCGGGCTGCGCGTGCCGATGTCCGATCCCGAGGACCGGCGGGTGGAGAACCGCATCTGCGGGGCGGACGCCAACCCGTACATCGCGCTCGCCGCCTCCCTCGCTTGCGGCTATCTCGGCATGGTCGAGGGGCTGCAACCTTCCGAGCCGGTCTCCGGCAGTGCGCACGAGCTGCCGTTCGGTCTGCCGCGCTCGCTCGATGAGGCGCTGCGCGAGCTGCGCCGCAGCACGGCTCTGGTGCGACTGCTCGGGGAGGCCTTCATTTCCGCGTTCACCATCGTCAAGGAGGCCGAATACGAGGTCTTCCTGCAGGTGATCAGTTCCTGGGAGCGCGAGCACCTGCTGCTGAATGTCTGAGGCGCCGCCGCGGCGTCCACGGGCGGTGCGATGGTGTACAGTCCGGCGGCGGCCGTGGGCCGTCTCCCAATAACCTGATGGGCACGAGCATGACGGAAAATGTGCTGGGTATCGATGTCGGCGGATCCTCGATCAAGGCCGGCGTGGTGGACGTGGGCGCCGGACAGATGATCGGCGAGCTGATCGCCGCGCCGACCCCGCGCCCGGCGACGCCCGATGCCATGATGCCGGTGATCGCTGCGCTCGCGGCGCGCCTGCCGCAGGCCACGGGCCGCATCGGGCTCGCGTTCCCCGCCGTGGTCAAGCACGGCCGGGCGCGGACCGCGGCCAACGTCGATCACGCTTGGATCGGTGCCGACGGCGCAGCGCTGGTGCGCCGCACGCTGAACCGACCGGCGCTGTTCCTCAACGATGCCGATGCCGCCGGGCTCGCCGAGATGCGCTTCGGCGCCGGGCGGGGTGAGAGCGGTACGGTCATCATGCTGACCTTCGGCACCGGCATCGGCACGGCGCTGTTCACCGGCGGGCATCTGTTTCCCAACAGTGAACTCGGGCACATGGAACTGAACGGCATGGACGCGGAGAAGTGGGCCTCGGCGCACGTCAAATCGGTGCAGGGGCTCGACTGGGAAGGTTGGATCGAGCGAGTCAACGTGTACCTCGAGCGCATGCATGCAATGTTCTGGCCGGATCTGTTCATCCTCGGTGGCGCGATCAGCGAGCGGTTCGCGGACTTCGCCCCGCTGCTGCGCTCCGAGGCGCGTATCCGTCCGGCTCAGTTCGCCGGCCAGGCGGGCGTGATCGGTGCGGCGATCGCCGCGGTGGAAGCCGGCGCGTGAGCCGCTCACGCGCCGCTCTCGTGCGATGAGCTGGTTCGGGCGCAGCAAGCTGCCCGAGGTCGGCACGACGATCTTCACGGTGATGTCGCGCCGGGCGCAGGCGCTCGGGGCGATCAACCTCGGTCAGGGTTTCCCCGATTACGACATCGATCCGCGCCTGACCGAGCGGGTGGCCGAGGCGATGCGCCAGGGGCACAACCAGTACGCCCCGATGGAGGGACTGCCGGCTCTGCGCGCGGGGATCGCACGTAAGCTCGAGGCCGGCTACGGCCTGTGCGTCGACCCGCAGGATGAGATCACCGTGACGCTCGGGGCCACCGAGGCGATCTACAGCGCGATCCAGGCTCTCGCCGGTCCCGGCGATGAGGTGATCGCGTTCGATCCGGCCTACGATGCCTACGAGCCGGCCGTACGGCTCGCCGGGGCGCGCTGCATCCGTCTGCCGCTCGCGCCGCCGCAGTTCCGCTACGACTGGGATCGGGTGCGGGATGCGCTCAGCGATCGGACCCGGCTGATTCTGCTCAATACCCCGCACAATCCCACCTGCACGGTGGCGAGTGCGCACGATCTGGATGTGCTCGCCGCGATGGTGGCCGAGCGCCCGATCACGGTGCTCTCGGACGAGGTCTACGAGCACATGGTGTTCGATGGGCGAGCGCACGCGTCGGTCCTGGCGCATGCGCGCCTGCGCGAGCGCAGCCTGGCGGTGTTCTCCTTCGGCAAGACCCTGCACGCGACCGGTGTGCGGGTCGGCTACGCGGTCGCCCCGCCGGCGCTCACCGCGGAGCTGCGCAAGGTCCACCAGTTCAACACGTTCAGCATCGCGCATCCGCTGCAGCAGGCAATCGCGCGCTACCTCGAGGAGTGCCCCGACACCGGCGCGGACCTGCCCGGGTTCTTTCAAGCCAAGCGCGATCGGCTGCGTGCGGCGCTCGGCGGCTGTGCGCTGCGGCTGCCTCCGGCGGCCGGCACGTTCTTCCAGTTGCTGGATTTCTCGGCCCTCGCGCCGCCCGATGATGTCGCCTTCGCCGAGCGGCTGCTCACCGAGGCGGGCGTTGCGTCCATCCCGCTGTCGCCGTTCTACGCCGCGCCGCCGCCCCTCTCGTGCGTGCGCCTGTGCATTGCGAAGCGGGAGGCGACCCTCGATGCGGCCGCCGAGCGACTCGGGGCGTTCGCGCAGCGTCTGGCGCGCGCGGGCGCCTGAGCCCGCGCGACGCCTCAGCGGCGCAGAATCCAGGCGATGATGGAGATCGCCAGGCTCACCACCAGCATGGTGGTGATGGGAAAGAAGAACTGAAAGCCGGGTCGTTCGATCACGATGTCGCCCGGCAGTTTGAACAACGGCAGTCGCCGCACCCACGGCCAGAGCAGGCCGAGGGCGATCAACACCACACCGAGCACGACGAGAATGCGATTCATGGGGGCGAGTTTACTGGGTGGCGCGGGCCGATCAATGACCGCACGGCGCTAGTCGAACTGCGTGGGCAGGTCGGGGTGCAGATGGTGCTCGTAGAGCCGAGCGATCTGCGGGGCGAGCACCCGGCCGGTGGACAGCTCCGGCAGCGCCGCAACCGGGAAGAACCCGACGGCATCGGTTTCGCTGCTGGTCGTGGCCTGCCCGCCGGTCAGCTCGCACACGAACATCAGCTTGTAGATGTGGTGCACGCTCGGCGGGTGCGGATGTCGGCGCCGGTCGATCAGCGCCGCGAGCTTCACGGCTCGCGCGGTGTAGCCGGACTCCTCGCGGATCTCACGCTCCACGGCCGCGGCGGGCGAGTCGTTCACGTCGACCCAGCCGCCGGGCAGTGTCCATTTCCCATCCGCGCGCTCGCGCACCAGCAGCACCCGATCGCCCGAGAAGACGCCACCGCGCACGTCGACCTTGGGCGTCGCGTAGCCTTCCTCGCCGCTCCAGAACGCCTCGGCCTGCTCCGGCGGGATCTGCAGCTCGCCGGCGAGCAGCTCGGCCGCGAGGCGCTGCAGTTCCCGGTAGCGCTCGCGATCGAACGGATCACGCGTGAACGTCAGGCCGTTCTGCGCCAGCGCGCGCACCTTGCGCGCCCAGTCGAAGATCGCCGCCGTGCGCTCGATGGCTGCGCTCCCGCCGAGGGGCTCAGAGGTTGCGGATCAGCGCATCGCCGAACGCCGAGGTCGACACCTCGCTCGCCCCGTCCATCAGGCGTGCGAAGTCGTACGTGACGGTCTTCTGGCCGATGGTCTTGTCCATCGCGCCGATGATGGCGTCGGCCGCCTCGGCCCAGCCCATGTAGCGCAGCATCATCTCCCCGGAGAGCAGCAGCGAGCCGGGGTTGACCTTGTCGAGGTTCGCGTACTTCGGCGCCGTGCCGTGCGTGGCTTCGAAGACCGCATGCCCGGTGAGGTAATTGATGTTGCCGCCCGGGGCGATGCCGATGCCACCGACCTGCGCGGCGAGCGCATCGGAGAGGTAATCGCCGTTGAGGTTCAGTGTCGCGATGACGTCGAACTCCGTCGGGCGGGTGAGCACCTGCTGCAGGGTGATGTCGGCGATCGCATCCTTGACGATGATCTTGCCGGCCTGCTGGGCGGCGGCCATCTCGGCATTGGCGGCCTTCTCGCCCTGGGCGGCCTTGGTGCGCTCCCACTGCTCCCAGGTGTAGGTCTGCTCCGGGAACTCCCGCTCGGCGAGCTGGTAGCCCCAGTTGCGAAAGGCGCCCTCGGTGAACTTCTGAATATTGCCCTTGTGCACCAGTGTCAGGCTGCGGCGCTGATTGGCGATGGCGTATTCGATGGCCGAGCGCACGAGCCGCTCGGAGCCCTCGCGTGAGACCGGCTTCAAGCCGATGCCAGAGGACTCCGGGAAGCGGATCTTGGCGAAGGCCTTGGGGAAATGCTGCTTCAGCAGCGCCAGGAACAGCGTGTTCTCCTCAGTGCCGTTCTCGAACTCGATGCCGGCGTAGATGTCCTCGGTGTTCTCGCGAAAAATCACCATGTCCACCTGATCGGGACGCTTGACCGGCGAGGGCACGCCCTTGAACCAGCGCACCGGGCGCAGGCACACGTACAGGTCGAGCATCTGGCGCAGCGCCACGTTCAGCGAGCGGATGCCCCCGCCGATCGGGGTCGTGAGCGGCCCTTTGATCGAGATCAAGTAATCGCGGCAGGCCGCCACCGTTTCCTCGGGCAACCAGTTGTTGAATTGCTTGAACGCCTTCTCCCCGGCGTACACCTCCATCCAGTGGATCTTGCGCTTGCCGGCATAGGCCTTGTGCACCGCGGCGTCGATGACGCGCACGGTGGCGCGCCAGATGTCCGGGCCGGTGCCGTCGCCCTCGATGAACGGAATGATCGGGTTTTCCGGTACGGTGAGCTTGCCGTCGCGGATGGTGATCTTGGCGCCCGCGGCAGGGGGACTGAGCTTCGGGGCAGCGGCGCTGGACATGATGCGGACTCCTCAGGATCGATCGGATGAGCGGCCCGGGCCCGTACAGCGGCCGGGCGGGGCGGGCAATCCTAGCACGGGCCCCGGCGCCGCGGCGCCCCCGGGGCCGCGGGCAGTCTCGGCGCATCTGTGCGAAACTTGCCGGCATAATTTTTTGTTCCGCGGGGGTTGCCGGGATCATGAATGACGCTACCGAAGGCGACACGCCAGGCGCGGTGCGCAAGCCGCTGCTGCGCCAGCTGTTCGCAGTTCACCCCGTGGTCGCGCCCGAGCGAGCCGGGGCCGAGCGGCTGAAACAGGCGCTGTCGGTGTGGGCGCTGATGGCGATCGGCATCGGCGCGACGATCGGCACCGGCATCTTCGTGCTCACCGGCACGGTGGCGGCGAATCAATCCGGACCTGCGATCACGATCTCGCTCGGCATCGCCGCCTTTGGCAGCGGGCTCGCAGCGTTGTGCTACGCGGAGTTCGCCGCGTTTCTGCCCGTGCCGGGCAGCGCCTACAGCTATACGTACGCGACACTCGGGGAGATCGCCGCGTGGTTCATCGGCTGGAACCTGCTGCTCGAGTACGGGATTTCCGCCTCGGCGGTCGCGGTGAGCTGGTCGGCCTACGTGGTGAACCTGCTCACCAGCTGGGGCATTGATCTGCCGGCGATGTGGACCAACGCGCCGCTGCAGCAGACGGCCGCCGGGCATCTGGTGATCACCGGGGCGATCATGAACGCCCCGGCGGTGTTGATCGTGCTGGCGTTGAGCGCGGTGTGTTACGTCGGTATCCAGGAGACCGCGCGGGTCACGAACTTCATGGTGGTGCTGAAGATCGGGGTCATCCTCATCTTCGTCGTGGCCGGACTGAAGTTCATCTCGCCGTCCAACTGGCATCCGTACATCCCCGCGAACACCGGCACTTTCGGGCGCTTCGGCTGGTCGGGGGTGATGCAGGGGGCGGGCATCATCTTCTTCTCCTACGTCGGCTTCGATACGGCCTCGACCACCGCGCTTGAAGCCCGCAACCCGCAGCGCGACCTGCCGCTCGGCATCATGGGCACGCTGATCATCTCGACCGTGCTGTACATGGCGATGGCCGCGGTGATCACCGGCATGATCTCCTACACGCATCTGAACGTTGCGGCGCCCGTGGCCGCCGCCCTCGATGCGCATCCGGCGCTCTCCTGGCTGCGCTCGCTGGTGATCCTCGGGACCATCATCGGCATGACCTCGGTCATCCTGACTTCGATTCTCGGTCAGCCGCGCATCCTGCTGTCCATGGCCGATGATGGCTTGCTGCCGCCGGCGATGAGTCGCTGCCATCCGCGCTTCAAGACGCCGCACGTGTCTACCGCGGTCACCGGTATCGGCGCGGCCCTGATCGCCGGGATCTTTCCGCTCGATGTTCTCGCCGACCTGATCTCGATCGGGATCCTGCTCGCGTTCGCCGTCGTGTGTCTCGGCGTGCTGGTCATGCGCTACACGCGTCCCGACGTGCCCCGGCCCTTTCGGGTGCCCTGGGCGTGGTTGCTCTGCCCGCTCGGCGCCGTGGTGTGTTTCGGTATGACGTATTTCCTCTCCAACGCGACCTGGATCCGCCTGGTGGTCTGGACCGCGATCGGTGGGGTGATTTACCTGTTTTACGGCTTCAGACACAGCAAACTGCGCTCATGAACACAGTGCCGCGCACGCCGCTCGGCGGCACCCCGGCCGCCGACGGCTGGTGGATGCCGGCGGAGTACGAGCCGCATGAGGGCTGCTGGATGCTGTGGCCGGAGCGCCCGGACAACTGGCGCGAGCAGGCCCAGCCGGGGCAGCGGGCGTTCGCCGCCGTGGCAGCGGCGATTGCGCGCTTCGAGCCGGTGCGGGTCGGGGTGTCGGCGGCGCACGCCGCGGCGGCCCGCGCGCTGCTGCCGCCGGACGTCGGCGTCGTCACGCTGGCGCACGATGACTGCTGGATGCGCGATGTCGGCCCGACGTACCTGGTCGGGGCGCCCGGGCAGCTGCGCGGCGTGCACTGGCACTTCAATGCCTGGGGCGGGCTCGACGGCGGGCTCTACCACCCCTGGGACCAGGATGAACGGGTCGCCGCCGAGGTCCTCGCACTCGAGGGCCGCTCGCGCTACCGCGCGCCGATCGTGATCGAGGGGGGCGCGATCCACGTCGACGGCGAGGGCACCGCGCTGCTCGCCGAGGAGTGCGTCCTCCATCCGAACCGCAATCCCGGCATGACGCGCGAGCGCATGGAGGGGCTGCTGCGCGAGTATCTCGGCGTGACGCATTTCATCTGGCTCAGGCTCGGCGTCTACAACGATGAGACCGACGGGCACATCGACAACATGGCCTGCTTCCTCGCCCCGGGCAAAGTCTGTCTGACCTGGACCGAGGATCGCGCCGATCCGCAGTACGAGCGCTCGCAGGAGGCCGGGGAGCGTCTGGCCGCGGCGCGCGATGCGCGCGGCCGACACATCGAGGTGGTGAAACTGCCGATGCCCGGACCGCTCTTCATGACCGAGACGGAGGCGGCCGGACTGACTGCGAGCGCCGCCTGCAAGCCGCGCCGCGCCGGGGAGCGCCTCGCGGGGAGCTACGTGAATTTCTATTTCGCCAACGGCGCGCTGGTGGTGCCGCAGCTCGATGTGCGCACCGACGCCGAGGCCGCCGCGATCCTCGCGCGGGCCTGCCCGGGGCGCGAGGTGCTCGGCGTGCCGGCGCGCGAGATCCTGCTCGGCGGCGGCGGCATTCACTGCATCACCCAGCAGGTCCCCGATCCGCGCGCGCCGCGCACTCGCCCCGTCCCGGTCGGCGCCGGCTGAGACCGCCGCGGCGCTCAGCCCTGGAGCGCCGGGCGCGCGGCGAGCAGCGCCGCATAGCGCGCCAGATCGACGTTGCCGCCGGAGAGGATCACCCCGACTCGCGTGCCGCGCAGCGCCAGCTGGCCTGAGAAGACGGCGGCCGCGGCGAGTACGCCGGTCGGCTCGAGCACGAGTTTCATCCGTTCGGCGAACCAGGCCATCGCCTCGAGCAGCTGCGCGTCGCTCACGGTCACGATGTCGCGGACCCGCGCGGCGATCACCGGGAAGGTGTGCTGACCGAGGTGCTGGGTCTGCGCGCCGTCGGCGAGCGTCTCGGGGGTGGCGATGTGCACGATGCGGCCGGCGCGCAGACTCTGGCGGCCATCATCGCCGGCCTCGGGCTCGACGCCGATCACCGCGCACTCGGGACTGAGCGCGTGCGCGGCCACCGCGCTGCCGGCGAGCAGACCGCCGCCGCCGAGTGGCACGAGCAGCGCATCGAGCGGACCGGCCGTCTCGAACAGCTCGGCCGCCGCGCTGCCCTGGCCGGCCATGACGTCGGGATGATCGTAGGGCGGAATCAGGCTCAGCCCGCGCTCGGCGGCCAGGCGGCGGCCGAGCGCTTCGCGGTCCTCGCCGTAGCGCTCGTAGAACACCACTTCGCCGCCGTACTCGCGCGTGGCGGCCACCTTGGCCCGCGGCGCATCGCTCGGCATGACGATCACCGCGTGGCTCCCGAGCAATCGGCAGGCGAGCGCGATCGCCTGCGCGTGGTTGCCGGAGGAGAAGGTGACGACGCCCGCGGCGCGCTGCGCCGCATCGAGCCGTGCGACCGCGTTGTATGCGCCGCGGAACTTGAACGCGCCCATGCGCTGGAAGTTCTCGCACTTGAAGTACAGCTGCGCGCCGCAGCGCGCCTCGGCGGTGCGCGAGCGCAGCACGGGCGTGCGGTGCGCGATGCCCGCCAGGCGCTCCTGGGCGGCCCGAATGTCGGCAAAGGTGATGGGCAGCTCGGCCATGGCGGCGGGTTCAGGGCGTCTCGGGCAGCGGGATGAATTCCGTCTCATCGCCGGGCACGGTGGGGAAGCGGCCGGCGCGCCAGTCCTCCTTGGCCTGCTCGATGCGCGTTGGGGAGCTTGAGACGAAGTTCCAGTCGATGTACCGCGGTCCGACCGGCTCCCCGCCGATGAGTGCGATGCGCGCCGCCCCCGTGCTGCGCAGCGTAACCGGCGCCCCTGGGGTGAACACCAGCATGTGGCCCGCTCCGGTGCGCGCCCCGGCGCACTCGATCTGCCCGTCAATCACGTACGCGGCCCGTTCGCTGCAGTGCGCAGGCACGATCAGCTCGGCTCCCGGCTGCAGCGCCACGTCGGCGTAGAACAGCGGGGAGAGGATCGCCACGGGGGAGCGCTGTCCGAACAGCTCCCCGGCGAGCACGCGCACGCGCGCGCCTTGACGCTCGAGCACCGGCAGCGTGGCCGAGGGGTGATGATGAAACTCGGGCGCGTGCTCCTCGTGCGCCGTCGGCAACGCGACCCACAGCTGCAACCCATTCAGCCGGCTGGCGCTGCGGCGCAGCGGCGGATCGGTGCGTTCCGAGTGCACGATGCCGCGCCCGGCGGTCATCCAGTTGACGTCGCCGGGACGGATGGCCTGGTGCGAGCCGAGGCTGTCACGGTGGATGATTTCGCCTTCGAACAGGTACGTGACGGTGGCGAGGCCGATGTGCGGGTGCGGGCGCACGTCGAGGCCCTGGCCGGGGGCGAGCTGCGCCGGTCCCATGTGGTCGAAAAAGATGAACGGGCCGACCATGCGCCGTGCGGCGCAGGGCAGCACGCGGGCGACCTGCAGCGCGCCGATGTCGCGCGGCCGCCCCTCGAGCACGGTCGCCAGCGGGGGTTGCGGCGGGCTCACGGCGGGGGCCGGCTCGGCGGTGGGCGGGACACTCATGCGGCACTCTCCGGGGGAGATGGGGGCGGGCCCGATGCTAGCATCGGGGCTCGGCATGTGTGCGCCACCCGCCGCGGGCGCGCCGCTGAGGTTGAGTTCAACGTACGGAGGCCGTCATGGACATCGGATTCATTGGACTGGGGAACATGGGCCGCGCCATTGCGGCCCGGCTGCTCGGCGCCGGGCATCGGCTGCGGGTGTGGAATCGCTCGGCGCAGCCGCTCGAGCCGCTCGTCGCGGCGGGCGCCGAGGCGGCCGGGAGCGCACGCGAGGCGTGCGCAGCCGAGGTCGTATTCTCGATTCTGAGCGACGACTCGGCGGTGCGAGAGGTGGTGCTGCCGGGCGCGCCCGGCAGCGTGCATGTGAACATGGCGACCATCTCCCCGCAGCTGAGCGATGAGCTCGCCGCGCGCTTCGGCGCCGCCGGCTGCGGCTACATCGCCGCCCCGGTGCTCGGCCGGCCGGACGTCGCTGCGGCGGGCCAGCTGAACATCCTGGCCGCCGGCGCGCCGGCCGAACTCGACCGGGTGCAGGGGCTGTTCGATGTCATCGGGCAGAAGACCTGGCGCTTCGGGGACCGACCCGCGCAGGCGAACGTCGTGAAGCTCGCGATGAACTTCATGCTCGCGGCGGCCATCGAGTCGATGGGCGAGGCGGCCGCGCTCGCCAGCGGTTACGCCATCGAGCCGGCGCGGCTGTTCGAGCTGGTCAGCCAGACGTTCTTCCCCGGGGCGGTCTATCAGGGCTACGGGCGCGTGATCGCCGAGTCGCGCTTCGAGCCGGCCGGATTCAGAGCCCGGCTCGGGCTGAAGGACGTGCGTCTGGCGCTCGCTGCTGCCGAGGCGGTCCATGCTCCGCTGCCGTTGGCCAGTCTGATGCGAGACTCGCTGCTCGAGGGCTTGGCGCGCGGGGAGGGCGAGTGGGAATTCGGCGCGGTGCTCGGTCGCGCCCCGCTGCGGCGCGCCGGCCGCTAGAGCAGCCGGGAGGCCGCGTCGAGCCAGGTGCGCTGCGCGCGCCGGTAGTGCGCCGGGGCAATGCGTGCCCGTTCGAGCAGCTCGCGGGCCACCTTGCTGGCCGTCTCGCGCTCGCCCTGACGCTCGAGCAGCTGTGCATAGCGCACCGCCGCCTCGGCACCGGGGTAGGCCGGTGCGAGCGCGCGGTACTCCGCGAGTGCCCGCTCGAGGCTGCCTTCCTGCTCGAGCGCGCGCGCATAGAGCAGGTGGCGTTCCGGGGAGTTGAACTGCGGGTTGTGCTGCATCAGCGCCTCGAGCGTGCCGCGCGCGGCGCTCGCCTCGCCGTTGCCAAATTGCGCGCGTGCCAGGCCGAGCATGAGATTCGGGTCGTGCTCGTACAGGCCGCTCAAGGTCTGGCGGTACTGCGTGATCGCCTCGGCGCAGCGGCCATGGCGCACGAGTTCCTCGGCGTAACGCTGCCGGCTCGCCACGTTGCCGGTGACCGCCGCCTCCTGCTCGAAGCGGCGCAGGTCCCCGTACGGGTCCATGGCCTGCTTCAGGCCGCGCCCGGCGCGCTGCGCGGTGCGGCTGCCGAACAGCTCCGGGAGGATCTCCACTGCCGCGTACGCCAGCGCACCGAGCAGGGGCAGGAACAACATGACCCAGACCCAGATCCAATTGCGCCCGGTTTTGATGCAATGGATGATCAGAGCGAGCGACAGCGCGTAGGGCAGGATCAGGTACAGCATGAGCAGGCTATCGTACCGCATCCGGCGGTCGTCTCGCCCGGCCGGCAGATCGGCCCGCGATGCTGATATTCTGCCGCGCATGAAATCCCTCAGAGCGCCCGGCATGCGCTCGGCGTTGGTCGTGCTCGCACTGCTGCTCGGCGTGCCGTGGGCGGCGGCGGCCGTGCCGCGCCTGCGCGCCGGGGTGTACGTGCGGCACCCGGCGGCGCTGCGCCCGGGCGCGCCGCGCCGTCCCCGCATCGGCCTGGTGCTCTCTGGGGGCGGGGCGCGCGGCCTGGCGCACATCGGGGTGCTGATGGTGCTGCAGAAGCTGCGCGTGCCGATCGACGCCATCGCCGGCACCAGCATGGGCGCGGTGGTCGGCGGACTGTACGCCAGTGGCCTGAACGCCGAGCAGATCGAGTCGGTGGTGCGCTCGCTGAACTGGCAGGAGGCGTTCCGCGATCAGCCGCCGCGCCAGAATCTGACGCTGCGGCGCAAGGAGGAGGACGACAACTTCCTGGTCAACCTGCGCATCGGCGTGCGCGGCGGGCACCTGGTGCTGCCGGAGGGGTTGATCGAGGGGCAGAGCCTCACCGAGATTCTGCGCCGCCTGACGCTGCCGGTGGCGCGCATCACGAATTTCAACGATCTGCCGACGCCGTTTCGGGCCGTCGCCACCAATCTCGCCACGGGCGCCGAGGTGGTGATGAGCTCCGGTGATCTGACCAGCGCCATGCGCGCCAGCATGTCGGTGCCGGGGGTATTTGCGCCGGTGGCCCGCGGCGGGCAGCTGCTGATCGACGGCGGCGTCTCGGACAACCTGCCGATCGACGTGGCGCGTGCGATGCACGTCGACGTGCTGATCGTCGTCGACGTGAGCTACCCGATGGAGCCGCCACGGCGGCTGAACGGCGTGGCGGGCATCAGCGCCCAGACGCTCGCGATTCTGATGAAGCGCCGCTCGGACCGAGAGCTCGCGACGCTCGGCCCGCACGATGTGCTGATCCAGCCGAATCTCAATGGCATCTCCTCCTTCGACTTCGGCAACGTCAACCGCCTGCTCGCGCTCGGTGAGGCGGCCGCCTGGAAGATGCGCCGGCGCCTCTCGGCCTTCTCGGTGAGTCCTGAGGCCTACCGCCGCTACCAGCAGCGGCGCGTGCGCCTGCGTCGCGCGCCACCGCGGATCGCGTTCGTCGAGGTGCGCACCGGCTCGCGCAGCTACTCCGCGCCGATCGAGAAGCTCTTCAGCGACATGATCGGCAAGCGCATGAACCCGAGCGCGATCTCCCGCCGCATCACCACGCTCTACGGCCAGGGCGGCTTCGACACGCTCGACTACCAGCTGGTGCGCCGCGGCCGGCGCTACGGACTGCTGATCGATGCGCGCAGCGCCTCGATTGGCCCGAATTACCTGCGCTTCGGGCTGAGCTTGCAGGATGATTTCTCCGGCGATGCCACCTACGAGGCGGCGGCCCGCTACGTCATGTCCGACATCACCCGCCCCGGCGGGGAGTGGGTGACGGACGGGGAGATCGGGCAGACCTCCCAGCTCGCCACCGAGGTGTACCTGCCGTTCTCGAAGTTCTCCGGCTGGTTCGTGCTGCCGAAGATCTCGATCGCCGCGAGTGATCTGCCGTTTTTCATCGGTCAGCGCGTGCGCGCGCAGTACCGCGAGCACACGTTCCGCTACGGACTCGATCTCGGCAAGCAGTTCGGCGACTGGGGCGAGATCCGCGCCGGGGTGTATCGCGAAGAGGGACACTCCAGGCTGAACGTCGGGGATCCGAACGACCCGTCGCTGCCGTTCCCGCCGCTGCAGACCTTCGGCTCACTGACCTATTTCCTGCGCTTCAGCTACGACACGCTCGACAACATCGACTTCCCGCACTCGGGCGAGCAGGCGACGCTGCAGTGGAATAGCGCGCACAATGTCATCGGGGCGCTCTCGAGCTACAACCAGGTGACGCTGCACTACCTGGCGGCGCACACCTGGCACGACCGCAACACCGTGGCGTTCTCGTTCTCCGGCGGCAGTCTGCTCAACCGCGCCACGAGTCTGCGCATGGAATTTCCGCTCGGCGGGTTCCTGAACCTCTCGGGACTGAAACCCTACTCACTCTACGGTCCGCACTTCGGCGTGGCCACCGTGTCGCTGTACCGCGAAATCGACCGTGGCGGACCGGGCTACCTGGGGCTGCCGATCTACCTCGGGATGTCGCTCGAGGCCGGCAACGTGTGGCAGAACCTGAGTCAGGTGAGGTGGAACACGCTGCACGAGGATGCGAGCCTCTTTCTCGGGCTCGACACGTTCTTCGGCCCGCTGTATCTCGGCAGCGGCTTCGACGACCACGGCAGCCAGTCGTACTACCTGTTCCTCGGCCGCACGTTCTGAGGCGCCGAGCGCCTCGGGGCTCAGACCCGGCGGCTCTCGACCAGGTTCTCGACCTTCTCGAACACCAGTGAGGGCTTGTCGCCGGCGCGCGAGTACAGGTGGCGGCGGCTCATCTCGCGCAGCGACGCGTCGCGCTCGGCGGTCGTGGCGTACCAGTGCAGTCGGTGCCACTGCGGCCCGACCAGCTTGCTGAACGGATCCCCGGGACTGAGGCTGATGCGCACCCCATAGGGCCGCTGCCGATCGGTGTGGGGACTGGTGAGATTCTGTGGCTGGCTGATTCCCATGGCGTCCGAAGCTTAAGGCGCCAGGCGGCGCGGGCGCAAGAGCGCCCGCGGGACGCGCTATCATGCGCAGCGGAGGATTTCGCCATGACATCGTCGCACCAGAAAACCACCCTGCCCGAACCTCACGAGATGCTGCCGGGGCGCAGCACCGCACTCGAGGTGCCGCCTGAGCACTTCGTGACCGGTCATCGCATCGTGCCACCGTTCCCGCAGGGGCTGCGTGGGGCGCTGTTCGCCATGGGCTGCTTCTGGGGCGTCGAGCGGCTCTTCTGGGAACTGCCCGGGGTGTATTCGACGGCCGCGGGCTATGCCGGCGGCACGACGCCCAATCCGACCTACCGCGAAGTGTGCAGCGGGCTCACCGGCCATGCCGAGGTGGTGCGCGTGCTCTACGACCCGGCGCAGATCCGCTACGAGACGCTGCTGAAGGCGTTCTGGGAGTCGCACGACCCGACGCAGGGCATGCGCCAGGGAGGGGACGAGGGGACCCAGTACCGCTCCATGATCTTCACCGCGGATGAGGCACAGCAGGAGGCAGCCGAGGCCTCGTTGCGCGCCTACCAGGGGCGGCTGACGGCGGCCGGTCACGGCGCGATCACCACGCAGATCGCACCCTGGCCGACGTTTTATTACGCCGAGGATTATCACCAGCAGTACCTGGCGAAGAACCCGGACGGCTACTGCGGGCTCGGAGGCTGCGGGATCCCCTTCAAAATCGCGGAGCGATCGGCGGGCGAGAAAGCGTAGTCGGAGCGATACGGTGGGTTTCAGAGGGAAACCTGCCGGTGAGCGTCGTCCTCGACGAGGACCCTGCGCGTGGCTCCGGGTAGATGCAGGATGATTGCGGCGCTGGAGTCTACTGGAAGTCTACCGTCGACTGCGGGTCAGGATCGCCCGCGGTGAAGCTCACGAGCGGCCATTGCCGTAGCTACGATGTGTAGCTACACTACGTCATGTACGCGTGGGACGAAGCGAAACGACTGGCGAACCTGCGCAAGCATGGCATCGATTTTCGCGATGCACCGAAGATCTTCCGAGGATTCACGCTCACGGCAGAAGATGATCGGGAATCCTACGGTGAGCGGCGTTTCCTCACGCTGGGGCTGCTCGAGGACCAAGTCGTCTCGGTAGCCCACACCGAGCGTGGGAAGGACATCCGGATCATTTCGATTCGCAAGGCTACGAAACATGAAGCGCGCTTCTACTTCTCGCAAATCGCAAACTGACCTGCGCCGCGTAAGGCGAACGACTGACGCGACCATGGTTCGAGACGGCGATGCACCGGAGTGGACTCCAGAAATGTTCGCTCGCGCTGTGGCCCGCAAGGGGTTGAAGCCTGTGCCCAAGAAGGCACTGCTGTCGCTTCGCATCGATTCCGACGTGGTCGAGTGGTTCAAGTCGCAAGGTTCGGGCTATCAGTCGAGAATGAACGCTTTGCTGCGCGCCTATATGGAAGCGCACCGGTGAGGTCAAATTGAAGGATTCCCTGGGTCCCTCGCATTGCGTCAGCAAAAATGTTACCGCCAGGGGTCATCGCCTCACCTGAAACGTTACCAGTGAGCACGTCGGCATCATTCCGCACGGGAGTTCCTCCGGCGCTTCGCGCCGGGAATTTCCCTCGATTGGAGACGAGATTGCGGGGCGAAAACAAGCAGGCACAAATCCGCAGTACCCCGGGGTGACGCGCCGCGGTGTCGCCACTGCCACCGTGGATCGGTAACATCGGCGATGAGGCATTCGGTAACAAAAATGACGTGAGGCAATACGAGGGCTGGGTACCTCGCGTGACGAAGTTGCAGGCGGAAAAGCTTGCAGACGGCGTGTGGAGCGCTGCACTCGCACCCGCAGACCTTCAGAGGCTGGTCGGGCGGCCCAGTCGCTTGGGCTCGGTAAGCGTCCTGCTCGTGCTCGAGAGCCCCCACTTCAACGCTTCATCAAGCGCCTTTAGCAAGTTACGAGAAAAGGGCGAGAAATCTAGGGGGTGGTGTCGGGCACAGCATCCTGGTGTGGAATGCACGAGCGGCAAACTTAAGGCGAGTGTGAGCGGAGGGCGTGACGGAGGGTTCAGGTTCTGGACTGACCCTATGTATTGCAGGTCGTGCGAACTGCTGACTGACGTAACGGTTGCCTATGCCCTCGACCCAAGCCACCCAGAATCAATCCCGATGGCTGACGAGCCGCGTGAATTTGGCAAGTGTCCCGCATGTGGTGGGCAACACCTCGCCTTGTGGTCGTCGGGACAACCGTGTCCGAGATGTGGCGGTGACATGCGAGATTCAGGCATGGTCACCCTGGCGGATTGACCAGCGTACGTCAGGCTGGTCTACCGCTCGACTGGCGCAGGGGTCCACCGGAAGTCGACCCGGATCGTACTGGCGGTGACATATCGACGTGGTTTCCGTAGCATTTCCGCGCATCGGGCTTGCTACCACCAGCAGTACCTGGCGAAGAACCCGGACGGCTACTGCGGGTTGGGCGGCTGCGGCGTTGCGTTCAAATTCGCGCCGCGGGAGTGATGCGCGGGCTCGTGCCAGGTCGCATCGGGCACGAGCGGTTCTATGGATCCTCGAGCCGATACGGTGCCCGCTACGCCCGTAGGGAATGCGGCACGACCTGAGGATCAAAAAGAACCACATCGCCGGGTGGAATCGTAGCGATGACCGTATTGCGACCGCTGTTCTTGGCCTGGTAGAGCGCGGTGTCGGCGCAGTTGATCAGATCGACCACGTTGTCGCCGTCGACGGGATGGCAGGCGATGCCGAGGGACGCCGTGACGCGTGGCAGGGGCGTGCCCCGGGACGAGACGCGCAGCTGCGCGATCGCCTCGCGGATCGCCTCGGCCTTCCCATAGGCGTCATCGAGCGCACAGGCCGGCAGCGCCAGCAGGAACTCCTCCCCGCCCCAGCGACACGCGACGTCCTCGGCACGGGTATGGCGCTTGAGGACCTGAGCGACCTCGCGCAGAACCGCATCACCGGCCTCGTGTCCGTGGGTGTCGTTGAAATTCTTGAAATGATCGACGTCGAGCATGATGAGGCTGACGGGGTACTCGTGTCGTTGCGCGCGGGCGAGCTCGCGTTGCAACGAAATCTCCAGGTGCCGCCGGTTGTACAACTCGGTGAGCGGATCGCGTTCCGCACCGGTGCGCAGACTCTCCTGGAGGCGCAAATTGCCGAATGCGAGCGCGAGCTGTTCGGCCACGGTCCGCGCCAGACGCTGCGTATCGGCGGGGAAGATCTGTCCGTGCGCACCACTTAAATACAGTACAGCGATCGCATTGCCGTCGGCCACCAGCGGAACACAGAGACACGGATGCTCACCGGCAACGACATGCGCACACCGTGCGCCCGGGCGAGCCGGTTCGTACAGATGGGCTCGACCGCGGCGCAACGCCCAGCATTCGTTCGAATCGAAGCTCTGAGCGACGTGCGCATCACCCCAGCGCGCCTGCAAATCCAGCAGGTTCTGCGGTCCGCGCGCGGTGTAGAACGCCCCATCGATTCCCGCCAGGAGCTTCGGCAGCGCGCTGCAGATGACGCCGGCCATTTCGCTCTGGGAATGACAGACCTGCAGCAGATCCATCATGCGGTTGGTGGCGGAGATTTCCTCGAGCCGACGATTCTGACGTCGAATGACGGTGCGTAGCGTATCGACCGTGCGTGCGCCTCTGCGCACCTGCAGCGTCAGGATTGCAGCCGCGGCGGCGCCGATGAGTGCCAGGGCGAGGAGCGTATCGGTCCGGTGCGCTGCGCTCAGAGCAGCGCCGCTGCGTCCAACGGCGGCAAACGTCACGAGCAACGCGCTCGCGCCGATCACCCACCCTGAGGCAGCCGCGGCACTCGGCCGAGTCCTGGCGGCCCGGCGCGTCGAGTTCTGCAGTGGTTTTGCGGTCCGCTCCAAGGGTGACACCGGTGGCGAGGCTGGCGCTGCGCTCTCTCGGGACAGGTCTCGATGCTTCTGTGTCGGCAGGCGATCGCCGGCCTTGAAAGGAGTCGACCGGAATGTGCTGCGGTCCACGCTTTGGAGGCGGTCAATGCCCAGATCGCGCCGGCGGGGGCGGAGCACTGTGCGGGCCGAGGTGCCTCAGATTCACATCCGCCGGTGTCCCTCGAGCGGTGCGCGAGGTCGCCGGCGCGCCGGTGCTGGCCGCAAGCGCAGGTGGTGCTTCGAGGCTGGCGCGCACCGGGCCGATCGGGGTTTTCGCTCGGGGGCGGGACCGACGACGTGCTGGGGAATCGACTGCTCACCCCGAGGCGAATGCGCCTACAATACGTGCCGCGCGCCGGACAGTCGCACCGGCGCGGACATCCATGACTGCCGGAGGCTCATGAGCATGCATATCCTGGTGATGGTCCTGTTGTCCGTGCACGCGCTCGCCGGAGTGTTCTGGGTCGGCTCGACGCTGGCGCTGTCCCATTCGTACTTCGAGCTCACCGCTAAGTTGTTCCGCGCGCAGATGGTGGCCGCCGTGTTCGCGGTGGTGGCGGGTCTGGCGCTTTGGGGCATCGTGATCCGCGGTGCGCAGGACCCGATGGCGCACACGCTGGCGGTCGGCGCGCTGCTTGCGCTGCTCGCCGCGGGCGTCCAGGGCAGTATGCGGCGCATGCCGGTGCGCTCGCAGCGCATCGCCGCGGTGCTGCTCAGTGGGACCGTCGTCTGCATGGTGATCGCGCCGTACATGACTTGAGCGGCGGCTGGGGTGCGCTGCAGAGTCTCATTGACCGGGCACGCGCCCTCGCGCCGGCGGGTCACCCTGACCAGGGTCTCACCCCTCGGTATTCGCGCCGCGCGCTCCGCTCGAGGGACCGTTCGGGACGCTGCGCGCCCGGGGGCGCGCGGATCAGCGCTGATCCGTGCTCTGCGCCCGGCCGTTCTCGGGCGGCTCGCGGGGGTGCATGAGCGTGGCCGCCGGCGCGCCGCCCACCGATCGCTGCGATGCTCGTCTATGCGGCGCGGACGCGTCCATGAGCGCCGAGGTCGGGCAGGAAGCCGGCCAGCAAGCCGATGAGCGGCAGCCAGGCACACAGCTCATAGACCACCCGGATGCCGGAGACGTCGGCCAGCTGTCCGAGCACTGCTGCGCCAATGCCGCCCATGCCGAAGGCGAAGCCGAAGAACAGGCCGGCGACCGTGCCGGTGCGGCCCGGCAGCAGCTCCTGGGCATAGACGACGATCGCCGGGAATGCCGAGGCGAGGATCACCCCGATCGGCACGGTGAGCACGCCGGTCCAGAAGAGATTCGCATGCGGCAGGATCAGCGTGAAGGGCAGCACCCCGACGATCGAGCCCCAGATCACGTACTTGCGCCCCATCCGGTCCCCGATCGGGCCGCCGATCAGCGTGCCGGCGGCGACCGCGCCGAGGAACACGAACAGGTGGATCTGCGCATCCTGGATCGAGACGTGGAAACGACTGATCAGATACAACGTGTAGTAGCTGGTGAGGCTCGCCAGGTAGAAGTACTTCGAGAAGATGAGCGCGAGCAGTACCACGATCGCCACGGTCACGTGCTTGCGGGTCGGGGCCGCAGCGGCGGCGCTCGGCACGGCGGTGGCGCGCGGCTTCAGGCGCTCCAGTCCGTGCGCGCGGTACCAGTGCCCGACCTGGAACAGCACGAACATGCCAACCAGCGCGGCGAACGAAAACCACACCACGCTCGACTGGCCGTACGGCAGCACGATGAAGGCCGCGAGCAGCGGTCCGATCGATGAGCCGAGGTTGCCGCCGACTTGGAACACCGACTGTGCCAGACCGTGGCGGCCGCCCGAGGCCATGCGGGCCACGCGTGAGGATTCGGGGTGAAACACCGAGGAGCCCGTACCGATCAGGGCAGCCGCGCCAAGCAGCAGAGCATAACTGTGGGCATAGGCGAGCAGCGCGAGCCCGATCAGCGTGAAGCCCATGCCGCTTGAGAGCGAGTAGGGGCGGGGGCGTGCGTCGGTGTAGCGGCCGATGAGCGGCTGAAGGATCGAGGCGGTGATCTGGTAGGTGAACGTCAACACCCCGATCTGTCCGAATGACAGGCCGTAATGCGCCTTGAGCATCGGGTACAGCGCCGGCAGGAGCGACTGCATCATGTCGTTCAGCAGGTGGCTGAAGCTGATGGCGGCCAGCACCGTGAAGGCGGTCTGGCTGGCGGCGTGCGCGGCGCTGGGGCGGGCGACGGTTTCGTTCACGGGTGGCTCCGGCTGAAGCTCCTACTGTGCCGGATCGGGCGCGTGCCCGCCTCTCCCTTTGGAAGTGTCCGGGCCGTCCCACGGCGGGGACGGCCCGGGTCGCTCCGGTGGCGGCCGATCAGTTCGTCGGCGGAGTACTCGCCGGTGGCGTGCTGCTCGAGCTCGAATTCCCCTGCTCGAGCGGATAGGCCTGGGCGGCCGGTGAGCCGCTCGCCGGGGTCGCGGCCGGCGCTGCGGGGCTCGCAGAGGACGCACCGCTCGGGCCGGCCGGCATGCCGGCGGCCGTGTCGACCGCATCGATGAATTGGCGTGCCGCGTAATCGGTGCTGCTGAGTGTGCCGTCCATGATCTGCGAGGCGTGCACGTGCTTGCGGCGGTAGAAGGCCGCGTCCGCCCCGCTGTCGACGGTGAGCTCCGAACCGTCGACCGCTACGCCGGCGAACAGTCCCTGGTTGTGCGAATAGGAGTACACGGCGGCATTGAAGGTCTGCACGGTGGCTGCCGAGGCCTGACGTCCGACCGGTCCGGCCGCCACCGAGGCCGATGCGCCCAGCGTGACCTTGCCGCCGCTCAAGCCCGCCACCCCCTTGCGCGAGGTGAACACCAGCACCAGGTCGGTCTTCTGCACACCCCACTGGAAGCCGAAACTGCCGCCCGTGAGGGTGATGAACACCGGGCTCGAGAAGCGCCCGTCGGGCTTGCGCACGACCAGCACGCCGTGGCCGCGCCGGGCGCCGAAGAAGAAGGCAACCTTGGTGAGACCCGGAATCACCGCGATGCCGTAGGCGCGTTGCAGCAACCAGCTCGGAATGCCCTGGTCGCGAGTGCCCTGCAGGTCATGCAGCACCTGGGTGGCGAGCAGCAGGCGGCCTTCCTGGCGGGCTTGAGCGTGAGCGGCGACTGTCGTGAATGCGAACAGCACGCCGGCGAGTGCTGTGAGCAGGCGGGAACGAATGCGCATGTCAGGTGTACTCCAGTGCCCGGGGCTGGGTGGTGCGAGCTGCGCGGCGACGCTGCGCACGATGGACTCGTCCTAACCCGACCCGATGCCGGAAGCTTACCGCAGACCGCGCGGCGATGGGAGTTGGGCGCAGTCGCCGCGCGCCCGTTCAGCGGTCGTTCAGCACCGGTGCATCGCGAGCCGCTCAGGCGCCGAGTTGTTCGAGCGCCGCGCCCGTGAGACGAAACGTCCGCCAGTCCTCCAGGGGACGAGCGCCGAGGTTGCGATAGAAGGCGATCGAGGGCGCATTCCACTCGAGCACGGCCCACTCCAGGCGCGCGCAGCGCCGCTCGATGGCGAGGCGCGCGAGCCTGCACAGCAGTTGCCGGCCGATGCCCTGGCCGCGCAGGTGTTCCTTGACGTACAGGTCCTCCAGATAGAGACCGGGCTGACCCATGAACGTCGAATAGTTGTGAAAGAACAGCGCAAAGCCGACCGGCTCGTCCGCGGCGCTCGCGATCAGCACTTCCGCGTAAGGGCGCGCGCCGAACAGCGTCTCGCGCAGCTGCGCCTCGGTGGCGAGCACCTCGTGCTCGAGCCGCTCGTAGCGGGCGAGTGCGCGGATGAACTCGAGGATCTGCGCGGTGTCCGCTTCGCGCGCCGGGCGGATGTCGATCGCGATGGGGTTCATCCGGTGCTCTGCAGACCTTGCGCGATGCCGCTGGTGCTCACCAACAGCGCCTCGAACAGATCGCGGTCGGTGCGTCCGCCGGCGCGCCAGCGCGCCAGCAGATCGACCTGCATCAGGTTCATCGGATCGATGTACGGGTTGCGCAGGCGGATCGTGCGCTGCAGCATCGGCTCGCGGTCGAGCAGTTCGGTGCTGTCGGTCACGACGAGCAACTGCTCGCGCGTCAGGTCGTACTCGGCGCGGATCACGTCGGCGAAGTGCCTGAGCGGCTCCGGGACGAGCGCGTGGTATGCCGCGGCGATCTCGAGGTCGGTGCGCGCGAGCATCGACTCGATGTCATCGATCAGGCTGCGCAGGAACATCCACTCCCGATACATCGTGCGCAGCGTCTGGGTCCCGTGCCGCTGCGCGGCACACTTCAGGCCCGTACCGGCGCCGAACCAGGCGGGCAGCAGATGGCGCGTCTGCGTCCACGCGTAGACCCACGGGACGGGCAGCAGCCCGTCGATGCCGTCGCCCTCGTGACGGTCAACGGAGCGCGAGCCGACCTGCATCCGCTCGATGACGTCGATCGGCGTGACGGCGCGGAAGAACTCGTAGAACTCCGGCTGCTCGTGCACGAGCGCCCGGTACGCATCACGGCTCGCCGCGCCGATCGTTGCCGCGCACTCGATGTACGGGGCCGGGGTCGGCTCCGCCGCGCGCCGTGCCGTGGTGAGACTGATCGCGTTGAAGGCCCGCTCGAGCGTGCGCATCGCGAGCGGCCGCAGGCCGTAGCCTTGCTTGATGGTCTCGCCCTGCTCACGCAGGCGCAGCACGCCGTTGGCGATGCCCGCCGGGGCGGATTTGACCAGCTGATCGATGCGCGTTCCGCCGCGCGCGAGACTCGCGCCGCGCACGTGCATCAGCGAGAAGCGCTGCGCGGTCGCGCCGAGAGCATCGGCGAGCGAGCGCTGCGCCTGATGCAGAGCGAAGCGCGAGGCGCAGGGGCCGGCCTCCATGTTGCTGTCGGAGTACCCGAGCAGTACGTGCTGGCGGCCGCCGCGGCCGGCCAGATGGCGCGCGTAGGCCGGCTCGGTGAGCAGTTGCTTCATGATCGATCCGCTGCGCTCGAGCGCACCGATCGACTCGAACTGTGGTGCGATGTCGAGCGTCACTTCGCCGCTTTCCTTGTCGAAGACCGACGCCCAGCGCGCCAGGAGCAAAGCGGCGAGCACGTCATCCGCCCCCTCGGTGCCGCTGACGACGAAGCAGCCGATCGCCCGGCGGCCGTAGCGGTGGCGGATCTGTGCGAACGTTTCGAATACCCCGAGGTTGCGCCGCGCCAGCGCGTCCAGCTCGACGCGCGGTCCGGCGTCCTTCACCAGTGCCTCGGCGAGCAGCCGCACGCGCTCGGCACTCGGGCGGCGCGGCCAGTCCGGATCGTTGTTGCCCTGCGCGATGATCTGGTGTAGCACGTTCGCGTGCTGGCGCACATCGATGCTGGCGAGGTGAAAGCCGAACGTGTCGATGCGCCGCAGCAGCCGGCGCACCTGGAACAGGCCGGCGGTCGCGCCCTTGTTGGCCTGCAGGCTCACCGCGACCAGCTGCACGTCTTCGCGGAACTGGCGCGCGTTGTCGTAGCCCTTGCCCCGACCGTCCTGCGTCTCGCGCAGACGCTGCGCCAGCTGCGAGAAGAACAGCCGGTACGGCATGCGATCGCGCCGCCCGAGCGTCGCCGGCCGTGCCCCGGGAGCAAGGCGCGTGTATTCCTCGATGCGCTGCGTCAGTTCGGTCGAAACGCTGGTGCGGCGCTCGCCCTGCGAGAGTCGCTCGGCGAGCTTCTGACACTCGCCGATGTAGGCACTGAGCAGGATATGCTGGTGGCGCGCGAAGGTCTCGCGGATGGTGCGCGCATGCACGTCGGGGTGCCCGTCCATGTCCCCGCCCACCCAGGAGCCAAAGCGCAGGATGCACGGCAGTTCGATCGACTCGGCCGGCACGCCGAACACCTTGGCGAGCGCCAGGGCGATTTCCTCGTAGAACGAGGGCACGACCCGGTAGAGGATCTCCACCAGGTAGAACACGATCTGTTCGCGCTCATCGCCCACCGTCAGCTGCTTGCGCGGCAGCTCCTCGGTCTGCCAGGCGGTGGTCAGCTCGAAGCGGATGCCGCTCCAGAGGCTGCGCAGCTCCTGGGGCGTGAGCGTCGGGTTCATCCGATCGAGCATGCGCTGCGCGACCCGTTGCTGTTTGCGCAGCAGAGTGCGCCGCGTGGCCTGCAGGGAGTGAGCGGAGAAGACCGGTTCGATATTGAGCGAGCCGATCAGCTCGAGCATCTGCGCAAGCGTCATGCCGCCGGCGGCGAGCTCTACGATCGCGCTCTCGACGCCGCCGGGCTGCGGATGATCGGTACTGCGGAAGTATTCGCGCCGCCGGCGGATGCGATGGACGTTTTCGGCGAGATTGACGGTGCGGAACCACATCGAGAAGGCGCGCACCAGCTCGCGGGCGAGCGCCGGCGGGCGCTCGTGCACCGAGGCGGCCAGCTCCGCGGCCGCGCCGACGTCGCCCTCGCGCCGGGCGATCGCGGCGCGCCGGTCGAGTTCAACGAGCTCGAACAGCGGCTGCCCGCCCTGGTCACGCAGGATCTGTCCGATCAGTTCCCCGAGCGCATGCACGTCTTCGCGCAGCGCGGCGTGTTCGGGCGGAAATTGGATGTCACTGCGGTTCACGGGCGGCCGATTGTAGCCCAGTGTGCCGGCTAACCGGCGAGCAGTACCGATTCGGCCCGCTCGAGCGCCTCGGACGTGCCGTACAGCACCAGCACGTCGCCCTCGCGCAGCACGGTGCTCTCGGCCGGGTCGCGCCCGAGGATGCCGCGGCGGCGCACGGCGGTCACGGCCGCCTGCACGCCTCGCTCGCGCGCCGCCGCGAGCGTGCGCCCGACGGCCCAGGCCCCGGGGGGCACGACCACGGATTTCACTTCGGTCGGACGCTCCTCGCTCTCCTCGCGGGCCGCGGCGTCGCCCTCGCCGACCACGGCACGCAGCACGCCGTAGCGCTGGCTGCGAATTCCGCCGACCAGACGCACCACTCGCGAGACCGGTACCTGCAGCAGCATCAGGACCTGCGAGACCAGCATCAGGCTCGCCTCGAACGTCTCGGGCACCACGTCGGTGGCGCCGGCGGCCTTCAGCTCCGCGGAGCGCGAATCATCGGCGGTGCGCACCAGGATGGGCACGTCGGGGCGCTGCGCGCGCGCGGTGCGCACGATGCCGAGCGCCGTACCGGGGTCAGAGAAGGTGACCACCAGCGCCGAGGCGCTCGAGAGACCTGCGAGTGCGAGGATCTGCTCATCGGCGCTGTCGCCGTAGATCACCGGGTCGCCGGCCTGGCGGGCCGCCGCAATGCGCAGCGGATCCAGATCGAGCGCGATGTACTCGAAGCCCTGTGCTTCCAGAACGCGCGCGACATTCTGACCGACTCGCCCGAAGCCACAGAGAATGACGTGTTCGCGCCGACCGATGGCCCCGGTGGCTTCGCTCTCGCGCTCGAAGGCCGTGCGCTGCGGCGGACCGCGCTCGCGCAGCAGCAGCCGGGCGATGCGCTTGTTGTGATTCAGCAGCAGGGGGCTGAGCACCATCGAGAGCACCAGCGCGAGCAGCAGCGGCTGGCCGAAGTGCGGCGGCAGCACCCGATCGGTGAGCGCGACGCTGCCGAGGGCCACGCCGAACTCCCCGCCGATCGCGATCACGATGCCGGTGCGCAGCGCCTTGAAGGGTGCTGGGGCGAACGGCCGGGTCACCAGCGCGGCGATGGCGGCCTTGAGCACCGTGATGAGTGCGAGCAGGCTGAGCACGCGACCGAGCTCGCCGGCGAGCTGGCGCACATCGAGCAGCATCCCCACCGACACGAAGAACACGCCGAGCAGAATGTCGCGGAACGGCCGCAGCACTGATTCGAGCTGGTGGCGGTACTCGGTCTCGGCCAGCATCACGCCGGCGAGAAAGGCGCCGAGCCCGGCCGACAGGTGCGCCAGGCGGCTGATCCAGGCCGCCCCGATCACCACCAGCAACGCGGCGAGCGTGAACAGCTCGCGCAGGCGGCTGTGGGCGATCTCGTGGAACAGCGGCCGCAGCAGCCAGCGGCCGGCGGCGAGCACCGCACCGATGGCGAGAGCGCCACCGGCCGCGGCGAGCAGTGCGGCGTGCAGGTCGAGGGGGCCCGCGCCCGGGCCGAGCGCCGAGGCGAGCGCGAGCAGCGGCACGAAGGCCAGGTCCTGGAACAGCAGCATGGCGAAGGCGAGCCGGCCGTGCGTGCGGTTCAGCTCGGCGCGCTCGGTGAGCTGCTGCAGCAGGATGGCGGTCGAACTCATCGCGATCGCGCCCCCGGCGACGACCGCGGCGGGCCAGGGGATTCCGGCCAGGCGTCCGAGCAGTGCGAACACCAGGGTCGTGGCGCCCACCTGGGCGGCGCCGAGGCCGAAGACCTCGCGCCGCATCGCGATCATCCGCGGCACCGAGACGTCCAGACCGAGGGTAAAGAGCAGAAAGGCGACCCCGAGCTCGGCGAGCAGGCGCACGGTGGCCGAGCCGTGCACCACACCGAGTGCGTAGGGGCCGCAGGCGAGGCCCACCGCCAGGTACGGCAGCGCCGTGGGCAGCGCGAGCCGGCGAGCCACGGTGACCAGCAGAACCGCGGCGGCCAGCAAAACGAGCATCTCGGTGAGCGGCTGCATCGAAGAGGATTGTAGGGCGCCGCGACGGCGGGCGCGTTACGTCCGCCCGAAAGGGTGTGACTACGCATATGACCCACGGAGCCGGGAACCCGTCTCCTTGAGGTCATTTTCGGGCCGAGTGTGCGCCGTGGGGGCGATCCAGAGGGTTAACGTCCCAGGAAGTCCTCAGCACATGGCCCCGGGCTAGGGTGCGAGCCGCGCGCCACGGCGACGCGCGGGCGTCGCCCCCGTAACAGCGGCCCTACGCACGCTGTCCCCTCTCTCGGCCACGAGCGCAACAGATCATAAGTATTTGTTCGTAATACAGTTTTTAATATATGCCGCAGATAAACCGAGAAAAGAGATGCGGTAAAACCTAGAAAATAGAGAACTCCTGAACCTAGATTCGAAATCCACCCATGCCGACGCCCGCGACACTGCTGGCAAGTGCCCTCGAGCAGCTGAGCGCGCTCCAGCGGGCGGGGCGTGTGGCGATCCGCTCCGGCGATTTGCCGCGCGGCGCGCGCGAGCGGCTCCTGCGGAACGGCGTCCTGCAGGAAGTCATGCGAGGCTGGTACGTGCGGGCGAGCCCGGGCGAACAGGCGGGCGACACGACGGCGTGGTACGCGGCCTTCTGGCCGTTCGTCGCGAGCTATCTCGACTCACGCATCGGAACCGACTGGTGCGTCAGTGCGGACCCGTCGCTGCTGCTGCACGTCGGCGATCGGACCGTGCCCCGGCAACTGCTCGTGCGCTCGCCTCGCGGCAACAACAAGCCCACGCCGCTGATGCACGGCACCTCGGTGTTCGACGTGCGCCTCGAGCTGCCGCCGCCGGAAGAACGCGCGGTGATCGACGGTGTCCGCGCGATGACGCTGGGCGCATCGCTCGTGCATGCCTCGCCGGGGCTCTATCACGACCGCGTGGTGGACGTGCGCGCCGCGCTTGTCACGATTCCCGACGCCTCCGACCTACTACGTCCGCTCCTCGCAGGTGGCAAGAGCAAAGTCGCGGGCCGGCTCGCCGGCGCTGCGCAACGTCGGACGCGAACGCGTCGCGGACGAGGTCCTCGCCGGAATGCGCACGGCAGGCTACGGAGTCCGGGAGAACGACCCCTTCGAAGATGCCGCCACGGTCGTGTTTTCGAGCCGCGAGCGCTCGCCCTATGTGGGTCGGCTGCGTCTGCAGTGGGCGCGCATGCGTCCGATGGTGCTTGAGCATTTCCTGCCCGCGCCGGCCTCACCGGTCGCGGCGACCTACCCTCAGCAGGTGGACGACGTGTACCGCGCCGACGCGTACTACTCCCTGTCGATCGAGGGCTACACAGTCAGTGACGCTCTCATCGAGCGGGTGCGTTCGGGCCTATGGAACCCGGAGCACACCGAGCCGGACCGGCTCAATCGTAATGCGCTCGCGGCGCGCGGCTACTGGCAAGCGTTCCAGCGCGTGAAAGAGTCCGTGGCGCGCGTGCTCGCCGGCGAGAACGCCGGCGGGGTCGCCGAAGCAGCGCACGGGGGCTGGTATCGGGAACTGTTCGGGCCCCCGGTGGCGGCCGGCCGCCTGAATGCTGCTGCTCTCGGCGGATACCGCGCAGAACAGGTGTTCATCCGGCGCTCGATGCACGTGCCTCCATCGGTCGAGGCGGTGCGCGATCTGATGCCCGAGGTCTTCGCGCTGCGGGCTGCGGAGCCGGAGCCGGCGGTGCGGGTCTTCCTCGGCCACTTCTTCTTCGTCTACGGGCATCCGTACAGGGATGGCCACGGTCGCATGGGCCGATTCCTGATGAACATGATGCTGGCGTCCGGCGGCTGGCCGTGGACCGTCGTAACGGTGGAGACGCGCGACGCATACCTGGCGGCGCTCGAAGAGGCGAGCGTGCGCCAGGACATCGTCCCGTTCACGCGCTTCCTCGCCGAGAGCGCGACCGCATCGGCGCGTCTGCATCGCGCATAGGCCCGACGCGAGCCTAGGCTCGAGAAGCCCGATGCGGAACCTCGTGCCGCGGGATCTGCTCGCGCCCCCCGTCCGTGACGTCTAGTGGTCGCCTGCGCGGACACCAGACACCCGCGGCACTCGTCACTTGGCCCGGGACGCGCTGGCTTTGCCATTGGCTTGAACGCCGTCGCTCGACATGTCGAGCTCCCTGGCGACCCAGGGCTCATCGCGCGCGCCGCTCCGCAGCGCTCTTCTGGGCTCTTCGGACGTGCGGCACTCGAAGTGGGTGCCCTTCGGCGCGTTCACCGAATCCACCGACGGTCGGGAAGGGCGCTCAAGTGACTTCGTAGTTGGTGCCCGTTTAGGGGCTCGTAACTCTTTAACGCACATGGATTTTGGTCCTGTGCGTAGTAACACCCGCCCGAAACGGGTGTTACTACGCATCTGACCATGGGATTGTGACAAGGCCCGGTTTAGGCACCCGGCGTGCCCGTTTTCCATAACCAAGCTGCCTTTACTGCGGGTACCCTTTCGAGGATGCCCGAGACGAAGAAAACCCCGTCGTACCTGAAGGGTCTTGCCGAGACCAGAGCGCTCCTCGCCGGCGATGTCGAGCGCTACGAGCGTCTAATACATGAAATCCAGGAAAATCTCGCGCTGGCACGACGGGAGCTCGAGGGCTGCGACCTCCTGATCCGTCGGTTCGATGGGTGTCTCGATCCGCTGAAAATCCCGCCATTCCGCCCTTGGCGTTATCAGCAAAAGCGCGGGGTGCTCCGAGACACCATCATCGCAGTCGTCAGGGAAAGAGCTCCGAATGCAGTGACGACGCACGAGATCGGGTGGGAGCTGCAAATGCGGCTGGAGTTGAGTTTCGAGACCGCCGCCGAGGATTCGAAGTGGCTTCATGACTCGGTCGCGCGACAGCTGAAGTGCTTCGTGGTCGAGAGGCGTGTTGAGCGGCTACATGACCCCCTCACCCCTACCTCAGAAGTCGGCCGGTGGCGCTGGATACTGGACATTGCCCCTTCGCTGGTCCACTTGACGCAGCAGCTTGCGTCGCAAGGTTCAGCAGTTCGGACTCCCGATACCGACCCCGCTGTGTGAATCCGCGTCAGTCCCTCGAGGGCCAGTGGTCAGCCGGAGGCGACCCGGTCGTCGGGCCCGAGAACACGGAAAAGTACGCGTACCCGATCCATGTGAAAACGGGGCCGATAAGGCCCCGTTTTGTAAACATTGGGTCAGTGGTCGTCGGCTATTCGGCCTGATCCTCGACCAAGGCCTGTGGCTCTAAGTGACACCGGCCAGCAGGATCCCCAGAATAAAAGGGACCGTCGTAGGGCAGCTGGGGCATGAGCTTCTCGGCGTCGAATGACGCCGGAGGAGGCGACGCCTGCATACGCGCCACTGCCGCCCGGACGAAGTCCGAAGCATGCGCATCTGCTTCTCTCAGAACGGCTGACATAATCAACCACCTCCTAGCTGCTTTTCGCAGTATACCCTACCATCTATACCCTTGACAGCCCGATACCCCAGCGCCTCGTAAAGGGGGATTACGGATGTGAGCGGACTCACAAGGCGGGCATACAGGCATCCGAGGGCCTCCCCGTATAGCTCAAGCCCACGCAGGCTCAATCTCGCCACGTGCCGCTTCAGGGGGTGCTGCGGGTCCGGATTGCCCTCCAGATAATACGCCTTCACAAATTGCTTGCCCTTGGACGGGCGCCCCACGGCCAATGCACTTAG
>JAJZDW010000002.1:0-1281 GCA_021851405.1 Pseudomonadota bacterium
GCGAGCTCGGCCGCGGGACGCGCCTCGGGCAACGCCAGGCAGTAGCGCTCATCGGCGAGCACCTGCTCGGCGTAGCCGCCATCGAGGGTGTAGCCGGTGAAGCGTGCCTCGGGACAGAGGTTCTCGCGCCCCTCGCGGCACTCGCGGCAGCGGCCGCAGGTGCCGCCGAGCCAGGGCACCCCGACCCGCGCGCCGAGCGGCCAGCGCGTCGCGCCGGGCCCGGCGGCGACGACACGGCCGACGATCTCGTGTCCCGGCGTGAGCGGATAGGGGATGGCCGGCAGCTCGCCATCGAGCAGGTGCAGATCGGTGCGACACACGCCGCAGGCCTCCACCGCGATGCGCACCTGGTGCGCCGCGGGGAGCGGCAGCGCGAGCTCCACGCGGCGCAGCGGCCCGCCAGGGGTTTCGAGCCGCAGCGCCTGCATCGCGCCCCTACGCGCCCGGCGGCGCGCTCCCCGGCAGCGGCGGGGGCACCGGGGGCGCCGGGGGCGCGACCACACCGCAGGTGATGATCATCTTCATGGCCGCATCGACGCTCATGTCCAGTTCGATCAGCTCGCGCCGCGGCACGAGCACGAGCACCCCGGCGGTCGCGTTCAGTGCCGCAGAGATGTAGACGGCCGCGTGCGGCTCACCGAGCCGTGCCGACACCTCGGCGACGTCCTCGGCGGTGAGAAAGCCCAGACTCCACGCCCCGGCGCGCGGGTACTGGACCATGACCACCTTGCGGAAGGCGCTCGACTGGGAGAAGACGCTCTCGGCGAAGCTCTTCACCCCGCCGTACACCGCCCCGACGATCGGGATGTGGTGCAGGACCTCCTCCCCGTACACGAGCAGGCGACGCCCGATCAGGTTCGTCACCAGCAGCCCGGTGAGAAACAGCACCCCGAGGGCGAGCAACAGCCCCACCACCGCCTGAACGACGTCACCGAGCGCCTCAAGCCGGTAGCCGGCCGGCAGCGGCAGCAGCGGCACGATGCGATCGAGCACGTGCAGCAGGAACATCACCACCCACAGCGTCGCGCCGATCGGCAGCCAGAACAGCACCCCGGAGATCAGGATCCGCCGCCAGAGTGAGCCCTTTTTCTTCGGGCCGATCGGGCTCGGACGCGCGGTGAGCGGAACGTTCACGCGCTCACCGCTTCGGGCGCGCCGGACGCTTCGTGGCGGCGGGGCGGGGACGGGCCGCGGTGCGCGCCGGCGGCTTGGCGCGCTTGCGCGCCGCGGGCTTGGCCGCCGGGGCGCGCACCGCCGGGGTGCTCTTCGGTTCGCTCTTCG
>JAJZDW010000002.1:1381-185248 GCA_021851405.1 Pseudomonadota bacterium
GCCGGACGCTTCGTGGCGGCGGGGCGGGGACGGGCCGCGGTGCGCGCCGGCGGCTTGGCGCGCTTGCGCGCCGCGGGCTTGGCCGCCGGGGCGCGCACCGCCGGGGTGCTCTTCGGTTCGCTCTTCGCGCCGCTCGTCTCAGCGCTCTTCTCGCTGCTCTTCTCGCCGCTCTTGGCCGTCTCGGCGCCCGGGGTCTTCTCGGTGCTCTTGCGCTCCTCGGCGTCGCCGCCGGCGAGATTGCGTTTGCGCTCCTGATCGGACTTGAAGTCCGTCTCGTACCAGCCGCTGCCCTTGAGGCGAAACACCGGTGCGGAGATGAGTTTCACGAGCGTCATGCGGCCGCAGGACGGGCACTTCTTCAGCGGCGCATCCGAGATCTTCTGCATCACCTCAGTGAAGTGCTGGCAGTTCTGGCACTGGTATTCGTAGAACGGCATGATCAGAAGGTCTGCGTGGTTGAGGAACCCGGGCGCCGATTATACGCACCGCCCCTTACCGCTTGGCGAACTGCAGCTGCCCGTCGCGCACCCCGACCTCGACGCGATCCCCGGGCACGAACTGGCCGGCGAGGATGCGCTGCGCGAGGGGGTTCTCGATCTGCTGCTGCACCACCCGCTTCAGCGGCCGCGCCCCGTACACCGGGTCGAAGCCCGCCTCGCCGAGCCGGTCGCGGGCCGCATCGTCAAGTATCAGCGTCATGTCGCGCTCCTGCAGTCGGGCGCGCAGGTAGTGCAGCTGAATATCGACGATGGCGCGGATCTGCGCCGCCCCGAGCGGATGGAACACGACGATGTCGTCGATCCGGTTGATGAATTCCGGGCGGAAGGTCTGCTGGACGACTTCCATCACCGCGCTCTTCATGCGCACGTACTCGCCCTCCCCGGCGTACTCCTGGATCACCTGCGAGCCGAGGTTCGAGGTCATGATGATGACCGTGTTGCGAAAATCCACCGTGCGACCCTGCCCGTCGGTGAGCCGGCCGTCATCGAGCACCTGCAGCAGCACGTTGAACACGTCCGGATGGGCCTTCTCCACCTCATCGAGCAATATCACCGCGTACGGCCGGCGACGCACCGCCTCGGTGAGGTAGCCCCCTTCCTCGTACCCGACGTAGCCCGGCGGGGCGCCGATCAGGCGGGCGACCGAGTGCTTCTCCATGAACTCCGACATGTCGATGCGCACCATGGCCTCCTCGGTGTCGAAGAGGAACTGCGCGAGCGCCTTGCACAGCTCGGTCTTGCCGACGCCGGTCGGCCCGAGGAACAGGAACGAGCCGGTCGGGCGGCGCGGGTCCGAGAGGCCCGCCCGCGAGCGGCGGATCGCATCGGCCACGATGCGCAGCGCCTCCTCCTGACCCACCACCCGCTGGGCGAGCGCCTCCTCCATGCGCAGCAGCTTCTCGCGCTCGCCCTCGAGCATCTTCGTGACCGGAATGCCGGTCCACTTCGAGACGACCTCGGCGATCTCCTCCTCGGTGACCTTGTTGCGCACCAGGCGCGGGGCTTCCGCGGCGCTGCTCTCGGCGGCCGCCAGGCGCTTCTCGAGCTCCGGGATCCGCCCGTACTGCAGCTCGGCCATGCGCGTCAGGTCGCCGGCGCGCCGCGCGGTCTCGAGCTCGACGCGGGCGCGGTCGAGCGCTTCGCGAAACGACGCGGTGCCTTGCAGCGCGGCCTTTTCGGACTTCCACACCTCTTCGAGATCGGCCTGCTCGCGCCCGAGGCTCGCGAGGGTCTCCTGCAGCGCCGCGAGGCGTTTGCGCGAGGCCTCGTCGGTCTCCTTGTGCAGCGCCTCCTGCTCGATCTTCAGCTGGATGATGCGCCGGTCGAGACGATCGAGCGCCTCGGGCTTCGAGTCGATCTCCATGCGGATGCGCGCGGCGGCCTCATCGATCAAGTCAATCGCCTTGTCGGGCAGCTGCCGGTCGGCGATGTAGCGGTGCGAGAGCGTCGCCGCCGCGACGATGGCCGGATCCGTAATGTCCACGCCGTGGTGCACCTCGTAGCGCTCCTGCAGCCCGCGCAGAATGGCGATGGTGTCCTCGACCGAGGGCTCATTGACCAGCACCTTCTGGAAGCGCCGCTCGAGCGCGGCGTCCTTCTCGATGTACTTGCGATACTCATCGAGCGTGGTGGCCCCGACGCAGTGCAACTCGCCGCGGGCGAGCGCCGGCTTCAGCATGTTGCCGGCATCCATGGCGCCTTCGGCCTTGCCGGCCCCGACCATGGTGTGCAGCTCGTCGATGAACAGGATGATCTGCCCTTCCTGTTTGGCCAGATCGTTCAGCACCGCCTTCAGGCGCTCCTCGAACTCGCCGCGGAACTTCGCCCCAGCGATCAGCGCGCCCATGTCGAGCGCCAGGATCCGCTTGCCCTTGAGCCCCTCGGGCACCTCGCCATTGACGATGCGCTGCGCGAGGCCTTCGACGATGGCGGTCTTGCCGACGCCGGGCTCGCCGATCAGCACCGGGTTGTTCTTGGTGCGACGCTGCAGCACCTGGATCGTGCGGCGGATCTCCTCATCGCGACCGATCACCGGATCGAGCTTGCCGGAGGCGGCCCGCGCGGTGACGTCGACGGTGAACTTCTCGAGCGCCTGGCGGCTCTCCTCGACGTTGGGGTCAGCGACCTTCTCCCCGCCGCGCACCTCGTTGACCGCCTTCTCGAGCCCCGCGCGCGCAAGACCGCTGTCCTGGAACAGCTTCGCGAGGGCACGGTCCTCGAAGGCCGCGAGCACGAACATCTCGCTCGAGATGAACTGATCCCCGCGCTGCTGGGCGAGCTTGTCGGTGACGTTGAAGATGCGGTTCAGATCGTTCGAGATGTGCACGTCGCCGGCCGCGCCCTGCACCTGGGGCAGGCGCTCGAGCAGCGTGCCGAGCCCGGCGCGCAGCGCAGTGACGTCCGCGCCGGCCTTCACCAGCAGCGGTCGAACCGCTCCGCCCTGGCTGTCGATGAGTGCGAGCAGCACGTGGGCCGGCTCGATGAATTGATGGTCGCGGCCGACGGCGAGCGACTGCGCATCGGCGAGCGCCTGCTGGAACCGGCTGGTGAGTTTGTCCATTCGCATCGGAAGCACCTGCGTCTCGGGGCTTCCGTGGCAATGGGGGCGGCGCGAGCCCCCTTCAAGACCGCCAGATCAGCCCCGCCATGCGTCCCGAGCGTCCGTCGCGCCGATAGGAGAAGAACCTTGCGGGATCTGCGTAGGTGCACCAGGACCCCCCGTAGATCTGCCGCACGCCGAGCGCCTCGAGGCGCTGGCGCGCCAGGGCGGTGAGGTCGCACTGCCAGCGGCCGCGCGCATTGGGCGTGAACGCCGCGGCGGCGGCCGGGCCCGCCTGCAGGAACGCCTCGCGCACCTCGCTCCCCACCTCGAAGGCCCCCGGCCCGATCGCCGGACCCAACCAGGCGAGTACCTCGCCGGGATCGGCCCCGAGCGCGCGCACCGCCGCCTCCAGCACACCGGCGGCGAGTCCCCGCCAACCGGCATGCGCCGCACCGACCGCCGCACCGTCGCGGCTCGCGAGCAGCACCGGGAGGCAGTCGGCCACCTGCACCACACAAACACGGCCGGCGACTCGGGTGACCACCGCGTCGGCCGGCGCGAGCGGCTCGGGCGATCCGCTCAGCACCGCCACGCGCGTACCGTGCACCTGCTCGAGCCAGGTCGGCGCCTGCGCCAGCGCCAGGCGCTCACACAGCCGCCGACGGTTCTCGGTGACGGCCGCCGCATGGTCCCCGACGTGCGCGGCGCAGTTGAACGAGTCGTAGGGCGCCGCACTCACCCCGCCGGTGCGCAGCGTAAAGGCCGCGCGCACCCCGGGCGGCGCCGGCCACTGCGGTTCGATCAGATCAGCGACGCGCGGCACGCTCGTCTGCTTCCAGCGCCGCGAGCAGGCCCACCATGTCCGCGGGCAGCGCCGACTCCCAGGCGAGCGGCTTGCCGGTCAGCGGATGCTCGAGCGCCAGACGCGCCGCATGCAGGGCCTGGCGCGAAAACGTACGCAGTGCCTCGACCAACGCGGGCGAGCAGCCGGCCGGGACGCGCTTGCGCCCGCCGTAGAGCGGATCGCCCACCAGCGGATAGCCGATGTGGCCCAGGTGTACGCGGATCTGGTGCGTGCGGCCGGTCTCGAGCTGCACCCGCACATGCGTGTGGGCCCGAAACCGCTGAATCACACGGTAATGCGTGACCGACTCGCGCCCATCGGCGCGCACCGTCATGCGCGTGCGCTGGGTCCGGTGCCGGCCGATGGGCTCATCGATGGTTCCACCGCCCGTCATCACCCCGGTGCTCACGCCGAGGTAGACGCGCTCCACGTCGCGCGCGGCGAGCGCGGCCACGAGGCGGGCATGCGCCTGCGGCGTGCGCGCCACGACGAGCAATCCGCTGGTGTCCTTGTCGAGGCGGTGCACGAGCCCGGCGCGCGGCACCCGCGAGAGCGCCGGGTCGAGCGCGAGCAGCGCATTCTGCAGCGTGTGCCGGGGATTGCCGGCCCCGGGGTGCACGACCAGGCCGGCGGGCTTGTCGATCACGAGGATGCCGCGATCGCGGTGCACCACGGTGAGCTCGAGCGCCTCGGGCTCGACCCGCGTGTCGGCCTCCCACTGCGCGTGCACGCACACCTGCTCGCCACCGAGCACCTTGTCTTTGCCCCGCAGCTTGCGTCCGTCGACCTCGACTCGGCCGGCCTCGATCCACGCCTGCAGGCGCGCCCGCGAATACTCCGGCAATGCGCGCGCAAGCGCCTGATCGAGGCGCATTCCGGTCGCCTCGGGCGGCAGTTGCAGACGGTGCTCACGGAACTCCGCGCCCGCCACTGGGTCGGAATCCAAAGTTCCCGCAGCCGATTCGCTATACTCTTTCCCCATGCTCCCCAATTCGTCCTCCCGAGGCCGCGCGCGCGGCATGGTCGTGGTCGCGCTGTGCGCGGCGGCGCTCGCCCTCACCGGCTGCTCACATCGCAAATTGATGCTGAACAGCCCGACCGCGGTCTATCAGCAGGCCACGAAAGACCTGGCGGACCTCGATTTCAACGGCGCGATCAAGCTGTTCCAGCGCATTACCGCGGTCTTCCCGTTCACGCCCGAGGCGCGCCAGGCGCAGCTCGATCTGATTTACGCATATTACCGCGCCGGCCAGGATGATTCCGCCGTCGACGCGGCGAATACCTTCATCCGTCAGAACCCGACCCACCCGCGGGTCGATTACGCCTGGTACATGAAAGGCCTGGTGCGCTTCCCGAAGCGCGCCAACCCGATCGAGCGGCTGTTCGGCGCCAAACTCGCCAAGCGCCCGCCGATCAACGTACGCAAGTCCTTCGCGGCCTTCCGTGTCGTGGTGACGCGCTTCCCGCACAGCATCTACGCCCAGGATTCCTGGCAGCGCATGATCTATCTGCGCGACCGCCTGGCCGCCTACGACACCTACGTGGCGCGCTACTACTACTCGCGCGGGGCCTACGTCGCGGCGGTGCGCCGCTGCCAGCTGGTGCTGGAGAACTACGAGGGCGCCCCGGCGACCCAGAGCGCTCTGGCCATCATGATCATCTCCTATGACCGGCTCGGCCTGAAGCGGCTCGCCGCGCAGGCGCGCAAGGTCTATAGGGCCAACTTCACCGGCCCGATCGATGCGGCCGCCCACATCACGGTGGACCACTGGTGGCACTTCTGGTGATCTGAGATCGGTGCGGGACGGCCGTCCGGCATCGCCGGCGCGATCGGCAGCCTGCGCTCGCCACGACAGAGCGTCTGTGCAGGATGCACGCCGGCCGGGCCTTCGAGGATCCGAACCACGGGGAGAACCACCGGATCACGTTCCCGCCGCGAACACACGACGGCAGGGAGCGCCAGTCACTCTGAAAAAACCGCCTGTAAGGTGTTCAGCGTCGCGCGGAGGACTTTGGCCGACACCTCCCCCTGCCGTTTCACGAGACGAGCCTTGTCTACGGTTCGAATCTGATCGAGCAGAATCAAGCCCCGGGTGCCGGCGTGCGTGAGCGGAACGCGAAACGGAGCGGAAAAGCCCTTGGAGGTCATCGGCGCAACGATCACGGTGCGCAGGCGCTCGAACTCCGGCGGTGATATCACCACGCACGGGCGCGTCTTGTGCACCTCGCTGCCGACCGTGGGGTCCAGGTTCACGAGCCAGATCTCCCCGCGCTTCACCAGGTGAGTCCCGCGTCATCCTCGTTGCCGAATTCGCCCATGACGAGCGTGTCCTTGCCGTGCAGGGCAATGCGCTCGGCGGCCTGTGCCCATCCGACACGAACCGATGCGGCGGGCCGCCGCAGGATGATCGCACCGTTCTCGACCGTCATTTCGACGCTGCCCGCATCGGCCAGACCTGCCTGCGCAAGGATCGGCTTGGACAGAACAATGCCTTTACTGTTGCCGACGGCTCGAAGGGTGATATGGATCACATGCTGCATGGTAATAACATTATTATTACACTGAAGCGCGACTGTCAATCGCTGTGGCAACCGCGCCCGGTCAGAGACGAGTTCGCCGCGCCAGTTCATCCCGCATATCCGCCATCGCGTCCCGTGGGGCACGATGGCGCGCAGTTGCCAAAAAAGCGTGCTTTTTTTAAATGGATCGTATAAAAAAAGCGTCTTATTATTAAATTTTGAGCGCCCATGCAGCGCCTGATTGACGCACAACTACGGCGATGGAGGACCTCGGATAGACGTAAACCATTGATTATCCGAGGGGGACGGCAGGTCGGCAAGACCTGGTCCATCGAGCAGTTCGGCCTCGCCGATTTCAAGACCACGGTCAAGATCGACCTCGAGAAGCGTCGCGACCTGCACCGTATCTTTGACGGGAACCTCGACAGCAGGGCAGTGCTGTCCGAATTGGAAGTCGCAGCCGGGGAACGCATCGTACCCGGGCAGACCCTCCTGTTCCTGGACGAGATTCAGGCCTGTCCCCGCGCGCTTACGGCGTTGCGCTATTTCTACGAAGGCGCGCCAGATCTTCACGTGATTGCCGCCGGCTCGCTGCTGGAATTTGCGCTCGCGGAGATATCCTTTCCGGTCGGCCGCGTGCAATTTCTGAACATGTATCCGCTCAGCTTCGCGGAGTTCGTGCGTGCGAGCGGAAATGAGCCACTGCACGACATCCTCCGCGGTCCACCCCGAGCGCTCGGCGATGCCACTCACCAAGCGCTACTCACAGAGCTGAAGCGGTATTTCTTCGTCGGTGGCATGCCCGAGGCGGTGCGCGCCCACCTCGAAGGCTCGATGCTCGAAGCGTTCCAGGTGCAAGCAGAGATTCTGCAAGCCTACCGGCAGGACTTCGCCAAGTACGCCCCGCGCGCCGACAAGGACTGCCTCAATCAAGTGCTTGATGGCTGTGCGGCCGGTGTGGGCGAGCAGATCAAGTATTCGCGGCTCGCGCAGGGCTTTTCCAATCCCACGATCCACAAGGCCTTCGATCTGCTATGCATGGCAGAGGTGTTGCACAAGATCCCTGCAGTGAAAGCGCCCACACTGCCGTTCGGGGCCAGCATGAACAGCAAGCGGTTCAAGGCGTCGCTGATCGATATCGGCCTGATGCAGCGGCTGGCGCACCTTCCGGTCGAGGTCGAGCTGCGCCACGATGACCTGTTGGCCATCTACCGGGGCAAGTTAGCCGAGCAGTTTGCCGCGCAGGAACTCTTGGCAACTCAAAATCGGGAACTCTACTACTGGGCGCGCGAAGACGGGGGCAGGCCCATGGAGGTGGACTATGTGATCCAGTGCGACGGTCGCGCCTGCCCCATCGAAGTGAAGTCGGGCACGAGCGGCTCGTTGCGCAGCCTGAATACGCTGCTCGCCACCTACCCCCAATGTCCTGAAGGGGCCGTGCTCTACAGCGGACCCTACGGTTGGCGGCCGGAATCGAGACTGCGATTCGTGCCGCTGTATTTCGCCGCCTCGCTGTGCGCGCCCTCATCGCCGCATCCTCCGGGGGCCGATGCGGCGCAGTGATCCCGCAAGTTCGTCGTCACCCGCCCCACAGACCGGATCCGACGAACAACTTGCGACCCGCAGCGCTCACCGGCGGCGAGCGCCTCTGGAGCGGCGGACCCGCGGCGCCGCGTCACGCGCCTCATCGAGTGCCTCGCGCAGCCGATCGATGTCGGCACGACGATGCAGATCCTGCTCCACTTGCCGCTGCGCGAATATGCTGCACCGACGGAGTCGCGCGCCTCCCTGCTCGCGTCGCCACGCCTGCATAGTCTCCCGCATTCGCAAGGCTGATGGACGGCAAGGAGTGCCGGACGCGAACGGATGGTGCGGCCCCCGGAGCTTCAACGCCCCGGGCGGCCCTCAGCGCCGATAGCCGTTGGTGATCGGATAGCGCCAGTCGCGCCCGAACGCCCGGCGACTGACACGCACCCCTGGCGGCGCCTGGCGGCGCTTGTACTCGTTGCGCTTGACCAGATCGAGCACCCGCCCGACGGTGGCCCGATCAAAGCCGCGCGCCTCGATCTCATCGACCGAGAGGTCCTCCTCGATGAACGCGGCGAGGATCGGGTCGAGTACTTCGTACGGCGGCAGGCTGTCGGAGTCCTTCTGCTCGGCGCGCAGCTCCGCCGACGGGGGACGATCGATCACTCGCTGCGGGATGACCGCGCGGATACTGTTGCGATACGCGGCCAGCCGATACACCAGCAGTTTGCTGCAGTCCTTGATCGGGGCGAATCCCCCCGCCATATCCCCATAGAGCGTCGCGTAGCCGACCGCCATCTCGCTCTTGTTGCCGGTGGTGAGCAGCATCCCACCGGTCTTGTTCGACAATCCCATCAGCAGCAGCATCCGGCAGCGCGACTGAATATTCTCCTCGGCGGTATCCGGCGGCAGTCCCTTGAACTCCTCGGCGAGCGTCGCGAGCGTGGCATTGAACATGCCCTCGATCGACAGCACGCTGTATTTCACGCCGAGCAGCCGCGCCTCCTCGGCCGCGTCCTCCAGACTCATCGACGCGGTGTAGCGCGAGGGCATCATCACCGCATGCACCCGGTCCGCACCGAGCGCATCGACGGCGATCGCCAGCGTCAGCGCCGAATCGATCCCGCCCGAGAGCCCCATGACGACGCCGGGGAAACCATGCTTGTTGACATAGTCACGCACCCCGAGCACCAGCGCATCGTAGACACTCTCCTCCTCGCTCAGCTCCGGCTCGATCACACCCGGCCGTGGCACCACGGTGCCCGACTCGCGCACGAACTCAGCGCAGAACACGCCGGTCTCGAACGGCGGCGCACGCATGACCACGGTGCCGCGGGCGTCCATCACGAACGAGTTGCCATCGAAGACCAGCTCGTCCTGTCCCCCGACGGTATTGACGTAAACCATCGGCAGCCCGACATCCCGCACGCGGGCGCGGGCCACCCTTTCACGCTCGGTCTGTTTGGCGCGCTCGTAGGGCGAGGCATTGATGACCACGAGCAGCTCGGCATGCGCGAGCCGGGCGCGGCGCGCCGGCTCGCTCACCCAGATGTCCTCGCAGATCAGCACCGCGACCCGGAACCCCTTGATGGTGAGCACCGTCGGCTCACCGCCGGAGTGGAAATAGCGCTTCTCGTCGAAGACCTTGTAGTTCGGCAACTCGAACTTGCGGTAGACCGAGGCGATCTCCCCGTCGCTGATCACCGCCGCGGCATTGGCAATGCGCGCATCGGCGTACTCGGGAAAGCCCACCACGAGGTGCCCCAGCGGGACCTCCCGGCAGAGCTCCTGGAGCGCCCGATCCGTCTGGACGCGGAAGCCACGGTGAAACAGCAGATCCTCCGGCGGATAGCCGGAGAGCGCGAGTTCTGGGAACAGGGTGAGATCCGCCCGGTGCTCACTCTGAGCGGACCGGGCGGCGCGCACGATACGTGTCAGGTTGCCCTGGACGTCGCCGACCAGAAGGTCGAGCTGCGCCAGGGCAACGCGCAGAGACTCACTCATGAGCCTCCCTTCGGTGAGCCGATTAGCGCTGCCGGGCCTTGCCGCGGACCGCCGTGGCGCGCGTCTTGGACGCGCCTTTGCGGACCGCACGCGACGCGGGCTTCGAGAGCGTCTTGACGGCCTTCTTCGCCGTCTTCTTCGCTGCCTTCTTCACCGCCTTTTTGACCATTTTCTGAGCCGCCTGCCGCACGGGAGCCTTCACCACCTTCTTGGCAGGCTTGCGCGGCGCCGCCTTGACCGGTTTCTGCGCCGCGGAGCGCACGGGGGTCTTGGCTGCCGGCGGCGCCGCGGACTTCAGCGCCGGCCGGCTCAGCAGCTTGGCGGAGCGGGCCGCAGCACGCGCGCGGCGCCGGCGCAGCAGATCATTCATCGCCGAGCCTAGCTCGGCGGGGGACTTCACGGTGCGCACGCCCGCGGCCTCGAATGCCGCGTACTTGTCGGCCGCCGTGCCCTTGCCGCCGGCGACGATGGCGCCGGCATGACCCATGCGTTTGCCCGCCGGCGCGGTGACGCCCGCGATGTAGGCGACCACCGGCTTGGTGACGAAGCGACGGATGTAGTGCGCCGCGGCCTCCTCGTCGCTGCCGCCGATCTCACCCACCAGGATGATGCCCTCGGTGCCCGGATCGCGCTCGAACAGCTCGAGCACGTCGACGAAATTCAGGCCGCGCACCGGATCCCCGCCGATGCCGACGCAGGTGCTCTGGCCCAGACCGATGCGCGTCGTCTGGTAGACCGCCTCGTACGTCAGCGTCCCGGAGCGCGACACGATGCCGACCGTGCCTTTCTTGTGAATGAAGCCCGGCATGATGCCGATCTTGCACTCATCGGGCGTGATCACCCCCGGGCAGTTCGGACCGACCAGGCGCGTGGCCGAGCCGGTGAGTGCGGCCTTGACCCGCACCATGTCGTTGACCGGCACGCCCTCGGTGATGCACACCGCGAGCTCAATGCCCGCATCGGCAGCTTCCAGGATCGCATCGGCCGCGCCGGCGGCCGGCACGTAGATCATGCTGGCGGTCGCGCCAGTCGCCTCGACCGCGTCCTTGACCGTGTTGAACACGGGTTGACCGAGATGCTGCTCACCGCCGCGGCCCGGCGTCACGCCGCCGACGAGCCGGGTGCCGTAGGCGAGGGCCTGCTCGGAGTGGAACGTGCCCTGCTTGCCCGTGAAGCCCTGGCAGATCACTTTGGTTTGCTTGTTGACCAGAATGCTCATGCGTCGAAACCTTTAGTCTTGTGCTTGCGTGCGGTATCAGACCGCGCGGCCGGCCGCGAGCGCCACCACTTTGCGCGCCGCGTCAGTCAAATCGGTGGCCGGCGTGATCTTCAGACCGCTACCGGTGAGCACCTCGCGCGCCTTCTCGGCGTTGGTACCCTCAAGTCGAACCACGACGGGAACATTGACCCCGACGCTCTTCACCGCGTTGACGATGCCGTCGGCGATGATGTCGCAACGAACGATGCCGCCGAAGATGTTGACCAACACGGCCTGCACCTTCGGGTTCGACAGGATGAGCTTGAACGCGTGCGTCACACGCTCGCTGGTCGCACCGCCGCCGACGTCGAGGAAGTTGGCCGGCTCACCGCCGTGCAGCTTGATCAGGTCCATCGTCGCCATGGCCAGGCCCGCGCCGTTGACCATGCAGGCGATGTCGCCCTCGAGGGAGACATAATTGAGCTCGTGCTCGCTGGCCCGCAGCTCCATCGGATCTTCCTGGCTCGTATCGCGCAACTCGGCGAGATCCGGGTGACGGAACACCGCATTGGGGTCGACGTTGAACTTCGCATCGAGCGCCATCAGCTGCCCGCTCTTGGTCACGATCAGCGGGTTGATCTCGAGCAGGCTCGTATCCTGTTCGAGGTAGAGCTTGTACAGCGCGAGCGCGATGTGTTGAAACTGCTTGATCTGCTCGCCGGTGAGGCCGAGACCGAAGGCGAGCTGGCGCGTCTGGAAGGGCTGCAGCCCCGCCGCCGGGTGCACCGTGACCGAGAGGATCTGCTCGGGAGTCTTCGCGGCGACCTCCTCGATGTCCATGCCGCCGGCCGAGGACGCGATGAGCGCAATGCGCCCCTTCTCACGATTCAGCGTCAACGACAGATAGATCTCGCGGGCGATGTCCGAACCGCTCTCCACGTAGACCTTCTCGACCGGCAGCCCCTCGGGGCCGGTCTGCTGGGTCGCCAGCCGCGTCCCGAGCATCGCTTTCGCCGCGCTGCGGACCGCATCGAGGTCGCGCGCGAGCTTCACACCACCCGCCTTGCCGCGGCCGCCCGCATGCACCTGTGCCTTGACGACCCAGACCGCCCCGCCCAGCGCCTTGGCGGCCGCAACGGCCGCCTCGGGGGTGTCGGCCGGTCGGCCTGCGGGCACGGGAATGCCGTATTTCCGGAAGATCTCTTTGGCTTGATACTCGTGCAAATTCATGGTTCGCTCTTGCAGTCCTGACCGAAGGCGTTAAACGCTGGATTGTCGCCAAAATCGACCCGCGCCGCCAATAAATCCACCTAATGGGGCGCCGTGGTGCGACGCCCATCGCGGTGCACCGGCAGCGCGGATGCTACAGTCTGCGCCGGCTCCCGCTCCTTGCTCCCTCGCACCGCCATGCCGGCCAGCGCCGCCACCCGCCCCGCCATCCCGTCCGATCTCGCCCGACGTGTCGTCGGCTGGCTCAACGTCTACCGGCTGCTGGTGCCGACGGTGTTGCTCGGGGTCCTGTCGTTCGCCCGGACGCCGTACCTTCCCGTGGCGCATCCGGGGCTGTTCGTCGCGACCTGCGTCGCGTATTTCGTCGCCGGCTTGGCGCTGATCATTCGCCAGCGCCTCGGCGGCCCCGACACTCCCCTCCCACCGCTGCTGAACTCGCTCCTCGACTCGGTGGCGATCGCACTGATCCTCGCCGCCGGCGGTGGCGTCTCGAGCGGCTTCGGCATCCTGCTCGCCTTGCCGGTGCTGGCGCTGACGCTGCTCGCGGAGCGCCGCGAAGCGCTCCTCATCGCCGCCGGCGCCACCCTGGCGGTGCTCATCCCGCAGTTCTTCATCGGCCTGCGCACCGCGCAGCCCGAGGGCTTTGCCACCGCCGGGATGCTCGGGGTGGTGCTGTTCGCCATCGCGCTGTCGGCCTGGCCGCTCGCCGACCGCCTGCGCGCCAGCGAAGCGACCGTGCGACGCCAGGAGATCGATCTGGCGAACCTCGCGCAGCTCTCGCAGTACATCGTTCGCCATCTGCGCGAGAGCATCCTGGTCGTGGATCCCGAGGCGCGCATTCGGCTGCTGAATGATTCGGCGGCGCGCCTGCTCGGCACCGACCTCGCGCGGGCGGATGCACCGCTGCAGAGTGTCTCGCCCGAACTGCTGAAGCTCCTGGGGCGCTGGCGGGACAGCACCGACCGCACCGGGCTGTTCCCGGCCGAAGATCCGACCTTCGCCAGTCCCGACGGCTCGCGCGAGATCCGCGCGCATTTTGCCTCCCTCGGGGACGCGAACCCGGCTCCGGTGCTGGTATTCCTGGAGGACACGAGTCTGCTCGCCGAAAAGGTGCAGCAGTCCAAGCTCGCCGCCCTGGGCCGGCTCTCAGCGAGCATCGCGCACGAGATCCGCAACCCCGTCGGGGCCATGAGCCATGCCGGGCAGCTGCTCGCAGAATCCCCGCACCTCGCACCCGAAGAGCAGCGCCTGACCGAGATCATCCAACGGCACGCCGAGCGCGTCAGCCACATCATCGAGAGCGTGCTGCGCCTGTCGCGCCGCGAAGCGGCCCGCGCCGAACGGCTGGCGCTCGAGGACTGGTGCACGAGCTTCATTGCGGAGTTCTGCGAAACCATGCAGTGGCCCAGCGAACGGATGCGCCTCAGCGCCGAGGCGCAAGCACTCGAGGTACGCTTCGACCCGGCGCAGCTGCGCCAGATCGTCTGGAATCTCTGCGAGAATGCCCTGCGCTACAGTGCCGGCGATGGCACCGGGCCGATCGAGCTGATCTGTGGCCGGCGCAGCCCGAACGACCGCCCCTATCTGGAAGTCGCGGATCGCGGACCCGGGGTGGCGCCTGAGCACATCGAGCGTATCTTCGAGCCGTTCTTCAGCGGTGGACGGGGCACCGGGCTCGGCCTGTTCCTCGCCCGGGAGCTCGCCCAGGCCAATGGCGCAACGCTGCTCTATGAGCCACGTCACGGCGGCGGTAGCATTTTTAGGCTGGTATTCGCAGACCCGCTGCGATGGATAGAGGAGATGGACGCTTGAGCGCAAGCCAGACTGCCGCGCGGACCGAGGCCACCCGGCCGACGGTGCTGATCGTCGATGATGAGCCGGACCTGCTGGAACTGCTCAATCTGACGCTGCGCCGCATGAACCTGCGCACCCGGACCGCACCCGACGTGGGCACCGCCCAGCGGCTGCTGAAGGGCGAACCGTTCGACCTGTGCCTCACGGACATGCGTCTGCCCGACGGCAATGGACTCGACCTGGTCGCCTGGATTCAGCAAAACCGTGCCCAGCTGCCGGTGGCGGTGATCACGGCCCACGGCAACGTGGAATCGGCCGTCCGAGCTCTGAAGCTCGGCGCGTTCGACTTCGTCTCCAAGCCGCTCGATCTGGGCGTCCTGCGCAAGCTCATCGACAACGCCATCCGCTTGAGTGCGAGCGCCGCGGCGGCGGAGACTGCGGTCGATCCTGGCCGGGCACGGCTCATCGGCCACTCGCTGCCGATGGCGCAGCTGCGCGAGCTGATCGGGAGAGTCGCGCGCAGCGAGGCCCCGGTACACATCTCGGGCGAATCGGGCACGGGTAAGGAACTGGTCGCCCGCCTGATCCATGAATCCGGCGCACGGCAGGAGCGCCCGTTCATTGCCGTCAACTGCGGTGCGATCCCGACCGAGCTGATGGAGAGCGAGTTCTTCGGCCACCGGCGCGGCAGTTTCACCGGCGCGGTCGCCGACAAGAAGGGCCTGGTGCAGGCCGCCGAGGGAGGCACACTGTTCCTGGATGAAGTTGCTGACCTGCCGCTGCACATGCAGGTGAAGTTACTGCGGGTCGTACAGGAAAAAACGGTCCGTCCGGTCGGGGAGGCTCAGGAAGAGAAGGTCGATGTGCGCATTCTCTCCGCGACGCACAAGAGTCTCGCCGAGCTCGTGGCACAGGGCCAGTTCCGCGAGGATCTCTTCTACCGCATCAACGTCATCGAGCTGCACGTGCCGTCGCTGCGCGAGCGCCCCGAGGACATCGCGGATATCGCCCGCACGGTGCTGACGCGCCTCGGCAAGCGGATCAACGGCCCAGCGCCGCGCATCGCGGACGACGCACTGGCACAGCTCGCCGCCTATCCGTTCCCGGGCAACGTCCGGGAACTGGAGAACGTGCTGGAGCGCGCGCTCACGCTGTGCCTCGGGGGCATGATCACGGCCGAGCACATCAAGCTGCGCTCACCCGCGCGCGCTCCGGCGCCCTCGGTGGCATCGGTGGAGCCGGCCGGTACGGCCGGCGCACTCGGCGATCATCTGGAAGACGTCGAGCGCAACGCCATCCTGCAGGCGTTGGAGAAAACCCGCTACAACAAGACCGCCGCGGCGAAGCTGCTCGGCATGAGCTTCCGTGCGCTGCGCTACCGGATCAAGAAACTTCGGATCGAGTAGCGCCGGTGCACCGGCCCAGATGACCCCTCAGCCGCGGCGGCGGCGGCGGGGACGCGCCGCCTCGCGTCGGTCTTGTTCGAGCACCGCGCGCAGCACCTGAATGTCCGCAAACAGCTCCAGATCGTGCTCGATGCGCGCACGAGTCTGGGCCAGCTCCGCCAGTGCACGCTCGAACTCCCGCTGTATGGCCTGGGGGCTCAGCGCCCGCGCCGAGCGGCCCGGGAAGATGCCGAGCAGCGGCTCGATCAGCGCATCGATCTGCGCGCGCAGCCGCTGAGCTTGCCGCTGCAGGGTCGTCAGATAGGGCTTCAGCTCCGCATCGGCCAGCGCCGCGAGCCCGTCGGCGGCGCGTGCATCGACGCGCTGCTGCAGTTCCAGGACACGCAGCAGATCACCCGAGGCATAGGCGGTATTGAGCTCCTGCATCAGCGCGGTCTTGCGCTCATGCTCTGCCGCATCCGACGCGCGGTCCGGATGCAGTTTGCTGGCCAGGCGACGGAACACCGTCCGCAGGGCCTGCGAGTCGAGCGCCTCGGGGCGCTGCTCGGGATCCTCCGCGGCCGGTCGGGCCCGGCGCTCGCGACGCGGTCGCGGCCGCGCCTCGTGCAGCGACTCTTGCAGCCATTCGGCGAAGTCTTCCGCGTTGTGCGCTCCGGCGTACGCCTCCAGATCGACGGGCAGGTCCTCCGCGAGCGAGCGCAACAGCTCAAAGCCCTGACGCTCCTCCTCGGCCCGAGCGCGCGGCGCGTGCCGTTCGTAGAGTGCGATCAGCTCCGGGGTCTCTTCCTCCTCGAGCATCTGCTCGAGCAACGCGAGCAGCAGCTCGCGCACGTCCGCGCGGTTGCGCTTGCCGAGGCCCGGATGGTCATAGTGGGAATCGAGCAGCTGCGCCAGGGCACTCTGGCGCTCGCGCAACTGCTGGGCAGCCGGCAGCAGCTCGCTCGAGACGCGCCTGAAGTGGCCATCCGTGAACTGCTGCCACTGCTCAAGATCGGTACGCAGCGCATCGATCTGCTTCAGCAGCGTATTGAATCGGCGCTGCGCGGCCGTGAGCGGCCGCGCACGGTGCGCGCGCAGCGGCTCAATCGGCGCGAGGTCCGTCGCCGCACTCGGCTCTGAAAACAGAGAGGCTTGTTTCACGCGGGACATCCGTTGTGCGGCAGACGCCGCGCTCGCCATCTTAAGGACGGCCCCGGCGGGTGCGCAATCCCGCCGGCGGCACCGCCATGACCGGTGCGCGGATGCACACTGCGGCATCGTTCAGCACCGCAGGCGCTCACCGCTCGGCCGGCGGCCGTACGGTGACGCGGGCCTTGATCGAACGGGCGATGAAACACTGCTCGTGGGCGAGCGCATGCAGATGCGCCAGCGCTTCGGCACTGATCTGCACGTGTGGATCGACGGTGATGCGCGGATGCAGAACCACTTCGCTCACCCAAAGCTCCGCACCGGAGCTGCTCTCGCTCAACACCCCGTGCGCTGCGTCCCGATAGCTCACCACCTCGATGCCCATCCCAAAGGCGACGGCCAGCCACGAGAGCATGTGCGCGCTGGCGACCGCCGCCACCAGCATGTTCTCGGGATTGACGGCGGCGCGGTCGGCAAACCCCTTCGGCAGCAACACCGGGGAGTCGGAGGCCTTGAGCTTCGCACCACCGGCCAGATGCCACAGGTGCTCACGCGAATACTTGCCCTGGGCGCCCGCCCATTTGCCGCGCTGCCCGTCGATCGTCGCCAGATGCACCGCCTCGGGTGCGTTCGGCTCTGTGTGCTGCGAACTCACTCTGCCCTGCCTGTCTCATGTTCCCGGAACACCTGTCTCGGCGCTGCGTCATGGCGGCGCGCCGCGAGCGGGGCCCAATGTGCACGCCACCAGATCGCCGGCGCGGTCCCCCGCGAGCAATCGGCGCAGCCCGGGGTCTTCCTCGCCGAGTCTCCTGTGCCGCACTCCCAAGAGCCGCCGCGGGCACTGTGCATTCACGGCACGGTCACTGCCGGGCACCTCAAGGGATGCTCGGTGGGCCGCCCCCCGTGCAGTACGCCACCGGAGCCGGCGGACCCGCCAGTCACCTGGAAGACATCGAACACGGCGACCTCCGGAGGGAGCGGCCAGAGTCCCGCCCGAATCAGCCGCGACCGCGAAGCGCCTCGGCATGAGCGTCCGCGCTGCGCTGCCGGATCCAGAAGCTAGGGATCGAGTGACGGGGGCAGAGGTCGCCTCCCTCTGCCGCGGACGGCTTCGCAGCGACACGCCCGTCGCAGACGATGTGCGGCGGAACACTCTTGAGCGGAACCTTGAAGACACGGTGAATGCCCGACAGGCGGCGATTCGCCCTTTTTTTGTCGGAAACTTAAGAATCGCGGCCATTATTCAGTTTACGACTTAAATTTGTCGATCCGATCCGGCGTCTTGAACGGACCCGAGATCGCGAGCCCGAACCGTGTTCACGGGCCAGTTATGCATCCCCCTGGAACAGCACAAGAGCGTCTTGCTGTTCGCAAACCCCGGGCTCAGACCGTCGAACGCGAAACAGGACCGGGTGCTTTTATTCGGGCATTCCCCAAACATTCAATTCAATAATTGGGGGCGCAGCGTTGCAAGCTCCGGATGTGCTGAACCGCAAAACCGCTCAGCAGGCACGAAGTGACGATTCACGTCACTTTTTGACACTGATGTAATCCTCTGGGTGCCGGAGATCCACACGGACACTTGACATAGTGGATCATGATCACAAAAATTCCTCGCAATATCAATTTGTTACGACCACGCAACGCCGCTGGCACGGCACTTGCTTCGTATTGCCCAGCAGGCGCCTCTTTGCGCCTCTTGACACAAGTTATCGTCATCCAGAGGAGACTCCTTAATGAAATCGGTGCAAAAGGGCTTCACTCTCATCGAGTTGATGATCGTCATTGCGATCATCGGCATCTTGGCGGCCATCGCCATCCCCGCTTACCAGAACTACACCATCCGCGCGCAGGTCACTGAGGGCTCCTCGTTGATCGGCGGCCTCGAGACTGCGTTCGATGAGTGCTATGCAGATCACGGCACCGCGGCGGCACCCTGCGCGACGAACAATGATCTCGGAATTAACAACACGATTTCCGGCACGTACGTCAGCAGTGTTGCATTTACGGCTCCGGGGCAGATTACGGTCACTTATGGACCGAATTCGAACTCCAACATCGTCAACGCTACCGTAATCTGGTCGGCGTACTCGTCTGCTAACGGAGATATTACTTGGGTGTGCAATGACGCGACTTCGGCTCAGGCAGCGCTCGAGGGTCCGCCGCCACTTCAGCTTGTCAACGGCGGCACGGCTGCTGCGAATGGCTCGGTTTACACGACCAATCCGGCCTATCTTCCTAACATCTGCGATTGATTCAGTGTCAGACTAATGACCCTCAAGAAGCCCCCGCCCTCGCGGGGGCTTCTTCTTTTGGGAGCCCAGTCACGGTGAGGGAAATTGGTCTGTGCGAGGATCGGGCACAGATTTGACAATTGCCGGCCCCGCCGGCTTCGGTACACTTGAGCCCCGCGGATCGACTCGGACCACCGTAAGTCCATGAATGACAACGTCTCTGCAGCGCTTGGAGGCGCACGCACCGGGCTCGGCGGCCTGCCGCAGCGCCTCGTCCAGGACGGAGTCGTCGACGAGGCCACTGTTCTGGAGGCCCTGAACACCTCGCGCGAGCGAAAAATATCGCTCGTGACCCAGCTCGTGGAGATCGGCGCTGCTCAGGCGCGCGACATCGCGGTCGCGGCCTCGAATGAATTCGGCGTCCCGGTGTTCGACCTCGATGCCATCAGCCCCGACCTGGACACGATCAAGCTGGTCAGCGACAAGCTGCTGGCCAAGCACCGGGTGCTGCCGCTCTACCGCCGCGGCAAGAAGCTCTTTCTCGGCGTCGCCGATCCGACCCACCTGCATGCCATCGATGAGATCAAGTTCCAGACCAGCCTCAGCATCGAGGTGGTCATCGTCGATGATGACAAGCTGCAGGCCGCGCTCGACAAAGCCATCGAGCAGGCCGGCAGCCAGATCGACTCCCTCGGCACCGAGGGGGACGTCGATCTCGAGGGCCTGGACGTCAGCGGGGGCGACCAGGAAGCGGAGGATCGCGGCGCCCGCGACGACATCGAAGACGCCCCGATCGTCCGCTTCGTGAACAAGGTGATGCTGGACGCGATTCGCCGCGGTGCGTCGGACATCCACTTCGAGCCCTACGAGAAGACCTACCGGGTGCGTTTTCGCATGGACGGCGTGTTGAAGGAAATGGCACAGCCCCCGGTCCAGCTCGGCGGCAAGCTGGCCGCCCGACTGAAGGTCATGGCGCGGCTCGACATCGCCGAGCGGCGGGTGCCCCAGGACGGGCGCATCAAGATGAAGCTGTCCAAAACCCGGGCCATCGATTTTCGTGTCAGCACCTGCCCGACGCTGTTCGGCGAGAAGGTGGTGATGCGTATTCTCGACCCGTCGCAGGCGATGCTCGGCATCGACTCCCTCGGCTACGAGCCGTTCCAGCGCGTGCTCTACGAGGAATTCCTGGCGAAGCCCCAGGGCATGATCCTGGTCACCGGCCCGACCGGCAGCGGCAAGACGGTCTCGCTGTACACGGGCCTGAATATCCTCAATCAAGAAGGCACGAACATCTCCACCTGCGAGGACCCGGCGGAAATCAACCTGCCCGGGGTCAACCAGGTCAACATCAACCCGAAGGTCGGCTTGACCTTTGCGGCCGCCATGCGCGCCTTCCTGCGCCAGGACCCTGACGTCATCATGGTCGGTGAGATCCGCGACCTCGAGACTGCGGAAATCGCCATCAAGGCGGCCCAGACCGGCCACTTGGTGCTCTCGACATTGCACACCAATGATGCGCAGCAGACCCTGACGCGACTGGTGGACATGGGCGTCAAGCCCTACGCGATCGCCACCTCCATCAGCCTGATCATCGCGCAACGGCTGGCCCGCAAGCTGTGCAATCAGTGCAAGCAACCGCTCGACATTCCGGCCGAAGCGCTTCTGAAGGAAGGCTTCAGCGAAGAGGATGCACGTGGCGGTATGAAGATTTTCGGACCCGTCGGTTGCTCGAATTGCACCGACGGCTACAAAGGCCGCACGGGCCTCTATCAAGTCATGCCGCTCACCAATGCCATTGCGCGCATCATTCTTGCTGGCGGCAGCGCCGTCGAGATCGGCGATGAGGCGGCGCGCGAGGGCATCTGGGATCTGCGCCGGGCGGGCCTCGAGAAGGTCAAATCCGGCCTCACCAGTCTCGAAGAAGTCAACAGCGTCACCATCGACTGACGTAGGACGGCCCACCCATGCCCCCGGCACTCTCTGCGACCGCCAAGAGCTCGAAACCCGACGTCCCCTTCCTGTGGGAAGGGCGCGACAAACGCGGCCAGCGCATCAAGGGCAACACCATGGCCCCCGACGAGGCCTCGGTCCGCGCGGACCTGCGCCGCCAGGGGATTGCCCCCTCGCGGGTGCGCCGCAAACGCGAGAGCCTGAGGGGCGGCAGGGTCAATGCCGCGGACATCTCGGTGTTCAGCCGCCAGCTCGCCACGATGCTCATCGCCGGCATTCCCATGGTGCAGTCGTTCGAGATCGTCGCGAGCGGCGTCGACAAGCCCTCGCTGCGCAATCTCGTCCTCGCGATCAAGACGGACATCGAGTCGGGCACCTCGTTGTACGAGTCGCTGGCGAGGCACCCGCTCTATTTCGACGATCTGTTCGTGAACCTGGTGCGCGCCGGGGAGCAGGCGGGCGCGCTCGACACGCTGCTCGACAAGATCGCGACCTACAAGGAAAAATCGGAAGCGACCAAGAAGAAGGTCAAGAAGGCGCTGTTCTACCCTGCGGCCGTCTTGATCGTCGCCGGCATCGTCACCACCGTGCTGATGATTTTCGTGATTCCGGAGTTCCAGAAGCTGTTCAAGGGATTCGGCGCGAACCTGCCGGCCTTCACGATGTTCGTCATCAACATCTCCAACGCCCTGCGCCGGCACGGCATCTGGATCGCGCTCGTGATCGGTGCGGCGGGGTGGACTTTCATGTATTTCCAGAAGCGCTCGCGCAAGATGCGCGAAGTGCTCGACCGGATGTCGCTGAAAATTCCGATCATCGGACCGATCCTGAACAAAGCGGCGATCGCCCGCTACGCCCGTACGCTCTCGACGATGTTCGCCGCCGGTGTACCCCTCGTGGAAGCCCTCGAGTCGGTGGCGGGGGCGACGGGCAACATCGTCTACGAGAACGCCGTCCTGAAGATGCGCGATGAGGTCGCGACCGGCCAGCGCCTGCAGCGCGCCATGCAGTCGCAGGGCGTGTTCCCGAACATGGTGGTGCAGATGATCGCGGTCGGCGAGGAATCCGGCTCGCTCGATGAAATGGCGGCCAAGGTCGCCGTGTTCTACGAGGCGGAAGTGGACAACGCGGTGGACTCCATGTCGAGCCTGCTCGAGCCGCTGATCATGGTGATCCTCGGGGTGATCGTCGGCGGCCTGGTCATCGCGATGTACCTGCCCATTTTCCAGCTCGGCAACGTCGTGGGTTGACGTGTCGCTGACTGCACTGCTCGCTGCGTCGCCCGCGTTCTTCACCGCCACCTGCGGGGTGCTGGGGCTGGTGATCGGCAGTTTTCTGAACGTGGTCATTCACCGCGTGCCGATCATGTTGGAGCGGCGCTGGCGCGCGGAATGCGCGGAGCTCACCGCCGAGGCGCCGACGCAGGCTGCCGGCACTGCGGGACCCTACAACCTGGTCGTGCCGCGCTCATGCTGTCCGGCGTGCCAGGCGCCGATCGGCGCCTGGCACAACATTCCGGTGCTGAGCTATCTGTGGCTGCGCGGCCGGTGTGCCAGCTGCTCGGCACGCATCAGCCCGCGTTATCCGCTCGTGGAGATGTTGACGGCAGGACTGTCGGCGCTGGTGGCCTGGAAATTCGGGTTCGGCTGGCCGACGCTGGCGGCGCTCGTGCTCACCTGGTTCCTGGTGGCGCTCGCGGCCATCGACATCGACCGCCAACTGCTGCCGGACTCCCTCACCCTGCCGCTGATGTGGATCGGTTTGCTGCTCAGCCTGCTCGCTCCGGCGCCCAGCGGCCTGCCCGTGCCGGTCGATCCGCGTGCGGCGCTCATCGGCGCTGCGGCCGGCTATCTCAGTCTCTGGGGCATCTATCACCTGTTCCGTGCGCTCACCGCGAAGGAAGGCATGGGCTACGGGGATTTCAAATTGCTGGCCGCGCTCGGCGCCTGGCTCGGCTGGCAGATGTTGTTACCGACGGTGATCATTGCGTCGGCGGTGGGCGCGGTCGTGGGGATCGTGCTCATCGTGGCGCGCGGGCGCAGCAGCAGCGTGCCGATTCCGTTCGGACCGTTCCTCGCCGCCGGCGGCTGGCTGATGCTGATGTACGGACATCAGATGGTTCGGCTCTACCTGGGGCTCTTTCCAGGCTGATCGCCCCCGCTCGGCGCAAATTCGCGCTAGAATTCGCGGCTTGGGCACGAAAATCATTCGAATCGGTCTGACCGGCGGCATCGCCAGCGGGAAATCCACCGTGGCGGAGCTGTTCCGCACGCGCGCGATTCCCATCATCGATACCGACCAGATCGCACGCGAGGTGGTCGAGCCGGGGCAGCCCCCGCTCGAGCGGCTGGTGGAGCGCTTCGGTACGGGCATCCTCACCCCGGACGGTCATCTCGACCGCCCCCGGCTGCGCGAGATCGTGTTCTCCGATCCGATGGCGCGCACCGACCTCGAGGCGCTGACGCACCCGGCCATCGGCACGGTCGTGGAGTCGCTCGCGGCCGCGGCGGGCGGGCCTTACCAGATCCTGGTCATTCCGCTCCTCGTCGAGAAGGGACTCGCGGGGCGCGTCGACCGCGTGCTGGTGGTGGACTGCCCGGAGGAGTTGCAGCTGCAGCGCCTGCAGCAGCGCGACGGCTCGACGCTCGAGCAGGCGCGCGCGATGCTCAGCGCGCAGACCTCGCGCGCCACGCGGCTGAAGGCCGCCCACGACGTCATTCACAACGAGTCGGATCTGGCGGCATTGCGCGAACAGGTCGCGTCGCTGCATCAACGCTACCTGGAGCTGGCTGAGAAATCGTGACCGGACGTGTCACGTCGCGCCTTGCGGACATTTACGCAACACACGCTCGTCACGCACAATAGCTGCCATGACCACCGAGACCGCTGAAGTCGCAGCCCCAGCCCCTGCTGCGTCCCCCGCCCCGAGCAGCCCCCGGCCCGTGACCACCCACAGCGGCCGCGTGCTGGTGTTCGAGCAGCCCCTGAACGAGCGGATGCGCACCTTCCTGCGCCTGGACTTTCTCTACAACCAGGCGCTCTATCACAACGAGACCGGCAGCCAGTGGGGCAGCCGCGCCGCGATGACGAGCCTGATCGACATCCTGGCGGTGATCTCGCGCAGCGATCTGCGCTCGGATGCGCTGAAGGAGATCGAACGCCAGCTGCAGCTGCTCGGGGAGTACCAGGCCCGGGCCGGCGTCGATACGCAGCGGCTGACGACGTTCATCACCAATCTGGGCCGGCTGCGCGCCGATCTGATGAGTGCCGGCGTCGCCTGCCAGCAGCCACTGCGCGACTCGGAGTTCTTGAACGCCATCAAGCATCGCAGCAGCATTCCGGGCGGGACGTGCGAGTTCGACCTGCCGGATTACCTGTACTGGCTGAACGAGCCGGACGAGCTGCGCATGCAGGCCTTCAACCAGTGGCTCACCCTGCTGCGCCCGCTGTGCGATGCGGTCGCGGAGCTGCTGTGGCTGACGCGCCAGTTCGGCCGCACCCGCCAGGAATGCGCGCGCGGCGGCACGTTCACCATCACCTTCGACCGGGACAATCCGCTGCAGCTGCTGCGCATCCTGCTGCCGGCCTCGAGCGGCCTGTATCCGGAAGTGAGCGGCAGCCACCACCGCTGCAGTCTGCGGTTTCTCAGCTGGAATGGGCTCTCGCAGCGGGCCACGCAGTGCACTGAGGACGTGCCGTTCCAGCTGGCCACCTGCGCGTAAGCGACACGATGCAGATCCAATGCCCCACCTGTGGTCGCCGGCTGGAGTGGAGCGAGGCGCCCCTACGTCCGTTCTGCAGCGAGCGCTGCCGGCTGATCGATCTGGGCGGATGGCTCAGCGAGCGCAATGCCATCCCGGGCGAGGCCGTCGAGCCGGGCCCGGACGGTCTGCCCGAGCCCGAACACGACGCCTGATCAGCGCAGTTTGATCTTGCCGCCGCCGGGGATGCCACCCGGACCGCCGCCGGCGACATCCGGCACCACGATGCGCGAGGCGGACTCGCGACGCATTTCGCGGGCCTCTTCGATGGCCTGCTCGATCGCCGCGCGGACCCCGTCGGAGAAGTTCGCGAGCGCCTCCGGGAGCGTCGCGCCCGGCAGCTCGAACGAGAGCGGCAGCACACCGGCGGGCGTCAGCAGCTGCGTCTGGCCGGAGAACTGCACGGCGCGGGACGGATCCGGCGCGCCCTCGACCGTCACGGGCGTCAGCCGCCGCAGCGTGCCGGCGCGCCGGTCGGTGAAGATTTCTTCGCGGTAGAGATTGGCCGCGTCCAGTTCGATTTCAGGGATGTCGTTCGGGTCGGCCATCGAGGCCCTCGCAAGCGGTGGGTGACCCCAGCCATTCTACCAGCGCCGTGACAAAAGGACGGTCCGCCGCGAGCAGATCCGCGCCGGCGAGCTCCGCGGCGCTCACCCAGCGCACCGCCTGGCCCTCCAGTCCGCGCGGCTCGCCGCGATACTGCGCGACGATCCACAGCGACAGCTCCACGATGCGCTCCTCGTACTCGTGCGTGAGGCGCATCCACGGCGAGCCGCTGCACATCTCGATACCGAGCTCCTCGGCGAGTTCGCGGGCGAGCGCGGTCGCTTCGCTCTCCCCGGGATCGAGCTTGCCGCCGGGAAACTCCCATTGACCCGCCAGGGGCTTGCCGGCGGGCCGCTCGGCGATGAGCACCCGGCGGTCCCGGTCGATCAGCGCCGCGGCCACCACGCGGACCACGTTCACGGGCCGCTCAGCCGGCGTTCGAGAGCGTACCGTGGCAGTGTTTGTACTTCTTGCCCGAGCCGCACGGGCACGGTTCGTTGCGCCCGACTTTGCGCTCCCCGCGCACGAACGGGCTGTGCGCCCCCTCCGGATCGAGCAGCGCGGCGCTCGGCAATCCGCCCGGCGCGCCGTCGAACAGCGCATCGGCGGGCTCTGCGCCGCCGAACACGTCGGCCTCGGCATGCTGGGCCTGCAGCGCACGCATCAGGCGCGAGCGCCGCTCCTCTTCTTCGCGATCGACCTCTTCCTGCGTGCGCACCTCGATCTGCATCAGCGTCGAGACGGTCTCGAACTTCACCTGATCGAGCATGGCGCTGAACATCGCGAAGGCTTCGCGCTTGTACTCGGTGCGGTAATCCTGCTGCGCGTAGCCGCGCAAATGAATGCCCTGGCGCAGATAGTCCATGGCACCCAGGTGGTCGCGCCAGTGCATATCGAGCGTCCGCAGCATGACGTCCTTCTCGATATGGCGCATCAGCGAAGCCTCGAGCCGCGTGGACTTCGCGTTGTAGGCATCGTCGACGGCCCGGACCAGCCGCTCGCGCAGCGCCGGCTCTTCCAGCTCAGGCTCGGCCTCGAGCCACCCCTTCGGATCGACCGGGACGTTGAAATCGCGCCGCACCGCCTCGGTGAGTCCGTCGAGATCCCAATCGGCCGCGAGTGCATGCTTGGGCAGGAACTGATCGATCAGCGTGCCGACGGCCTCGGCGAGAATGCCGTGAATGGCCGCCGAGACGTCCTCGGTGGCCATGATCTCGGTGCGCTGCTGATAGACCACCTTGCGCTGATCGTTGGCGACGTCATCGAACAGCAACAGCTGCTTGCGGATGTCGAAGTTGTGCGCCTCGACTTTGCGCTGAGCTTTCTCGATCTGCTTACTCAGCATCCCGCTCTCGATGACCTCGCCCTCCTTCATGCCGGCCATCTTCAGGAGCCGCTGCGTGCGGGTCGGATCCCCGAAGATGCGCATCAGGTTGTCTTCCATCGACAGATAGAAGCGGCTCGAGCCCGGGTCGCCCTGCCGGCCGGAACGGCCGCGCAGCTGGTTGTCGATGCGGCGGGACTCGTGTCGCTCGGTGCCGATGATGTGCAGGCCGCCGGCGGCGAGCGCCGCCTCGTGGCGCGTCTGCCACTCGATGCGCACGCTCCCGCGGCCGGCCTCATCGGCCGCATCGAGCGTCGAGAGTTCCGCCTCGAGGCTGCCGCCGAGCACGATGTCCGTGCCGCGACCGGCCATGTTGGTCGCAATGGTCACCGCACCGGGACGACCGGCCTGGGCGACGACGCTCGCCTCGCGCTCGTGCTGCTTGGCGTTCAGCACCTGGTGGGCAATGTTCTGTTGTTCGAGCAGCTCGGCGAGGAATTCCGAGGTCTCGATGGAGGTCGTGCCGACGAGCACCGGCTGCTTGCGTTCGACGCAGTCGCGGATGTCCTCGATGATGGCCTTGAACTTGTCGCTCTGCGTGAGGTAGACGAAGTCCGCATGGTCCTTGCGGACCATGGGCTTGTGGGTCGGGATGACCACGACCTCGAGCCCGTAGATCTGCAGGAACTCCGGCGCCTCGGTATCCGCGGTGCCGGTCATGCCGGAGAGCTTCTTGTAGAGGCGGAAGTAGTTCTGGAACGTGATCGAGGCAACCGTCTGGTTCTCCTCGCGCACCTGCACGCCCTCCTTCGCCTCGACCGCCTGGTGCAGGCCGTCGGACCAGCGCCGCCCCGGCATGGTGCGGCCGGTGAACTCATCGACGATGATGATCTCGCCATCGCGCACGATGTACTCCACGTCGCGCTTGTAGAGCGCGTGGGAGCGCAGCGCGGCGTTCAGGTGGTGCATCAGGCGGATATTGGTCGCATCGTAGAGGCTCTCGCCTTCCTTCAGCAGCCCGCTCTCGAGCATCAGCTGCTCGACGTGCTCATGTCCTTCCTCGGTGAGGTGCACCTGCTTGTTCTTCTCCTCGACGGAGAAATCGCCCGGGCCGTCCTCGACCTCCTGGCGGGTCAGGCGCGGCACCAGCTTGTTGATGCGCAGGTACAGCTCGGTGCTCTCCTCGGCCGGACCGGAGATGATGAGCGGCGTGCGGGCCTCGTCGATCAGGATCGAATCGACTTCATCGACGATGGCATAGGCGAGGTTGCGCTGCACGCGCTCCTCGAGGCCGAACGCGAGGTTGTCGCGCAGGTAGTCGAAGCCGAGCTCATTGTTCGTCCCGTAGGTGATGTCGCAGGCGTAGGCCGCGCGCTTCTCCTCCGGGCTCTGGGAGTTCTTGATCACCCCGACGGTCAGGCCGAGGAAGCGGTACACCGGCGCCATCCAGTCCGCGTCGCGCTGGGCGAGGTACTCGTTGACCGTCACCACGTGCACGCCCTCGCCGGGCAGCGCGTTCAGGTACGCCGGCAGTGTCGCGACCAGGGTCTTGCCCTCACCGGTGCGCATCTCGGCGATCCGGCCCTGGTGCAGCGCGATGCCGCCGATCAGCTGCACGTCGAAGTGGCGCATCTTGAGCGTGCGCGAGGCCGCTTCGCGCACGACCGCGAAGGCCTCCGGCAGCAGATCGTCCAGCTTGGCCCCCGCGCGCAGGCGAGCGCGGAATTCCTCAGTCTTGGCGCACAGCTGCCCGTCATCGAGGGACTTCAGGGACGCCTCGAAACCCTTGGCGGCCCGGACGTCGCGGGTGTAGCCGCGCAGGAGCCGATCATTGCGGCTGCCGAAGATGCGTTGGAGGGTATTGAGCAACTTAACGATCCTGATTCGCTATCGGTGGGCGGACGCCGCTTTGGGAGAAGCGCCGCGGCGGAACCGGTTATTGTACGCAATCAGGCCCTTGGCTCCTATGGGGGGGCGGAGTGCGCAGGGGCATCGCGGCGAGTCCTCTGGGCCCTCCTGCGGCTTCTCGGGCTCTGCCTCCCTGCGGCGTGCTTGGCGATGCCTGTGGCGAACGGGCTCACGTCCCCGGGGGCGCCCGCTTGAGCGCTCCAGCATGATGGTGCGATTTCTCAGATTGAGCCATTGCAAATATCATTGTCGATATATCTTTCATGATATATAATATCCGCTGTGAATGGCAAGCAGATCATCAAGACGCTGGAGCAGAGTGGCTTCAGGGTCATTCGCGTGAGTGGCAGCCATCACATTCTGTTCAATGGTGAGCGCAAGGTGACGGTCCCAGTTCACGGCGCCACCGATGTGAAGATCGGCACGCTGAAGAGCATCGAGAAACAGGCCGGAGTGAAACTGAAGTGAGCACCATGATCCGTTATGCCGCCGTGCTGGCACCCCAGCCGGAAGGCGGATTTACCGTGACGTTTCCGGACGTTCCCGAAGCCATCACCGAGGGCGATGACCGTGACGCTGCCCTGTTCAATGCAGCCGAAGTGCTGACGCTTTGCCTGGAGCAGCGGATGGAGGATGGAGAGGCTGCTCCCGCCGCAACCAAGGTCAAAGGTGGGGAATGGATCGAACCCGCAGCTTCGGTGCAAGCCGCGCTGCTCATGAGACACGCGCGTGAGGCTCAGGGAAAGTCCTTGGCCGACCTGGCGCGGGCCTTGGATACCTCCTGGCCTGCGGCCCAGCGCTTAGAACAGCCAGGGAGCAATCCGACGCTTAGGCAATTGGAGCGGGCCGCGGCGGCGCTTGGAAAGCGACTGGTCGTCGGGCTGGGCTGAGCCGCAAATCTCGAACGGAACCGCTACCGCCCGCGCCGCACATCAAGCGCATCCGGACCCGCAGAGGGCCGCTCAGCGGCCCTTGATCACCTGGGCGAGCGTCATGGTGGGCTGGCCGATGAAGCCGGCCGGATTGATCGGGTGCCCATTGCGCAGCACCTCGAAATGCACGTGCGGGCCGGTGGACCAGCCGGTATCGCCGACCAGGGCGATCACCGCGCCGCGCTTGACGGTCTCGCCCACGTGCACGAACAGCTTCTCGGAGTGCGCGTACATCGTCGAGTAGCCCTCGCCATCATTGATCTGCACCAGGTTGCCGAACCCGTCCATGGGACCGGCCCAGGTCACCACGCCGGCGGCCACCGCATGGATCGGCGTGCCCAGGGGGGCGGCGAAGTCCATGCCCTCATGGAAGCCCGGCTTGCCGGTGAACGGATCGATCCGCGGCCCGAACGGCGAGGACACCCAGCCGACCTGCACCGGGCGGCCCTCGGGGCGAATCTCCTGGTGCAGCTTGCGCGAGAGGATCAGGTTCTCCAGCGCCGAGAGCTGCGAGGCGCGCAACGTGACCTCGCCCTGCAGGTGTCCGATCATCGAGGCAAGGCCGGGCAGCGCCGCCCCGCCCCCGGGCAGGGGCGCCTCCGGCCCGCCGATCGGCGGCTGGTGGCGAAAATTGAAGGCATCGCCCGTGAGCCCGGCCATCTTGGTCAGCCGCTCCCCGAGCGCATCGAGGCGGATCATGTGCGCCTGCAGGTCTCCGACCTGGATGGCGAGCGCGCGGGCCCGCGCATTCATCTGCACCCGCAGATCGGCCAACTGATCGCGCTGCGAGGAGAGGACATTCATCCAGTGCGAGGCCTGCTCGAGCGCCCGATCGTGGCTGCCGCCGCGGCCGAGCGCGAGTCCGAAGGAAAACGCCCCGCCGAGCACGGCCAGCATCGCCACACTCGCGGCGGCGAGCATCAGCGGGTGACGCAGGTTCAGGTTCAGCAGACGCGAGCGCCCGTCGGTGGTGAACACCACCACGCTCACTCCGGGCCGGCCGGTGCGCAGCGACAGAGCCCGCAGCGGGTTGAGGCGAGCGAGGGTGCGCAGTGCGCGCGCGAGCCTGGAGTGCGCCGGTCGCTGCTGATCTGCCGTATCACTCATGGGCCGCCCCCCGCAATCATGCCGTACTTGTACAATTCACCCGTCAGCCGGGCGTCGTGTGTCACCCGGCGCGGCCGACTATGCCGAAATTCCCCCCCTCGCACAAGCGAACCGGCTCGACCGGCATCACAAAATCGGCCGCGCCGCGCGCGCTCGGCGATTTGCTCGCGCGCGCCACGCCCGTGTTGTCGCAAATCCGCGACCAAAAGACGCGTCAGGACTACTGGCAGAGTTGGTTAGTTGAACAGTTGCCGAGCGAGTTGAGTGCGCATCTGACCGGTGCGGTCGAGCGCGATGGGTCGCTCACGGTGTTTGCCGATTCGGCGGCGTGGGCCGCGCGGCTGCGGTATGCGCTCAGCGAGTTGAAACCCGCCCTCGAGCGCGCGCGGCGTCCGGTGGGCACGGTGACCGTGCGGGTGTTGCCGCGGCGCTGAGGCGCCGTCAACCGCCGAGCGCGGCGGCTTCGAGGTAGGAGATGGGCGCGTCGGCATACGACTCGAACGCGACCTCTTCCCACGCCGTGCGGTCCGCGAGCAGCGCACGCAGCAGCTTGTTGTTCAGTCCGTGGCCGGACTTGTAGCCGCTGAATTCCCCGATCAAGCCGTGCCCGAGCAGGTACAGATCGCCGATCGCATCGAGGATCTTGTGCTTGACGAACTCGTCCTCGTAACGCAGTCCGTCCTCGTTCAGCACGCGAAAGTCATCGAGCACGATCGCGTTGTCGAGGTTGCCGCCGAGCGCGAGGTTGTGTTGGCGCAGCGTCTCGAGGTCGCGCAGGAAGCCGAAGGTGCGCGCCCGACTCACTTCCTTCAGAAACGAGGTGGTCGAGAAGTCCATCGAGGCGCGCTGCGCGCGCCGTTTGAACAGCGGATGGTTGAATTCGATTTCGAAGTTGACTTTGAAGCCGTCGAACGGCGTGAACTCCGCCCACTTGTCCCCGTCCTCGACGCGCAGCCGCTTGGTGATGCGAATGAAGCGCTTCGGCTCACTCAACTCCTCGATGCCGGCCGACTGCAGCAGGAACACGAAGGGGCCTGCGCTGCCGTCCATGATCGGCACTTCGGGCGCCGAGAGCTCCACCACCGCGTTGTCGATGCCGAGGCCAGCGAAGGCCGAGAGCAGATGCTCGACGGTCGAGACGCGCGCCGCCCCCTTGCAGAGCGTCGTGCCGAGCATGGTGTCACCGACGTTCTCAGCGTGAGCACGCACCTCGGCGGGAACCGGCAGGTCGGTGCGGCGGAAGACGATCCCTGAGTCTGCCGGGCCGGGCCGCAAGGTCATGAGCACCTTCTTGCCGGTGTGCAGACCCACGCCAGTTGCGCGGATCGAATTCTTCAGGGTCCGTTGTCCAACCATGAGTGATGTTCTGTGCTGTGGGGGAGCCGGTGCGCCCCGACTTGGGGCCCGCCCCGGGTGGGTCGTGGTCGGCTACGCTACCATAACCGCTCCATTTACTCCACGACACCGCGTGCGTGATCTCACGCGGCACCACGGCTCCATCCCCTGGCGGCCATCAGCACCAGAGGATGGAGCCGCACCGGCTCAGTCGGCCTGACGGCGCAGGAACGCCGGGATGTCGAGCAGATCATCCGAGGGCACGTCCTGGCGCAGTCCGTCACCCACGGCACGCTGGCGCTGCACGGTCGGCCGATCGAGCTTGGCGTAATCGCTGCTCGAGGGCGCACCGCGGCGCACCACGCGCATCGGCGGCTCGGCGCGCGCATCGCGCGCGGCGGCGGACTCACGCACCGCGCCGATGACCGGGCGAGCACCGGTCGCGGCCGCCGGGCGACCGAGTCCCGTGGCCACCACGGTCACGCGCACCATGTTCGAGAGTTCCGGATCGATCACGGTGCCGACCACCACGGTCGCATCCTCGGAGGCAAACTCCTTGACGATCTGACCGACCTCCTGGAACTCACCGATCGACAGGTCCATGCCGGCGGTGACGTTCACCAGGATGCCGTGCGCACCGGAGAGGTTGATGTCCTCGAGCAGAGGCGAGGACACGGCCGCCTCGGCCGCCGAGCGCGCCCGACCCTCACCGCTCGCCGTGCCGGTGCCCATCATGGCCATGCCGGTCTCGGACATCACCGTGCGCACGTCGGCGAAGTCAACGTTGATCAGGCCCGGACGGGTGATCAGTTCAGCGATGCCCTGCACCGCGCCCTGCAGCACCTGGTTGGCGGCCTTGAACGCATCGAGGAGCGTGGTCTGCGCGCCGAGCACGGTCAGCAGCTTCTGGTTCGGAATGGTGATCAGCGAGTCGCAGTACTTGCCGAGCTCGGCGATGCCGTGGTCGGCGACGTGGGAGCGCTTGCCGCCTTCCATCTCGAACGGACGGGTAACGACCGCGACGGTGAGGATGCCGAGCTCCTTGGCGATCTGCGCCACCACGGGCGCCCCGCCGGTCCCGGTGCCCCCGCCCATGCCGGCGGTGATGAACAGCATGTCGCAGCCCTTGATGAGCTCGACGATGCGATCACGGTCCTCCATGGCCGCCTGACGGCCAACTTCCGGATCGGCCCCGGCGCCGAGACCCTTGGTGATGTTGCTGCCGATCTGCAGCGCGGTCTTCACCTTGGCGTGCTTCAGTGCCTGTGAGTCAGTGTTGACGCACATGAACTCCACGCCCTCGATCCCGCTGTTGATCATGTGGGCGACGGCGTTGCCGCCCCCGCCGCCGACGCCGATGACCTTGATCACGGCGCTTTGGGTGTAGGCATCCATTAATTCAAACATTGCGCGTTCCTCGATGATGGCTAAGTGAATTGAAATTTGTCACGGTCAGAAATTTCCCTGGAACCACGCTCGCATGCGGTCGATCGTGGTCTTGGCGTTGCTGCCGATTGAACGGCCGCGCCGCACGGGCAAAATGTTGTCGCGGGCATAGAGCAGCAGGCCGACGCCGGTGGAGAACACCGGGTTGCGCAGCACATCGGTGAGCCCCTGCACCTGCTGCGGCAGTCCGAGGCGCACCGGCACGTGGAATACCTCCTCGGCGAGCTCGATCACCCCTTCCATGCGGGCGCTCCCGCCGGTGAGCACCACGCCGGCGACGATGATGTCCTCGAAGCCGCTCCTGCGCAGCTCATCGCGCACCAGGCCGAACAGCTCCTCGTAGCGCGGCTCGACGATCTCGGCGAGCGTCTGGCGGGCCAGGCGGCGCGCCGGGCGGTCCCCGACGCTCGGCACCTCGATGCTCTCGTCGGGGTTGGCCAGCTGCGAGAGCGCGCAGGCGTAGCGGATCTTGATGTCCTCGGCGTGCTGCGTCGGGGTGCGCATCGACACGGCGATGTCGTTGGTCACCTGATCGCCGGCAATGGGGATCACGGCGGTGTGCCGGATCGCACCCTGGGCGAACACCGCGATGTCGGTGGTGCCGCCACCGATGTCGACCATGCATACCCCGAGCTCCTTCTCATCGTCGGTGAGCACCGCGAAGCTCGAGGCGAGCTGCTCGAGCACGACGTCTTCGACCTCGAGCCCACAGCGCTTGATGCACTTCTCGATGTTCTGCGCGGCGCTGTCGGCGCCGGTGACGATGTGCACCTTGGCTTCGAGGCGCACTCCGGACATGCCGATCGGGTCGTGGATGCCCTCCTGGCCATCGACGACGAACTCCTGCGGCAGCACGTGCAGGATTTTCTGATCGGCGGGAATGGCGAGCGCCCGGGCCGCGTCGATCACGTGCTCGACGTCCCCGGGGGTGACCTCGCGGTCACGGATCGCGACCACGCCGTGCGAGTTCAGGCTGCGCACGTGACTGCCGGCGATGCCGGCGAACACCGAGTGGATCTCGCAGCCGGCCATGAGCTCGGCCTCCTCGACCGCGCGCTGGATCGACTGCACGGTCGACTCGATGTTGACCACCACGCCCTTCTTCAGGCCGCGTGAGGGCTGGGTGCCGATCCCGATCACCTCGATGGCGCCATCGGCCCCCACCTCCCCGACGAGGGCCAGCACCTTGGAGGTGCCGATATCGAGGCCGACGATGAGGTCTCGGTCAGATCGCTTACGCATCGCGGCCTCCTCCGGCGCGCTGCGCCGAAGAGTTGTCCTGCGGCGCGTTCGCGCGCCAACCAATCGCAAAACCGTTCATGTAACGCATATCGATGTATGAGATGTCCCCGGCGCGCTGTTTGACGATCGCGAGCGCCACATTGACGAATTTTTCAAACCGCGCCTCGAACTGCGAGCGGCCGAGCCGCACGGCGATGCCGTTGCCGAGCGTGAATTCCCAGGTGCCGCGCGCGCTCAATGCGAGCGAGGCGATCACGAAGCCCTCCGGGGCAAGCTCCCCACTCATGCGCAGGTAGCGGCGGGTGACCTGGGCCGCCGTCCCGTCTGGACCGGAGAGGCTCGGCAGTCCAGGCGGCACTACGGCGGCCTGTGCGAGGAACAGATCGCCGGCCCGGTTGACCAGCCCGTCGCCGTCCCAACGCGCAAACGCCGTCTGTTCGTGCACCCGCACCACGAGCGTGTGCGGCCAGAGGCGGCGCACGCTCGCGTGCGCCACCCACGGCAGCGCGTCGACCGAGGCGCGTACCGCGGCAAGATTCACGGTCAGGATGCCCGAGCCGGCGGCCGCGGACGCCACAGCCTGCTCGACTGCGAGCGGCGCGACGTGATGGAACTCGCCGCTCACGGTCACGGCGCGGATCGGGCGGTTCAGCCCCCACAGCGCGAGCGCCAGCACCGCACACAGACCGAGGCCACCGAGTGCACGACGGATCAGCCGCCGCGGGGGCGCGTCCTTCTCGGTCGACCGTCGTGAATCGCGGCGTTTGCGCTTGAACATGCTCAGCCCACCCCGCCGCGCGCCCGGCGCACGAAGCTCGTCTCGAGCACCCGCCAGACCAGTTCATCGAAATCGAGGCCGGCGGCGAGCGCGGCCATCGGGACCAGCGAGTGTCCGGTCATGCCCGGCACGGTGTTGATCTCGAGCAGCTGCGCGCGTCCGGCAACATCCATCATGAAGTCCACGCGGCCCCAGCCCTCGCCGCCAACGGCTGCGAACGCCGCGAGCGCCAAGCTCGCGAGGTGCCGTTCGGCAGGCTCGGACAGACCGGACGGACAGCGATAGCGCGTGTCGTCGCGCTCGTATTTGGCCTCGTAGTCGTAGAACGCCCGCGGCGTCTCGATGCGGATCGAGGGCAGCGCCGCGCCCTGCAAGAGCGCAACCGTGTACTCCCCACCGGTGATCCACGCCTCGGCGAACACGCTCGCCTCGAGGGCGCGCGCCGCCGCGTACGCCGCAGGCAACTCCTCGGCGCGCTCGACCTTGCTCATCCCGACGCTCGAGCCCTGGCCGCCCGGCTTGACGATGAGCGGCAGACCGAGCTGCTCGAGGGCCAGCTCGAAATCCGCCGACCCCGTCAGCTCGAGCGCCGGGGGCGTCGGCACACCGATGGCGTGCGCGAGGCGCTTGGTCCGCAGTTTGTCCATCGCGATCGCCGAGCCGAGCACACCGCTGCCGGTGTAGGGCACGCCGAGATATTCGAGCGCGCCCTGCAGCGTGCCGTCCTCCCCGCCCGGACCGTGCAGCGCGATCCACACCCGGTCGACGCGTCCCGCGGCGAGCTCCGAGAGCGCATGCTCGCGCGGATCGAACGCCTCGGCGGCGACACCGCGGCGCTTCAGCGCCTCGAGCACCGCCGCGCCGGAGAGCAGGGAGATTTCCCGTTCGCTCGAGTCCCCGCCGGCGAGCACCGCAACGCGCCCGAACGCCGCGCCCGTGTCCGCGTGGTGCAGTCCCGCCGGATCGTGCGTCAGCCGCATCAGCGCGCCTCCCCCACGATGCGCACTTCCGTGTGCAGCGCAACCCCGTGCTCGCGCGCGACCGTGTCTCGCACCCTCTGGATCAGTGACTCGATGTCGCTCGCGGTGGCGTTACCATCGTTGAGGATGAAGTTGGCGTGCTTGCTCGACACCGAGGCGCCACCGACCGCCTGACCCTTCAGGCCACTCGCCTCGATCAGACGCGCAGCGTGATCGCCCGGCGGGTTGACGAAGACCGACCCGCAACTCCAGGCGCCGATCGGCTGCGTGGCGCGGCGCCGCTCGAGCAACTCCCGCACCTCGCCCTCGTCCTCGGCGGGTCGCGGCTCGAAGCTCGACCGCGCGGCGAGGAACCACTCGCCCTCGGCCGGCGGCTCGACGTGCCGGTAGCTCACGCGGTACTCACCGGCTGCGCGCCGGCGCTCCTGTCCGTGGCGGTCGATGGTTTCGACCTCGAGCACCTGGCGCCAGGTTTCCCCGCCGAATGCCCCGGCATTCATGGCGAGCGCGCCGCCGAACGTCCCCGGAATGCCGGCGAAGAACTCCGCCGGTCCGAGTCCCCAGCGCACGCACTGACGCGCGATGCGTGCGCAGGCGACGCCCGCCTCGGCGTACACGGCGGTCTCGCCGGTGCGCTCGAGCCGATCGAGCGCACCGTGGGTGCACACCACGACGCCGCGCAGTCCGCCGTCACGCACCAGCAGGTTGCTGCCAAGACCCACCCAGTACACCGGCACCTCGAGCGGCAGCGCGCTCAGGAAGGCGGCGAGTTCGGTACGGCTCTCCGGGGTGAAGAACATCTGCGCCGGGCCGCCGACGTGCCAGGAGGTATGCCGGCTCATCGGCTCCTCGAAGCGCACGCGCGCCCGAAACTGTGGAGCGAGCGTGAAGGTCATGGCGAGCCCGCCGGCGCCGGCGCGGCGAGCTGCGCCGGCAGGCCGTGCGCCACCGCGCTGATGTTGCCCGCACCCATGGTCACGATCAGATCGCCGTCGCGGATCACGTCACGCAGCGATTCGGCCAGCTCTTCGACGCGCGCGACGAACAGCGGCTCGACCTGGCCGCGGCTGCGCACCGCGCGGCAAATCGCCCGTCCGTCGGCGGCCGCGATCGGCGCCTCGCCGGCGGCATAGACCTCGGTGACCAACAGCACGTCGACCCCGGCGAGTACCCGCCCGAAGTCATCGATCAGATCGTGGGTGCGGCTGTAGCGGTGCGGCTGGAACGCGAGCACGATCCGCCGCCCCGGGTAGCCCTGACGCAGCGCCTCGAGTGTCGCGGCCACCTCCGTGGGATGGTGCCCGTAATCATCGACGACCGTGACCGTGCCTGCCGCGGTGCGGATGTCGGCGATGTGCTGCAGCCGCCGATCGATGCCCTGGAACTGGGCGAGGGCACGGCTGATCGGTGCATCCTCGAGGCCGAGGTCGGTGGCCACGGCGATCGCCGCCAGCGCGTTGAGCACGTTGTGCGTCCCGGGCAGATTGACGGTGACATCGAGCGCACCGCCCGTCGGGCGCGTCACCGTGAAGCGCGTGCTCAATCCCTGGCGGCGCAGCTCGCTGCCCCGCACATCCGCGTCCGGGCTCAGCCCGTAGGTGAGCACATGGCGGCCGACGCGCGGCAGGATGGCGCGCACGTGCTCGCAGTCGATGCACAGCACGGCCAGTCCGTAGAACGGCAGGTTGTGCAGGAAATCGACGAAGCTTTGCGCCAGCCGCGAAAAATCACCGCCGTGGGTGGCCAGATGGTCGTTGTCGATGTTGGTTACGACCGCAAGCACCGGTTGCAGATGCATGAAGGAGGCGTCGCTCTCGTCCGCCTCGGCGACCAAATAGCGGCCCGAACCGAGCCGGGCGTGACTGCCGGCGCTCTTCAGGCGCCCGCCGATCACGAACGTCGGGTCCTCCCCGCCCTCGGCGAGGATGCTGGCGATCAGGCTCGTCGTGGTGGTCTTGCCGTGGGTGCCGGCGACCGCGATCGCGTAGCGAAAGCGCATCAGCTCCCCGAGCATCTCGGCGCGCGAGACCACCGGGATGCGCTGCGTGAGCGCCGCGGCCACTTCGGGGTTCTCGCGCGGCACGGCGCCGGAGATCACCAGCACATCGGCGCCGGCGATGTTGGCTGCCGCATGGCCGATGGCGATGCGCGCCCCGAGGGCGCTCAGCCGCTCGGTCACCGCACCGCCGCGCAGATCCGAGCCCTGCACCCGGTAGCCGAGATTCAAGAGCACCTCGGCGATCCCGCTCATGCCGCTGCCGCCGATGCCGACGAAGTGGATCGTGTCGATGCGCCGCATGCGGTCCATGCCGCGCCCGCCGCGCTCGCGTACCGTCGCTGACGCTCCGTTCATGCGACCCTCCCGAGATATTGCAGGCAGCTCGCGGCGAGCGTCTCGGTGGCATCGGGACGGGCGAGCGCGCGGGCGCGCTCGGCCATCTCGATGAGCCGGCCGCGCTCGGCGCAGAGCCGCTCGAGCTGCGCGGCGAGCCGCTCGGCCGTCAGTTCGCGCTCCGGCAGCAGCACCGCGGCGCCCTGGTGCACGAGCCGCTCGGCGTTGCGCGTCTGGTGATCGTCGACGGCCGCCGGGAACGGCACCAGCACCGCGGCGAGTCCGGCCGCGGCCAGTTCCGAGACGGTGAGCGCCCCGGAGCGACAGATCACCAGGTCCGCCCACGCATAGGCGTCGGCCATGTCGGCGATGAAGGGTTGAACGTCGGCCGCGACGCCGGCCGCGGCATAACTGTCCCGGCACGCCTCGATCCAGCGCTCACCGGCCTGATGGCGCACCTGCAGCGCGCGGGCCGCCGCCACGCGCGCCAGCGCCTCGGGCACAACGGTATTCAGCCGCACCGCGCCCTGACTGCCGCCGATGACCAGCACCCGCACGGCCGGGCCGCGCCCGGCGAGCCGCTCGCGCGGTGGCGCGAGCGCCGCGATCTCGCGCCGGACCGGATTACCGATGGCCCGCGCCCGCACCTTCGGACCGAAGCTGCCGGGGAAGGCCTCGAACACCTCGCGCGCCAGCGGCGCCAGCGCCCGGTTGGTGAATCCCGCCACGGCGTTCTGCTCGTGGATGAGCAGCGGCCGGCGCGTCAGCCACGCGGCGATGCCGCCCGGACCGGTGACGAATCCGCCGAGTCCCACGACCACGCGCGGGCGGCGGCGGCGCATCACACCGAGCGCCTGCCACAGCGCCACCGCCAGGCGCCAGGGCGCCGCGAGGCGCGTCTTCCAACCCTTGCCGCGCAGCCCACCCACCGAAAGCCACTCGATGTCGATCCCCTCGGCCGGCACCAGACGCGCCTCGATGCCGCGCCGCGTGCCGAGCCACACGACCTCGACCGAGCCGGCGCGCAGCGCGCGGGCCAGCGCGAGTGCTGGGAACACGTGCCCGCCGGTGCCGCCCGCCATGATGAGGATCGGCCCCTTCATGCGGCCTCCTCGGCGCGCCGCCGGGCCGCCCCGCGGCTCTCGATCAGCGTCTCGTGATAGATGCGCAGCAGCAACCCGACCCACACCAGCGTCATGATCATGCTGGAGCGTCCGTAGCTCATCATCGGCAGGGTCAGTCCCTTGGTCGGCAGGACGCCCATGTTCACCCCGATGTTGATGAAGGTCTGCATGCCGAGCCACAGCCCGAAGCCCGCCGCGAGCAGCCGCTGGAACGTCAGACCGGCGCGCGCCGCCAGCGAGGCGATGTGGAAGGCGCGCCAGACCAGCCCGACGAACAGGCCGATCGTCAGCAGCACCCCGGCGAGACCGAGCTCCTCGGCGAGCACGGCGAAGAGGAAATCGGTATGCGCCTCGGGCAGGTAGAACAGCTTCTGCACGCTGTTGCCGAGCCCGACGCCGAACCACTTGCCGCGGCCGATCGCGATCAGCGACTGGGTGAGCTGAAAGCCGCTGCCGTAGGGCGAGGCCCAGGGGTTGATGAATCCCGTGATGCGCCGCAGCCGGTAGGCGGAGGTGACCGCGAGCACCCCGAAGGCGAGCGCGGCGACCAGCGTCAGCATCACCACGTAGCGCAGCCGCGCCCCGGCGAGGAACAGCATGCCGAAGCCGGCCGCGAACATCACCGTCGCGGCGCCGAAATCCGGCTCCCCGAGCAGCAGCGCGGCGATCAGGGCGAGCAGCGCGAGGGGCTTGACGAGTCCGGCGAAACTCTCGCGCAGCTCGTCCTGGCGGCGCGCGGCGTAGCTGGCGATGTACACCAGCACCAGCACCCGGGCGAGCTCGGAGATCTGGAAGCTGAATCCGGCGAGGTGCAGCCAGCGCCGCCCGCCGTTGACGCGCAGCCCGAGCCCCGGCACCAACACCGCCAGCAGCAGCACGATGGCCGCGATCATCAGCCACGGCGAGAGCCGCTCGAGCCGCTCGCACTTGAAGGTGAACACGAAGACCCCGCCGGCCACACCGATCGCCACGGCGATCAGCTGGCGCTCGAGGAAGTAGAACGGCTGGCCGGTGTACTGCGCGGCGATCGAGATCGACGCCGAAGTCATCATGATCAGCCCGAAGAGCACAATGGCGAGCACCAGTGCGAGGGTGACCGTGTCGATGTAGATGACCCGGCCGCGTCCGCTCGAGCGCGCGAAGGACATCGGGCTGCGTTCCGCGGCGCTCATGAGCCGAGCCCCTGCACGGCCGCGGCGAACGTCTCGCCGCGGTGCGCGTAATCCTGAAACATGTCGAGGCTGGCGCAGGCCGGGGACAGCAACACCGTGTCGCCCGCATGCGCGGCATGCGCCGCGGCACGCACCGCGGCGTCCATCGACTCGCAGGTCTCGAGCGCACACACGCCCTTAAGCGCGTGCGCCAGCCGCGGCGCATCCCGGCCGATCAGCACCACGTGGCGAGTCTTGCCCCGCAGCGCCGCGGCGAGCGGCGCGAAGTCCTGGTTCTTGCCCTCGCCGCCGGCGATCAGCACGAGCGGGCCGTCGAGTCCGCTCACCGCCGCCAGCGTCGCCCCCACGTTGGTGCCCTTGGAGTCGTTGATGTAGGTCACGCCCGCGACCTCGGCCACCCACTGCGAGCGGTGCGCAAGCCCCGGGAACTCGCGCAATTCCTCCACCATGGCCGCCATCGGCAGCTCGAGCGCCTCGCCGAGCGCGAGCGCAGCGAGTGCGTTGGCGGCGTTGTGCAGGCCGCGCAGGCGCATCGAGGCGAGCGGCAACAGTGGCTCGCCGTGCCGTGCGAGCCAGCGGCCGCTGAGATCGAGCAGACCGTAGGTCGCCTGCGCCGCGCCGCTCACTGAAAAGCCGAGCGTGCGCTGCCCGGCGCGCGTCATGCGCCTCACGAGCGGATCATCCAGGTTGACCACTGCGCTGTCGCAGCGCTCGAAGATGCGCGCCTTGGAGAGCGCATACGCCTCGATCGAGGCGTAGCGGTCCAGGTGGTCCGCGCTCACGTTCAACACCGCGGCCGCCTTCAGATGCAGCGACTGCGTCGTGTCGAGCTGGAAGCTCGAGAGCTCGAGCACGTACAGCTCGGTGGGCCGGTCGGCCCGCTCGGCGGCCCCGAGCAGATCGAGCGCCGGCTCCCCGAGGTTGCCCCCGACGCGCACCTGCACGCCGGCGCGCTGGGCCATGCGTCCGAGCAGCGTGGTCACGGTGCTCTTGCCGTTCGTGCCGGTGATGCCGGCCACGGGGGCCGCCGCGGCGCGCGCGAACAGCTCCACGTCACCGAAGACCTCGAGGCCGCGGCGGCGGGCCTCGAGAAAGAACGGCAGGTCGAGGGCGAGCCCCGGGGAGGCGACCACGCAGACCGCCTCATCGAGGAGCGCGACGTCGAGTCCGCCGGCGCGCACCTCGATGCGCGGATCGAGCGCACGCAGCGCCGTGAGGCCCGGCGGGGCGAGGCGCGTGTCCGTCACCGCGATGCGCCACCCATGGGTGCGCAGATACCGCGCGCACGACAGCCCGGTTCGCCCCAGGCCGGCGATGACGGCGGTCGCAGGTTTGTGGCGGCTCTCGCTCATCTGAGTTTCAGCGTCGCCAGTCCGGCCAGCACGAGAATCAGCGAGATGATCCAGAAGCGCACGATGACCTTCGGCTCCGCCCAGCCCTTCAGTTCGAAGTGATGGTGCAGCGGAGCCATGCGGAAGATGCGCCGCCCGGTGAGCTTGAAGGAGGCGACCTGCAGGATCACCGAGGCGGTCTCGAGCACGAACACCCCGCCCATCACGAGGGCGACCAGTTCCTGGCGCACCATGACGGCGACCACCCCGAGCGCCGCACCGATCGCCAGCGCTCCGACATCGCCCATGAAGACCTGGGCCGGGTAGGCGTTGAACCAGAGAAACCCGAGCCCGGCGCCGGAGAGCGCCGAGCAGAAGATGAGCAGCTCGCCGGCCCCCGGGATCATCGGAATCTCGAGGTAATGGGCGAACACGGCGTTGCCGCTCGCGTACGCGAAGATGCCGAGCGCGGCGGACACCAGCGCCGCCGGCATGATGGCGAGGCCATCGAGTCCGTCGGTCAGGTTGACCGCATTGCTCATGCCGACGGTCATGAGGTAGGCGATGGTGATGAACACCGCCGCGGGCAGGGGCTCGGCGAAAGATTTCACGAACGGCAGGTACAGCGTCCGCTCGGCCGGCACTCTGGCCGTGTAATAGAGGATCGCGGCAATCGCCAGCCCGAAGATCGACTGGAAGAGGTACTTCCAGCGTGCCGGCAGGCCGCGCGCATTGCGCACGACGAGCTTCAGGTAATCGTCGAGGAAGCCGATCAGTCCGAACGCGAACGTCACGGCGAGCACCAGCCAGATCTGCCGGCTCTCCAACTGCGCCCACATCAGCGTGCTCACCAGCGTCGTGACCAGAATGAGCGTGCCGCCCATGGTCGGGGTGCCGGCCTTGGGCAGATGGCTCTGCGGTCCGTCGTCGCGCACCACCTGACCGATCTGATACCGCGAGAGTCGCTGGATCATCCCCGGACCGACCAGCAGCGAGATCACCAGCGAGGAGCCCATCGCCAGGATGGCCCTGAACGTCAGGTACGAGAAGACGTTGAATCCCGAGTACCAGGAGACCAGTCGGTTGGCGAGCCAGTACAGCATTCAGTGCGCCTCCGGGGGTGCGTCGGCGATCAACGCCGCGACCACCCGCTCGAGCCTGTTGATCCGCGAACCCTTCACCAGCACCGACACCCCGGCACCGGCCTCGGTGAGCGCTGCACGCAGCGCCTCGGTGAGCCCCTCGCCGTCGGGGAACCAGCGCGCCCCGGCGCCGAAGCGCTCCACGGCGAGCGCCGCGAGCGGGCCGGTCGCGTAGAGCCGCTCGATGCTCTGTTCGCGCGCGAACTCGCCGATCTGCTGGTGTGCGCTCGGGGCGTACTCCCCGAGCTCGGCCATGTCCCCGAGCACCAGCCAACGGCGCCCGGCGAGCGAGGCGAGCACCTCGATGCCGGAGCGGACCGAGCTGGGGTTGGCGTTGTAGGAGTCATCGATGAGCCAGGCGCCGCCCGGGGTCTGCTTCAGCTGCAACCGACCGGGCACGGGGCGCACCGCGGCCAGACCCGCCGCAATGTCCTCAAGCGACGCACCGGCGCTGGCGGCGCTGGCGGCCGCCGCCAGCGCATTCGCCACGTTGTGCCGCCCCCCCACGTGCAGCTCGATCGCAGTGCGCCCGAGCGGGCACTCGAGCGTGAAGCGGGTGAGGAACCCCGCGGCGCTCAACGTCGCCGCGAGGTCCGTGGCGCGGTAATCGGCCGCGGCCGCAAACCCGAACGTCACGACTCGGGCGCGCGTCAGGTCACGCCAGAGCGCGAAGAACGGATCGTCGGCATTGAGCACTGCGGTGGCCTCGGGGGCGAGCCCGACGACCATCTCGCCCTCGGCGTGTGCCACGCCCTCGAGGCTGCCGAATCCCTCCAGATGCTCCGCGCCCGCATTGGTGATGAGCCCGACGGTCGGCCGAGCGAGACGCACCAGATCGGCCACCTCGCCGGCCCGGTTTGCGCCCATCTCGATGACCGCCGAGCGGTGCGCGCGCTCCAGGCGCAGCAGCGTCAGGGGCACGCCGATGTGATTGTTCAGATTGCCGCGCGTCGCCAGGCACTGCCCGGCGCGGCCGAGGATGGCCGCGGTCATCTCCTTGGTGGTGGTCTTGCCGTTGCTGCCCGCAACCCCGACCACCGGGATCGCGCACGCCTCGCGCCACGCCCGCCCGGCCCGCTGCAGGGCGAGCAACGCATCCTCGACCACGATCTGCGCGATCTCGAGGGGCTGCGCACGTTCGAGCAGCGCCCCGGCGGCGCCTCGCTCGAGCGCCGCTCCGACGAACTCCGTGCCGTCGAACCGCGGCCCGCGCAGCGCGACGAACACGTCGCCGGCCTTGAGCGTGCGCGTGTCGATGGACACCTCAGCGAACGGACGGTCCGCACCGTGCAGCGGCGCGCCGCAGGCCCGTGCCAACTCACTCAGGGTGCGCTCGAGCGTCATGCGTCCTCCGCGGTCAGCCCCAGCACCGCGCGCACCACGGCCTGATCGCTGAAGGGCCGCGGCTCGGCCCCATAGGTCTGATACGTCTCGTGCCCCTTCCCGGCGATCAGCACGACATCCTCCGCGCCGCTCACCTGCAACGCGGCGCGGATCGCGCCGGCGCGGTCGTGCTCGATGCGCGCCGGGTGCGGTGCGATGCCCTGGAGGATCTGCGCGGTGATGTGCTGTGGCGCTTCGGTGCGCGGATTGTCGTCGGTGAGAATGATCTCGTCGGCGAGTTCGGCGGCAATGCGGCCCATCATCGGCCGCTTGCCGCGGTCGCGATCCCCACCGCAGCCAAACACCACGCGCAGCCGCCCGCGGCAGTGCCGGCGGGCGTTCTCGAGCGCCTTGGCGAGCGCATCGGGGGTATGAGCGTAATCGACGATGACGAGCGGCTGGCCGGCCTGTCCGCCGAAGGCCTCCATCCGCCCCGGCGCCGCCCCGCAGTGCGGCAGCGCCGCGAGCGCCGCGGCGAGCGGCACCTCGGCGCCGAGCAGCACCGCGAGCACCGTCAGCACGTTGTCGACGTTGAAATCCCCAATCAGCGGCACCTCGAGTGCCCCGCTGCCCCAGCTCGAGTCCACCGCGATCCGCAGACCGATGCCGTGCGCGTCGGCCGCCGCGGCGCGCACGAAACGCGCGCCGGCGGGAATCGGGGCGCTGCGTGCCGTGACGATCAGCGCACCCGGGTCCGCGCGCGCCGCGAGCCGAGCGCCGAACGGATCCTCCAGGTTGATGACTCGGTTGACCAGCGTGTCGAGTTCGAACAGCCGCGCCTTGGCGCGCCCATAGGCCTCGAGCGTGCCGTGGTAGTCGAGGTGATCGCGGGTGAGATTGGTGAAGGCCGCGGTGTGCACACGCACGGCGCCGATGCGCTGCTGATCGAGAGCGTGCGAGGACACCTCCATCCCGACCCAGCGCGCCCCGAGCGCGCGCACCTCGGCGAGCTGGCGGTGCACGGTGACGGCGTCGGCCGTGGTGTGCGCCGAGTGCTGTAGCGCGCCGGTTCGGCCGTAGCCGAGGGTGCCGAGGTACGCGGCGCTGCGACCGCTGTGCTCGAACGCCTGCGCGAGCAGCCAGGCGCAGGTGGTCTTGCCGTTGGTGCCGGTGATCGCAGCGATGCCCAGGGCGCGCGAGGGCTCGGCGAAGAACCGGTCGGCGATGAGGCCGGCGCGCGCCGAGAGCTGCGGCACGGCGGCGAAGAACGTCGGCGCGGACAGCGCCGCGGGCACCTCGGCCGGCGGTTCGTAGAGCACGGCCACCGCACCGCGTGCGAGCGCCTCGGCGGCAAAGGCGAGCCCATGCTGCATACGGCCTCGGCAGGCGAGAAACAGCGCTCCGGGGGTGACCGCGCGACTGTCGAGCGTCACGTCCGTGACGCGCAGGCCCGCGGGCGCCTGGACGAGGCCGCCGAGCAGTTCGGCGAGCTCGCATCCCGGAGTGTTGCGATGCGGTGCGGCGCTCATTGCAGCGAGGCCACCTGCAGAGTTTGGGCGGCCGGCAGCGGCTTGTCGGGCGCCACGCCCATCAGGCGCAGCGCCTGGCCGATTACCTTGGCGAACACCGGCGCGGACACATCACCGCCGTAATACAGGCCGGCGCGCGGGTCGCGCAGCACCACCACCGCGGCGAGGCGCGGCGCGGTGGAGGGCGCGACGCCCGCAAACACGGCGTTGAAGTGGTGCTCCCGATAGCTGCCGTCCTCAGCCTCCCAGGACGTACCCGTCTTGCCCGCCACGGTGTAGCCGGGGATGTTCCCCGAGGGCGCCGTGCCGCCCGGACGGACCACGCCGCGCATCAGCTGCAGCAGTTCGCGGCAGAGCTTCGCCGGCACGATGCGCCGGCCTCGCGGCGGGCCGTTGACGCGCAGGAAGGAGATCGGCCGCTCGATGCCGAGCGCCCCGAGCGTGGCGTAGGCATGCGCGAGCTGCAGCGCGGTGACGGACAGCCCGTAGCCGTGCGACATGGTCACGATACGGATCGGGTGCCAGTCCCGGTACGGCAGCAGCACCCCGGGGGATTCCCCCGGGTAGTCCCCGGCGACGTTCTGGCCGATGCCGAAACGATGCAGGGTCCGCCAGATCAGCGAGGGCGGCAGTGACAGAGAGATGTGCGCCATTCCGACGTTGGAGCTCTTGGCGAGCACCGTGTAGATGCCGATCCGCCCGAGATCGGTCTCGTCGCGAAAGACGTGTCCGTCGACCTTGATGTACCCCGGGGAGGTATTGATGATGCTGCGGCGGTTGTACTGGCCGCTCATCAGGGCCGCGGCGATGAAGAACGGCTTGATCGAGGAGCCCGGCTCGAGCGTGTCGGTGATGGCGCGGTTGCGGTAGCGCTGCGGCAGCAGCTGCGAGCGGTCGTTGGGGTTGAACGCGGGCTGATTGACCATGGCGAGCACCTCGCCGGTGTCGACGTCGATCACCACCATGCTGCCCGAGCTCGCCCGCTGCGCCTCGACCTGCGCCTTGAGCGCCCGGTAGGCGAGGTACTGGATGCGCATGTCGATCGAGAGCACCAGATTGTGCCCGGGACGCGCCGGCCGGATGCTGTCGACGTCCTGCACGATGCGCCCGTAGCGATCCTCGATGACGCGCTTCTCGCCATCGATCCCGGTCAGCCAGGAGTTGTACTCGAGCTCAAGACCGTCCTGGCCCTGATCGTTGATGTTGGTGAACCCAATCAGCTGCCCGGTCACCTCGCCCGCCGGGTAGTAGCGGCGGTATTCGCGCGCCAGATAGACCCCGGGGATGCCGAGGGCCTTGATGGCCAGGGCGCGCGGCGGCGGCAGCTGGCGCGCGACGTAGAGAAAGTCGAGACTGAGGTTGCTGCTGATGTCGTGCAGCACGGTCGCGGAGTTCAAGCCGAGCGCGCGCGCCAGCCGGGTCACCCGCGCCGGGTTCTGCATGATCTGCTTCGGGTTGACCCACACCGAGTCCACCGGCGTACTCACCGCGAGCGGCTCGCCGTAGCGATCGGTGATGACGCCGCGATGCGCCGGGATGGTGACGATGCGCGTGAAGCGCGCGTTGCCCTGGCCGGAGAGAAAGGTGTATTCGACCAGCTGCAGGTCGACCGCGCGGGCCACCAGCACGGCGCCGAGCACGCCCAGCACGCCGAGCAGGAACAGACCCCGCCAGCGGTACAGCGGCGTCTGCGGACGGGTCCGCCGAGCCTTCATGGGCGCACCACCACGATGTTCTGCGGGGCAGGCATCTTCATGTGCAACTTGGTCTGCGCCACGCTCTCGACCAGCGCGTGCGTCGACCAGGCGCTCTGCTCGAGCTGCAACTGGCCCCACTGAATGTCCAGGTTGTCGCGCTGGCGGCTGAGCTGCTCCAAGTGGATGAACAGCGCGCGCGCACGGTAGCGGCAATACACGGCGCCGACCCCGGAGGCGAGCACCGCGACCCACAGCGCGGCCAGGACCAACGCGAACGTGGTGCGCCGCGCCGTCATGCGAGTTTCTCCGCGACGCGCAGCAACGCGCTGCGGGCTCGCGGGTTGTGCTCGATCTCCGCCGGCTGCGGCCGGACCTTGCGCCCGATGCGGCGCAGCCGCGGGGCGAACTCGACCGGCAGGGCGGGCAGATCGGCGAGCGCCGGGTCGGGGCGCGAGTGGCGCTCGATGAATCGTTTGACCAGGCGGTCCTCGAGGGAATGGAAGCTGATCACCGCCAGACGCCCCCCCGGGGCGAGCACTTCGAGCGCCGTCTCGAGGCCGCGCGCGATCTGGCCGAGCTCATCATTGATGTACATGCGCAGGGCCTGGAACGTGCGCGTCGCCGGATGCTTGCCGGGCTCGCGGGTGCGCACGGCGCGGGCGACGATCTCGGCCAGCTGTGCGGTGCGCTCGATCGGTTCGCGCTCGCGCGAGGCGACGATCGCCTGCGCGACCCGGCGCGCAAACCGCTCTTCGCCGAGGGTCGCGATCACTTCCAGTATCTCGTCAACGCCCGCGCGCGCGAGCCATGCGGACACCGCTTCCCCACGCGTCGGATCCATACGCATATCGAGAGGGCCGTCGGCGCGAAAGCTGAACCCGCGCGCCGCTTCGTCAAGCTGCGGCGAAGACACCCCGAGATCGAACAGGATGCCGCGGCATGGGCGGCCGTGCGCGTGGGCCGGCACGAGTGCCGCAAGTTCGGCGAACGATGCGTGCTCCAGTGTGAGGCGGTCCTCGAGCGCGAAGGACGCCCGGCCCGCGGCGATGGCCGCCGGGTCCCGATCGATCGCGAGCACGCGGCCTTCTCGACCCAGGGCCTGGAGTAGGAGTGCTGTATGACCGCCTCGCCCGAACGTCGCATCGACATAGTAGCCGTCCGCCTCGGGAGCCAACGCCGCGATCGCCTCGGTGGCCAGCACCGCAACGTGCTCAACCACGTTCGAAGCGGCCGCGAACGACCCCCCGCAGTGCTCTACTCATGGGCCGTGCCCAGCTCTCGAATCTCGAATAACCCACGCGCCCGCTCCACAGCGCGGTCCGCGCCCCCGGCCGTTCCGACCCCAGGATCTGCGCCGCTGCCGCGTGCCGCGCCGACCCGATTCCGTTGCACCCCACCACCGTGCGCATCCCTTCGCCCTCGTCTCTGCAGCCGGCACCGCGGACGCGGCGCCTCACAGCGACAACGAGTCGAGCTCCGAGGGCAGGTCCGTGGCGGCCTCTTCCGTCTTCAGCCACTCATCGAGCCGCTCGCCCCAGCGCGACTCGTTCCACAACTCGAACCGGTTGCCCTGCCCGATCAGCATCCCGATGCGCTCGAGGCCGGCGAACTCGCGCAGCTCCGGCGGCAGCAGGATCCGTCCATGCCCGTCGAGCTCCAGATCGGTCGCATGGCCCACCATCAGCCGCTGCAGGCGTCGCGCCTGCGCGTGCAACGTCGGTAAGCTCATCAGCTTCGACTCGATGAGATCCCATTCCGGTAGTGGATAAATCAACAGGCAGCGATCCCGGTCCACGGTGACCACCAGTTTTCCCTGGGCGCGTTCGGTGATCTGCTCCCGATAACGGGTGGGCATGACCATCCGGCCTTTGTCGTCCAGGGTGATTTTTGTGGCGCCGCGAAACATGGATTCCGAGCGAGGACTTAACCCATCCTCTCCCACTCTGTCCCACTTCGTACCACTATAGGAATCGCGGGTGCGCTATGTCAATTGAAATAGCGAGAAAACGTCACATCCGCGTTGAGTTATGTCGAATCGCCGGCGCGCGCCAACACGGCGTTTTTTATCATTCGTCTTTCTAATCAGAAGGTTGTGGTAGGAAGCTTATCCAGTGGATTAGCTGTGCGCCGTGCCTGCGGCGGCACGCGTTGGACGGTGTTTGATCCGTCGGCGCCGGGGCGGGTGCTGCCGCGCCGCGGCAGCACCCCCGCCACCGCCGCGCGTCCTCACTTCGGCGGCAGGATCTTGATCTGTCCGCCCTGCAGCCGCGCCCAGATGAGCGTGCGGTGCACCCGGCCGTCGCGCTTGATCCGCAGCCGTCCCGTGAGTCCATTCAGCTTCAGTTCACTCGGCGGCACGCCGTGCACGAACAGCGCCACGGCGAGGTGATAGGCGTCGAAGCCGAAGGCGAACAGTCGGCCGCGGTCCGGCCCGCCGGCCGGCCAGGCGCGCGTGGTCACCGCGCGTACCGCGTTGGCGAGCGGATCGCCCAACATCCACGGCATGTCGAGGAAGCGCAATCCGTCGAGATCCTGGTTCGCGGTCGGATTCGGTGTGAACGCATCCGAGGTCGAATACGTCGGTACGCCGTTGGCATAGTAGAAGCGCAGCTGCGGCTCGAGCATCCGCTCGGTGGCGGCCGGCGCCGGCGCGAAGATGAATTGCAGATCCGCGCGCCGCCGCGGCACGAAGGCGAGCGGCACGCCGAGCAGCTGCTCGAGGCGCTGCAGGCGTGCACGGCTCTGGCGGATCAGCAGCACCCGCTCGATCGGCCCGGTGTAATCGCTCGCCGCCAGATCGATGCGCGTGGTGGCGAGCAACTGCCCGCCGCCGGCGGCGAAGCGGTGCGAGAAGGCGGCCAGCACGCGCGTACCCCAGAGGTCGTTCGGCACGATCGCGATGCCGAGGCGGTGCCCATCGGCGAGCACGCGCTGCGCCACCAGGCGCGCCTCGGCGGTCGGCGAGAGGGCGAACTGGAAAAACTGCGGCGGGGCGCGCACGCCGCTCGGCAGGAAGTTCAGCGCCAGGATCGGCGGGCGCGGCTCTGCGGCGGCCGTGGCCGCCGCGACGTCCGCACGCAGCAGCGGCCCGACGATCACAGTGGCCCCCGCGTGCGCGGCGCGCTCAATGAGGGTGGCGATCGGCGTGCCGGCGGCCGTGTCGTAGATGCGCACCCGCGGCCGCCGCTGCGGGGGCAGCTGGTAGTACGCGCTGAGGAAACCGTCGCGCACGCTGCGCGCCGCGGCGCTCAGCGGCCCGGTTTGCGGCAGCAGCAGCGCGATGCGCGTCTGTGCCAGCGTGTGCACCGGTGGGGCGAACTGCAGCGCACGGCGCGGCCCGCCGCGATGCGGCGCCGGGGCCCGTGCCACGGGTGGCGGCGGGGCCGCCGTCGGGGGCCTCGTGGCGCAACCACCCAGCAGTGCGGCGGCCGCACCGAATGCGGCCAGCAGGATCGATCGCTGCATGGAGAAGCCTTTCACTGTCGGTCCTTTTCGGGCCAAGATGACGCCCGCCGATCCGGCGCGCAGGAGTGAGTATAGTGGCCAAGGTGCAAGGGCGGTTGCAGGTCGTTGCGACGCCGATCGGCAACCTCGCCGATCTCAGTGCGCGCACCCGTGCCGCGCTCGAGCAGGCCGATGCGATCGTGGCCGAGGACACGCGCCACACCCTCGCGCTGCTCGGCGCACTCGGCATCTCCCGCCCGCTGCTCTCGCTGCACTCGCACAACGAGACGCAGCGCGTACCGCAAGTGCTGGCGCGGCTCACCGCCGGGGAGCACCTGGCGCTGGTCAGCGACGCCGGTACGCCGTTGCTGTCGGATCCCGGCTACGAGCTGGTGTGCGCCGCGGCCGCCGCCGGCATTGTGGTCGAGGCCATACCCGGCCCCTCGGCGATCACGACGGCGCTCGCCTGCGCCGGCCTGCCGGTGAGCCGCTTCTGCTTCGAGGGCTTCCTGCCCGCGCGCGAACGCGAGCGGCGCGCCACTCTGGAGCGCCTCGCCGCCGAGCCGCGCACGCTGGTGTTTTTCGAGGCACCGCACCGGATCGCGGACATGGTGGCGGATCTGGCCGCCGTCTTCGGTTCCGAGCGGCGCGCCACGGTGGCGCGGGAGCTGACCAAGGCGCACGAGACGCTCTACCGCGGCACGCTCGCGGAGTTGGCGCGGCGCGCGGTCGAGGAGGAGAATTTCTGCCGCGGCGAGCTGACGGTGGTGGTCCAGGGGGCCCCGGAAGAAGCCCGCGGCGTCGATCAGGCGCTGCTGCGCCGCGCGGTGGACCTGCTGGTGAAGGAGCTGCCGCCGGGCCGGGCCGCGGCGCTCGCCGCGCAGCTCACCGGCGCAAGCCGCAGTGACGCCTACGCGCTCGTCCTGCAGCGCGCGCCGGACTGAGCGCGGCGCGCGAAGAATCGGGGAGCCGGCCTATAAGCCGGGTTCTGTCGCGCAACACCGGCGCAGAAACTGCGACGACGCCGCGTGGGCAATCATTCCTCTACGATCCACGTCGCCGTGGACCTCTAGCAGCCTACCCGGAAGCGCGCGCGGATCAGCGCTGCGCATTGCGTTGCCGCAACCCGCTGCTTCCCTATTTGGCCTTGCTCCAGGTGGGGTTTGCCATGCCAGCCTTGTTGCCAAGGCCGCGGTGCGCTCTTACCGCACCGTTTCACCCTTGCCGTCCCGCCACCCGGACCGACGAGCGGCCTGAGCGTGGGCTTGGGCGGTTTCCTTTCTGTTGCACTTTCCGTGAGCACGTACCGGGCGAGGCTTGCGCCCCGCTGACGATGCGGCCCCCCAGGCGTTACCTGGCACCCTGATCCGCCGGAGCCCGGACTTTCCTCCCCCCCGGCCCTGTGAAGGACTGGGGCAGCGATTGCCCGGCCGGCTCCCCGACCCCACCGAATAACAGAATGTGCCGCAGCCTGCAATGATCCAGGCTCGACCCTGCAGGATGAATCAGCCCGGCGGCCGAGCGCCTGATCGATCCATGTGCCTATTTACAATCCATCATTTGAGAGCGTCCCACGGGTTCAGGAGTGGCACGCCGGTGGCGTGAAAGTCAGCGACGTTGCGGGTCACGATCGTCATGCCATGGACCAGCGCCGTGGCCGCGATCAGCCCATCCCGGTAGGGCTGGGGGTCGGGCACATGCAAGCGTGCGCTGCGTCGGGCAACGGCAGTATCAACCGGCAGAATGCGGTCGGCGAAGGTCGGTAAGACATGTTGATCGAGCCAGCTGCGCAAGATTGCGCCTTGAGCAATGTTTTTTCGCTCCAGCTGCAAAACGCCGGTTTCCAGCTCCTGCACGACGATAACCGAGAGGAAAAGGCTACTGTCCTGGACCGTTTGAACCCATGCGGCGACATTGGGATGAGCTTTGCGAGTCCTGGCTTTTCGCAGCTCAGAGACGACGTTGGTATCGAGCAGGAACATCAGGAAAGATCGACCGGCCGGGCGAGTTCGCGCGAGCGCGGAAACTCAATTTCGATGTCCTCGACACCCGCCGGCCAACCCAAGGCATCAGCGATGGTCCGGCCGGTGCCCGTGATGCGCCGGTATTCCTCGATGCTGAGCAGGACGTGGGCGGGCTTGCCCCGGTCCGTGATGAACACCGGCCCCTCTGAGGCGGCCTTCTTGGCGCGACTGGTGTCCTGATTGAACTCTCGGCTGGAGAGTGTGGTGATGGCCATGGAGGGCACTCCCATTCGCAGAGACAATTCTAATTGTATAAACGTTACTACACTCTCCTCCTGTGGTCAATGCCTCTGTGCTTTCTGGGCTGCGCAGAGGTGTCGAGGCGCTGCCCCCAGGACGAGCACCGAATGGGTGAGGACGGCAGGCGCAGCCGTCCATTGACCCCTTGGAGCGGCCGTTACGCCATCGGGCGCTCGTGCATCGCCCGCCCCTGACGGACGCGCGCCAGGGGCGGTCGATTTCAAGCTGACCGACTACCGGCTATTTGACCACGCGCAGCTGCGGGCGCTTCGGACCGCCGCCTTCATCGCCCGGCCCCGCCTTCGGTCCGGTGCCCGGCCCTGGACCCGGGGACTCCGGCGGCGCGGGACTGGTGTCCTGGTCCGGGAACATCATGCCCTCGCCGGTCTCGCGCGCATACACGCCCATCACCGCGTACACCGGGAAGCGCACGTGATGGATCACTCCGGCGAAGCGCGCATCGAATTCGACGCTGTCGTTGTCGATCTTCAGGCGCTGGGTGGCCGTGTAGCTGAGGTTCAGGACCAGTTTGCCGTCCTGCACGTAAGCGTGGGGAATGTCCTCGCCGGCGCGCGCCGCATCGACGATCACGTGCGGCGTGTAGCCGCTGTCGGTGATCCACTGGTGCATGGCACGCAGCAGATAGGGCCGCTTCGGGGGAGGCTTGATCATCGGCCCGGCCCCTAGCGCCGCATTGCCCGCTCCACATCGGACAAAGCGCGCGCGAAAGCCGGCCGCGCGAAGATGCGGTGCGCATATTTGACGATCGGGTGGGCCTTCGGCGGCAGCTCGATCTGGTAGTGCGGCAACCGCCACAGAACCGGCGCGAGCGTCGCATCAACCAGCGAGAATTCGTCGGCGAGAAAGAAAGGCTTCAACTGAAACAGCTCAACCCCCTGCACGATCGTGTCGAGGAGGATTCTGCGCAACCTCGGCAGCTGCCGCCGGTCCTCCCCCCGCTCGATCTGTTCGGCGAGACTGTACCAGTCGCGCTCGATGCGATAAAGCGCCAGACGGAACTGCGCCCGGGTCACCGGATCGGCGGGCATCAGGGGCGGGTGCGGGAAGCGCTCATCGAGGTACTCGATGATCACCCGCGAGTCGTATAGGACCAGATCCCGGTCCACCAGCGTCGGCAGGGAGTGATAGGGATTGAGGTCGAGCAGGTCCTCCGGGAGGCTGCCCGGGGCGACGCTGACGATCTCCAGATCGATGCTCTTCTCGGCCAGCACGATCCGGGTGCGGTGGCTCCAGAGGTCGGCCGGAGCGCAGAAGAGCGTCATGATGGATCGTCTGCTCGACACGATACCGCTCCCGCCGGCCCGCCGGCGCCCCGGTGATTTTACCGTACCGGGGGTGCCTGCGTTGCCCACGGCCACCGCCCCACTGCACCCGGGCCGCCAGGCGCGCCGCGCATCCCTTCGCCGCCGCCTACCGCACGTCCTTCCAGTACTCTCGGTACAGCAGCCAGGCGAGCGTGGTGAAGACCATCAGGAACAGCACCACCCAGACCCCGAGCCGATGACGCTCGAGGCGCGGCGGGTCGCTCACGTAGTCGAGGAAATTCACCGTGTCGTGCACGAACTGATTGAACTGCTGGCGCGTCATGCTGCCGGGCGCGATCTGGCGGAAATGCGCGAACACCTTGCGCTGGATCCGCGTGCCGTTCGGCCCTGGCACCTCGACCGTGCGGTACACGGCGACCTTCAGGCCCTCGAGTGAGGAGAGCACGTCGGGCATGGCCACCGACGGATAGACGAGGTTGTTCACCCCGGTCGGGCGGCCCGAATCGACGTAGAACGTCTCGAGATAGCGGTACAGGTAATTGGTGCCCCGGTAGCGCGCAATCAGCGACAAGTCCGGGGGCTGCTTGCCGAACCATTTGACGGCATCCGCGGTCATCGGTGAGAGGATGTAATCGCGCGCATTCTGACCGGGGGGAATCAGGTCCTGCTTCAGCACCGCCGGTGGGATCTTCAAGTCCTTGCCGAGGCGCGACCAGCGCTCGTAGCGCAGCGAGTGACAGCCGAGGCAGTACGCGACGAAGTCCCGCGCGCCGCGCTGCAGCGAGGCCAGGTCGGCCACGTCGGCCTGCGCCTGCCAATCCTTCCAGTGTGCCCCGAACGTGGCGCCCGACTCGGCCGCCCGCGCCCCGCCGGCCATCGTGACCCCGAGCAGCGCGGCGAGCAGCACGCTCGCCCAGCCACGGCGATTAGTGCGCATGGTAGACCACCCTGTCGGGCACGGGCTTGACTCGCTCCCAGCGCGTGTAGAACGGCATGAGCCAGAAGAACGCGAAGTAGCCGATGGCGCACACCCGAGCGAGGATCACGTAGATCGGCTCCACCGGCTGCATGCCCAGGTAGCCGAGCCCGACGAAGCTCACCAAGAACACCGCCAGCGCCACGCGCGACATCCAGCCCTTGTAGCGGATCGACTTCACCGGCGAGCGGTCCAGCCACGGCACCAGGATCAGCGAGACCAGCGCCAGCACCAGAAACAGTGCGCCGAGACTCTTGCTCGGCACCGCCCTCAGGATCGCGTAGTACGGCGTGAAGTACCACACCGGGTGGATGTCCGCCGGCGTCGAGAGCGGATCGTGCGGCGTGAAATTCGCCTTCTCGAGGAACAGGCCGTGGAAGGTGGGCACGAAGAACACCACCAGCGCGAACAGGATGAAGAACACTCCGACCCCGAAGATGTCCTTGACCGTGTAATACGGGTGGAAGGGAATGCCGTCGAGCGGCTTGCCATCGGGTCCGAGCCGATCGCGGATCTCGATGCCATCGGGATTGTTCGAGCCGACCTGGTGCAGCGCCACCAGGTGCAGCACCACCAGCAGCAGCAGCACGATCGGCACGGCGGCCACGTGCAGCGCGAACAGCCTATTCAGCGTCGCCCCGGAGATGCCGTAATCGCCCCGGATCCACTGCGTCAGTGCCGGCCCGATGCCCGGGATGGTGCCGAACAGGTTGATGATCACCTGCGCGCCCCAGAACGACATGTTGCCCCAGGGCAGCACGTAGCCCATGAACGCCTCGGCCATCAGCGCCAGGTACACCAGCATGCCGATCACCCACAGCAGCTCGCGCGGCTGGCGGTACGAGCCGTACAGCAGGCCACGGAACATGTGCAGGTAGACGACGATGAAGAAGAACGACGCACCCGTGGAGTGCATGTAGCGGATCAGCCAGCCCCACGGCACCTCGCGCATGATGAACTGCACCGAGCTGAACGCTGCGCCCGGCTTGTAGTACATGGTGAGGAAGATGCCGGTGCCGATCTGCATCACCAGCACCAACATGGCGAGCGAGCCGAAGAAGTACCAGAAATTGAAGTTCTTCGGCGCGAAATAGCCGGTCAGTTCATGCGAAATGAACGAATCGACCGGCAGACGTCGGTTGATCCAGGCCCACAGCCCACGCTTGGCGGGCGGATCGGCAGCTCGCGCCGCTTCGGGATGCTCGGCACTCATTGATCCCCCCCCGGCGGACCGGCGGCCCCGCTGGCTGCCCTCACGCATTCGGTCATCGGAAGAACCTCCCAATTTCCGCTCGGCTTCACCCGGCGCTGCGTTGCGCCCGCATTGTTCTTGCGCCTCTCGAGGAGCGGTCGATGCACTTTCCGCCCCGCCAGAGGTCCGTGCATTATACACAAACCCCGTCCCGCAACCGGGAGGGGTGCCGCCGTCGCTCGAGGCGGACCGCGCACATCGAGCCGGAGAGGACACACATGCTGCAGCGACTGGGTCGGGGCCTGACGTTCATCGCCGGATCCGTGGTGGGCGGACTGGCGCTCGCGTTCGTGATCGTGGCGCTGCACCCGAGCCTGATCCGCACCGAGCGGCCCGCGCCGAGTGCCCCGGCGGCGCCCGCCACGCCCGGCGGGGAGACGGTGCGACGCGAACCCCCGGTGCTGAGCTATGCCAGCGCGGTCGAGCGCGCCGCCCCGGCGGTGGTGAACATTTACACCGCCCGCCTGGTCACCGAACAGGTCAATCCGTTCCCGTTCGGCAATTTCGGCGAGCTGTTCGGCAACGTGCTGCCGCTCTACCGCCAGCGCATCGAGCGCACCCTGGGCTCGGGCGTGATCGTCGACCGCCAGGGCCACATCGTCACGAACTACCACGTCATTGCCAATGCCGCCTCGATCCGCGTGCAGCTCGCCGACGGCCGCGTCGCCGTGCCGCACATCGTCGGGGTGGACCCGGACACCGACCTCGCGGTGCTGCAGATCAGCCTGCCGCACCTGCCGGTCATCGCCTTCGGACAATCGAGCCAGGTGCGCGTCGGGGATATCGTGCTCGCGATCGGCAATCCCCTCGGACTGTCCCAGACGGTCACCCACGGGATCGTCAGCGCCACGGGGCGGGAGGATCTGGGCATCTCGGCATTCGATGACTTCATCCAGACGGATGCGCCGATCAATTTCGGCAACTCCGGCGGTGCGCTGGTCAACTCCAATGGCCAGCTGATCGGCATCAACACGGCCATCGTGGCGAAGAGCCTCGGCGTCGAGGGGATCGGCTTCGCGATCCCGGTCGACATGGTGCGCGGCGTGCTGCACGACATCATCAAGTACGGCAAGGTGATCCGCGGCTGGATCGGCATCGTGCCGGAGGACATCTCCAACACCCAGGCCCATCAAGTCGGACTGCCACGCGGCGGCGTGGTGATCGCGTACGTCTACGAGGGCAGCCCCGCGCAGAAGGTCGGCCTGAAGCCGGGGGACCTGCTGCTGAAACTCGGCGGTCGGGCGGTGCGCTCGGCCGAGCAGGCGCGCGTGGAAATTGCGCGGCGCAAGCCCGGCTCGACGCTGAAGATCCAGGTGCTGCGCGGGCAGCAGACGCTGAACCTGACACTGGCGGTCAAGCAGGGGCCCACCTGAGCGCGGCGCGGCTTGCGGTACCATCGCCGCACCCCCCAAAGCGCACAGGATGACCCATGCAGAACGTTCAGATCCGCAGATTCCCGACCCGCTCCGAGCTCGATGCGGCGCTCGCCGCACGGCTTCAGAGCGTCATCACGGCCGCCGCGGCGGCGGGCGGCGCGGCCATCATGCTCTCCGGGGGACACACGCCGCTGCCGGCCTACCGGCTGCTCGGCGCGCGCCTGGCGCACCGCGGCGAGGCGCTGCGCGGCAAGCTGCACCTGCTGTTCTCCGATGACCGGTACGTGCCGGCGGACTCCGAGCAGAGCAACTATCACGCCTCCCGAGCGCTGATCGATGCGCTCGCCCTCCCGGCCGAGCAGGTGCTGCGCGTGCGCACCGAGCTGCCCCTCGAGCAGGCCGCGCTCGACTACGAGCAGCGCCTGCGCGCGTTGATGGATCAGGGTGTGAGCGTGACGCTCGGCATGCTCGGTCTCGGTGCCGATGGCCACACCGCGTCGCTGTTTCGCAGCTCCGACCTCGAGCGAGCGCGCGGCCGGCTGGCCCTGGCGGTGAGCCGCCCCGACGGCCTCTCGGGCATCAGCGTGACGCCGCAGTTCATCGCGGGCATCGCGCAGCCGCTGTTCGTCGTGGCCGGCACCGGCAAGGAGCACGCCATCGCCGGGCTCGAGCGGCGCGACGCGCAGGTCGTGGCGGTACAGGCCGTCGCAGCCTGCCCGCAGATCGAACTCTGGGTGGAGCAGGCCGCCGAACAGGGCGCCTGAGGCCGCCCTGCGGCACCGGGGCGCATGCGCCATGCGCCCCGGTGCCTGGCGAACGGCGCGCTAGCGGGTCGGCGCCGGGCCCTTCACCGCCATCACGAAGTCGTTCAGCCGGATCGCCCGGCGGAACGCCTGCTGCACCTGCGCGGCGGTGAGCGCGCGGTAGCGCCGCGCCGCAATCACGCTCTCATCGAGCGGCTCGCCGCGCGAGGCATAGCCGAGCAGCTGCTCGCCGATCGCATCGAAGCTCGACTCGCTGAGCGGCAGGCCGCGCAGCAGTATCCCCTTGGCCCGATCGAGGTCGGTGCGCGCAATCACGCCGTGCTGCATGCGCTTGAGGTCCTTCAGGATCAGCGTGCGTGCGGCGAACACGTGATCGGGATCGCAGCCATAGCTCACCGTGTACTGCCCCCGGTGCCGATCGAGCGAGAAGCCCGTGCTGACGTAGTACACCAGGCCCGACTGCTCGCGCAGGTCGTGGTAGAGCCACGAGGCGTAGAAGCCGCCGCCGAGGATCTGGTTGCCGAGCCTGAGCGCGTAGCGCTCAGGACTCTGGCGCGTCACCGGGACCATCTCGGCGAGCTGCACGCTGTCCTGCACCGCGCTGCGGTCGGGGGTCTGCAGGCGACCGGGCGCATTCAGCGGCACCGGCGGGTAGTGGATCGCAGGCTTCGGCCCGTGGGCGAGCCAGCCGCCGAAGGTCTTGCCCACCACCCAGAGCGCCTCGGCCGGGGTGACCTTGCCGACCACGACGATCGTGGTCATATCCGGCCGGTAGACGCGCTCGTAGTACGCCTTCACCTTCGCGAGCGTGAGTGAGAGCACGCTGCGCGGCGTCGGGTAGCGCAGCGACGGATCGCTCGCCGGCACCAGCAGACGCTGCAGACCGATATCGTTGAGGAATCCGGGCGAGTGGATCTCCCCGTGCCATTCACCAGCCTGCTCGCGCTGCATGTAGAGGAACGCCTGCGGGCTGAGCGCCGGGTGCAGCTCGTTGTCGGCGAGCAGCGCCATGCCGCGCGCGAAGTATTTCGCGGGCACATCGAGCGAGAACCCCGGCCCCCCGCTCTCGTGCGCGGTAATGGCATCGAGCGCCGCCTGGAACTGCAGCCGGTTCAGACGCGCCGAGCCGAACTGGAACATCGCGTCGAGCACATCGCTCACGCCCTGCTGCCCGCGCGGGGACTGCAGATCGGAATTGGTGCGCACCAGACCCACGACCTGCACGGTGTTGCTCACCGATTCCGGCTGCACCACGAGCTTCAGTCCGTTCGGCAGCGTGTCGCTCCAGGGATGCAGCTGCGTGCGTGGCACGGGCAGGTGCGCGAACGCCCGCGCCGCCCACACCGGCAGCTTCACCGGCTTGCTGGGATTGGCGGCGAAGCTCTCCGGTCCGCCGAAGCCCTTGCCGGTCACCGGTTTGCCCGAGCTTTGCGGAGTGAGGACGGCCGTGAACGCGTGCGCGGGATTGAAGATGCGTCGCGCCAGCGCGTTGACCTCGGCGGGCGTGACCGCCTCGAGCGAGGCTCTGATCGCCTCGGGCGAGGACAGCCCGTCGACCGCGAGCGCTTCGGACCAGGCGCTCGCCAGTCCGTTGACGGAATTCTTGGCGAACTCCAGATCGGCGATGGCCTTGCGCTTGGCGGCCTGCACCAGCGCCGGGTTCACCCCGGCTTTCGCGGCACGGGCCAGGATCGACTCGACCCGCGCCAGCACCGGGGCCGACTTCCCGCCCCGGGGAAAGATGCCGACGGCCGCGCCGAAGCCAGCTCGCGGCAGACCCTGGTCGAAGAACGTCCCATACAGCGCGGTACCGTCCATGCCCATACCGAACAGCGCGGCGCGCTTGGAGGCGAGCGCGGTGGAGAGCACCAGGGACGCGGCATACTCCTTGCTGCGGATGCCCGGCATGCGATAGACGACGTACACCGAGCCGTAGGGACTGTCGGTCGGCAGGCGCAGCGTCTGGGCGCTCACCGGACGAAAGTGGTAGGTGGGACGGGGCGGCAGGGTGCGACGCGCAATGCCTCCGAACAGGCGCTTCACCTCGGTGAGCGTCGCCGCCGGATCGACGTCCCCGGCGATCACCAGGATGGCGTTGTTCGGCGCATACCAGCGGTCGTGGAAGCGCTTGAGCATTGCGGCCGTGGTGGCATTGAACGACGGCCGAGTGCCGAGCGGGGTGTGCGCATACGGCGTGCCGGCGAACAGGTGCGCGACCATCTCGGTGTAGAACTTGAAGCTCGGGCTGGACAGATCCCGCGCGACTTCCTGTTCGATCGCCCCGCGCTCGAGCGCCCACTGCTTCGGGGCCATGTCCACCGCCCGCATGCGGATCGAGGCGATGTGCAGCGCAACGTCGAGATCCTCGGCGGGCACCACGAAGAAGTACTTGGTGACGCTGTTGGTCGTTTCAGCGTCAAACGCCCCGCCCATGTTGGCCGTCACCGCCGCGAGCTGATTGGCGGTGAGTCCCGGGCTGCCGCGAAACATCATGTGCTCGGTCGCGTGCGCCATGCCCGGGAAGCCCGGCGGCGCCTCGTCGGAACCGACCAGGTAGTTCGTCTGCACCGAGACCACCGGGGCGAGCGGATCGCGCACGATCACCACTCGCAGTCCGTTATCGAGCGTGGCGCGGGTCACCGCAGCGCCTCCGGCCGCCAGTGCCGGTCCGGCGGCGAGCGCCGCCGCGAGCAGCGTCCAACGCAGTATCGATCCGAACGTCATTCGCGCCACCTCAATCCTCCCAAAAATCATGAGCGGCCGCAGCCGCGGGATGCTCCGAGCGCCCGCAGTCGCAATGCGCCGCAGACCTCCCTCGCATCATACGCTCGATGTCGCCGCGGCAACGCAGCCGTGGCGTGAATGCTGATCCCGGCCCGCGCATCAGACCCGTCGCGCGCACCGCCGACGCCGAACTTCGATCCACGATCACGCCCTGCGGCGCACCCTACAGATGGACCGCACGCCCCCGCACTCGTTCCCGCTCGGCACGACCTCCGCCGGCGTCAGTCGCGTCCCAGATAGGGATGCGGCAAACGCCGTGCGGCGCGACGACCGAGTCCGGAAAGTGTCGAAAACCCGAAATAACACAGCAGCACGGCGGCGAACGCCACATGGCGCAGCCCGTCCGACGCAAACTCGACGGAGAACGTTGCCACATTCAATCCACCGACGAAGACCAGCTGACCGATCACAGTCATCAGTCCGTAGCCCCAGGGCGGAACGGCGAGCTGACCGAGCGTGGCATACACGACGGCCACCTCGGCGGCCGGTGCGAGTCCGAGCACCAGGGCGAGCAACAGGGTGCGATTCACGTCCGGGGTGAGCAGCGCCTCGATCAGCACCGTCGCAGCGATCAGCGGCAGCTGGCGCCGACGGATGTCGCCGAACAATACCCGCCGCAGTCGTGCGGCCTGCTCGCGCGCCGTGCCGGACCGGGGCAGCAGTGCCAAGACCGCGAGTTCGCCCCCCGGCATGCGCCAGCGTCTGAGCACATGAGTCGCGCGCGTGAGAGTTCCAATGATCAGCACGATGCCCAGCCCGAAGACCGGCAGCCCGAGGATCAGCGCCCGGAGCCCTCCGGACGACGCACCCGGATGCACAAACACCGGCACAAAGAGCAGCGCCAAGACGGCGATCACCCCGACCAGCGGGGAGATGCGGCGCAGCGTACTCGCATGCGTCAGTGGCGAATATGGCCCGCCGAGTGCGATTCGCAGCGCACGCAACAGATCGGCCGGTCCGGCCTCGTGCAGCGCCACCTGCGGCTGCAGCCACGGCGGGATCTGCAGGCCGGACGCCTACCGAGGCCGTCCGCCGGAGCGGCGTGCAGGATGCGTGGGCGCCCCGTCCAGGTGGCAAACAGCATGATGGGCCGACTGAACCAGCCGATCGGACGGTGGGGGTGCTGTAGCACGCGCCGCCAGTTCCACGCACTGAACAACAGAGCAGGAGTGACGAAGGCCACACACACTTCGAGGAACCGCGGATCCTGCGGCGCAATCCCCCGCCAGTGCAGACTCGTGGCCAGCCCCTGCAGTAAGGGCATCAGCAGCAGCGCCAGCGCGACGACCCAAAACGGCAGCAGTGCGTACGCAATCCCTGCGGCGAGTCCGATCGCAAGCAGTTCGGTGAGCGGCGCCGGATGACCGCTCAGCACGGCCAGGAGAACGGCGCTCACCACCCACAGTGCGAGCGCATTGAGGCACACACTCAACGCCGTGGCGCGTTCGAGGCCTGGCAGGCACAGACGGCGCGCCTCGAGCGCGAGCCGTACCATCGACCCCAACAGCACTCCCATGGCCGCAAGCCAGAAGGCCAACACCACCCCGGCACCGAGCCACCCGGCGGGCCAGAGCGGTCGGGTCATGTGCAACACCAGGAGCGCACCTGACCACATCGCGAGCGCGGCGAACGCCATGATCCACGGCTTGTGCCGGTAGGACCCGCGCCACGGCAGACCGAACACGAGGCGCATGTTCACGCCGCGATCTCCACGAACAGGTCCTCAAGACCCAGCGCGTCGAGCCGCGCGCCATCGAGCTGCACCGCCGCAGGCCAGTCCCCGCGCGCACCGCGTCCCACCACCAGCGTGAGACTACCGTCGCTGTGTACTCGCCGGCTGACGGGTGCATCAGGTGCCGCCGCGGCGTGTCGGGACGGCAGCCACAATCGCGCGTACCGCTCCTTGGTGTCATCGAGCGCGCAGTGCAGCAGCAGCTGTCCCGCGTGCAGCAGCGCAATTTGGGACGCCACCCGCTCCAAGTCGGACACGATGTGCGTCGAGAACAGCACCGTGCACCCATCCTCCCCGGCCCGCAGCGCCACTTCGCGCAGCAATTCACGACGCGCGACGGGGTCGAGCGCTGCGGCCGGCTCATCGAGCACCAGCACATCCGGGCGGCAGGCGAGCGCACGGATCAGCTCCACGCGCTGACGCTCCCCCGGGGAGAGCTTGGCGAGCGGCCGGCCGGTCGGAATGTCCCACCGCGAGAGCGTCGCGCGCACGAACGCATCATCCCAGCGCGGGAAGAACCGTCCGACGAACGCGAGCATCTGCGTAGCGGTGAGCCAGGGGAATGCCTCCGGCTGTTGCGGCACGTAGGCAAGGCGCTCCTTGACCCGATCGGTCAACTGCAGGGCGGGCTCACCGAGCACCAGAGCACCGCCGCTGCTCGGCACCAGCAGGCCGAGGAGCGCGCGGATCAGTGTGGATTTGCCGGCCCCATTGCGCCCGATCAGTCCGAGCACGCTGCCGGCCTCGACTTTAAAGTCGACGCCACGCAGCGCAGTGCGCCCCTCATACGTGTGCCACAGACCTTGCGCCGTCAGCGGCGCGGAGTTCGACTCGGACATGACTCACTCCCCCAACAGCTTCCCCAGCCGCCGCAATACCAAGTCGGCGGGCAATTCCAGCTCCTGCACCTGGCGCGAGAGCGCCAGCAGCAGCGGCTCGAGCAGCGCGAGCCGTTCGCTCTGCGAGCGCGTGCGCCCGCTCTGTGCAGCCACGACCATACCCTTGCCGCGCAGCCGCTTCAGCAGCCCCTCGGCCTCTGCCAGGCCGTAGGCTCGCGACACGGTCATGGGATTCACCGCGTGCATCACGGCCACCTCGCGCACCGAGGGCAGCGGCTCGCCCTCGGCAAGCTGGCCGGCGGCAATCAGCCGGCGCAGCTGCTCGAGGATCTGGCGGTAGATCGGCTCCGGCGCGCTCGGCTGGATGTTCAGCATCGATGCATCCATGTGTATTAATATACCAATACACCCGACCGGGAGCAAATCCCGCCAGGTGAGCGTACCCAGACGATATTGCGGGTCCGTGACCCTCGCGCCGGGCGGCGATTGGATTACAATCGCACCGGCGCTGCAGACAGGACCCTGGGCGCGACCGGGTCCGCGACGACCCAACACAAGAACACCGCACGGCGCGCAGCGGTTCTCTGCAACAAGCGCCGGACCGACCCCCTCATACAGGAGACGGACAATGGCATTGACCCGACAGGTAGTCTCGACGCTCAATCCGGACGGCACGGACGTGATGGGACCGAACATCCTCGCGTTTCATTATCCGGACCAGAATCTCGTCTCGGGCAGCCTGCTCACCGTGGAGGCCAACCACTTCGCGGTGCTCAAATCACGCGGCGCGGTGCTCGGCGTGTACGACACCGGCCAGTTCCCCATCCAAACGCCCGACAAGCCGCTGATCGGCAGCTTCGTGACCGGATTCTTCGGCGGCCAGTCGCCCTGGCAGTACGAGGTGCTCTACGTCAACCGCGCCAAGCTTCTGGTGCGCAGCGCAGGCCTGGCGACGTCGGCCGAGATGGCCGAGATGCAGTACCAGGTCGAGTACTACGTGCACGTCGACACCAAGGACGGCGCGCTGAAGCTCGTGACGCACATGCCGTTCGCCAAGCACTTCATTTCCACCGACGAAGTGGCGAGCTACGCGGGCCCCGTGGTCGAGCAGGCGATCAATCAGGTCGTACAGGTCACTCCGATGGAGAAGATCAACGAGCACATCCATGAGATCGTCGAGCTCGTCAAACAGCACCTGGCGGATTTCCTCAGCGTGTACGGCATCACGCTGAACGACGCCAAGGTCCTGATCCTGCCGAAGGACGAGCGCATGCGCGAGCTGATCTCACTGCGCGCGTTCGGTCTGTCCGAACTCGATGCGGTGCGCTACTACGTCGCGCTGAAGATGGCCGAGAAGGGCTTGGTCTCGGCGCCGAACGCCGCGGTCGGCCAGCCGTTTTTCATCGGCGGGTCCACCATGGGCACCTTCCCCGTCGGCTACGCGCTGCAGCCGAGCGGAGCAGGCCCGAAACCGGGCAACTGACCCTGAGCGGTCTGGCCGGCGGCGGTGGCCGCCGGCTGCGCCGCGGAGCCTAGAGCATGGAACTGAAAAGCACCGCCAACCCGATCGATGCGGCCGGCCCCGTCAAACAGGTCCTCGCCAACCTGTTCTACGGCTGGGGTTACAACTTCTACCGCCGCGAGAATCAGCTGCGCGCCGATGATCTGTTGATCCGCGGCAAACTGAGTGAGCTGCTCGGACAGTGCCGCACGCACGCCGCGCAACTGGAGTCGGACTTCCGGCGCGAACACCTCTCGCCGCCGACCCGGGAGCATCCCTTCCCCGATGCCGCCGCGGTGAGCGCCGCACAGGTGCTCGAGCGCGCCGCACACAAGATCGACGCTCTCGAGACGACCATCCGCACCGCGCCGGTGCCCGAGATGGACCGCATCCACCAGCGGCATCGCAACGAGCGCACCACGCTCGAACAGCTGGTCGCCGCCGACAGCGACCTCGTGCTCGCCGTGGTGAACCTGCGCGACAGCATCCTCGCGCTCACCGACGGCGCGAGCGCAGCAGCACAGCTTCAGCCGCTGCTCGCCGCACAGGACATCCAGGCGCTCTGGAACCGGCGCGAGCAGATTCTCTCGGTCCTGCAATGAACATGGAGACTTCCCGATGAGTGCCCAACGACCCCACCTGCCCCCGCCGAACAGTCGACTGATCGTCCTCGGCATCGCCGTGCTCGCCGCCCTGGTCCTCGCCGGCGGCGCATTCGTTCAAATTGGCCCCGGCGAGCGCGGCGTGCTCATGACCTTCGGTGCGGTGCAGCCCGGGGTGCTCGATCCGGGCCTGCACCTGAAAATACCGTTCATGCAGAGTGTTGCGCACATGAACGTGCAGGTGCAGAACGCTCTGGACACCGAGACGGCCGCGAGCCTTGATCTGCAGAACGTCTCGACGACCGTCGCGACCAACTGGCACATCCTGCCCGGGGATGCCGAGTGGGTCTATCAGCACATCGGCAGTGAGCCGCAGCTGATCCGCAAGGTGATCCACCCGGCGATCAGTAACGCCGTCAAGGCGGTCAACGCCCATTTCAATGCCCAGGACTTGATCGTCGAGCGCGACGAGGTCCGCAACCAGATCGAAAGTCAGATCCGCACCGCGCTCGCGCCGTTTCGGGTGGTGGTCGATGCGGTGAACATCACCGACTTCCATTTCAGTCGACAGTTCGCCGCAGCCATCGAGGAGAAGCAGGTGGCGCAGCAGCGTGCGCTGCAGGCCGAATACGAACTGCAGAAGGCGAAGGTCGTCGCCCAGCAGCGCATCGTCGAGGCGACCGCGCAGTCGCAGGCGCAGAAGCTGCTGCAGACCACGCTCACGCCCGAATTGATTCAGCAGGAAGCGGTCAACAAGTGGAACGGCCATCTGCCGCAGGTGGTCGGGGGTCGCGGCGTGCTGCCGATCATCGGCAATATCACCACGCCGGCGGTGGCCCACTAGATCTCAGCGTCGGGCCGGCGGAGCGCTCCGCCGGCCCGACGCGATCGGTCTCAGCCCTTGCGCTCCTCGTGGCCGCCGAACCCCAGGCGCATCGCCGAGAGCACCTTGTCGGCGAACTCGCCCGTGCCGCGCGAGGTGAAGCGGGCGTAGAGGGCCGCGCTCAGCACGTTCGCCGGCACACCCATGTCGATCGCGGCCTGCACCGTCCAGCGCCCCTCGCCCGAGTCCGACACGCGCCCGCTGAAATTCGAAAGGGTCGAATCAGAGGCCAGGGCGCGCGCGGTGAGATCGAGCAGGCGCGAGGAAATGATGCTGCCATGGCGCCACACCTCGGTGATGGCGGGGAGATCGAACCGGTACTGAAAGCGCCGCGGGTGCTCGAGCGGGGTGGTCTCGGCATCCGCCGAGTGCGCCGCGCGCAAGCCCGCATCGGCGTTCTGCAGCACGCTCAGGCCCTCGGCGTAGGCCGCCATGACGCCGTACTCGATGCCGTTGTGCACCATCTTCACGAAGTGGCCGGCGCCGCTCGGCCCGCAGTACAGGTAGCCCATCGGAGCGGTGTCCGCTGCGGTGCGCGCACGGCCGACGGCCGGCGGGATGCGCCCGCCCGGGGACAGCGTGGCGAAGATCGGTTCGAGTTTCTCGAACGTGCTCTGCTCACCCCCGACCATCAGGCAGTACCCCTGCTCGAGGCCGAGCACCCCGCCGCTGGTCCCGACGTCGAGGTAGTGAATCCCCCCACTGCGCAGCTCATCGGCGCGGCGGATGTCATCGGAATAATGCGAGTTGCCGCCGTCGACCAGCGTATCCCCGGGCGAGAGCAGCGGACGCAGCCGTGTGATCACGGCGTCGACCGCCGCCGCCGGCACCATGATCCACACGGCGCGCGGCGCCGGCAGCTGCGCAATGAGGTCGACCGCCGAACTCACCCCGATCGCCCCGACCGCCGCGGCGGCCTGCACCGCCGGCGTGGACTGGTCGTAGGCCACGCACTCGTGACCGTCCTCGATCAGCCGGCGCACCATGTAGGCGCCCATCCGGCCAAGCCCAATCATGCCTATCCGCATAGTCCCCCCCGATCAATGCTCCGCGGCCGGCTGCGCAGCGCCCGGACCGTCAGTTCGGCACTCGTTTGATCTGCGCACCCAGCTGTGACAGTTTCTCCTCGATGGCCTCGTAGCCCCGATCGATGTGATAGATGCGCTCGATTTCGGTACGCCCTTCGGCGATCAGCCCGGCCAGCACCAGACTCGCCGAGGCGCGCAGATCCGTCGCCATCACCGGCGCGGCCTTCAGACGCGACACCCCGTGGATGATCGCCGTGTTGCCTTCCAGACGGATCTCGGCGCCCAGCCGGCGCATTTCCAGCATGTGCATGAACCGGTTCTCGAAAATCGTCTCGGTGATGGTCCCGACGCCGTCTGCCACAGTGTTCAGCGCCGCGAATTGCGCCTGCATGTCAGTCGGGAACGCCGGATAGGGCGCGGTGCGCACGTCGATGGCGCGTGGCCGGCGCCCCCGCATGTCGACCTCGACCCAGTTGTCCCCGACACCGACCTGCGCGCCGGCCTCCTGCAGCTTCACCAGAACGGCATCCAGATGGTCCGGTCGGGTGTTCTTGATGCGCACGTGCCCGCCGGTGATCGCGCCGGCCACCAGGTAGGTCCCGCTCTCGATTCGATCGGGGAGCACCTCGTAGCTGGTGCCGCTCAGGCGCTCGACGCCCTCCACGACGATCTTGTCGCTACCGGCACCGCGGATCTTCGCCCCCATGCTGATCAGGAAATTCGCCAGATCCACCACCTCGGGCTCGCGGGCGGCGTTCTCGATGACGGTCTCGCCTTCGGCGAGGGTCGCGGCCATCATCAGGTTTTCCGTGCCGGTCACCGTCACGGTGTCGAGCACCAGACGCGCGCCGCGCAGCCGGCTGGCGCGCGCCCGGATGTAGCCGCCCTCGATGGTGATGTCCGCGCCGAGGGCCTGCAGGCCGGCGACGTGGATGTTGACCGGCCGGGCGCCGATGGCACAGCCGCCGGGCAGCGAGACATCGGCACGCCCGTAGCGGGCAACGAGCGGACCGAGCACGAGGATCGAGGCGCGCATCGTCTTGACGAGTTCGTACGGTGCGGAGTAATCGGACACGGTGGTCGGATCGACCTCGATGCGCATGCGCTCATCGATCGTGACCGTCGCGCCCATGCCCCCGAGGAGCTCCACCGTCGTGGTGACGTCCTTCAGGTGCGGCACGTTGCCGACGACCACCGGACCGTCGGCCAGCAGCGCGCCGGCCAGGATCGGCAGCGTCGCGTTCTTCGCCCCCGAAATCCGCACCTCGCCCTCGAGCGGCACCCCGCCCAGGATCTGCAGTTTGTCCATCTCAGCCTCTGGCTTCGGCCGGGGTCAGCGCCTCGATCGACAGCGCATGGATCTGCCCGCCCATCCGCTCCCCGAGGGTGCGATAGACGAGCTGATGACGGGCAACGCTGCGCAGGCCGCTGAACTGCTCGGCCACGATCCGAGCCGCGAAGTGCGTCTGATCTTCCGATTGCACCCGGACATCGGCTCCGGGCAGGCCGGCGCGGATCAGCCGCGCGACTTCCTCTGGGTTCATGCACCCATATTAATCGACGGGGCCGCACCGTGCTGCCCCAAACCCAGGCCGCTCAGCGGTGCGGAACGGGCCGGAGGGCCGAGGCGGACTTGCTACAATTCCGGGTCATGAACGCCGCTGCCGAATCCGCCGACGCCACCGACCAGAGCCTGCTGGCCGCCGCGCAGCGCGCGCTCTCGATCGAGGCACAGGCCGTCCAGGCGCTCTTGGCGCGGCTCGATGGGCGCTTCGCGGCCGCCTGCCGCCTGTGCCTGAACTGCCAGGGCCGGGTGGTGGTCACCGGAATCGGCAAATCCGGCCACGTGGCGCGCAAGGTCGCCGCAACCCTCGCCAGCACCGGCAGCCCGGCCTTCTTCCTGCATCCGGCCGAGGCCAGCCACGGCGACCTGGGCGTGATCACGCGCACCGACCTGGTGCTGGCGCTGTCGAATTCGGGGGAGACCCCGGAGGTGCTGCTGCTGCTGCCGCACCTGGCGCGCCTCGGGGTGCCGCTGATCGCCATGGTCGGCACGCCCGACTCGACCCTGGGCCGCGCCGCCGCGGTGGTGCTCGACGTGAGCGTGCCGGAAGAAGCCTGCCCGCTGAACCTCGCGCCGACCGCGAGCACGACCGCGGCGCTCGCCATGGGCGATGCGCTTGCGGTGGCGGTCTTGGGCGCCCGCGGCTTCACCAAGCAGGACTTTGCCCGCTCGCACCCCGGCGGCAGGCTCGGCCGCCAGTTGCTGCTGCGGGTCGAGCAGCTGATGCGCACCGGGGCGGCGTTGCCCGAGGTACGTCCCGAGGCCCCGCTCGGGCTGGGGTTGCTCGAGATGTCGCGCAAGGGACTCGGCATGACCGTCATCACCGATACCGAACATCGCATCTGCGGGGTGTTCACCGATGGGGACCTGCGCCGCGCGCTCGACCGGCAGATCGATGTGCACCATGCGACGATGCGCGAGGTGATGACTTCGCCCTGCAAGAGCATCGGCCCGCGGGAACTGGCCGCCGAGGCGGTCCACCAGATGGAAGTGCACGGCATTACCGCGCTGCCGGTCGCCGACGCACAGGGCCGGCTGGTCGGGGCGCTCAACGTGCACGACTTGTTGCGCGCCGGCGTCGTATGAGCTGCGCGTCGAGCCGTTCATGAGCGCCGATCCCGCCCGCGTGCGCGTGTTGGTTCTCGACGTCGACGGCGTGCTCACCGACGGGCGGCTCTACTACGGTCCGCGCGGCGAGGCGTTGAAGGTGTTCCACGTGCGCGACGGGGCGGGACTGAAAGCGCTCGCGGCGGCGGGCGTGACCCTCGCGGTGATCTCCGGGCGCCGCTCGAGCATGACGCGCCGGCGCTGCCGCGAACTGGGAATCCGCCACGTGCTGCAGGGCGTCAGCGACAAGGCAGCAGCCCTCGCACGGCTGTGCGCGCGGCTGCGCGTGGAGCCGGCCGAGTGCGCCTGCATCGGGGACGACACGCCGGACGTTGCGCTGATGCGCCTCGTCGGTCTGTCCTTCGCGGTAGCCGATGCCCACGAAGCGGCGCGGGGGGCGGCCACCGCCATCACCCGCCTGCCGGGCGGCCTCGGGGCGGTACGCGAGGTGTGCGACCAGCTGCTCGCCGCCCGCCGGGGAGCCGCACCGACGTGATGTACCGCCTCTTTGCCGTGCTCACCGTCGCGGCCGTCATCATCGGATCGCTGCTGCTGGCGCGGCAAAACCGTGCGCCGCAAGCCGCGACGGTACAACGCTCGGACACCAGCGAGGGCTACTCGGCCCGCGATGCGCAGTTGATCGAAACCGGCAAGAACGGCCTGCCGCTCTACATCATCGACGCCGCCACGATCCGCCAGCTGCCACGCCGGGACCGGGTGCAGCTGACGCAGGTTGCGCTCACGTTCCAGGATCCGAGCGGCAATCACTGGTCGGCGACGGCCGAGCGGGGTGCGATCATGCACGGCACGGACCGGGTGCAGCTCTCCGGCGACGTGCACGTGCTTGCGGCGCTGAACGGTTCGCACGCGCCCATTCGGATTCGTACCGACACGCTGACCTTCGACAGCCGCGCCGACGTGGTCCGCAGCGACGACGCGGTGACTCTGTTGTGGGCCGGACAGACGCTCAACGCCACCGGGCTGGCGGTGAACTTGAAGGCCCACCGACTGCATTTAGAATCCAAGGTCCATGCCATCGTCACGCTCTCGCATTAGAACCTGGCTGCTCGGCAGCGCGCTCTGCAGCCTGGCCGGTTCCGTTCTGGCCGTCTCGGCGCCCGGGACTGCCCAGGCGACGCCTGCGCGCGCCAAACCCCTGTTCAACGCACACGGCACGTACACGTTTGATGCCGCGTCCTCCGAGATCGACTACAAATCGCACACCGGCACGTTCCACAAGATCACGATCCAGCAGGGCAAGATCACCGTGGTGGCGGACCGGGCCCGCGCGAGCGGCCTGGGCCGACCGGACGGTCAGTGGACGCTCCAGGGCAACGTCCAGGTGCATGCCCCGCCCCACGGAAGCCTCACCTCGGACCAGGCCGTCGTCGAGATCGGCAACAGCCGCATCGCCCGCGTGACCGTGACGGGCGCGCCGGCGCAATTCAGGCAGCAAAGTGCCCAGGGCAGGATCACCCAGGGGCACGCCAACCAGATCATCTACAACGTCACGGCGGGCACGGTGCGTCTGAGCCATCAGGCCTGGGTCGCCGTCGGCCGGGACGAGTTCAGCGGGCCCTCGATTCTCTACAACATCATCGAGGAGCGCATCCTGGCGACGTCCAGTGGCTCTGGCGAGCGGGTGCACATCACCATCGCGCCGCGGAAGTCCTCGCACCGCGGGCCACCGCCCGGCCCTTCGGGGACGGCCCCGCCCGCCGGACGGTCCTCCTGATGTCCCTGCGCGCCACCGGTCTTCAGAAGCGCTACGGCGCGCGCACCGTCCTGCGCGGGCTCGATCTCGAGGTCGCCAGCGGCGAGGTGGTCGGACTGCTCGGCCCGAACGGCGCCGGCAAGACCACCGCGTTCTACATGATCGTCGGGCTCGTCGGCTGCGACGCCGGCAGCATCCAGCTCGGCGAGCGCGACATCACCCGCCTGCCGGTGCACCGGCGCGCGCAGCTCGGCCTCGGCTATCTGCCCCAGGAAGCCTCGGTGTTCCGCCGCCTGTCGGTTGAGAGCAACGTACTGGCGATCCTCGAGACCCGCGCGGACCTCGACCGCGCCGCCCGCGAGCAGCGCCTGGAGGAGCTGCTCGATGAGTTGCGCATCGGGCATGTGCGCCGCAGCCTCGGACTGTCGCTCTCCGGCGGCGAGCGCCGGCGCGTGGAGATCGCGCGCGCGCTCGCCGCCGAACCGCGCTTCATGCTGCTCGATGAGCCGTTCGCCGGTGTCGATCCGCTCTCGGTACTCGACATCCAGCGCATCATCCGCGAGCTCACGGAGCGCGGCATCGGGGTGCTGATCACCGACCACAACGTGCGCGAAACGCTAGGGGTGTGCTCGCGCGCGTACATCGTCAATCAGGGAACTGTGATCGCTGCCGGAAACGCCGAAGAAATCCTTGCCAATCCCCAGGTCCGTGAGGTGTACTTGGGCGAGTCGTTCCGCTTGTGAGGTGTCTGCCGGCGCGTCGGCCACAGCCGCAACCATCCGCCTTATCCGCAGCCCCAGGACAGCCGCGACCGCCCTCCATGCCGCCATGTTAAAACCCTCACTGCAGCTCAAGCTGGGTCAGCAACTGACCATGACCCCGCAGCTGCAGCAGGCGATCCGGCTTCTGCAACTGCCGGCACTCGAGCTTCAAGCGCACATCCGCGAACTGCTCGAAACCAATGTCATGCTCGAGCCCGTGGATGAGGGCGAGGGCGATGACGAGAGTGAGAGTGACGGTGAGCGCCCCGGTGCGGCCGAGGCGGGCGAAGTCGCCCCGCCCACCGAGCCGGCCCGAGAGGCCGAGGCCGCGACGGACGGGCGCGAGGAGACGGTCGAGGTCCTCGACGAGGACTGGGGCCGCCAGGGTGCGGGATCCGCAGAGTCCACCTGGAACGGCGAGGACGACGACCGTCAGCAGGACATTGCCGATGCGGCCGGCCAGTCGCTGCAGGAATACCTGCTCTGGCAGATCGAGCTGGCCCACCTCGCCCCGCGCGAATTCGCCATCGCGCGCGCCATCGTCGATGCGGTCAACGATGACGGCTACCTCATCGAACCGCTGCAGGACATCGCCGAGACACTCAAGCCCGACGTCCAGTGCACCGGCGAGGACGTCGAGGCGGTGCTCGCTCGGGTCCAGGCGCTCGATCCGGCCGGGGTGTGCGCCCGCAGCATCGGGGAGTGCATCGAGCTGCAGCTGCGCCAGCTCGATCCGTCCACCCCAGGGATGGCCACGGCCGTCGCGATTGCGCGGCATCATCTGGAACAGCTGGCCGGGCGCGACCTGGCCGCGCTGAAGCGCGAGCTGCACACTAGCGAGGAAGATCTCGCCGAAGCGCTCGCGCTGGTGCGCTCCTGCCATCCACGGCCGGGCGCAACGATCAGCACGAGCGCGCCGCAATACGTCGTGCCGGACGTGTTCGTGCGTCGCGGCGATCGCGGCTGGATCGTCGAGATCAACGCCGCAACCCTGCCGCGGGTCCGCCTCAACCACGGCTATGCCAATCTGCTCGGCCGCAGCGCGAGCCATGCGAGCCTGCGCGCGCAGCTGCAGGAGGCCCGTTGGCTGCTGAAGAGCCTGGAGATCCGGCATGAGACGCTGATCAAGGTCGCCCGCTCCATCGTGGAGCGGCAGGTGGCCTTCCTCGAGCAGGGCGAGGAGCACATGCGCCCGATGATCCTCAAGGACATCGCCGAGGCGGTCGGGATGCACGAGTCAACTATCTCGCGCATCACCTCCGGCAAATACATGCACACCCCGCGCGGCGTTTTCGAACTTCGTTACTTCTTTTCCAGTCAGATAGAAGGTGCGGACGGCTCGGGGACCTCCTCGACCGCCATCCGCGCCAAGATCAGGAAGCTGGTCAAGGAAGAGGCACCGCTCGCACCGCTGAGCGACGGACGCATCGCCGAGCTGCTCTCCGCCGAGGGCATCCCGGTGGCACGGCGCACCGTGGCGAAGTACCGCGAAGCGTTGAACATCCCCTCTTCCGGCGAGCGCAAGCGCTCCGGATCAGCTCCGGTCTGAACAACGAATGATTGTCATCGTGCACTTCACGCGATAGGAGATGACTATGCAGCTCACCGTCACCGGTCACCACATCGAGATCACCCCCGCCCTGCGTGGCTACGTGGAGAAGAAACTCGAGCGCATCGAACGGCACTTTGAGCAAGTCATCGACGTGCATTGCGTACTCAGCGTGGAGAAGTTACGCCAGAAAGCCGAAGCGACCCTGCACGTGAGCGGCAATTCCATCCATGCCGACTCCACCGAAGAAAACATGTACGCGGCGATCGACCTGCTGGCCGACAAGCTCGACCGCTGCGTCAAGAAGCACAAAGAGAAGCTCACCGATCACCACGCGCTCGAGGTGCGCATGCTGCGCGCCTGAGCGGCGAGGACGGCACACCCCGTGCGCATCATCGTCTTGAGCGGGCTGTCGGGTTCGGGCAAGAGCGTGGCATTGCGCATGCTCGAGGACCTGGACTATTACTGCATCGACAACATACCGGCCGCCCTGCTCAAGCCGTTCATCGCGCACGCGGTGCGCAGTCCCGAACAGACCTATGGGCGCGCGGCGGTGGGCGTCGATGCGCGCAACAGCGCAGCGGAAATCGCGATCGTACCGCAGCTGATCGATGAGCTGCGCCGCAGCGGCATCGACTGCGAGGTCATCTTCCTCACCGCCGCCGACGAGGTGCTGCTGCGCCGCTTCGCCGAAACGCGCCGCACGCACCCGATGGGCCGCGGCAGCCGCGACCTGAGCAGCGCGATCGCGCTGGAGCGGCGGCTGATGGATCCGATCGCCCAGGCGGCGGATCTGGTGATTGACACCTCGCACATGGGCATGCACAAGCTGCGCGACCTGATCGCCGAGCGGCTCGGCGAGCCGCGTGGCGGCCGGTTGGCGGTGACGTTCGAGTCGTTCGGCTTCAAGCACGGGATTCCGGGCGATGCGGACTTCGTCTTCGATGCCCGCTCGCTCCCGAACCCCTACTGGGAGCCGGCGTTGCGCGCCCTCACGGGCCGCGACCCGCCCGTGATCAGCTTCCTCGAGCGCCACTCCGACGTGGCACGCCTGGTGGATGACATCACCACCTTCATCAACGCACGCGTCCCGGAATACCAGGCGAGCAACCGCGGCTATCTCACGGTGGCGATCGGCTGCACCGGCGGACAGCATCGCTCCGTCTACATCGTCGAGCGTCTCACCCAGCGCTTCGCCGAGACGCACCCGCGCGTGCGGGCCCGGCACACCGGGCTGCGCAGCGAGGCGGCGCCGGAGAGCCGCTGAGGCTCAGCCGGACTGCGCGGCCACGGCCGCAGCGTCCTGCTCCCCGCTCACGAACGCGGTCAAGGGCTCGCGCAGCTGCATCGCGTCCTCGTAGCCCAATTCGATCAGGGCGCGCGTGTACGGCGCCTCGAACGTCAGGTAGCTCGTCAACTGATGACCGGAGACCTCCGGCCGTCCCCCCAGCACGCGCAGCAGCGCACGCAGGCCGCGCGGCATGTCCGCGACGTGCCGCGCGGCGATGTCACTCGGGTCGATGCTCGGCGCCATCATGAATGTTTCGATCGGGCGCACGGCGCGCGTCTGCGGCGCGGCGTGCACCAGCTGATTGATGCGCTCGATGTGCTCAAGATCCCCGTACAGCTGGTCGTTGAACAGCGTATCGAGCATGAAGCCGAACACCTCCCCGGGGGTCGGCATCGTCGCCGGCCGGCTCGAGTCGGTGCCCGAGCCCTGCTCGGAGCTCACCCCGATGATCAGCAGACGGTCCGCACCGAGATGGATCGGCGGACTGAGCGGATTGAGTTGGCGCATGGAGCCGTCGCCGAAGAATTCGCTGCCGAGCTTCATCGGCGCGAACAGCAGCGGGATCGCCACGCTCGCCATGATGTGATCGAGCGTCAGCTCGCTGCGCCGCCCGATGTGTTGCACGCGCGACCACTCGCCCACCTGCGGCGCGGCATCGAAGAAAGCGACCGATTCCCCCGTGGCGTAACTGGTGGCGCAGAGCGCGCAGGCGCGCAGGTGCCCGCGCTCGATGCTGCGACGGATGCCGCTGATGTCCACTTCCCGTCCGAGCAGCTCGCGCAGTGGACTGGTATCGAGCAACGATTTCGGCGGTGCCAGCACCAGGCCGCTCGAGAGCAGCGAGAGGATCCAGTGCAGACCCGAGCGGACCATGTGGGGTCCGTCGACGTAGAAGACCTGTTCGGTGCGGAAATTCGCCCAGACCCGCTCCAGTCCCGCCACGCCCTGGCGCCAGACGTGCGCCTGCGCCGCGAGCACGCTCGCCGCCACCGCGCCGGCCGAAGTGCCGATGATGATCTGGAAGGGATTGCGCGAGCGCGGCAGCATCTGCGCAAGCGCCCGCAGCACGCCGATTTGGTAGGCCGAGCGCGCCCCGCCGCCGGTCAGTACCAGCGCCACGACGGGACGCCGACGCGCCCCGCCCGCAAGCGCGGCCGGCGCGTCGGCCTCGAACCCCGTCAGGGACGCCACGCCCTCAGGCGACCTCGAGAATCTGCAACGAGTTGGTGCCGCCCTGCACGCCCGACTGTTCGCCCTTGGTGAGGATCACCAGATCCTTGCGCTCGACCAACTTCAGCTCCAGCAGCCGAGTAAACAGCGTGTCGTACAATTCCCCGGTCGACTTCGCACGGGTCACGTCGAAGATGACCGGGTACACGCCGCGGAACATCGTCACGCGCCGTCGGGTCGACTCATGACGGGTGAAGGCGTAGATCGGAATGTCCGAACGAATACGCGACATCCACAGCGGGGTCGACCCGGACTCGGTCAGCGCGACGATGGCGCGCACCTTCATGTGGTTGGCCGCGTACATCACGGCCATGGCGATCGCCTCCTCGCTGTCGCCGAACTGACCCTCGGTGCGGTGTCGCTCGTTACCGAGCGAGACTTGGTACTTCTCTGCGCCCTCGATGATCTGCGCCATCGCCTCCACGGCGCGCACCGGATAGCGGCCCGCGGCCGTTTCCGCCGAGAGCATCACCGCGTCGGTGCCGTCCAGCACCGCGTTGGCGACATCACTGGCCTCGGCACGCGTCGGAATCGGGCTCTGGATCATCGACTCCATCATCTGCGTCGCGGTGATCACCACTCGGTTCTGCGCCCGCGTCTTGTGAATGATGGTCTTCTGCAGCCCGGTGAGCTCCGCGTAGCCCATCTCCACGCCGAGGTCACCGCGCGCCACCATGACGACGTCGGATGCCTTGATGATCGCATCGAGATTGCTGATCGCTTCCTGGCGCTCGACCTTCGCGACGATGCGCGTGTCGCGGCCGGCGCGGCGGGCCAGCGTGCGCGCCTGCTCGATGTCGTCCGAATCACGCGCGAAGGACACCGCGATGTAATCAACGCTCTCCTCCACGGCAATACGGATGTCCTCCTTGTCCTTGTCCGAGAGGGCCGGCGCGGAGATACCGCCGCCCTGGCGGTTGAGCCCCTTGCGATTGGACAGCTCGCCGCCGACCCGCACGTGGGTGTGAATGCGCGTACCGGCCACCCGATCCACGTCGAGCACGATCTGCCCGTCGTTCAGCAGCAGCGTGTCGCCGCCCTTCACGTCGTGAATCAGATTCTTGTAGGCCACCCCAACGCTCTCGAGCGTTCCGGCCTTCGGATCGAGGGAAGTATCGAGCACGAACGGCGTGCCCTCGACGAGCATCACCTTGCCCTCGACGAAACTCTCGATGCGGATCTTCGGCCCGGCCAGATCGAGCAGCACACCGACGCACCGATTGGCCCGGTTCGCCGCTTCCCGCACCATCGCGAGGCGGCGGCGGCGATCATCCACCGTGCCGTGCGAGGCATTCAGGCGCGCCACGTCGAGGCCGGTGCGCATCATGTCCGTCAGGATCTGTACATCGTCTGTGGCCGGACCGACGGTCGCCACGATTTTGGTTCTTCTGAGCATAAATTTAGCCGCGCGCGCGCGCCTCCAGAACTGCCACTGCAGGCAGCTGCTTGCCTTCGACGAATTCCAGGAATGCCCCGCCGCCGGTCGAGATGTAGGAAATCCCGTCCTCGACGCGGTACTTTTCGATTGCCGCGAGCGTGTCACCACCGCCGGCGAGAGAGAATGCCTTGCTGCGCGCAATCGCCTCGGCGATCGTGCGGGTGCCCTCACCGAACTGGTCGAACTCGAACACCCCGACCGGTCCGTTCCAGAGAATGGTGCCGGCATCCTGCAGCAGCGCCGCCAGACGCTCCGCGGTGTCCGGGCCGATGTCGAGGATCATCTCCTCGGCGCGCACGTCGTGGATCGAGCGAACGTCGGCGTGGGCGGTGGCGGCGAACTCCTTGGCGACCACCACGTCGGTCGGCAGCGGGATCTCCGTGCCGCGCTCGCGCGCCCGGTCCATCAGGCGCCGTGCCACATCGGTGAGCTCCGACTCGCACAGCGACTTGCCGACCTGCACGCCCGTGGCGGCCAGGAAGGTGTTCGCGATGCCGCCACCGACGATGAGCTTGTCGACTTTCTCCAGCAGCGTTTCGAGCACGGTGAGCTTGGTCGAGACCTTCGAGCCGGCGACGATCGCCACCAGCGGCCGGGCCGGCTTCTCCAGCGCTCGCTCGAGCGCCTCGAGTTCCCCGACCAGCAACGGTCCGGCGCAGGCCACCTTGGCGAAGCGCGCCACCCCGTGCGTGCTGGCCTCGGCCCGGTGAGCGGTACCAAAGGCATCCATCACGAACACGTCGCACAGCGCTGCCATGCGCCGCGCGAGCGTCTCGTCATCCTTCTTCTCCCCGGTATTGAAGCGCGCGTTCTCGCACAGCACCACGGTGCCCGGAGCGCACTCGAGGCCGTCGAGCCAATCGCGCTTCAGCGGCACCGGCTTGCCGAGCAGCTCGGCGAGCCGCGCCGCCACCGGCTTCAGCGACAGCGCCTCGTCGAACTCACCCTCCTTCGGCCGCCCGAGATGCGACACGACGAACACCTGGGCATGTTGGTCGAGCGCATAGCGGATGGTCGGCAATGCGGCGCGGATGCGCGCATCGCTCGTCACTGCGCCGTCCTTGATGGGGCAATTGAGGTCTTCACGGATCAGCACCCGCTTGCCGTGCAGGTCCGTGTCCGTCATGCGTCGGACGGTCATGACGCCTTGGACCAGGCGAGCGCGACGTCGAGCATACGGTTGGAGAAGCCCCACTCATTGTCATACCACGCGCACACCTTCACCAGCGTGCCGCCGATGACCTTGGTCAGCGTCGCATCGAACACTGAGGAGTGTGCGTCGTGATTGAAGTCGCACGAGACCAGCGGTGCGGTGTTGTAGCCGAGCACCCCCTGCCACGCAGAGGAAGCGGCCGCCGTGCGCAGCAGCTCGTTGACTTCCTCGACGCTGGTCGCCCGCTGGGCCGAGAAGGTCAGATCGACCATCGAGACGTTGATGGTGGGGACGCGCACAGAGAAGCCATCGAGCAGCCCCTGCAACTGCGGCAGCACCAGACCCACGGCGGCCGCAGCGCCGGTCTTGGTCGGGATCTGCGACTGGGTCGCCGAGCGCGCGCGACGCAGGTCCTTGTGGTAGACGTCGGTGAGCACCTGATCGTTGGTGTAGGAGTGCACGGTCGTCATGAGTCCGGCGGCAATCCCGACCGTGTCGTGGAGCACCTTGGCGACGGGCGCCAGACAGTTGGTGGTGCACGAGGCGTTCGACACCACGGTGTGCTTGCTCGAGAGCACGCCGTGATTGACGCCGTAGACCACGGTCGCATCGACATCATCCCCGCCCGGGGCGGAGATCAGCACTTTCTTCGCACCGCCAGCCAGGTGCGCCGCGGCCTTCGCCTTGCTGGTGAACAGCCCCGTGCACTCGAGCACGAAGTCCACCCCGAGGGTGCCCCAGGGGAGCTTGGCCGGATCGCGCTCGGCGAGCACGCGGATGCGCTGCCCGTTGACCGACAGCGAGTCGCCGTCGACCTTCACTTCGCCCGGGAAGCGGCCGTGCACCGTGTCGTACTGCGTCAGGTGCGCATTGGTCTTGGCGTCCCCGAGGTCGTTGATCGCGACGATCTGCACTTCGCTGGCGCGCTTGCCCTCGAACAGGGCGCGCAGCACGTTGCGTCCGATGCGGCCGTAGCCGTTGATTCCCACCTTGATTGCCATGAGCCGTAACCCCTTAACGTATGATCAATTTGCCGTATCAAGCCGCTCGCCGATCTTGCGCTCGAGGCGCCCGGCGCTGAATCCACACGGTGCGAGGCGCTGCGGACTTCAGGTCCGCGGCACCGAAATCATCGAGGCCGATCCCCCGGCCGTCGGTACCGACGTCACGTCGCCACGATAACGTAGCGCCGGCCCCGACCGCCAGCCGCCCGCGCATCGTGCGCGGCGGCTGGCGGCGGCCAGCGTCATCCCGCAGCGCGAACACGTCGGTGACCGGCAAAAATACGAGAGGCCGGTATCGGCCCATGCCCGGTGAGCGATGTCGCCTCGAGGTCCTTCCCGGAACCGACGGGGTCGCGAGGCCGATGCGGCTCGTACGAGCCGGCCTGCGCAGACCTCCGGGACGGTGCACGCTCACCCCTGAGCGGCCGGCGCCGAGCCGCGCATCACGTCCCGCCCGGTCACCGGCAGGCCCCTCGCTGCGGGGTCGCGAGGGTGCACAGGCGGGCGCGCCGATGCACTGCGGGCGCCCCAGGTGAACGGCCGCCGGGCGCCCCGCTCCTCGACGGCGCTCGCCGTACGCAGTCATGCGCACCCCAGCGCGTTCCGCAGCGCGCTCGCAAGCTCTCGGCGTGTGCTCATCGGCTCCTTTCAGGCGGCGCGGGCCCTCATCGCACCCGCCCGCGCGGCCACCGCCGCGCGACATCAGGGGAAAAGGGGCCGGCATTGTCCCCCAGCGCATCCCAATGCTCAATCTCCGCACCGGCGCCGGCGAGTGCCCACCGGATGTCCGCCCATCCGTTCGTGGACCCTCTGACGAGCACCGGCCCGCACGCCTGTATAAATAGCCAGATCGACGGGAGTCTCGCCCGCCGGGTCGGTGAAGCGCCCCGCACGGCGCAGATCCCGGTCCCGGCTCGAACCGGACGGACGGCCGTGAGGGCCCGAGGCCCAGAGCGTGCTGTTGGGAACCACTGAACACCGGACGGCCGCGCGGATGCCAACCAGTTCACTGCGGGTTAAGGCGTCTTTGCTACGCTGCGCGCACATGAGCAGCGTACGTCTCATTCAGTTCACCGACCTGCACCTGTACGCCAGCGAGGGCGGCGTGCTGCGCGGGGTGCCGACGCTGCCATCGGTGCGTCGGGCGCTGGCCCACGCGCAGCGCGGCCTGTGGCCGCCGGATGCGCTGCTAGTCACCGGCGACATCGTGCAAGATGACCCCGGCGGTTATGTGCATTTTCGCGCGCTGTTCGGCGCGCTGCACGTGCCGGTGTTGTGCCTGCCGGGCAACCACGACGACCCGCCCCGGCTGCGCGAAGCGCTCAGCGAGGCGCCGTTCCTCACCGGCGGTCAGCTCGAGCTGGGCCGCTGGCGCATCATCCTGCTCGACAGCGTGGTGCCCGGCGCGGCCCACGGCGAGTTGCGCCACAGCAGCCTCGTTGCGCTCGATGCGGCGCTCACCCAGGCCGATGAGCGCCCGGCGCTGGTGTGTCTGCATCATCATCCGGTGCCGATGCACAGCCGCTGGCTCGATCAGGTGGGCCTCGTCAACGCGCAGGCCTTCTTCGCCGTCATCGACCGTCACCCCAACGTACGGGGCATACTCTGGGGGCACGTGCATCAGAGCTTCGATGCGCTGCGCAAGGGCGTGCGACTGCTCGGCACGCCCTCGACCTGCGCACAGTTCAAGCCACACGCGGAGAACTTCGAGCTCGACCCGCGGCCGGCGGCCTATCGCACGCTCGAACTGTATGCCGATGGGTCAATCGTCACCGAAGTGGTTTGGATGGAGACCGTAAGCGGCCGCGGATCGATGAGCGCGGCGTAACGCGCGTCGCGAGGCGCCATTGATCTTTGTCCTCGCGCTGGCTACTTTGCGCGCCTTGCGGACGCAATAAGCCACACGAGAACGGAATGACTCGACACACCCTGCCCCGGGGGCTGCTGCTCCTGAGCCTCCTCGCCCTCGCGCCCAGCGTCTTCGCACGCGGCGTCACCCCTTACCTGCCGCTGAACCTCGATCCGGCGATGCAGAACTCGGTCGAACGGGTGCTGATCCTCGGCGATGAGCCGGTGCTGTCCCGACCGATCCCGGCCGCGCTGGTCCTCGAGGCACTGCCGAAAGCCTGCCGCGTCGACCGGCCGCTCTGTGAGCGGGTGCGGCATTACCTGCGCCGCTACATGCACTCCAACGGCGTGGAGTTCGCCAGCGCCTCGATCGGTGTGACCGGAGGACGTTCCAACATCACGCTGCCGAACGCGCACGGCGAGAAGGCGCAGAGTCCCTTCCAGGTCGCCGCGGCGGGCTACCTGCAGCCGAACTCGCACATCCTGCTCAATCTCGGCGGGGACATCTACCGCGGCCGCGTGACGCCGACCGGCACCATGCTCAGCCTCGGCTTCGACTGGGCGCAGCTCGATATCGGCTACCGGGATCATTGGTGGTCGCCGCTCACCGACAGCGCCATGCTGATCAGCACCGAGGCGCCGACCATGCCCTCGATCACGCTGTCGAACTATCAGCCCCTGACGCGGCTCGGCCTGCAGTACGAGATCTTCGTGGCGCAGATGTCGCAGTCGAGCCGTATCGAGCTGCCGAACTTCACCTTCACCCGCGGCCACCCGAAGATGGGGGGGCTGCGGCTGAGCATCGAACCGGTGAGTGGCTGGGGACTGTCGTTCCAGCGAGTGCTGATCTGGGGCGGCGGGGCGGCCGGTGGCGAGTCCTTCAGCAACATCATGCAGGCGTTCATCAACCCCAGCAAGGCGCAGAGCACCGGGTTCAACGCCGGCACGCACGTGGTGGGCAAACAGGAGGCCTCCGTCAGCAGCGAGTTCATTTTCCCAGGCCGCGTGCCGTTCGCCGTCTATGTCGAGTACGCCGGCAACGACACCGCCGATGGCAAGAACTACCTGCTCGGCAAGCCCGATATCTCGGTCGGTATCCAGTTCCCCCACATCGGTCCGTTCGACCTGACGTACGAGGTCGATTCGTTCTCGCCGACCTGGTACGTGCACACCGCGAGCCCGCTGCAGACCGGGTATCTCGACGGGATCACCAACTACGGCGCGAGCATTGGCAACTGGTTCGGGGATCAGCGCGTGCTCGCCACACCGACCACAATTGCCGATCAGGTCGGCGGTCAGAGCAACATGCTGCGCCTCGGCTGGACACCCCCGTTCGGGGGCTACCTGCAGCTGCGGCTGCGCTCGCTGTCGAACGAAGGGCAGACCACCTTCGCCACCTACCCTTACCGCAACGAGTACATGGGCTCGCTGCGGTACACGCGGCCCTGGGACGGCTATGCGGTCGGCGCCGCGCTGCAGATGGGCAGCGACGTGTTCGGTGCGCACTTCGTACGCCTGGAGGGGACCGTGACCGACGGTTCGGCGCTGCTCAACGGGGACTCGACCGGCGCCGGGGCATTCGAGGGCACGCGGCCCAAGGGCGACTGGCTGTTCGTGCAGACCGGCGTGAACTACTACCGCATGCTCGTCAATCCGACGAGCACGGTGCGCTTCTACACCCGCTGGGCCGGCAGTCCGGACCTCACGATCGGCGCGCTGCGGCGCATCTCCAAGCATCAGGACATCGGCGTGGCGCTCGATGCGGACGCGATCAGCGGCCGGCTCATGCTCGGCGTGCGCATGATCGACTACCGTTACCGCTTCACCTGGCCGATCGCCTTCCACGTCTTCATGGGCGCGGCGCGCTACTCGCTCGCCACCCCGGCCTACGGGCTGTATCTCGGCGCGGGCCTCGAGTGGCGCAAGTTCATGCCGAACTGGGACCTGGGCGTGGATTTCCGCAACGTGATCGACGCGAACCGGCAGCGTGACCTGCCGAGCGATCCGCAGGGCGGTGCCGGGCCCTACTCGTTCACCAGCACCTACAGTTACACGCTGTACGTGTCGCGACGCTTCTGAGCGAGGGGCGCGCGCGGGTCACTCGCGCGCCGCGAGGCGCTGCTCGCCCGGGCCATCCTGGCCGAGCAGTGCCTCGAAATCGCGAGCGATCTGCGCGAAGGAGAAATGAGCGCACACCCACTCGCGCCCGGCGGCGCCCATGCGCTCGCGGCGCGCCTCGTCGGCGAGCAGCTCGCGGACCGCCGCCGAGAGCGCGGCGCTGTCCCCGGCCGCCGTGATGAGTCCGGTCTCGCCCGGAACCAGCGTCTCGCGCAACCCGCCGGCATCGGTCACGACGACCGGCACCCCGGCCGACTGCGCCTCGACCGACACCCGGCCGAAGGTCTCCGCGCCCACCGAGGGCACGACAATCAGGTCGCACGCCGGGTAGAGCTGCGCCATGTCGAGCTGCCAGTCGAGAAAGCAGTGGCGTGAGGAGTGCGCCGAGCCGGCCACGCGCGCGCGCAGCTCATCGACGTCCCGTCCATCACCGACCCACAGCACCCGAGCGTGCTCGAACTGCGCGAGCAGCGGCTCGAGCGCCTCGAACATCGCGAAGATTCCCTTCTCGCGCACCATGCGGCCGGCGTAGCCAATGAGCACGTCCGAGGCGCCGATGCCGTGACGCGCACGGATCTGGGCGCGCCACTCGGCGCAGGGACGGAACAGTTCGGTGTCGATCGGGTTGTACAGCACCACGGCGCGCGCCACGTTCATGCCCTGGCGGTGGTACTCCTCGCGGTGGAAGCGCGAGACCAGGATGAAGCGGTCGGCGCGGTGCGCCAGCATGCGCCGCGTCCGACCGCTCTTGGGTACCACCGGCCAATGGCGAAAGAACGCCACTCGGGCCCCGGCGAGGCGGCGCAAACCCATGAACACCCAATGGAAGCGCCCATCGCCCGTGACCAGCCAGTCGGGCCGCTCGCGCCGCGCCTGGGCAATCGTGCTCAGCACCAATCGCACGCCGCTCGCCACTCCGGGGGCCACCGCGAGACAGGACACTCCCGACTGGCGCAGGATGGCCTCGACCGAACTGCCGCCGCGCACCACGCAGCGCACCGTGTGGCCGCGGCGCGCCAACGCAATCGCGAGCGCCGCGCCGTGCTGCTCGGTGCCGTAGCCGCGCGTGGTTGAATCCGCAAACAGAAATTTCATCCTCACCGCCCTCTCGGCCGTGACGGCCCCGGATCGCGCTGCGCGGATCGGTCGGACGCGCCCCGCGCGCCCGGCACGATCCTCAGGACTCCGCCATGGCCGCGGTTGCGACCCGGCGCGCCGTCCCGCGCCCCCCGGGCAGCGTACACCAAGCCTCAAAGACTGCCTGCACCGGAATCTCCGCGGCCCGCTCATACTGGGGCGGACCGCCAAGGCCGATCACCGCAGACCCGGTCGGGCTGCGCGGCAGCCATACCCCCTGCCCGCAGATGCCGTACAGCACGACCACCGGCAGCCCGAGCGCCGCGGCCGCATGCGCCGGGCCGGTGTCGACCGAAATCATGCTGTGCGCCGTCTCGATCAGCGCGAACAGCGGCCGCAGCTCCAGGCCCGCCACCTGCAGGTCCGCCAGTCCGATGGCCGAGCGCATTGCCTCGAGCATCGGAATCTCCTCGCGTGCCCCGCGCAGCACGAGCAGCGCCTCGGGCAGGCGAGCCCGGATACACCCGATCAACTCGCGCCAGTGCCCGATCGGCCAGGCCTTGTCGTCGCGGTCCTGCCAGCGGCGGCGCCGGCGCGCACTCATGCTGCGGTGATTACCGGGCTGCAGCAGCACCAGCGGCCGGCCGAACCAGCCGCGCGCGCGCAGCCATGCGTCGCGCTCGCGACGCTCGAAATCCAGTACCGCGAGTCGCGGGGCACAGCGGCGATAATCGACCGGAAGCGGATAGCCGGCCGCCTCGAGTGCCGCCGGCGTGCGCGCCCCGAGCCGCAGCAGCGCATCGATCCAATGGCCGCGTTCACCCGGCTCCTCGTCAATGAACAGGCAGCGGTCCGGATCGATGCCGCTCGTGGCGAGCAGCCGCTTCACGCGCGGCAGCTGCCGGTACTGATATTCCGCGATGTAGATCGGCCCCGGCGCGCTCGCGCGCAGCGCGCGCACCAGATGCGGCCATTGGGGAGTGAGGGGAAAGGGCGCGTGGCGCGGCAGGCTCCAGCCGTGCGCCACGTCGGGATGACCGAGAAACACGCTCGAGTTCCAGGGTCCGGCGCCCACTACCTGACAGGGCATCCCGTAACGCCGGTGCAGCATCGCCAGCAGTGCGGTCTGCATGATCATGTCACCGACCCGGCCGTGGCGGATGACGAAGGGCTGAATGGGATGCGCGCTCATCGGTACGATGCGGCCGGAACCAGACGGGTCATTCTGCCCGCCCCGGCGCCCGGAACTGTAACCAATTGCACGCAGGGCGTGCCGCGCCGCCGGCACGCTCACGGCAGGAGTGCCGCCCGCCAGTGCTCGGCCACGGCGGTCAGCTGAAAGCGGCGGTCCGCGACCGTGACCGGGCGCTCCCCGGCGCGCCAGGCGCCGATGCGCTCCAGGTACGCCTCGAACAGCCCGAGTCCTGCGGCCACCCGCGCCGGCCCGGTGCGCCAGTGCGGCGGCAGCGGCGCACACAGCTGCTCGTAGGCGCGTTGCGCGCCGAGCACCGGCAGAATCTGGCGCTCATCGGCGAGGATCTCGCGCGCCGCGCCGCAATCGTGGGTGATCACCGGGGTGCCGAGCGCGTTGGATTCGGCGAACACCAGGCCAAAGGTTTCGGGGATCACGAAATTGGGAAAGAACGTGCACAGCGCGGTGCGCACTTCGGCGTGAATGCGCTCCTGCGGCTGCGGACCCAGATACCGCACCCCCTCGAGCGCCCAGCGGCCCTGCTTGTAGCCGGGATTGCCGACCACGAGTTCCAGATCGGGCATCTTGCGGCGCAGGAAACGGAATGCATCCAGCGTGTATTTCAGGCCCTTATTGGGCGAGGAGAAAAACACGAGTTTGCGCGCATCGATGGGCGAGCCGTCCGGGCGCAGCGCCGCATCGATGGGGTTGTAGATCGTGCGAGCCCGGATCGAGTCGGCCACCTGCATCCAGTGCAGCGTCGCTTCGACCGACGCGCGCTGCGTGTCCGACACGCAGATGATCTGCACATCAAGCGCCCGCAACAGCTCGGCGCTCGAGGCCAGCCAGCGGGCGCGGCGCGAGCCCGGCCGCATCCGGTCGTGCAGCCAGAGGAAAACGCGCGCATTGGGATAGAGGCGCTGGACGTCCGGCAGCGCGCGCGAATCGCGCACGAGCACCACGCACCCGACGGTCGGATCGCGCTGCGGCAGCACGTAGCGGCCACTTTGAGTCGTGCGGTTGTGCTGCGCGACGCGCGCACCGAGCGCATCGGCGATGCGCACGACACTCGCCTCGGTACCGCCGATCGCCTCACGGCGCAGCGTATCGCTGTCATAGGCGCGTACGCAGGTCGGATCGTAAAAGACGATCGAATTCGTCATCCCATCAGCCACCGCAGCACCGTGCGCACCGCCACTCGCCGTTCGATCTGCCCATGCTCGCTCCTTAAAATCCCGCCCTGACCGCTCATCGCGCCGTTCCTGACAGCGCTCGAGCGGTCTTGGCCCTGACGGGCCGTTGAGCGAGTTCACGGTTCTGCGGGGGGCGGCGCCGAGCGCGCTCCGCCGCGCAGGCCACTCCCCGTGCGTCACTTCCCGGCCCCTGGCCGGGAGGGGGCGATGAGGATGCCGCAAGCTGCCGCATCCCCTCGGCCCGGCTGTTCTTCACCGCGTTCTCAGCGCGGTCATGGGAGACCCCGCAGGCCGGACACTCCCAACGTTTCGCGCGACCCCGTGGGGCGTTCACCGTCCCGCACTCGCAGCCGCGTTGGCTGCTCGGATAACATTGATCGATCTCGATCACCGGCCGTCCGGCCCAGGCTGCCTTGGAGCGGACCTGCCGGCGCAGCGTCACGCGTCCCAGGCCCGGCAGGTCTACCCAGGCCCACCGGGGCGTGGCGTCGCGCTCGACCTGCGCTCGGCGCTGATCGAGCGTGAAGTGCACGCGCTCGTGTCCTCCCCGGCGCCGAAAGCGCGGGGTGCGGGCCCGGCGGGCACAGAAGGTCTGCAATGCCCGCTCCTGATCGCGCAGCACCTGATTGAACGACTCCCGAGGCAGCTCGGCGGGCCCGTGCGTCTTCGGGGCCTGGCACAGGCCGGTGAACTCCCGCGACAGCGACACCCCGTTCAGGCGCGTCGGACCGGCTTGATACGCACTCGTGCGCCGTGCCAGCGCCCAGTTCCACACGAAACGGGAGGCGCCCAAGAGCCACCCCAGCGCGCGCCGCTGGCGCGCGCTGGGGTGGCAGCGCAGGCGGTAGGCTCGCTCACGGGGGGTCGACTCGGCCATGAGCGCATTTACCACGTCTGAACGCAAAAAATCAACGGGCGGAACACAACTTATAACAGCCGTCGGCCATCCTTCTCTGCGCCCAAACACAACGTCATCACTGAAGTTATGAATGGACGCTGCGCAAGTGACTTCAGCAGACGGGGTCGCGAGCATCCCTGCTCGCTCCGTGGTGGGCCGCAAGCGTGGCCGAAAGGACATCGGCGGCGCACGGGCGCCGCGGCGCGCTGGAGCGCTTAACTTCTCAGCGACCCGCCGCGTCACGCCGCCCGTCATCGCGTCGGTCCCTGGCGAGCGCGACGGGTGCGGCGCGTGGCCGTGGCGCTCGCCCGCGCCGCGCGCCGCGCGGGCTGGGTTTCCGACACGCCCGAAAAGCCCCCGCGCGTCATGCGCTGCTCGGGCCGCAACAGCCCCAGACGCTCCAGGCGCGCCTCGATGGCCCTGAGCGTGCGGCGGTGCTTCGCCGCGAGGGCCGCCGGCGTCGCGCCGTCCTTGAAGGCCGCGAGCAGCTCGGCCTGTTCCGCCTCGCTCCAGGACCGCCCGACGTTGTCCGGCAACTGCGCGCGCCGTTGCGCTCTGGCGCCGGCTTGCTGCAGTGCATCGTGCGCACTGAGCAGTGCCCGCAGGACCTCGGCGCGGTGCAGCACCGACCCCTCCGGCAGCGGCTCGCCACTCAGCGGATCGAGTCCGTGGATCAGGGCGTTCAAAACCTCGACGGCGCGCGATGACGGCATGGGTCTGCTCCTGCGGATCGGACCGGCAGCGATTCTCGCCACGGCGGGCGCTGCGCCGCCAGCGCATCAGCCGGCGCATTGCGCCAGATTTGCCTCGCGGGGCGCACGGCCCGTACAGTGATGCGCCGCTCACCGAGGATTTCCGCACGATGCGCACATTCGCCTGGTTCTTACTGCTGATCGCCTTCAGTCTGGCCTGCATGGCCGCCTTCACCTATCCGGCCTGGCTGCTGCTGCATCCGCATTTTAGTTTTCCGTTTCACCGCATCGGCGAGCGCATCGGCATGCTCGGCTTTCTGCTCGGCTTCGTGCTCATCGCGCGGCGGCTGCGCCTCGCCGACCGCGCGAGTCTCGGCTTCGGCGCGCGGCGGCCGGTGTATGTGCGCGAACTGGGGGTCGGACTGACGATCGGCGCACTCACCATGTGCGCGGTGGTCGCCAGCATGGCCGCGCTCGGGCTGCTCGACTGGCACCAGGCTTCGCGCTACGGCGCCGGGGCTCTGGCGGCGCTCATCGCCAAGGGACTGCTCAGCGGAATGGCGGTCGGGCTGATCGAGGAGACCGCGCTGCGCGGTGCGATGTACGCCGGCATCGCGCGCGAGTCCGGCGCGGCCACGGCCATCGTGCTCACCTCGATCATCTTCGCCGCGACGCATTTCCTCGGGGTCTTCCACGTTCCGCCGGCTGCGGTGAATCCATGGAGCGGCGTGGCGCTGCTCGGCGGGACGCTGCGCGCGTTCGATCATCCGCTCGGCATCGCCGATGCGTTCCTCAGCCTGACGGCCGTGGGCGTGGTGCTCGCCATGGTGCGCTCGATCACCGGCAACACCGCGGCGAGCTGGGGCCTGCACGCCGGATGGGTGTGGGTGATGTTGGTGGTGCACGGGCTCGCGCAACCGAACCGCGCCGCGCCGCTGCAGTTCCTGCTCAGCCGTCACGACGGCTTCACCGGCTGGCTGGTGCTGCTCTGGACGGTGCCGCTCGCCTGGGGCCTGGTGCGCTTCTATCGCGCGCGTACGCGCCGCGCGATGCACGCGGTGCGCCTCGCCTAAGGCGCGGGGGCGCGGCGGGCGAGTTCGGCGAGCAGCTTCTCATGCAGTCCGCCGAAGCCGCCATTGCTCATGATGAGCACCTGGTCGCCGGCGCGCACCGAGGCGGCCAGGTCACGGGCCAGCACGTTCACCTCGGCGCGGCCGTGCGCATGGCCGCGCAGCGCGCTCAGCACCGGCGTCGGGTCCCAGCCGAGATCGGCCGGGAGGTAAAGCCACACCTCATCGGCGCCGGCGAGTGCGCCGGCGAGCTGATCGCGGTGCACGCCCATGCGCATCGTATTCGAGCGCGGCTCGAGCACCGCGATGATCCGCGCGGTCCCGACCCTGCGGCGCAGTCCGTCGACGGTGGTCGCGATGGCGGTGGGGTGATGCGCGAAATCATCGTAGACGCGCACGCCATCGATTTCCCCGCGCAGCTGCATGCGGCGCGCAACGCCCTGGAACGACTCGAGCGCCGCCAAGGACTCGTGCACCGGCACGCCCGCGTGGTGCGCCGCCGCCACGGCCGCGAGCGCGTTCTCCATGTTGTGTGCGCCCATCAGATCCCAGTGCACCGTGCCGCTCGGCTCGCCGCGCTCGAGCACTTCGAAGGACGCGTAATCGGCCGCGCCGCTCAGCGGCCGGGCGCTCCAGTGCACCTGAGCAGCAGCGTTGCGTGAGAAGCCCTCGAGCGGGGTCCACGCGCCCATGGCGAGCGTCTGCTTGAGATTCTCATCCGCGGCGTTCCATACGATCCGCCCGCTGCCCGGCACGGTGCGCACCAAGTGATGGAACTGACGCTGGATCGAGGCCACGTCGGGGTAGATGTCGGCGTGGTCGTACTCGAGGTTGTTCAGCACCGCGGTGCGCGGCCGGTAATGGACGAATTTCGCCCGCTTGTCGAAGAACGCCGTGTCGTATTCGTCCGCTTCGATCACGAAGAAGGCGCCGCCGCCGAGCCGTGCGCTCACTCCGAAGTTGGCCGGGACGCCGCCGATCAGAAATCCCGGCTCGCGCCCGGTGTGCGCGAGGATCCAGCTGAGCATCGAGGTGGTGGTGGTCTTGCCATGCGTACCGGCCACGGCGAGCACCCAACGCTCGCGCAGCAGCTCGCGTGCCAGCCACTCCGGACCGGAGACGTACGGCAAGCCGCGATCGAGCAGTGCCTCGATGACCGGCAGGCCACGGCGCATGACGTTGCCGACCACCACCACGTCGGGGCGCAGATCGAGCTGCTCCGCTGCGTAGCCCTCGATCAGCTCGATACCGAGCGCGGCGAGCTGGGTACTCATCGGCGGGTATACGTTCTGATCGGAACCGGTGACCCGATGGCCGGCGGCGCGCGCGAGCGCCGCGACTCCGCCCATGAACGTACCGCAAACACCAAGAACGTGAACGTGCATAATGGTGCAGGATTGTACCGGTCGGAACGCCATTGCACCCAGCTGCCACACCTGAGGCCGTCAACGACATCGCCGCGCGCCTCAGCGCTCAGAGCGCCATTGGGATCGACACCGAGTTCCTGCGCGAGCGCACCTACTACGCCGAGCTGTGTCTGGTGCAGCTCTCCTGGGAGGATCAGGCCGCCTGCGTCGATCCGCTCGCGCTGAAGGATCTGCGCGCACTCTCGCCGGCGCTCAGCGGATCGAGCGCGGTGAAAGTGCTGCACGCCTCGCGGCAGGACCTCGAGGTGCTACTGCCGGCGGTCGGGGCGATACGGCCGATCTTCGACACCCAGATTGCCGCGGCACTCGCCGGCGAAGCGGCGCAGATTGGCTACGCGGAACTGGTGCGCCGGACGCTCGGGCTCGAGCTCGCCAAGGGGCAGACGCGCACCGACTGGTCGCGCCGCCCGCTCACCCCCGAGCAGATCGAATACGCCCTCGACGACGTGCGCCATCTGCTCGCCCTGAAGACGGCCCTCGAGGAGCGCCTCGATCGGCTCGGCCGGCGGTCCTGGCTCGCCGAGGAGCTCGCCGCACTCGAGGATCCGGCCACCCTCAGTGTCGATCCACAGTCCGCCTGGCGGCGCCTGAAGGGTTTGAGCGGGCTCGATCCGGGCCGCCAGCACCTGCTGCAGTCGCTGGCGGCCTGGCGTGAGCGCCGCGCGCTCGAGCGCAACCGGCCGCGCGGCTGGATCCTCGCCGATGCGCTCCTGCGGGACATCGTCCTGCGGGTGCCGCGCACTCGGGCCGAACTGGGCGCCCTGGAGGGCATGCCGCCCGGTCTGCTCGAGCACAGCGGCGAGGAGCTGCTCGAATCGGTGCGCGCCGCCGACATTCCCGACCCGGCCCCGCCGATCCTGAGGTCCCGCCCCGACCCACAGGTGACGGCGTTGCTGAAGAAGCTGAGTGCGGTGCACCAGGCGGCAGCCACCGAGCTTGCGCTGAGCCCGGAGGTCCTCGCCACGCGCCGCGACCTCGAGCAACTCGCGGCGGGGCGTCAGGACGTACCGCCGCTCACCGGATGGCGCCGCGCAGTGCTCGGCGAGCGACTGCTCGCAGCGCTCTGAGCGCGCAGGCCCTCGGGGCCTCAGCCCGCGAGGGCCTGCGCGAGCCGGGCCGATACCGTCTCGAGGTCACCCTCGGCATCGATGCTGCGCAGCAGGCCCTGGCCGCGGAAATAATCGACCAGGGGGCAGGTCTGCTCGTCGTACACGCGCAGCCGTTGCGCGACCGTCGCTTCGTTGTCGTCCGGACGCTGGAACAGCCGGTGCGGCTGGCCCGTCTTCGGGCAGCGCTCCTGTTCGAGCGCGCCCGCCGGCAGCGTGAGCAGGTTGACCACCCGGCCGCAGTCGCTGCAGGTGCGCCGCCCGGCGATCCGGCGCGAGAGTTCCCCGTAGTCCACGTTCAGCTGCACCACCGCATCGAGCGGCTGACCGATCGTGCGCAACAGCTCATCGAGCGCGCGAGCCTGGGCGAGATTGCGCGGAAAGCCATCGAGAATGAACCCTTCGCGGGTATCGGACTCCCCGAGCCGCTCGCGGATCATGCCGAGCACGATCTCATCGGCGACCAGCCGCCCGGCGGCCATCGCCTCCTGGGCCTGAAGTCCGAGCAGCGTGCCTTTGGCGACCGCGGCCCGCAGCAGATCCCCGGTCGAGATCTGCGGAATGTGGTGCCGCTCCACCAGCCGCTGCGATTGCGTGCCCTTGCCCGAGCCTGGAGCCCCCAACAGGACGATGCGCATGAGTATGACTATTGTAGTACGAAAGGTCTTGCACCATACCGGGGCACTGCAAGCCGGTCAAACCTCACGTGCCCGCCCTCGTCCCGCCGGGCGAGGCGGCCCGCGCTGCGCTATCCTTGCCGCTGACGCGACAACACGCGCCCCGGGGGGGCGCATGCCATGAAGCACACCGGCAGACAGAATGCGCTCTATGCCCAGTCGGGCGGGGTCTCGGCCGTCATCAATGCCTCGGCCTGCGGGGTGATCGAGACGGCGATGCGCCGCAGCCGACACATCGGCAAAGTCTACGTGGGCCGCGACGGCATCATCGGCGCGCTCACCGAAGACCTGATCGACGTCGGACGCGAGAGCGCCGCGACCATCCGCGCCCTGAAGCACACCCCGGGCGGGGCGTTCGGCTCGGCCCGCTTCAAGCTCAAGGGTCTCGAACAGAACCGCGCCGAATACGAGCGGCTCATCGAGGTATTTCGCGCACACGACATCGGCTACTTCTTCTACAACGGCGGCAACGACTCGATGGACACCGCGCTGAAGGTGTCGCAGATCGGCGAGTCGCTCGGCTACCCGGTCACCTGTGTGGGCGTGCCGAAGACCGTCGACAACGACTTGCCGCATACGGACTGCTGCCCGGGTTTCGGCTCGGCCGCGAAGTACGTGGCGGTCTCGACCCGCGAGGCCGCGCTCGACGTGACCTCGATGGCGCGCACCTCGACGAAGGTCTTTGTATTCGAGGTCATGGGTCGGCATGCCGGTTGGATTGCCGCGGCGGGCGGGCTCGCCGGGCGCAAGCCGGGCGATGCGCCGCACATCATTCTCTTTCCGGAGATCCCCTTCGAGCCCGAGCGCTTCCTCGAGCGCGCCCAGCAGTGCGTCGAGGAGTACGGCTACTGCGTCGTGGTGGTCTCCGAAGGAGCGGCCTACAGTGACGGGCGTTTTCTCGCCGAGGCGGGGACCCGCGACGCCTTCGGGCACGCGCAGCTCGGCGGTGCCGCACCGGTAATCGCCAACATGATCCGCGAGCGTCTCGGTTATAAATATCATTGGGCGGTGGCGGACTACCTGCAACGTGCTGCGCGGCACATCGCCTCGAAAGTCGACGTGGAACAGGCCTATGCGGTCGGCAAGGCCGCCGTGGAGCTCGCCGTGAAAGGGACCAACGCGGTGATGCCCACCATCGTGCGCAAGCGCGCCAAGCCCTATCAATGGACGATCGGGCACGTGCCGCTCAGCGAGGTCGCCAATCAGGAGAAGAAGGTTCCGCGCGAATTCATCACTGCGGACGGATTCGGCATCACCGCCGCCTGCCGACGCTATCTCGAACCGCTCATCGCCGGGGAGGCGTATCCGCCGTATCGCGACGGCCTACCCGATTACGTGCGAATCAAGGGCGCCCCCGTGCGGCGCAAGCTGAAAACGACCTTCAAAGTCTGATAGTTCTCGAGTCCTGCGGCCGCACGGCTGCCGCGAGCCGGGCGGCCTGCGTCCGGTGTTTCGCGGCCGTTGTGGAGTGAAATCCAGGGGGAGAGCGACTGATGAGTCCGAATATGTGGCTTTGGGCGGCTATTGCCGCCGGTGTACTCGCCGTGCTCTACGGCGCGATCTCAACGACAGCGATTCTGCGCCTGCCCGCGGGCAATGCCCGCATGCAGGAGATTGCCGCGGCCGTGCAGGCCGGGGCCAAGGCGTACCTCAGGCGCCAGTACAGCACCATCCTGGCGGTCGGCATCGTGGTGTTCCTCATTCTCGGGTTCTTCATCAGTTGGCCGACCGCCGGCGGCTTCGCGATCGGCGCGCTGCTGTCCGGTGCGGCCGGCTACATCGGCATGAGCATCGCCGTGCGCGCCAACGTGCGCACGGCCGAAGCGGCCTCGCGCGGGCTGAACGCAGCGCTCTCGGTCGCCTTTCGCGGCGGTTCGATCACCGGCATGCTGGTCGTCGGGCTCGGACTGCTCGGGGTGGCCGGATATTTCGCCATCCTGCGCAATCTGATCGGCCAGCCCGCGGCGCTGCACGCGCTCGTCGGACTGGCCTTCGGCGGCTCACTGATCTCGATCTTCGCCCGGCTCGGCGGTGGGATCTTCACCAAGGGTGCAGACGTCGGGGCGGATCTGGTCGGCAAGGTCGAAGCGGGCATCCCGGAAGATGATCCGCGCAACCCCGCGGTGATCGCCGACAACGTCGGAGATAACGTCGGGGACTGTGCGGGCATGGCCGCCGACCTGTTCGAGACGTACGCGGTCACGGTGGTCGCCACCATGCTGCTCGGCGGGCTGCTGTTCGGCGGGCACGGAAACGGCTCGGCCTTCACCGCCGCCGTCTACCCGCTGGCGCTCGGGGCGATGTCGATCGTCTCCTCGATCATCGGCACGTTCTTCGTCTCGACGCGCGAGGGCGGCAAGATCATGAACGCGCTCTACAAGGGCGTGACGGTCTCCGGCATCGTCTCGGCGATCGGGTTCTACTTCATCACCCGCGCGCTGATGCCCGAGGAAGGGATGGCGCTGTTCGGTTGCGCATTGATCGGACTGGCGCTCACGGCAGCGCTGATCGTGATCACCGAGTACTACACCGCCACCGAGTTCGCTCCGGTGCGCAGAATCGCGGCCGCCTCGCAGACCGGCCATGCCACCAACATCATCGCCGGCCTCGGCGTGTCGATGAAGTCGACCGCGCTGCCGGTGATCGCGGTGTGCCTGGCGATCTGGGGCTCGTACCGGCTCGGTGAAGTCCATGGCATCGGCCTCTACGGTATCGCCGTCGCCGCCACCGCGATGCTCTCGATGACCGGCATGATCGTTGCGCTCGATGCATACGGACCGATCACCGACAACGCCGGTGGCATCGCCGAGATGGCCGGCCTGCCGAAGGAGGTGCGCGACATCACCGACCCGCTCGATGCGGTCGGCAACACCACCAAGGCAGTCACCAAGGGCTACGCAATCGGCTCGGCCGCGCTGGCTGCGCTGGTGCTGTTCGCCGACTACACCCACAACCTGCAGGCCGCCGGCAAGCTGGTCACCTTCTCGCTGTCCGATCCTGCGGTGATCATTGGCCTGTTCATCGGCGGCATGGTGCCGTACCTGTTCGCGGCGCTGGCGATGGAGGCGGTGGGCCGCGCCGCCGGCGCGGTGGTGAACGAGGTGCGCCGACAGTTCCGCGAGATCAAGGGCATCATGGACGGCAGCGCCAAGCCCGACTACTCGCGCGCCGTCGACCTGCTGACCCGCGCGGCGATCCGCGAGATGATCATTCCCTCGCTGCTGCCGATCGTGGTGCCGGTGGTGCTGGTGGTGGTGATGAACTACCTCATGGGCCCCGGGGCCGGCATCAAGGCGCTCGGCGGATTGCTGATCGGCACGATCGTCACGGGACTGTTCGTCGCGGTGTCGATGACGACCGGTGGCGGCGCTTGGGACAATGCCAAGAAGTACATCGAAGAAGGTAACTTCGGCGGCAAGGGTTCCGAGGCGCACAAGGCCGCGGTGACCGGAGACACGGTCGGCGATCCGTACAAGGATACCGCAGGTCCTGCGATCAACCCGCTGATCAAAATCATCAACATCGTCGCGCTGCTGATGATTCCGCTGCTCTGAGGCAAGATTGCGGCGCGTCACTGCGGCTCGCCAGCGGCGAGCGCAGTGACGCGCCGTACATTCTCTCAGGCTTGGCCGGCGCGTGATTGGGTGAGCACCGCGCTCACCAGACGGTTCAGCCGCTCGCAGTAGGCCGCCACCGGCGCGTCAGCTTCCGCCTGCTTGCCAATCAGCGCCTGACTAATATCCCCCAGACGCCGCTCGATGCGCTCATCGACCGTCATCGACCGGCAGATCAGCGCACTCACACAGGCGGATATCTCAGCATCCAATGCGCGCGCGTCGCTGCCTGCAATCTCGACGCCCGCGAGCTCACTGGGACAGCCGGCGGCGAGATGTTCACACCATAGACGGGCAAGCTGCATAGGCTCTGGGCGTCCTTGCCGCTCGTTCTCGTATGGAAATGGACGCCCTTCATACCACGGCCACTGCGAAGTTGCACCGAACAATTGACAGCCCACAGGATGCATTCATGTGGGTCTACGCCAACAGATGCCGCCTCATCGCAACCAGACGCGTGGTAACCGATTGATGTGCAAGCTGCAATGCGCCGCACGCATTCGTTGCATTTGTGTCAACGTCGCCGCCGCGGCGCACGATGCTCGACGAACCGGTAACAGACTGTTACTGTTGAGCGCGCGAGATAAGACGGCGCCCGAGGTCCACCCGTGCGATCCACAGAACAATTTCCAGTGAATAAAACCGAAGAGGAATGGCGACGGACGCTCACTCCGGAACAGTACCGGGTGCTGCGCAAACACGGAACCGAGCGCTCCGGCACCAGCGATCTGAATTCCGAGCACCGCAGCGGCGTGTTCGTCTGCGCCGGCTGCGCCCAGGAGTTATTTTCCTCGGACGCGAAGTTCGAGAGCGGCACGGGTTGGCCGAGCTTCTTCGCGCCGCTGCCGGATGCACTCGGCACCCGCGAGGACCGTGGGCTGTTGATGCGGCGTACCGAGGTGCACTGCATACGCTGCGGCGGGCATCTCGGCCACGTATTTGCGGATGGGCCGAAGCCGACCGGACAGCGCTACTGCATCAACGGCGCGGCGCTGCGATTCCAGCCACGCTGAGGGCCGCTCAGGCCGCCAGCGGCAGTGGCTTCGGACGCGCGATGGCGTAACCCTGCAGGTAGTCGATGCCCATGCGTCGGGCCACTTCGAGCGCGGCGCTGTCCTCGACCTGTTCGGCGATCACCTTGAAGTTCAACTTGCGCGCCAGTTCGATCATCGCCATGACCATCGCCTGATTGACCGAGTCGCGCGCCAGGTTGCGCATGAACGATCCGTCGATCTTCAGGTAATCCATCGGCAGGGCACGCAGGTTCGAGAACGAGCCGACTCCGGAGCCGAAGTCATCGAGCGCGAAACGGCATCCCATGCCGTGCAGCACCCCGACGAATCGCCGGGCATGCTCGAGGTTCGCCACGACCGAGGATTCGCTCAGCTCGAAGCACACCTGCGAGGGCGTCACGCCCGTGCTGTCGAGGCACTCGACGACGAATTCGAGAAAATCGGGGTCACCGAGAGTCTGCCCGGACACGTTGATCGCCACGCAGCGGCGCGGCGGGATTTGCAGCGCACCGCGCCCGAGCGCCGCGAGTGTGGTCTGCACCACCCAGCGGTCGACCATGCCCATCATCCGGTAGCGCTCCGCGGCACGCACGAACTCCGAAGGAGAGATGTTCTCGCCATCATCCTCGCTGAGCCGCACGAACACCTCCATCGCAGGCCCGCCCGAATCATCGCCGTAGGCGGGCACGATCGGCTGCTGGTACAGCTGGAAGCTGTTCTCGCGCAGTGAGGCCTGCAGCCGCTGCAGCCACTGGATCTCCCCGCTGTGACGGGCGAGCGCCTCGTCATGCGCCGAGTACACCGCCACGCGTCCGGAGCCGCGCTTCTTCGCGACGTAACAGGCCGAGTCGGCTGCGACCAGCAGCTCCTCGGTCGCACCGCTCTCGCGGGAGATCTCCACCAGACCGACCGAAACACCGAGATTGAAGATCTTGTCGCGCCACACGAAGCGGTGATCGGCCACTGCGCGGCACACATCATCGGCGATCTGACGCGCCTTCTCGAGCGGGCAGCCGATCAGCAGCAAGCCGAACTCGTCCCCGCCGAGCCGCGCCACCGTGTCGCTGTCGCGCACGGCATCGCGCAGCACCTTCGCCACCTCGCGCAGCACCCCGTCGCCGGCGACGTGACCGCTGGTGTCATTGACGACCTTGAAGCGATCCAGGTCGAGACAGCACAGCACGTGCTGGCCGTCGCCACGGTGCCCGCTTTCGGCCGCTTCCTGCAGCCGCCGCTCGAACTCCGGCCGGTTCACCAGCCCGGTGAGCGCATCATGGGTCGCCTGGTAGGACATCTGGCGCGCGATCCCGCGCAACTCCGAGACATCGTGCAGCAGCACCAGCGCACCGCTCATGCGTCCGCCCGAGGCGCGGATCGGGGAGGCCGACAATTCAATCGAGCGCTCGCTGGCGTCGTTGCGTGCCACGAGCAGTGCCCGACGGCCGAGATTCACGGCGATGCCGCTGCCGAGCGCCTGGCGGATCGGCTCGCTGATCAGCCGCCGATCGCCCTCCTCGATCAGATTCACGACGTCGGCGAGGGTTCGCCCCAGGGCCTGCTCCGGGGAGACCGAAATCAGCCGCGCCGCGGCCGCGTTCAAGTACATGATGTCCCCCGCCCGGTCGGTCGCCACCACCGCCTCGGTGAGCAGGTCGAGCGCGGCAAGCTGCGCGCCGTCGGGCATACCGGGGGCCGCGCGCGCCGGCGCAGCGCCCTGCTCGGGGAGGACCTCCGTGCCGGTCATCAGCAGCGCCGGACCGTCATAGTCGACGGGCGCCACCAGCAGCTCGATCCGCACCGCCCCTTCGGCGCCGGCCAGATCGACTTCGTAGCGCTCCGCACCGCTCTGGCCGGCGAGGCGCCGACGGGCGTTCTCGGTGACGAGTTCGGCGTACTCCGGCGTCACCAGCTCGGCGAGCGTCCGCCCGGGCAGATCCTGGGGCGTGACGCCCAAGAGCCGCACCAGGGCCGCATTGGCGTACACGATGGTCTCGCGCTGCACGAGCACGGCCTGCGGCAGCCGTTCGGCGAGCGCGATGAACTCGCTGTGTTCGGCTGCCCGTCCGGGGCGCGGCGCCGCAGCGCCGAGCAGCCGGTTCAGCGCCTCGACCAGTTCAGCGACGACGGGCGCGGACTGCGGTGCGTCGGGGGCGCGCAGCGCCGCCCGTTCAGGCGGGAGACGTTCGATCTGGCGCACCACGGACTCAAGCGTGCGCCGCTCTTGATGCCGCAGGCGTTCCGAGCGCAGCACGAGGATGAGCGCGGCGAACAGCGACAGCACGAGGATGAGGGCCAGGAAGATCGACATTCAGCTCAGCTTCCCTCGGGCGGCCGCTTCCACAGTGCTCCGCGACTTATTGGTTATATCCGTACGTGCAGACCGTGCACGTCGCGAGCATAGCGCATGGGGTAGGGCGTTCTAGCGCTATTTCACCATATCTCGTCGCAAATCCGCTTGGCAGGAGCGCCGAAAACCCGTAATTTTCCCCTGCCCCGGACCCGGGGAGGCGATTGGTCCGATTGGAGTCCCGTCACGATGCCGGCTGATGCCCGCGAACAGATGATCGAACACCAGGTGCGTGCCTGGGATGTGCTCGATGAGCGCGTTCTGGACACCCTGCGCACGGTGCCGCGTGAGCACTTCACGCCCCCGCAGTACCGCTTCATGGCCTATGCCGATGCGGAAGTGCCCCTGCCGGGCGGCCAGCACATGCTGCGTCCGAGCGTGGTCGGACGGCTGCTCGGGGCGCTCGAGCTGGCCGGCGGGGAGCGGGTGCTCGAGATCGGCACCGGGTCGGGCTTCGTCACAGCCTGCCTGTCGCATCTCGCCAAATCGGTCCAGTCGCTCGAGATCGTGCCCGAGCTGGCCGACCTGGCCCGACGCATGATCAGCTCGATGGGCCTGCGCGACATCGACGTGGTGCGGACCGATGCGCTCAGCTTTGCGCCAACGGGTCGCTTCGAGGCCATCGCCTTCACCGGCTCGATGCCGATGTACGACAGCCGCTGGCAGCAGGCACTGAGCGTCGGCGGGCGACTGTTCGTCGTGGTCGGCGACGCCCCGGTGATGGAAGCGAAGCTGATCCGCCGGGTGGCCGAAGACGCCTGGACGCACGAGAGCCTGTTCGAGACGGTCATCGATCCGCTGGCGCACGCGCAACGGCCAGTGGCCTTCACGTTCTGATTCGGGCGGTCGGTGCCGCCCGGCGGGCCGACCGGTCGAGCACGGCACCCGCCTCATTAATTTATCGGGTGCAACTTTGCGCACCGTGCGGTGTTTTAGGGAAACTTATGCGAAGCACCCCTCGTCATCTGATTCTGGCAGCCGTGGGCGGCGCGCTGGCCCTCGGCCTGTCGGCCGCGGCCTCGGCGACGAACTTCCTGCAGGTCTACCACGAAGCGTTGCAGAACGACCCGACCTACCGTCAGGCGTACGCCACCTACATGGCGGCACGCGAGGCGCGCCCGGAGGCCTGGGCGGCACTGCTGCCGCAGATCTCCGCCACGGCCGGCAAGACCTGGAGCCACTCCGCCGGCAGCAGCGGACAGATCGGCAGCACCGCGAACAACACGTTCTACACCTATAACCTGCACAGCAGCTCCAACACCGCCGCCAAACAGTGGAGCCTGGATCTCACCGAGAACTTGTTCTCCTGGACGGACTGGATGAACCTCAAGGCGGCCAACAAACAGGTCGCCGAGGCGCAGGCCAACTATGAGGCGGCCGCCCAGGGCCTGATCCTGAGAACGGCGACGGGGTACTTCAATGTGCTCGCCGCCGTCGACACTCTGCATGCGCAGGAGTCCTCTCTGAAGGCGCTCACGCTCGGCCTGACGCAGGCCAAGGAGCGCTTCAAGGTCGGGCTCATCGCCATCACTGACGTCGAGCAGGCACGCGCGGCGCGCGACACGGCCGCCGCCGCGGTGATCACGGCCAAGCAGTCCCTGGCCAATGCGCTCGATCAATTGCAGGTGATCACGGGCACGCAGTACTCGAACCTGACCGAGCCGGGCACGAGCCTGCCGCTCGCCATGCCGCACCCGGCCAACCAGCAGGCCTGGGTGCAGACCTCGCTGAAGCAGAACCTTGCGCTGATCGCAAGCCGCATGGCCGCCGATGTGGCCGAGGACAATGTGCGCGCCGCGTTCGGCAGCGACATCCCGACCGTCAGCCTGGTGGCGAGTCGCTCCTACAGCAGCAACAACACCAACGAGACGATTTTCGGCCAGGAATTCCACGGCCTTGGCGCGAGCAGCAATGACCGGCAGATCGGCATCGAATTCTCGCTGCCGCTGTTCAGCGGCGGCGGCGACGAGGCGCGCATTCACCAGACCCAGTACCAGGCCATGGCCGCCCAGGATGCCGTCGAGCAGGCGTCCCGCTCGACCATCCAGCAGGCTCGCGACGCCTATCTCGGCGTGATCACCGGGATCGCCAATGTGCGCGCGCTGCACCAGGCGATGACCTCGAGTGCGACGGCCTTCCAGGCGACGCAGGCGGGCTACAGGGTCGGCACCCAGACCGAAGTCGACGTGCTCAATGCGTTGAGCTCCCTGGTCGCCGCACAGACCAACTACGCCACCAGCCGCTACAGCTACATCAACAGCATCATTCAGCTGCAATACGCGGCCGGCACGCTCACGCCCTCCGAGGTCGCCGCCATCAACGGGTGGCTCACCAAGACGGTGAGCGTCGGCCCGAGCGGCGCGATGACCCCCGAGGGGATGACCCCGCCGCCGGCGCCGCCGGAAAAATAGCCCGCGCCTGCCGCTCAGGGCACGGGGTGGCGGTGCCGGGTGAGTAGCCCGGCGAGCGCGTCCACCGACACCTGCGCACCGTCGGCGAGCGACAGCGCCGCAATGTGCCCGATCATCGCCTGGCGCCGCGGCTCATCCTCGATCACGCCACGCGCGGTCGCCGCGATATCGGCCGCATCGAGCCGCGCCGGTACCGCGACGCCCGCCTGAGCGCTGCGGCGCACACGGATCGGCTGGTCGCGATTGATGGGCGCTGCGACGCACGGCACGCCGCAGGCCACCGCCTGCAGCAGCGTCTGGCCGCCATTGGTCACCACCAGACGCGCACCGCGCATCAACGCGAACAGCTCGTGCTGGGGCAAGAACCGGTGCGTACTGAGCCCCTGCGGCTGCGGCCCCTCACCCGGTCCGACGTACACCGTCGGCACGCCCGCCTCGGCGAGCAGCACGGCAGCGGCCCGGAACCGCGAGGGCGCATCCGGCGCATTGGGCGGCGCTGCGCCACCGCCCGGCACGACCAGCACCGGACCCGCTCCCGCCGCCGCGCCGCCTGCGGGCGGCGCGGCGTGCCTCGCCTCGAGCGGCGGCAGCACGATGTCGAGGTAGCGCGGTGCGGGCTTGCCGCACCGCCAGCGGTTGAAGCGCTCGAACGGCACCGGGCCGCCGGAGATGAAGCGCGGGAAGGCGATCCAGTGCTCGTCGATCAGGCGCATCCAGCGCAGCCGCGCGGCCTTCAGCCGCTTGCGCCTGCGGTAGCTGATGAAGACCACCGCCGCGCCCGCCGCGCGCGCGGCGCGAAACTGCGCGGTGCGCCCGGCATTGGCGAACACCACCACGTCCGGCCGGAATGTGGTGATGGCCGCAACCACCTCCGGGGTATGAAACGTCGGCGAGGACGGCAGCAGCGTCGCCTCGAACGGGGCGCTCGCCGCGTACGGGGCGTTGCGGTTGAGGAGGAAATGGATGGCCGCATCCGGCCAGCGGTGCTGCGCGGCCTGGGCGATGGCGAGCGACTGGAAGTACTCCCCCATGCCGGTCGGCCCGGAGACCGGCACGAACAGCAGGCGCGGGGCACCGGGCACGGCGCTCACGCTCGCACCGGCGCGCGAGTCCCGGAGCGTCGGCCGCAAGAACTCATGTGCCACTCGGCAGGAACCTGCGGAAATACTCGATGGTCGGGGCGAGCCCAGCGGCGAGCGCAACCGACGGCCGCCAGCCGAGCAGCTGCTGCGCCTGGGTGATGTCCGGCTGGCGCTGCTTCGGGTCATCGGCCGGCAGCGGCGCGAAGGCGATGGGCGAGCGCGAGCCGCACTGGCGCACGATGACCTCGGCCATCTCGCGCACCGTCATCTCGTTGGGATTGCCGAGATTGATCGGTCCGGTGACCTCATCGGGGGAGTTCATCAGGCGCACCAGCCCCTCGACCAGATCCGAGACGTAACAGAACGAGCGGGTCTGGCTGCCGTCGCCGTACAGAGTGATCGGCGCTCCGCGCAGCGCCTGCATCACGAAATTCGACACCACGCGGCCGTCATTGGGGTGCATGTACGGACCGTAGGTGTTGAAGATCCGGGCCACCTTGATGCGCAGCCGGTGCTGACGGTAATAATCGAAAAACAGCGTCTCGGCGCAGCGCTTGCCCTCGTCGTAGCAGGCGCGCGGCCCGATCGGATTGACGTTGCCCCAGTACTCCTCGGTTTGCGGGTGTGTGGTCGGATCGCCGTACACCTCACTGGTCGAGGCCTGCAGGATCTTGGCCCGCACGCGCTTGGCGAGCCCGAGCATGTTGATCGCCCCGTGCACCGAGGTCTTGGTGGTCTGCACCGGGTTGTTCTGGTAGTGCACGGGTGAGGCCGGACACGCCAGGTTATAGATCTCGTCGACCTCGACGAACAGCGGGAAGGTGACGTCATGACGCAGCAGCTCGAAGTTCGGCCGCGCGAGCAGGTCCGCGACGTTCTCGCGCGTACCGGTGTAGAAGTTATCGACGCACAGCACGTCGTTGTCTTCCTCGACCAGCCGCCGGCACAGATGCGCGCCGATGAACCCGGCGCCGCCGGTGACCAGGATGCGCTTGCGCAATGAATAACGCGTGTTCATAGATTCCCGTGCCTGCCTTGAGCCCGGTGCGCTGCGCGCGGGCGCCTCAACGATACGCCTGGTAGGACTTCTCCTCGAGAAGCCGTGAGCCGAGCGCCAGGTTGATGCGTTTTTTCACCGCGGCACGCTCGTCGTTCTCGATGTACACCGAACGGGCGAGCTCGATGAAATCGGCATCGAAGGCGCGCGTCGCTTCCTTGGCGCGAATGCGGTCCTCGATGTCCCACAGTCGCTCGTTGACCGCCTGCAGCGCGCGCTCCTCGGCCGAGACGTCCGCCGTGCCGCAGGCATCGCGCCAGGTGCGCTCGAGCAGCGTCAGTTCCAAGCGCACGTTGGCGAGCTTGGTCGGATCCTGCATCCGCTCGGCCTTGATCCTGAGAATGGTGATCTTATCGAGCAGCTCGCCCGGGGAGATCGGCACCAGAATGTCATTCATGGCCGCTATGCTAACAATTCGTCGAGCTTTGCGGTCACCTGGCGCACCTCGATCAGGTCCATCACGCCCGGCACCTCGATCTTCGTGGTCCAGGGCAGCTGCTGCGGCTCGCAGCCGCGAAAGCGCCGTGCCGCCTCGGGGTAGGCATCCACGCACCAGCGGCGCGACCAATACGGTCCGCTGCGCTCGGGATTGGTGGCCGCGTACAGCCCGATCACCGGTGTGCCGACCATGGTGGCCATGTGCGCCGGACCGGAGTCCGGACTGACCAGCACGGTGGCGCGCGCGAGCAGCGCGAGCAGCTGCGCGAGCGTGTCGCGTCCGATCTGATTGCACAGCGCGAGCCCTGCGGCGCGCTCGATCTGCTCGCCCATCTGGCGCTCGGCGGCCGATGGGCCGCCGGCCAGGATCACCCGCATGCCGTGGCGGCGCACGGCGTGCTCGGCGAGTGCCGCGTAGCGCTCGGGCCGCCAGTTGCGCAGCGCATGACTCGAGCACGGACTGATCACGAGCGTCGGGCGCGCATCGGGAATGAGGCGCTCGGCGTACTCGAGCGCCTCGGCCGGCAGGGGCACATCCCAGCGCAGCACGCGCTCGGTGATGCCGAGGGCGGCCGGAAAGCCGAAGAAGCTCTCGAGCACGTGCTCTCTTGCGCGCGCGCCGATCTGCGCGTTGGTGAACAGCCACTGCAGCTCGCGCGCCCGGGCCCGGTCGAAGCCGAGCCGCACGCGGGCCGGGACGACGCGCGACAGCAGGCTCGCGCGCAGCGACAGCTGCATGTGCATCAGTACGTCGAATCGGCGCCCGGCGAGCCGCGCCCGCAGGTGACGCGCCGCGGAGAGCCCGGCGCGCTTCTCGACGGTGATAAACTCCACCCCCTCGATGAGCCCGAGCAGCCGCGCCTCCGCCTTACCGATGATCCACGTCAACTGCGTCTCGGGCCAGCTGCGCTGCAGCGTGCGGATGACCGGCACGACGTGGCAGGTGTCGCCGAGTGCAGAAAGCCTGAGGATACACACGGAGCGCGGCGGTCGATCTGCGGGCAGCATCACGGGGGAGTTGGAATGAGGAGCGCGATCCGGTGAGCGCGAACGGGCCGCTCGGGCCCTTGGTGAAGCACGTGCCCATCGCGGGCGGGGCCATGCTATACAACGCGGCGCTGGCCCGCAATTGGCAGCCGGAGTGGTTCGATCCACAGTACTGGGCCGCGCAGGGCCGACTCACCGGCACCGCCCGCGGACGCGGTACCGCCCATTTCGTGCAGGTCGAGGGGCGCGAGCTGGTGCTGCGGCACTATCGGCGCGGCGGACTGCTCGCGCGCCGCTTCGGCGACCGCTATCCCTGGCACGGGGAGCTGAACACGCGGCCCTTCGCCGAGTGGTTGCTCACCCATCGGCTGCACCGCGCGGGATTGCCCGTACCGCTGCCCATTGCCGCTCGCTACCTGCGCGAGGGCCGCTATTACCGCGGCGACCTGATCACCGAGCGGCTGGCGGCCACCCAATCGCTCACCGCCGTCCTCGAGGACGCGCCCGTACCGCTGCTCACCTGGATTGCGATCGGGCGCTGCATCCGCCGCTTTCATGACCTCGGCGTCGATCACGCCGATCTCAACGCACACAATGTCCTGATCGGCGCCGAGACGGTCTACCTGGTGGACTTCGACCGCTGCCGGCTGCGCCCCGATGGCTTCTGGCGCGACGGCAACCTGGTACGGCTGCGCCGCTCGCTGGAGAAGGTCACCTACGCACTGCCGGCGGAGCGTTTCACGGAGGCGGACTGGCATGCGCTGCTCGGCGGCTACCAGTCCCCCCCGGCACCGCCGGCGCGAGCGGCCTAGTGCGCCTGCTCTACCGGATCGCCGTGACGCCCGCCGCGGGGCTGCACGCCGCTGTGCTGTGGCTGCGCGCGCGCGTGCGCGGCGAGCCGCTCGCCCCGCCGCTGGCGCAGCGCTTCGGGTTCGCCGCGCCCGTCGCGGGCCGGCCGGTGTGGATCCACGCCGCCTCGGTCGGGGAGGTGCAGCTCGCCGCCACGCTGGTCCGAGCGCTGCGCATGCATTACCCCGACCTGCCGCTGCTGGTCACGGCGTTCACGCCGACCGGAGCGGCACGCGCCGCCGCTCTCGCCCCCGAGGTGACCGTACGCGCCCTGCCCTACGACCTGCCGGGGCCGGTCAGACGGTTCCTGGCACGCACCGAACCGCGCCTCGCAATCGTGCTGGAGACCGAGCTGTGGCCGACACTGTTCGAGACCTGCCGGCGCCGCGGCATCCCGCTGCTCATCGCGAACGCGCGGCTCTCCGAACGCACCGCACGGCGCTATCGCCGTTTCAGCGCATTGTTCGCACCCGCGCTGCGCACCGCGGTGATCGCGGCCCGCAGCGCCGAGGACGCCGAACGCTTCCGTTCGATCGGCGCGGATGCCGCGCTGACGCATGTCACCGGTAATCTCAAATTCGACTACACCCTGCCGCCGGACCTCGGTGCGCGCGCCCGGGCGCTGCGCGCCCGGTACGCCGAGGGACGGCCGCTGTGGGTCGCCGGCAGCACCCACGACGGGGAGGATTCTCAGATGATCGGCGCGCACGCCCGGGTGCGCGCGCTGCTGCCCGAGGCGGTGCTGGTATTGGCGCCACGCCACCCGCAGCGCTTCGAGAGCGTTGCCGCCGCGCTGAGCGCCGAGGGTGTGCCGTACGTGCGTCATTCGCACTCACCCGATCCGGCGGCGATCGCGAAGGCCGCGGTGGTGCTGCTCGATACGCTCGGGGAGCTGCTGGATTTCTATGCGGCGGCCGACGCGGCATTCGTCGGCGGCAGCCTCGTGCCGATCGGCGGACACAATCTGCTCGAGCCGGCCGCTCTGGGGCGGCCCGTGGCCACCGGTCCGTCCGACTTCAATGCCACCGAAATCGCACGCCTGCTGCTCGAGTGCGGCGCGGCGCGGCGCGTGCACGACGAGCAGGAATTAAGCGCCTGCCTGCTCGAATGGCTGCGCGACCCGCACGAACGGGCCCGTATCGGTGAGCTCGGCCGCGCCGCGGTCGCGACCCACCGCGGCGCGCTCGAGCGGCTGCTCGGACTGATCGGCCCGCAGCTCGGCCCGCCGACGAGCTGAGCGGCGGCGCGCGCTCAGCGGCGCAGCGTGTACTCGGCGCCGCAGTACGGGCATTTGGCCCAGCCGCTCGCCTCGATCGGCAGATACACCTTGGGGTGGGAATTCCACAGCTGCATCTGCGGCATGGGGCAGGAGAGCGGCAGGTCGTCGACCCCCACCTCGTACTGATGCTGGGCGTTGGGTTGGATCAGGGGCTGCGCGGCTGCGGCCATGTCGATTCCTTGCAGGCAGAACTCGGTGGGCTTGGCATTATAGCGGCCGCGATCGCTTTCGGGCCCTACCCTGCCGCCTCGGACCCGAAGGTCTGCTCCCAGATGGCGCTGACTGCGGCCCGTTCGGCTGCAAAGGCCCCGTCGGACGGCGCCGCGGGGCCCTCAAGCGCCAGGCGATGGCGGTGGGCCCGATACGCCCGGTAGGCACCGGTCAGCACGTCCACGGTCTGCTGCGGCACCAGATTCGCCGAAGCGACGGACTCGAGCTGACGGATGGTATCGGCGAACAGGGCCACCGGCGGGTACTCGCGCGCCCACTTCAGCGCCCAGTACTGGGCGAGGAACTCGATGTCGGCGATGCCGCCCGCCTCGTTCTTCAGATCGTTCGCCTGCGGCTCGCGCCGCGAGCGCTCGCGGCGCATCCGCTCGCGCATCGCGCGCACCTCCTCGCGCAGCGTCTCGCGCCGCACGCTGAAGCGCAGGATCTCGAGCCGGATGCGCTCGAACTCGGCGCACAGTTCGCGCGAGCCGGCCACGGCGCGCGCGTGCAACAGCGCCTGATGCTCCCACGTCCAGGCCTCGTGCCGCTGATACTCGGCGAAGGCGTCGATCTGGGTCACGAGCAGGCCGCCCTTGCCGCTCGGGCGCAACCGCACGTCGACCTCGTAGAGCCGTCCGGCCGCCGAGTGCATGGTGAGCAGGTGCACCACGCGCTGCACGAGGCGCGCGAAGAACACCTGATTGTCGATCGGCCGCTCGCCGCAGGTCTCCTGGTGCTCCCCGCGCGAGTCGTGCACGAACACCAGATCCAGATCCGAGCCGTAGCCGAGCTCCATGCCGCCGAGCTTGCCGTAGCCGATCACGCACACGCGCACCTCGCGCCGGGCCTCGCTACAGCACGGTGTCCCGAACTGCGCGGTGATCTGGCGCCACCCGAGCTCCATCGCGCGATCGAGGATGACCTCGGCGATCTCGGTCAGCCGGTCGCTGACGCGCATCACCGGCAGGCGCCCGGACAGATCCGCCACCGCCACGCGAAACACCGCCGCCCGCTTGAAGTGACACAGCGCCTCGATCTGCCGCTCCGGATCGTCCGCCTCGACCCGCTCGAGGGCCGCGGCGAGTTCGCGCTCGAGCGCGGCGCGCTCCGGCAGCGACTCGAAGCTGCTCTCGTCGATGAACTCATCGAGCAGCAACGGGTGGGCGGCGATCTGCGCGGCGAGGAACTCCCCCTGCGCACAGATGCGCACCAGCCGCACCCGCACCGGGGGACTTTCGCGCAACAGCGCGAAATAGGCCGAACGCTTGCCCATCGCCTCGAGGATCGCGAGGATGCGCTTCAGCACGATCAGCTGCCGCGGGCCGGCGCCGATCTCTGCGGCAATGTCGGCGAGCAGCGCCGGCAGCAGCCCCTGCAGTCGGTGTCGGCCCGCCTCGTCGAGTTTGCGCACCAGCGTCGAGGCGCGCAGCGCGAGCAGCTGCTCGGCCACCTCGGCCGCGGCGGCGAACCCGGCCTGGGCGAGCGCCTCGATGAGCGCGGCGGTCTCTGCCGGGGCATCCCACGCCCGGCCCAAATCGATGCTCACCCCGGCACGCTCGCCGCCGGCGCCGCCGAGCACCAGGCGCTGGAAGTGATGCACGACGCGCTGGCGGTGCGACTCGAGCACCGTGGAGAGCGCCGGCCAGTCCGCCGCCCCGACGGCGAGCGCACACCGCTCGCGCGCGAGCGCCTCCTCGGGCAGCAGGTGCGTCTGCTGGTCGGCGAGCATCTGCAGGGCATTCTCGACGCGGCGCAGATAGCGATACGCCGCGGTGAGCTCCTGGACGGCCGCCGCCGGGAGAATGCGTGCCTCCCCGAGCCGCGCGAGCGCCTCGAGAAGCGAGGTCGTCTGCAGCCGCGGATCGCGCCCGCCGCGGATCAGCTGGAAGGTCTGCGCGATGAACTCGATCTCACGGATGCCCCCCGGACCGAGCTTGACGTGCTCGGCCAGTTCGCGCCGTGCCACTTCGCGCTCGATCAGCCCCTTCATCTCGCGCAGACTCTCGAACACCCCGTAGTCGAGGTAGCGCCGATAGACGAATGGCCGCAGCGCAGCGGCCTGAACCTCCGCGAAGCGCTCGGCACCGACGACCGGCCGGGCCTTCACGTACGCGTAACGCTCCCAGTCGCGCCCGTGCAGCGACAGGTAATCCTCGAGCGCCGCGAAGCTGGTCACCAGCGGGCCGCTGTCGCCAAACGGTCGCAAGCGCAGATCCACGCGCAGCACGAATCCCTCGGGGGTGAGGGATTCGAGCAGGCGGATCATCCCCTGGCCAAGACGGGTGAAGAACTCCTCGTTGCTGATCGGCCGCTTCCCGTCGGTCTCACCGTGTTCGGGAAACAGCAACACCAGGTCGACGTCGGAGGAGAAATTCAGCTCGCGGCCACCGAGCTTGCCCATGGCCAGCACCACCAGCGGCTGCACCGTGCCGTCGGCACCGCGCGGCTCCCCGAAGCGCTCGATGAGCCCGCGGCGCGCGTAGCGCACCGCGGAGTCGATCGCCGCATCGGCGAAGTCCGAGGACTCGCGCAGGGTTTCCTCGATCGGTGCCCCGCCGGCCAGGGCACGCCAGGCGATACGGACCAGCTCACGGCGACGCCAGCGCCGCAACGCCGCCAGCATCCCCGCTTCACCGTCCTCGGGGGGCGGGGCGCGGCGGGCGGCCTCCTGCGGCGCGAGCGGCCGCTGCAGGTCACCGTCGGCGATCAGCTCGGCCAGCCGCTGCGGCTCGCGCACGCACGCCTCGGCGACGAAGTCGCTGGCGGCAAGCACCTGGCGCAGGGCCGCACCGAGGCGTGGCTCGAGCGCCGCACTCAGCCCCGGCGCCGCAGCCTCGAGCGCCTCCAGGCGGCGTTGCACCAGAGCATCGAGTGCGGGTGTCATGATGGATACATACAGCCCGAAGCGGCGCGCAATTGCAAGTTGCCCCCGTGTCGCACTGTTGTCGACATGCAACAGCGGGCACAACGACACAACGCATCTGAGTGTGTCGGAATTGAAACAAAAAAAGCCCCGCATATAGCGGGGCTTTGAGGATTGCGCGGAATAGGGGGGTCTTGATCCGCGTCTTTCAGGATTGTCCCCGCTTTGGGGTCGGGCACAATCCCTAACTGATGTTGAGATGGTACCGATTCCGTCCGCTGGAATCGATACCTCTTTAGAGGGGTGCCTACATATCCATTCCGCCCATGCCGCCCGGCGGCATGGCATGGCCGTGTTCCTCATCCTTCGGGGCCTCGGCGATCATGACTTCCGTGGTCAGCAGCAGACCCGCCACCGAGGCGGAGTTCTGCAGCGCCAGGCGCGTCACTTTCGCCGGGTCGAGAATGCCGAGCTCGATCATGTCGCCATACTCGCCCGTGGCCGCGTTGTAACCAAACGCGCCCTTCCCTTCCTTGACGCGATTCAACACGACGGCAGCGTCCTCGCCCGCGTTGTCGACGATCTGACGCAGCGGCTCCTCGATCGCGCGCGCCAGGATGCGCACGCCGACCTGCTGGTCTTCGTTGCTCAACTCGAGCTTCTCGACCGCCTTCTGCACGCGGATCAGGGCCACACCGCCGCCCGGCACCACGCCTTCCTCGACGGCCGCACGGGTCGCGTGCAGCGCATCTTCGACGCGCGCCTTCTTCTCCTTCATTTCCATCTCGGTGGCGGCACCCACCTTGATCACGGCGACACCGCCGGAGAGCTTCGCAACGCGCTCCTGCAGCTTCTCCTTGTCGTAATCGGAGGTCGCCTCCTCGATCTGCTGACGGATCGACTCGATGCGAGCCTTGATGTCGGCCTGCTTGCCGGCACCGTCGATGACCGTGGTGTTTTCCTTCTCGACGACGATCTTCTTAGCCTCGCCGAGGTCATTCAGCGTCGCCTTCTCGAGCGACAGACCGACCTCATCGGAGATCACCGTGCCGCCGGTCAGGACCGCGATGTCCTGCAGCATCGCCTTGCGGCGATCGCCGAAGCCCGGCGCCTTGACGGCCGCGACCTTCAGGATGCCGCGGATGTTGTTCACCACGAGGGTGGCGAGCGCCTCGCCCTCGACGTCCTCGGCCACCACCAGCAGCGGCCGGCCGGCCTTGGCAACGCCCTCGAGCAACGGCAGCAGCTCGCGGATGTTGGAAATCTTCTTGTCGACCAGCAGGATGAACGGCTTTTCGAGCTCGGTCGTCTGGTTCTGCTGGCTGTTGATGAAGTACGGCGAGAGGTAGCCGCGGTCGAACTGCATGCCCTCGACCACTTCGAGCTCGTTATCGAGACCCGAACCTTCCTCGACCGTGATCACGCCTTCCTTGCCGACCTTCTCCATCGCATCGGCAATGGTCTTGCCGATCGACTCGTCGGAGTTCGCCGAGATCGTGCCGACCTGGGCGATCGCCTTGGAGTCCTTGCAGGGCTTGGCGAGCTTCTTCAGCTCTTCGGTCGCCGCGATGACACCCTTGTCGATGCCGCGCTTGACGTCCATCGGGTTGCGGCCCGAGGAGACGGCCTTCAGGCCCTCGCGCACGATCGCCTGGGCGAGCACCGTGGCGGTGGTGGTGCCGTCGCCGGCCTCATCGGAGGTGTTGGAGGCGACTTCCTTGACCATCTGCGCGCCCATGTTCTCGAACTTGTCCTTCAGTTCGATTTCCTTCGCGACCGACACACCGTCCTTCGTGATGGTGGGGGCGCCGAAGCTCTTCTCGAGCACGGCGTTGCGGCCCTTCGGGCCGAGCGTCGCCTTGACGGCGTTCGCCAGAATATTGACACCCTTAACCATGCGCTGGCGGGCGTCGTCGCTAAAGCGGACTTCTTTGGCTGCCATTGTGAATGCTCCTCGCTTACTTGCTCTCGATCACGGCCATGAGGTCTTCTTCGCGCATCACGAGGAGATCCTCGCCTTCGACCTTCACTTCCGTCCCGCTGTACTTGCCGAAAAGGACCTTGTCGCCGACCTTCACATCGAGGGCGCGAACTTGGCCGTTTTCAAGAATTTTGCCGTTTCCGACCGCGACGATCTTTCCCTGAATCGGCTTCTCAGCCGCGGTATCGGGAATGACGATGCCACCCGGGGAGGTACGCTCCTCCTCCAGGCGCTTGACGATGACGCGATCATGAAGAGGACGCATCTTCATGGTGAACGCTCCTTAAAAGAACACGATGGATGTAAGTTAAAGCCACGAGAGAGCTATTAGCACTCTACCCGTGTGGCTGCTAATCATTAGGGAGGGCAAGCGGATTTTCAACCCTACCGGGGGCAATTTTTTCCCGCCGCGGGGGACGAGCGGCGGCGCTGACCCCTCACGCCCGGCCGGCGCGATGGGTTTACAATGCGTCGTTTTCCCGCTTGAGCCCCAGCACACCGGATGACCGACAGCATCGTGGTCCTGACGAGCTGCCCCGACGAGGCGGCAGCCGCCCGCATCGCCGCGGCGCTGCTCGAGGCGGGCGTGGCTGCCTGCGTGACCCGCCAGCCGGTGCGCTCGATGTACCGCTGGGAAGGCCGGCTGGTGGATGAGCCGGAGGTCCTGCTGGTCATCAAGACACTCGCCAGCCGTTTCTCGGACCTCGAAATGCACCTCAAATCGCTGCACCCGTACGCGGTCCCTGAAATCATCGCCCTGCGGATCGCGGCCGGCTCGAGCCCCTATCTGTCCTGGCTCGCCGCCGAGGTGACGCCGTGATCCGGCGGCTGCGCTCGGTGCACCGCCCCTGGGCGGCCGGGGCCGTGCTCGGCGCGGTGTGGCTTGCCGCGCTTCCCGGGCCGGCGCGCGCCGCCCCCCCGCCCTCGTTCTCCCCGACCGTGCTCGCCGCCCTCGGCGCACAGGCCTCGGGGGGCCCGAAATTCCCCCCGCCGGGCGAGGTCTTTCACTTCAAGGCCGCCCCCGGCGCCCACCGGCTGCACCTGTCCTGGACCATCCGGCCGGGGTTCTACCTGTACCGCAGCCGCATCCACGTGCGGGCGCTCTCCGGTACGGTCCTCGGCGCACTGAGCCTGCCGCCGGGGATCGTCAAGGTCGACCCGTATTTCGGCCGCGAGCAGATCTACCGTATCGCCGTCACCGGCGAATTGGCGGTACAGCGCGGCACCGTGGCCGCGCCGGCCGACGCCTCGCTCGCGGTCACCTATCAGGGCTGCGCCGATGCGGGCCTGTGCTACCCGCCGATCACCCAGACGGTCACCGTGGCCCTGCCGGCCCGCGGCGGCGGGACGGGCGCACCGCCGGCGGCGCGCCCGCCGAGCGCCCCCCCCGCGCACCGCGCGCGGCCGACGAGCCAGGGCCGCTTCGCGGCGCTGATCCGCTCCGGCAACCTGTTCGCGATGCTCGGGGCGTTCTACCTGGCGGGCCTCGCGCTCGCCTTCACGCCGTGCTGTCTGCCGATGATCCCGATCCTCTCCGGACTGATCGCGGGGGGACGCACCCTCGGCACGGCCCGCTCGGTCCTGCTCTCGCTCGCCTACGTGCTGGGCATGGCGTTCACCTACACGCTCGCCGGAATTGCCGCTGCGGCCGCGGGCGGGGAAGTCCAGGCCGCCTTCCAGCAACCCTGGATTCTCGGGGCGTTCGCGGCGCTGCTGGCGACCATGGGCCTGGCGATGCTCGGACTGTTCACCGTGCAGATGCCCGCCGCGGTGCAGACCCGTTTTGCCGAGCTCAGCGGCCGGCGCACCGCCGGCAGCCTCGGCGGGGTGGCCGCCATGGGCGCCCTCTCGGCCCTGATCGTCACGACCTGCGTGGCGCCGGCGTTGGTCGGGGCATTGGCCGTGATCGGCCAGGCCGGCCAGATCGCGCGGGGCGGGGCGGCGCTGTTCACCCTCAGCATCGGCATGGGCACGCCGCTGCTGGCCGTCGGGGCCTCCGCGGGGCGGCTGTTGCCCAAGGCCGGGGCCTGGATGGAGCTGGTGAAGCGGCTGTTCGGCGCCCTGATGCTGGCGGTCGCGGTGTGGATGCTGGCGCGCCTCGTGCCCGCCCGCGTGACGCTCGCCCTGTGGGCGCTGCCGGTGCTGGCCGCCGCGTGGGCGTTCGGGTCGCAGCGGCACGCGGCGCGCCACGGCCGCAGGGCACTGCGCGCCGTCGGCGTTCTGCTCGGCGCGTATGCCGCGACGCTGCTGATCGGCTCGGCGCTGGGTGGCACCCACCCGTTTGCACCGCTCTCCCGCGGCGCACCCCCGACTCTGCACTTCGCGCCCCTGCGCTCGGTCGCCCAGCTGCAGCGCGACGTGCGAGCGGCCGCGGCGCGCCACCAGACGGTCATGGTCGATTTTTACGCCGACTGGTGCACCTCCTGCAAAGAGATGGAGGCGAGCACGTTCACCAACCCCCAGGTCCGTCGCGAGCTCGCCCATACGCTGCTGCTGCGCGCCGACGTCACGGCCGACAGTGCGGCCGACCAGGCGCTGCTGAAGTATTTCGGCATCTACGGGCCGCCGACCATCGCCTTCTACGGGCCGAACGGCCACGAGCGCCGCCACGAGCGGGTCGTGGGCTACCTCGATGCCGCGGCGTTCCGGCGCCGCGTGCGGGCCGCCCTGGCCCCTCCGCCCGCATGAGCCGTGGCGGCACGCTCGCCCGCGGCACGCTCGCCGCGGGTCTGATCCTCGCCGCCGGCGTGGCCGGGTATGCATTGCGCGCGGCACGGACCGCCCCCGCGGCCGCGCCACTCGTGCCGACGGCCCCCTCGCGGCGGGCCCCGGCGCTCTCCGCGCCCGCGGCGCACCGCGCACGGCACACGCTGCCCGACGCTCTGCCGCAGATCCCGTTCCGCGACCGACACGGGCGGCTGCGCCGCTTCGCCGACTGGGGCGGCCGACCGCTGCTGGTGAATTTCTGGGCGCCGTGGTGCTCCCCCTGCCGCGCCGAAGTGCCGTTGCTCGAGCAGCTGAGCCGCACCCGGCCTCAGGGCCTGCAGGTGATCGGGGTGGCGGTCGATGCGCGCCCGGCGGTCCTGCGCTACGCGCAGCAGGCCGGAATCCGCTATCCTCTGCTCATTGGCCTGCGCCCCGGGATGCGGGCGATCCGCGCGCTCGGGATGATGGCGGCCTTTCCGTTCTCCGTGTTCGTCGATGCACACGGTCGGATCGTGACGGTCGAGGTCGGACGCCTGCGCGCCGCCGAGGCGAACGTGATCCTCGAGCGCATCGGGGCGCTCGACCGCGGCCAGGTCAGCCTCGCCGCCGCGCGCGGGGAGATCGCCGCGGAAATCGCGCAGCTGGCCGCCCACCGCGCGGCGCACGCCCAGAGCTGAGCGATTTAAGCCTGATCCCGTCCGATCGCGACAAAATCCACCCATTTCTGGCGGAATTAGGGTAAATTGGCTGCGCTCTGTGCGCCACGGCCAGCCCCTATTCCGCATGACACGCCTGTTGCTCCTGAACGGCCCGAATCTGAACCTGCTCGGTCAGCGGGAACCCCATCTTTATGGGGCGGACACGCTCGAGACGCTCGAGCGGCGCGCCACCGAGTGTGCACGCCAGGTGGGCTGCACGCTGGAGTGTTTTCAGAGCAACGCCGAGCACCTGCTGCTGGAGCGGATTCACCGGGCGGGCGCCGAAGGCGTGGGGTGCCTCATTTTCAATCCCGGCGCCTTCACCCACACGAGCGTCGCGCTGCGGGACGCGGTCCTGGCCGTTCATCTGCCGGTGATCGAGGTCCACCTGTCCAATCCGCACGCGCGTGAGCCGTTCCGGCACCGATCGTACTTCTCGGACATCGCCCTCGGGGTGATCTCGGGCTTCGGCGCCCTGGGATATGAGTTGGCCGTGCGCGCTGCCGCACAGCATCTCGCCCGGGCACCGCACGCCGGGTGACCCCGAGTCGTTCCATTGCATACCGTCCCATGACGCGAGGGGGATTTCCCACATGGATATCCGCAAAATCAAAAAATTGATCGAATTGCTGGAGGAGTCCGGCATCGCTGAAATCGAGATCAAGGAAGGCGAAGAGGCCGTGCGGATCAGCCGCATGCCGACCGGCAACGCGCTGGTGCACGCCCTGCCGCATTTCGCCCTGCCGCAGATGGCCGCAGCGCTGCCGGCCGAAGTGCCGGTCGCGGCCGCGCCGGCGGCCGAAGCCGCCAAGGCGCGCTCCAACGAACACGTGGTCACCGCACCGATGGTCGGCACGTTCTATGCCGCCCCGACACCGGGCGCGAAGTCGTTCGTGGAGATCGGCGATGAGGTCAAGGTCGGCGATGTCCTGTGCATCATCGAGGCGATGAAGATGATGAATCAGATCGAAGCGGACCGCGCCGGGCGGATCACCTCGATCATGGCGCGCAACGGCGACCCGGTCGAGTACGGCCAGCCGCTGTTCGTCATCGAATAAGCGCGCCGCCATGCTGGAAAAGGTTCTCATCGCCAATCGCGGTGAAATCGCCCTGCGCATCCTCAGGGCCTGCCGCGAGTTGGGCATCAAAACGGTGGCGGTGCACTCCACCGCCGATTACAGCCTGAAGCACGTTCTGCTCGCCGACGAATCGGTGTGCATCGGCCCGCCGCCCTCGACGGCGAGCTACCTGAACATGCCGGCGATCATCAGCGCCGCGGAAGTCACCGATGCGGTGGCCATCCACCCCGGCTACGGCTTTCTCTCCGAGAACGCCGACTTCGCCGAGCGGGTGGAGAACAGCGGCTTTGTGTTCGTCGGGCCGAAGGCCGAGACGATCCGCACCATGGGCGACAAGGTCTCCGCGATCCGCGTGATGAAGGGGCACGGCGTACCGTGCGTGCCGGGATCGGACGGACCGCTCGGCGATGATCCGGATGAGAATTTCCGCGTCGCTCGGGACATCGGCTACCCGGTGATCATCAAGGCCTCCGGCGGCGGTGGTGGTCGCGGCATGCGCGTGGTGCACAGCGATGCCTCGCTGCTGAACTCCATCGGCGTGACGCGCAGCGAGGCGCAGGCGGCCTTCGGCAACGACCAGGTGTACATGGAGAAATTCCTGGAGCGGCCGCGGCATATCGAATTCCAGGTGCTCGCCGACCACCACGGCAATGTCGTGCACCTGGGGGAGCGCGACTGCTCGATGCAGCGGCGCCACCAGAAGGTGCTCGAGGAAGCCCCCGCCCCCGGGATTACCCCGAAGCAGCGGCGCACCATGGGCGAGCGCTGCGTCGAGGCGTGCGTCGCAGTCGACTACCGCAGCGCCGGGACGCTGGAGTTCCTCTACCAGGACGGGGAGTTCTATTTCATCGAGATGAACACCCGCATCCAGGTCGAGCATCCGGTGACCGAGCTGATCACCGGCATCGATCTGGTGAAGGCGCAGCTGCTGATCGCCGCCGGCGAGAAGCTCCCGTACGTGCAGAACGATATCCAGATCCGCGGCCATGCGATCGAGTGCCGCGTCAACGCCGAGGATCCGAAGAACTTCATGCCCTCGCCCGGACCCGTCCGGCTGTGGCACGCCCCGGGCGGCCCCGGGGTGCGGGTCGACAGTCACGTCTACTCCGGCTACAACGTACCGCCCTACTACGACTCACTGATCGGCAAACTGATCACGCACGGCGAGTCGCGCGAGGTGGCGATCGCGCGCATGCGCAATGCGCTCGCCGAGATGGTGATCGAGGGCATCAAGACCAACGTTCCGCTGCACCAGGAGATCTGCAATCATGCGGCCTTCCAGAAAGGCGGCACCGACATCCACTACCTGGAGCGTCGGCTGGGTCTGAAGTGAGCGCGGGACGCTGGGGCGAAGCCTGAACGGCGCGCCGCGGCGCCGGTGCACGGTGAGCCATGAGCGAGTTTCTGCAGATCAGCTTCGAGCTCGGCGAGCTCCCGGTGGACGGGGCGGAGGCCGCCTGCCTCGAGTGCGGCGCGAGTGCGATCACGTTCGCCGACGCGCGTGACGAGCCGGTGCTCGAGCCGGCGCCCGGGGAGTTTCGGCTCTGGCCCGCGACGCGCCTGGAAGCGCTGTTCGCGCCCGATGCGCCGCAGCAGGAACTCATCACCCGCTTGAGTCGCGCCCTCGGGGTCGCCCCGGAGCGCCTCACGGCGCGGCGGCTCGCCGAGCGAGCCTGGGAGCGGGAGTGGCTGCGCGACTTCCACGCCATGCGCTTCGGGCAGCGCCTGTGGATCTGCCCGCAGCACGAGCAGGTGGACGATCCCGATGCGGCGGTCGTACGGCTCGATCCGGGCCTCGCCTTCGGCACCGGCACCCATCCGACCACCGCGCTGTGTCTGGAGTGGCTCGATGCGCATCCGCCGATCGACGGCGAGGTCATCGATTACGGCTGCGGCTCCGGCGTGCTCGCCCTGGCCGCGGCCCGGCTCGGGGCGCGGCGCGTGCAGTGTTTCGACATCGACCCGCAGGCATTGCTCGCCACGCACGAGAATGCTGCGGCCAACGGTCTGCAGGGCCAGATCCGCCCGATCGCGGCGGCCGAAACGCTCGCACCGCCGGTGGCGCTGCTCATGGCGAACATCCTCTGCGCTCCCTTGGTGGCCCTGGCGCCGCGGTTCGCCGCGCTGGTCGCAGCGCACGGGGCGGTGCTGCTCGCCGGGCTGCTCGAGCCCGATGCCGAGGAGGTCACCGCCGCCTACGCGCCGTGGTTCGAGCTGCAGCCGTTCGCGACCCGCGAGGGCTGGATTGCACTGTCGGGACGGCGCCACGACGAGGTACGGATCTGAATGTTCACCGTCTGTCCCAAATGCGGCCTCATGCTGGTCGTGACGGCGGCGGACCTGCGCGCCGCGCAAGGCCATGTCCGCTGCGGCCGCTGCCGCAACGTCTTCAATGCGCTCGAGTCGCTCGCCGAGACGCCCCCCCCGGACGGTGCGGCGGCGGCCGCCCGGACGGCCCCCGCCGCACCGCCGCCGGAGCCGACCGCCAGCCCCGAGACGGTGCAGGGGAGCCCGGCCGGAGACTTCGAGTGGATCGAGCCGCAACCCGAGCCGCAGTGGCCGCCGGAACCGTCGCTCGACGCACCACCGCAGCCCCCCGCGCTCGAGGTGCAGACGCGGCCGCAGCCGCAACCCGAAGAGGAGAGCGCCCTGCCGCCGCCGCCGGCGCCCCCGACTGAACCGCTCACCGCCGACGGCCCGCACGCGGATGCTGCGCCGATCGAGCCCTCCCTGGTCGATGAACCCCCGCACGAATTTCAGCTCGACACGCCGCAGCGCCACACCGGGGCGTGGTTCGCCGGCGCCCTGGTGCTGCTGCTCCTCCTGGGCGGCCAGGCGCTGAACCACTACCGCGGGGTCCTCGCCACGATGCCGTCCGTGGGCGCGAAGATCCTGGCGGTCTACGGCGCACTCGGCATCCCGGTCGTGCCGCTGTGGAACGTGCGCGCCTACCAGGCACGCCAGCTCGGTGCGACGGTGAGCGGCAACAATCCCCACCAGATCACGGTCCGGGCGAGCGTTGCCAACCACGGCCCCTGGCCGCTGCCCCTGCCGCTGCTGCGTGTGACGCTGCAGGACCGCTATGGGCGCACGATCGCTGCCCGCGAGGTACGGCCGCACGATTACCTCGCCCGCGGCTCCGGCGACGCCGCCATGATGGCCCCCGGGGAGCGCATCGACGCCACCGTCGCCTTCGTCAACCCGGGCACGCAGGCCGTCGGGTTCGAGATCGATGCGTGCCTGCGCGAGGGCCGCCACGTGGTGTGCGCCCACGGGGCACGCTGATGCTGCGCATCGGTCCGTACACGCTGCCCTCGCGCGCGCTGCTCGCCCCCATGGCGGGCGTGACCGACCGTCCGTTCCGTATTCTCTGCCGTCACCTCGGCGCGGGACTCGCCGCCTCGGAGATGCTCACGTCCGATGCACGGTTGTGGCACACGCCCAAATCGCGCCGCCGCCTCGATCACAGCGGCGAGCCCGAGCCGCGCGTGGTGCAGCTCGCCGGCGCCGACCCGCAGGTGCTGGCGGAGGCCGCCCGCCTCAGCGTCGAGCGCGGCGCGCAGATCATCGACCTGAACATGGGCTGTCCGGCGAAGAAGGTGTGCGGCAAGGCGTGTGGCTCAGCGCTGCTGCGTGACGAGACGTTGGTCGCGCAGATCCTCGCGGCGCTCGTCGAGGCAGTGCCGGTGCCCGTGACGCTGAAGATCCGCACCGGCTGGGACCCGGAGCATCGCAACGGTGTCGCCATCGCGCAACTCGCCGAGCGCTGCGGCATTCAGGCGCTGGCGGTCCACGGCCGCACGCGCGCGGATTTTTATCAGGGTGCGGCGGAATACGAAACGATTCGCGCCATCAAGTCCGCCGTGCGCATCCCGATCTTTGCCAACGGTGACATCCGCTCGCCCGCGGATGCACGCAAAGTGCTTGATTTCACTGGGGCCGACGGCGTCATGATCGGGCGTGCCGCGTTCGGCGAACCGTGGATCTTTCGCGCCATCGAAGATTTCCTCGCGGCGCGGCCCGCCGCGCCGCCCTCACGCGCCGAGGTGCGTGATATCATCCTCGCCCACCTCGATTCCCTGTACGGCTTTTACGGCGAGGAGACAGGCGTGCGCATCGCTCGCAAACACATTGGCTGGTATTGCGAACGATGTTTTTCCGATCCGGAGCCGATTCGTCTCGATTTGATGGCGGCGCAGGACGTGCGCGAGCAGTTCGCGCGCGTGCGTCGGCATTTCGACGCGTGGGCTGCGGATTGCGCACGCGCGGCCTGAAGCGCCATCAAAAACGCGGGAAAATCACATGACAGCAAAAAAGAATATCGCCCAGTGGCGCGATGGGGGCGTCCGCGTCACGGCCGGGGAGTTGCCGCTGCGCAGTCACGCGGAGCGGGCGCTCAGCGATTACTTCATGAACCTCAACGGCTCGCATCCCGCCGGCCTCTACAACCTGGTGTTGCGCGAGGTCGAGGAGCCGTTGTTTCGCGTCGTGCTCGATTACGTCGCGGGCAACCAGAGCCGCGCGGCAGACATCCTCGGCATCAACCGCGGCACGCTGCGCAAGAAGCTCAAGCAGTTCGGCTTGACTAACTGACGAGTCGTGATGAATCAGACCGTGCGGCCCGTTCGGCGGGCACTGCTTTCCGTTTCCGACAAGACCGCCCTGGTGGGATTCGCGCAAGGTCTTGCGCGCCACGGGGTGGAGATCCTCTCGACCGGCGGCACGGCGAAACTGCTCGCCGCGCATGGGCTGACCGTGCGCGAGGTGTCGGACCATACCGGTTTTCCGGAAATCATGGACGGGCGCGTCAAGACACTGCACCCGAAAATCCACGGCGGACTGCTGGGGCGGCGCGGCACCGACGAGCCAGTCATGGCGCTGCACGGCATCGAGCCGATCGACCTGCTCGCCGTGAACCTCTATCCGTTCGCTGAAACGGTCGCGCGCCCCAACTGCAGCTACGAGGAGGCCATCGAGAACATCGACATCGGTGGCCCGGCAATGCTGCGTGCCGCAGCGAAGAACCACGATGCGCTCACCGCAACCGTGGATCCGGCCGACTACGCCCGGATCCTTGCCGAACTCGACGCGCACGGCGGCGTCAGTGCGGCGACCCGCGCCGAACTCGCCACCAAGGTGTTTGCGCACACGGCGCGCTACGACGCGATGGTGGCCGCCTACCTGAGCCGGCAACATTCCGACGCGCACACGCTTCCGGCGACCCTGCCGTTGGTGTTCGACAAGGTCAGCGACCTGCGCTACGGGGAGAACCCGCATCAACGCGCCGCCCTGTACCGCGACGCGCTCGGCGGCGCCGGGCTTGCGCAGGCCCGCTTGCTGCAAGGCAAGGAACTCTCCTTCAACAACATCGCCGATGCCGACACCGCCGTGGAGTGCGTGCGGCAGTTCGCTGAGCCGGCCTGCGTCATCGTCAAGCATGCCAACCCCTGCGGCGCGGCGCTCGGCGCCGGACTGCTCGAGGCGTACGAGCACGCCTACCGTACCGACCCGACCTCGGCCTTCGGCGGCATCATCGCCTTCAACCGGCCGCTCGATGCCGCGTGCGCCGCGGCCATCATCGGCCGGCAGTTCGTGGAAGTGATCGCCGCACCGGCGATCACGGCGGGCGCGGCGGCAGCGCTCGCCGCCAAACCCAACGTGCGCGTCATCGAGCTCGGTGAGCTGCACGCGAACGGCGGCAACGGCCTGGAGTACCGCAGCGTCTCCGGGGGGCTGCTGGTGCAGAGCCGCGACAACGGCCACGTCGGTGCGTCCGATCTGAAGGTGGTCACGCGCCGCGCGCCGACGGCGGAGGAGATGACCGACCTGCTGTTCGCCTGGCGCGTCGCGAAATTCGTCAAATCCAATGCCATCGTGTACGCGCACGGACGCTGCACCATGGGCGTCGGGGCTGGGCAGATGAGCCGGGTGTACTCGAGCCGCATCGCCGCGATGAAAGCCGCCGACGAGCATCTGAAAGTCGAGGGCGCCGCGATGGCCTCCGATGCGTTCTTCCCCTTCCGCGACGGCCTCGACGTGGCCGCGCAGTACGGCATCAAGGCCGTGATTCAACCGGGCGGCTCGCGCAACGATGCCGAGGTCATCGCGGCCGCGGACGAACACGGCATGGCGATGGTATTGACCGGCATGCGCCATTTCCGCCACTGAGCCGCCCATGAAGATCCTGATCATCGGTGCGGGCGGACGGGAACACGCGCTGGCGTGGAAATGCGCCGCCTCGGCGCGCGTGACGGAAGTGCTGGTCGCGCCCGGCAACGCCGGCACCGCACTTGAGCCGAAGTGCCGCAACGTGGCCGTAGCGGCGCAGAACATCCCGGCGCTGGTGGCACTGGCGCAGTCCGAAGGCGTCGCGCTCACCATCGTCGGCCCGGAGGATCCGCTGGTCGCCGGGCTCGTCGATGCGTTCCAGGCGGCCGGCCTGCCATGCTTCGGGCCGACCCGGGCGGCTGCGCGCCTGGAGGGCTCCAAGGCCTTCACCAAGGACTTTCTGGCGCGCCACGGCATACCGACCGCCGGCTCGCGCACGTTCACCCGCGAGGACTACGATCCGACCTGGCTCGAACAGCAGTCGCTGCCGATCGTGATCAAGGCGAGCGGCCTGGCCGCCGGCAAAGGGGTGATCATCGCCGAGACGCTCGCGGAGGCCCGCGAGGCGATCGGGGCGATGTTCGCCGGCCGCTTCGGGCGCTCGGGGGAGCAAGTGGTCGTGGAGGAGTTCCTGCGCGGCGAGGAAGTCAGCTTCATCGTCATGGCCGACGGACGGCACATCCTGCCGCTCGCCACCTCGCAGGACCACAAGCGGCGCGATGACGGCGATCGCGGCCCGAACACCGGCGGCATGGGTGCGTATTCGCCCGCGCCGAGAGTCACGCCCGAACTTCACCAACGCATCATGCGCGAGGTGATCGAGCCGTCGATCGCGGGACTCAGCGCCGATGGCACGCCATACACGGGCTTTCTTTACGCCGGTTTGATGATCGCCGAGGACGGCACGCCGAACGTGCTGGAATTCAACTGTCGGTTCGGCGACCCGGAAACCCAGCCGATCCTGAGCCGGCTGCGCTCGGACCTGACCGTTCTGTGCGAAGCGGCGCTCGCCGGTCGGCTCGAGACCGTGCGCGCCGAGTGGGATCCACGGGCGGCGCTCGGTGTCGTTCTGGCTGCGCAAGGGTATCCCGACGCCGTGCGCAAAGGCGAGTGCATCGAGGGACTGGATCACGCCGCGGTGCTCGCCACCGGCCGCGGTAAGGTCTTCCATGGCGGCACTCGGATCGAAGGCGGCCAAGTCCTCACCGACGGCGGCCGGGTGCTGTGCGCCGTCGGGCTCGGCGAGTCCGTGTCGGCCGCACAGACGAGCGCCTACGAGATCGCCGCAGCCCTCCACTGGCCCGGGATGCAGTACCGGCGGGACATCGGCTACCGCGCCGTCGCGCGCGAACGGCGCCGCTGAACGCGCGCTCCCGGGGGCGCTCCCCGGGGTGATCCCACAGCCGCCCCGTCACCCTCGGGGCCGCGCCGGCCCCATCCGGTCGGCTTCCGCCCCCTCTCGATGTGCCGCCCCGCAGGCGGGCCCTCCCTGGCCCACCGCCCCTGCAGCGCGACTCACGCCTGAGCGCGCCGGCGTGCGCTAGAAGTCCTGACCGAACTCGATGCCGAACGTGCGCGGCTGCGCCGGCAGGATGTAGACCTGGCTGTCCACACTCGGATTGCTCTCAGTGAACCGCGAGTACTCCGCCAACCGGTTCATGAGATTGGAGACGAACAGATCGACGTGCATCCCGTTGCCCGCATTGGCGCCGATCTTCAGGTTGAACAGTGCGTAGGCGGGCAGATTGCCGTAGACCGCGTTCTGCGTCAGCAGCAGTGCCGAGGCAGTCTGGTTCTGATACATGCCGGCCAGCTGCACATAGGGCTTCCAGTCCCCCATCATCGGCAGGGTGTAGCGCACGACGACGTTGCCCTTGAACTTCGGCGCCACCGGCAGATTGGTGCCGGCGGGCACCTGCACCGGCGGCAGCGGCGTGCACGGCGGGGTGCCGGGGATGCACCCGTAGTAATTGGAGGTCAGCACCGGATCGGTAAAGGCGAAATTCGCACTGAGGTACAGGCTGTGGATCGGAACCCACGCGAGGGTGTTCTCGATGCCGCGAATGCGCGCATTGCCGCCGTTGGCGATGATCGTGACGCTGTTCGCGCCAAGGAAGGAGAACTGGAAGTTCTTCCACTCCTCCCAGAACAGCGCGCCGTTCCACCGCAAGGTGTTGTGGAACCACTGTGTCTTCCAGCCGACCTCGTAGTTGGTCAGGTAGTCTGCCTGATAGGGCGAGGGGACGGGCACCTGACCCTTCACGACGACCGGCGGGGCGATGCGGTTGACGCCGCCCGGACGATAGCCCTTGGAGTACGTCGCGTACACCATCGCATTCGGAGTGATCTGGTAGGTGAGATTCACCCGCGGCACACTTCCGCTGCCGGTCGTCGAGGCATCAAGGTTGGTGCAGGGAGAGTTTTTGACAATGGGCCCGAGGAAGAAGCAGGTCGCAGTTCCCTCACCGGTATAGAAGTTGGCGTTAAATCCATAGAAGCCGATCAGAGAATTGTCGTAGTGATAGAAACGCATGCCCCCCGTCAGGTGCCACTGGGGCGTGATGTCCCAGGTCGCCTGCGCGTACACGGCGCGATCACGGTCGACCCGCTGCTCGTCGGTCAACCAGATGGTATTGGGGAATCCCGGCACTGACTCGTTGGTGGCCCGATTGGCGCTCGGGGTGTACCCGAGCCCGTCCGGATTGCCGCCGTAGACACTGGTCCAGCCGAATCCCGGGATTGTGTAGTCCTGCCAGATGTTGTGCATCTGGCGCCCGACGTACGCACCCACCGTCGCGTGCACAGGCTCATCGAGCGGCGTGGTGACGCGGACTTCCTGGCTCCACATCTCGAAGTCGCCCGCTCCGATGACGAACTGCTGCGGCATGATGGGGGTGCCCGCATTGCCGTCGTAAGACGCGCCGGAGCCATTCATTTTGTCATAAAATTCCGAGTAATCGCTGTAGTCGGCGATCGAGTGTTGATTGCGCTTGAGGAACCCGCCGGTGTACACGATATCGAAGTCGTGGACCTTGCCCTCAATGGTGAGGGCGAGCTGGTCCCAGGTGTCGTGCGAGGTCTCGGGCCCGAAATGGGTCAACTTCAGATAGCCCACCGTCGGGTCGTAGCCGAAAAATCCGTTCGCTGAGATCGACTGGCCTTGGAAGGTCGGGGTGATCGTCCAGTCCTTGCCGAGGTGAAAGCGCAGCTCCACGCGCCCGCCGTAGGTATCGGAGGTGTTGTAATTGTTCTTCAACCAGGGGCCGGCGGTGATGGCGCCCTTGCCGACCGAGGAGACGGGAGCGCACTGACCGTTCCCGGCCGTGTAGCTGCTCGTGGCGTAATACGACGGATTGGTCTGAATGGCCCAGCTGGGGAATGAGCGCACCCCGTTGAAGATGCAGCCGTTCGCGTCGGTACCGGCAACGTTGCTGATGAAGCCCCCGTGGTGCACATCCCAGGCCACCAGGCGAATGGCCGCACGCGACCACAGCGGTATATTGACGTAGCCCTGGAACACGTGGCCGGGCCCGCCGTCCTGAATGATGTTCTCCTGCAGATCGTAGCCCGCGGAGAACTTATTCGGGTTCGGCTTGTTGGTGATGATGCGCACCGCGCCCGCCTCGGCACTCGAGCCGAACAAGGTTCCCTGCGGCCCCTCCAGCACCTCGATACGATTGATATCGTACATGTGTATGGGCACGACGCCGGTGATGGTGGTCACCGGCTGCTGATCGAGATACACCCCGACGCTCGGCTCGGATCCGGAGTGGTTGCCGTCGCCACCGCTGACCACGTCACGAATATAGATGATCGCGCCGCCCGGACCGCCGTTGCTGCCCTCGCCTTGGCTGCGCACAAACGACACCGCCGGCGCCATCTTGACGTAGTCGTCGATGTTCGCGATGTTGAGCTGGCGCATCGTGCGGTTGTCGAATACCTCCACGCTGATCGGCACGTTTTGCAGGTTTTGGCGGATCTTCTGCGCCGTGATCACGATGGCCTGCAGGCCGCCGCTCGGCGTGTCCGCATGGACCAGCGGCGCGGCGGCCGCGAGCGCGGCCAGCGGCAACGCGGCCCGAACGATCCCGCGAAGGACCGTCGTGGTGCTCGGCCGAACCTGTTCTCGTGACAGTTTTCTACGTCGACTGCGCGTCATTGATGACTCCCCGATGAACTTTTGACTCGTCTATTGCGCGATGCTGGCAGGCGGACCCCGGCGCCCCGGCGAGCGCTCGTCAGCGGAATTCAGGAACTTGCGGATACGTGTTCAGCACTTCTCCCAGGGCGCTCTGCAGCGGCCCAAGCCAGGGTTCGTAATGGCGCCACTGATCGATGCCGTCCCGAAAGATCGGGCGGCGGACCTGTTCGGCGCTGGCCGTGCGCACCGCGCGGCTGTTTTCGTGGAAGCTGAGGCACTGCGGTTCGAACGGCAGCCCGCAGCGCTCGAGCAGCTCCCGAATGGAGCGCTCGGGATCGCCGATCAGCGCCTCGTAGCACACCCGCACCACTTTGCCCGGTAGCACCTCATCGTAGTGCGCCATCAGTTCGACGTAGTCCCGGTAATAGAGCCCGAGGTCTTCCAGCCCGTAGGTAAACCACTGACCGCGTGCAAAATGTTGCTTGAAGCAGGAGAAACAGCACGCGAGCGGGTGGCGCCGCGCATCGATGATCAGCGCGTTCGGCAAGATGAGATGAATCAGGCCGATGTACCAGAAATTGTTCGGCATCTTGTCGATGAACCGCGGCGCACCGGTCTTGCGCATGATGCGGGTCTCGGCGAGATAGCGCTCCCCGAGTGCGCGCAGCTGATCGCGCTCGAGGCTGGCGACGCGTTTGAGAAACGCGCCTTCCTCTTCGTCGTCGCGCGGACCGGCCAGCTCGCGGGCGATGCGCGGCAGATCCGGCAACTCCATCGTCCCCTCGATGCGCGAGTGACTGGCGAGAATCTGCTCGATCAGCGTCGACCCTGCACGCGGCAGGCCGACGATGAAGATCGGATCGTCGGCATCAGCGCCGGCGCCCGCGCGGTCGGCAAGAAATTCCGGCGTGAACAGCTGCTTCGAGCGGCGCACGAAGCTTGAGTTCGCCTGCGGGTCGTAGCCGTGCGCCTTACGGCGCAACGCGTTGCCGGCAGCGTAATGCGCGAAGGATTGCTCGAATGACTGTGCGTCCTCGAGCGCCTTGCCGAGCGCGAACTCGAAGTGCAAACGGTCCTCGTCAGTGAGATCCGTGCGCTCAAGGGCGTGCCGCATGGCGAGCACTTCGACAGCACTGAAGCGAAATGTTTTGAGGTTGGCGAGGCTCCAGTAGGCCTCCCCCAGTGTCGGGTGCATCTGCAGCGCCTGGCGGTACGCGGCGATGCTCTGCGGGATCTTGGCGAGGGTCTTCAGAGCATGCCCGTAGCTCATCCACAGCCTCGGCTGACGCGGGTAGCGCGCCAAGACCGATTCGTAGGCAACGATCGCGTCGGCGTAGTTGCCGAGATTGGCCGAAATGGCCGCCTCGAGCGTGAGGTAGCTGGGATCATTGGGCGCTTTGGCGCGCAAGCGCCGGCATTGCTCCTCGGCCTGCGCGGCCCTGCCCGCGCGGTTCAGCACCGTCGCATAGTTGTACCGGGCCGCATCAAAACCCGGCCAGAGCGCCAGGGAGCGCTCCAGGAGCGTGCAGGCCTCCCGATATTCGGTGAGCCGAGCGCAGACCTCGGCGAGCATCCGCAGCGCCGCCACATCCGTCGGACTGCGGCTGAGGCGGGCTCGCAGCAGCGCTTCGGCCTGCGGAACGTGGTTGGCATTCAAGGCCGCCGCGGCGGCGCGCAGCTCCGGATCGCGGGCGGCGCTCTTGAGGTAGCGGGCATAGGCCACCTCGGCCTCATCCGCCTGCCCGCTCGCCGTCAGCAGCTCGGCGAGCTCGAGCCACGCCGCCGGCATGTCCGGCTGCTCGACGCACAAGCGGCGCAGCACTTGAAGCGCCGCGGCGCTCTCACCGCAGCGGCGATGCGCAACGCCCAGCAATAGCATGGCCAGGGGGTGGCGCGGATCAGCTCTGAGAATCTCGGCAGCGTGCGCGGCGGCGAGCAACGGGTCGGTCTCGAGGACTCGAGAGGCGTGCGCCAGCGCAGTGCGCAGAGATCCGTCGGAGTCGGGGGCGGCGCTCATCGCGTCACAAGCACGCGCGCGTGGCGGCTCGATTCGCAGCCCTCGCCGCCCGGCGAGTAGGTGCTCCACAGAAATCGGCGATTTCCGGAGTCATCGACAATGCGACACCATCTGCGTGGCAATGGTCGTTGCTGTAGGCGTTACGCCGATCCTGGCTGATCGATCGCTGGCGTCAGCAACCCATTACTGGTCGCCCCCTCTGCGGCGATAGTCACACAATTGAAATGGAATGCCAAGATCCCGGCACGGGCGCTGATTTCAGTCACGATACGATGGTGAAGAGATCGCGCGTGCGCCGCGGGGCTGCGCACGCGCCGAGAGGTTCGAGGGGCTCGAGGAACTGCGCGAACGCCGCGCTCGCACCGTCGGCGCACTCCTCATGCGCATCGCAGCGACGCGCCGAACGGTGCCCGTTCCCCGGGAGAACGGGCGCCACTGCGGGGACGATCGGCGCGGGACGAAACATCGCACGGGATCGCCCCACAGAGTCCCAGTCTGCGGGCCGAAGCGGCTGCGGGTCCGAGAGGCCAGGGAGGCGATGGCGTACGGAGCCGGCCCACCCCGTACGGTGGGCCCCATGCCCTTCAGCGCGTCGTTGGAGGTCCAGGCGCCGCATCGACGTCGCGCAGCGCCGGGCCCAGAACCCTCACTCGACGTCGGGCTTGAAAAATGACTGATTTTTCAATGACCGTGTGATCCGACGTCAACGCCCCAACGCCTCCTCGCCCGTCCTCAGCGTTTCATCGCCTCGAAGAACTCGCTGTTGCACTTGGTGTCCTTGAGCTTATCGAGCAGGAACTCGATGGCCGCCAGTTCATCCATCGGGTGCAACAATTTGCGCAGGATCCACATCTTGGCGAGTTCGCCCGAATCGGTGATCAGCTCTTCCTTGCGCGTGCCCGAACGATTGATGTTCACCGACGGGAACACTCGCTTCTCCGCGATGCGCCGGTCGAGATGGATTTCGCTGTTACCGGTGCCCTTGAATTCCTCGTAGATGACATCGTCCATCTTCGAGCCGGTGTCGATCAGCGCGGTCGCGAGAATGGTGAGGCTGCCGCCCTCCTCGATGTTGCGCGCGGCACCGAAGAAGCGCTTCGGGCGCTGCAGCGCATTGGCATCCACACCGCCGGTGAGCACCTTGCCGGAAGACGGCACCACGGTGTTGTAAGCGCGGGCCAGACGGGTGATCGAGTCCAGCAGGATCACGACGTCCTTCTTGTGCTCGACCAGACGCTTGGCCTTCTCGATGACCATCTCGGCGACCTGCACGTGGCGAGCCGCAGGCTCATCGAACGTGCTCGAGACCACCTCGCCCTTGACGGTGCGCTGCATCTCGGTCACTTCCTCCGGCCGCTCATCGATGAGCAGCACGATCAGGTAGATCTCGGGATGATTGGCGGTGAGGGACGTGGCGATGTTCTGCAGCAGAACCGTCTTGCCCGCCTTCGGCGGGGAGACGATCAGGCCGCGCTGTCCCTTGCCGATCGGCGCCACCAGGTCGATGGTGCGGGCGGTGAGATCCTCGGTCGAACCATTGCCGCGCTCGAGTTTCAGGCGGTTGGTCGGGTGCAGCGGCGTGAGGTTCTCGAACAGTACCTTGTTGCGCGAGCTCTCGGGCGAGTCGAAATTGATCTCCCCGACCTTCAACAGCGCGAAGTAACGCTCGCCGTCTTTCGGCGGGCGGATCAGTCCGGAGATCGTATCGCCGGTGCGCAGATTGAAGCGGCGGATCTGGCTCGGGCTGATGTAGATATCGTCGGGACCGGCGAGGTAGGAGCCGTCCGAGGAGCGCAGGAAGCCGAAGCCGTCCTGCAGGATCTCGAGCACGCCATCACCGTAGATGTTCTCGCCGTTGCGCGCGTGCGCCTTGAGGATCGAGAAGATGATGTCCTGCTTGCGCGAGCGGGCAATGCTCTCGAGTCCCATCGACTCGGCCACTTTCACCAGCTCGTAGATGGGCTTGGCCTTCAGGGCCGTGAGGCTCATCGAGTTGCGCGACTGTGCAAGCTCGGCGGGACTGATGATCTCCGACTCGTCGCCCTCGAAGACCTCTTCGTGCAGGTCATCCGGGCGGCCGCCGGTGTTGCCGTTGGCACGATTGCCGTCACGTTCACGATTACCGTGCCGTTGACCCTTGTTGGACCGGTTACGGCCCTGATTGCCGAGGTAGCCTCTCACAGATTACTTTCCAGAAATGCAGAGAGTTGGGATTTGGACACGGCGCCGACCTTCTGGGCCTCGACCGTGCCGTTCTTGAACAGAATCAGCGTCGGGATGCCGCGGATGCCGTACTTCGGTGGCGTCTGTGGATTCTCATCGATGTTGATCTTGGCGATCTTGACGCGGTCCTGATATTCGCCGGCGATCTCATCGAGAATCGGCGCGATCATCTTGCACGGACCGCACCACTCGGCCCAGAAATCAAGCAGCACGGGCTTGTCGGACTGAAGGACGTCCTGAGAAAAAGTGGCATCTGTGGTGTGGACGATGTGCGGGTTGCTCACGCGGTTCAACTCCGTCGAAGGCAGTTTTTGTCGGGAATTAGCGAAGGGCTATCGAGGCCGGGTGGCGGGCTGGAAGCGCCCCTGCCGGAAATACCCGTCAAACGGTTACACTAACTCGTGAAATAATGAGGTATCGAGCTTGAATCAATTAGGATGCGGCCTGCGTGAAGCGCCCTCTGGGGCCGGCAGGCACAGACCGGATGGTCCGCTTGCTGGTGCGCTTTTTAGCGCGTCCAGAGTGCTTTTGCAAGGCCCAACCAGATCTCCATTCGACACTGTGACTCAGAGCCGGACTGAACCGCCGGCACGCCCTTCACGGCGTGCGGCGCGGGCGTCACGACAGCCAAAACGTCCGCAAATCCCCAGCTCAACGCTGATTCTGATCGCCCACCGGCCGGCAGATCCGGGCAGGTCATCTCCGGTTCGGCTGGCGCTGCGCATCGGTCCACGAGCGGACCGGTCCCGCTGTCCGCTTGGGTGCGTCAGCAGGTACCATGGGCGCGATAATCGATACGCACATAGTACCACAACCGCATGAGCGGCGCCTGCTTTGGGCCATTCTGGCCCGCGTGGCGCACGCCGGAGACTCGATGAACGAACCTCTTGATCACGCCGTGACCTTCGCCAGTTTCGGCCTCGCCGCCCCGGTTCTCGCGGGCATTCGCGACGCAGGCTTCGCCAGCTGCACCCCCATCCAGGCCCAGACGCTGCCCATCGCGATCGCCGGCCGGGACGTGGCCGGACAGGCTCAGACCGGCACCGGCAAGACCGCCGCATTTCTCGTGGCGCTCTACAACACACTGCTCACCCGTGCCGCGCCCCCGGGCCGCACCGCGACCTCGGTTCGCGCACTCATCGTCGCGCCGACACGGGAGCTCGCCGTGCAGATCCATCACGACGCCGAGACGCTCGGCCGCCACACCGGGCTGAAGCATGCGGTCGTCTATGGCGGCATCGACTACGAGAAGCAGCGGCGCGAGCTCGAGGAAGGCATCGACGTGCTGATCGGCACGCCCGGACGCCTGATCGACTACTTCAAGCAGCACGTGTTCGACCTGAAGCACGCACAGGCCGTGGTGCTCGATGAAGCCGACCGCATGTTCGATCTGGGCTTCATCGCCGACATCCGCTTCCTGCTGCGCCGGCTGCCGCCGCCGGAGCGGCGCCAGTCGATGCTGTTTTCCGCAACCCTCTCCTACCGGGTGCTCGAGCTGGCCTATGAGCACATGAACAACCCCGAGCTGGTGCGGATCGAACCGGACAAGAAGACCGTCGATCGCATCCGCCAGATCATGTACTACCCCTCCATGGAGGAGAAAATCCCGCTGCTGATCGGCCTGCTGCGCCAGAGCGAGGCGCACCGAACCATGATTTTCGTCAATACCAAGCGCATGGCAGAGCGACTCGAGGCGGTGCTGCACGCCAACGGCGTTCAAGCCCAGGCGCTCTCCGGTGACGTGCCGCAGGCGAAGCGGCTGCGCTTCCTGCGCGAGTTTCACAACGGCGAGCTTGCGGTGCTGATCGCCACCGACGTCGCTTCGCGTGGCCTGCACATTCCGGAAGTCAGCCACGTCTTTAACTTCGACCTGCCGCAGGATGCGCCCGATTACGTGCACCGCATCGGGCGCACCGCCCGTGCCGGGGCCGACGGTGATGCCATCAGCTTCGCCTGCGAGGAGTACGCGGTCGGGTTGCCGGACATCGAGCACTACATCGGCCACAAGATTCCCTCGGCGCCGATCGAACCCTCCATACTCGCCCCCGATCTGGCCCTGCCCGAGGCGCTACCTGAGCATCGGCGCGGTCCGCGTCGCGGCGGCGGCGGCGGTCCTCACCCGGGACGCCGGCCGCGATCGGGTGGCGCTGGTGGTGGTGGTGGTGGTGGTGGTGGTGGCCGGCGGGGCGGGCGCAGCACACCGCGCCGGCCCGGCTAGCGCCGCCTGCGGCGGCGCGCGCTATGATAAAAAGACATCGCGAGGCACGACACGGCGGGGGCGCATGGCGCCGGTCCCGCGGCCGCAGCGGACACGGGGCGCGATGACCGACAGCGAAGACAACATCGATCGGGAGCTGTTCCGCAACATGGAGAAATTGCGGCAGCTGCGCATCGAGCATCGCGACCTCGACGAGGTGATTTGCCGGCTGTCGCTCGACCTGCACATCGATGAGCTGCAATTGAAGCGGTTGAAGAAACGCAAACTGGCCCTGAAAGACCAGATCACCCGCCTGGAAAGCGAGCTCATTCCCGACCTCAACGCCTAGCGCGTTGAGGTCCACCTCGAGCCCTCAGTCGGCCGCCGCGGCCGACTGCATCAGCGACCAGAGCGCCTCGACGTGCCGATGCTCGGTCGTCTCGACGCCGAACGACACCCGCACCATCCACCGACCCTCGAGCATCGCGGGGGTGAGATACGCCTGACCCGATTCGTTGATGCGCCGCGCCCATGCGAGCGTGTGCCGATCGAGCGCATCGCCGTCGAGCCCCGGGGGCTCATGGCGCACGCACACCGTCTGCAGCGGCACCGGCGCCAGGCGCCGCCAGTGCGCGGCCGCATCGATGTGCTCGGCGAGCCAGCGCGCGTGGGCCAGATCGCGCCGCAGCCGCGCCTGCAGTCCGCTCACACCCTGCTCGCGGATCAAAAACCACAGCTTCAGGGCGCGAAACCGCCGCCCGAGCGGGATCCCCCAATCGCGCAGATTGCGTACCGTTTCGTCCGCGGCGGTGCGCAGGTAGCTCGGGCTCGTGGACATCACCCGGATCAGGTGCTGCGGATCGCGCACGTAGTAGAGCGAGCAGTCGAACGAGGCACCGAGCCATTTGTGTGCATTCATCACGAGGGAGTCGGCGCCCTCGACACCCTGCCACAGCGCGCGGCACTCCGGCAGGATCATGGCCGCGCCGGCCAGGGCCGCATCGACGTGCAGCCACAGACCGTGGGCCTGTGCCGTCGCGGCAATCGGGGCCAACGGATCGATCGCCGTGACGGCCGTCGAGCCGACCGTTGCGACGATGGCGCAGGGGCGCAATCCGCGGCGCTGATCGGCCTCGATGGCGTCGCGCAGCGCCTGCGGCTGCATCCGAAACGCCTCATCGACGGGGATCACGCGCAGATTCTCCCGCCCGAATCCCGCCAGCAGGGCCGCCTTGTCGACGGAACTGTGACTCTGGCTCGACACGTACACCGTGAGCGGCTCGGCGCATCCCTGTAGTCCGCCGCGCGCGGCGGCGAAGTTCGTGGCGCGCTCGCGGGCACACAGCAGCGCCACCAGCGTCGCCGTCGAGGCCGTATCCTGGATCACGCCGCTCCAGTGCGTCGAGAGGCCCATCATCTGGCGCAGCCAGTCGGTGGTGAGATCTTCCAACTCGGTGAGCGCCGGGCTCGCCTGCCAGTTCAAGCCGAGCTGTGCCAAGCCGGTGCTCGCCAGGTCCCCGAGCACCGCCGCAAGCGAACTGTTGGACGGAAAATAGGCGAAGAAGCGTGGATCCTGCCAGTGGGTGCAGCCCGGCAGGATGATGTTGGACAGATCGGCGAGCACGTCCTCCAACGGTTGCGCCTCGAACGGTGGCTCGGCCGGCAGGCGCCCGCGCACGTCTCCGGGCGCCACATGCGCCATCACCGCACGAGTACCCTCGGCGCACTCGCCGCGGTAATCTGCGATCCAGTCGATCAGCTGGTGACCGAACTGACGAAACTCTTCGCAGTCCATGGCCGGGCCGCTCAGCCGGTGCCGCCGACCGTCAGATTCTCGATCTTCAGCGTCGGCTGGCCGACGCCGACCGGCACGCTCTGGCCTTCCTTGCCGCAGGTCCCCACGCCCTCATCGAGCTTCAGATCATTACCCACCATCGTCACGCGGGTCAGCACGTCCGGGCCGTTGCCGATCAGCGTCGCGCCCTTCAGCGGCGCACCCAGCCGGCCGTTCTCGATCGCATACGCCTCGCTCGCGGAGAAGACGAATTTTCCGGACGTGATATCCACCTGACCGCCACCGAAATTCACCGCATAGATGCCGCGCTCGACCGACCGGATGATCTCCTGCGGGTCATGCGGACCGGGGCGCATGTAGGTGTTGGTCATGCGCGGCATCGTCAGATGCGCGTACGACTCGCGCCGCCCGTTGCCGGTGGGGCGCTGCCCCATGAGGCGCGCGTTGAGCCGATCCTGCATGTAGCCGCGCAAGATCCCGTCCTCGATCAACGTGGTGCATTGCGTCGGGGTGCCCTCGTCATCGATGTTGAGCGACCCGCGCCGTCGCGCCAGCGTGCCGTCATCGACCACCGTGCAGCCCGCGGCCGCCACGCGCTGGCCGATTCGGTTGGCGAACGCCGAGGTCCCTTTGCGATTGAAATCACCCTCCAGCCCGTGGCCGATGGCCTCGTGCAGCAGGATGCCGGGCCACCCCGCGCCGAGGACCACCGTCATGGGACCGGCCGGCGCCGGCACGGCCTCGAGGTTCACCAGGGCCTGGCGGGCCGCCTCGCGCGCCAGACGCAGCGGCGCATCGTCCGCGACCAGCTCGGCCAGCGAGTACCGCCCGCCGGCGCCGCTGTAACCGCGCTCGCGCCGACCGTTGTCCTCGACGAGCACCGAGACGTTGAAGCGCACCAACGGACGGACGTCCGCGGCCAGCTCTCCCTCACTGTTGGCGATCAGCACCACCTGGTGCACCGCGACCAGGCTGGCCGTCACGTGCACGACGCGAGGATCGACGCGCCGCGCCTCGCGGTCGACGCGCTCGAGCCAGGCCACTTTGTCCGCATCGGGGAGCGTCGCGAGCGGATCGGCGGCCAGATACAGCTGGTGACCACTGCGCTCGTGCCAGGCCGCCACGCGTCGTTCGGTGCCGTGCGCAGCGATCGCGCGCGCCGCGTGCGAGGCCTCGGTGAGCGCCGGCAGGTGGATTTCGTCCGAATAGGCGAAGCCGGTCTTCTCGCCGGCGAGCGCACGCACCCCGACACCCTGGTCGATGCTCGCGCTACCGTCTTTGACGATGCCGTCCTCGAGCGACCAGGACTCCTGGCGGGACAACTCGAAGTACACGTCCGCGAAGTCCACCGAGTGCGTGAGCACCTCGCCGAAGATGTTCTCGAGGCGGCCGTCGAGGCCGCTCGGACGCAGGATCAAGTCGCGGGCGAGAGTCAGCGAATCGGTATGGGTCAATTCGGTCATGGACGCCTTCCTATAGGCTCAAGAGGGAGGATCAGCCGAGCACGCGGTGCTCGAGCACCGGAAACCGCTCCCGGTCGCGCTGCTCAGCCGCAAGGTCGATGTCCGCCGTGACGACGCCCGGCCCCTGCGCTTGGCGCGCGAGCACCCGGCCCCAATGATCGGTCACGAGACTGTCGCCGTAGGTCTCGCGCCCATTGGCGTGCCGGCCTGACTGACCTGCGGCGATCACCGCGCAGAGGTTCTCGATCGCCCGTGCGCGCAGCAGCACTTCCCAGTGCGCCTGCCCCGTGGTCGCGGTAAACGCCGCCGGCACGGCAAACAGCTGCGCGCCGCGAGCGCTCAGCGTGCGGTACAGCTCCGGGAAGCGGACATCGTAGCAGACCGACAGGCCGAGCCGTCCGACGGGCGTCTCGAGGACGACCGGAGCGCTGCCGGGCGCGAAAGTCGCCGATTCTCGGTAGCTCTCGGCACGGTCCGGCAGCTGCACGTCGAACAGGTGGATCTTGTCGTAGCGGGCGCGCCGCTCGCCGTCGGCGTCGTACACCAGGCAGGCCGGCGCCACCCGCCCGTCGGCGGCGCCCGAGAGCGGCACCGTCCCGCCCACGATCCACAGACCGAGCTGACGTGCGCAGGCGGCGAGAAACGCCTGGATCGGGCCGGTGCCGTCCGGTTCGCTGACGCGCCGCCGGTCTGCGTCGGTTCGGCCCATGAACGCAAAATTCTCCGGCAGCACCGCGAGCTGTGCGCCGCGCCCGGCCGCCGCCTCGAGCAGCGTGTGCGCCTGCTCGAGGTTGGCCTCGACCTCGGCGCCCGAGGTCATCTGGATGGCGGCCACCGTGCTCATACCCGAAGCGTACTCCGTCGGCCGCACAGGTGCCTTACAGCGCCACGACGTCGAATTGGTCGATGCCGTACAGCGTCTCGACCTGCAGCCGCACGGCGCGCCCGCCAGCGCTCTGCAGCGCCCCGAGGGCGGCGGACTCCGCCTCGAGCAGCCGGTCGACGACCGCCGGATGCGCCAGCACCAGCACATCCCCGAGGCTCTCCTGGCGCTGCAGCTCACGGAGAATCTCATGGCAGACCGTCTCGGCGGTCTTGACGAAACCGCGCCCCTCGCAGGCCGGACAGGGCTCGCACAGCAGGTGCGAGAGGCTCTCACGGGTGCGCTTGCGGGTCATCTCCACCAGTCCGAGTGGGGAGAGGCTGACGATGCGGCTCTGCGCCCGATCGCCGGCGAGGGAGCGCTCGAGGGTGGCGAGGATCTGGCGCCGATGCGCCTCGGCGTGCATATCGATGAAATCGATGATGATGATCCCCCCGAGGTTGCGCAGGCGCAGCTGCCGGCCGATCGCCTCGGCCGCCTCGAGATTGGTCCGAAAGCTCGTCTCCTCGAGGTTGCGGTGCCCGACATAGCCCCCGGTGTTCACGTCGATGGTGGTCATCGCCTCGGTCTGCTCGATGACCAGATGTCCGCCCGAGCGCAGCATCACCCGGCGCTCGAGCGCGCGGCTGATCTCCGCCTCGACACCGTGCAGATCAAAAATCGGCCGCGGTCCGCCATACCGCTCGAGCCGCGCCGCGACGCCCGGAATGAACTCGGCGGCAAACTCGCGCATGCGCTCGAGGGTCTCGGCGGAATCGACCCGCACCACGTCAACGCCCCGCGAGAGCTCATCGCGCAGCAGCCGCAGCGCGAGCGGCAGATCCTCGTGCACCACCGCACCGGGGGCGCAGGCCACCGCGCGCTGGCGCACGTGCCGCCACAGCCGCTCGAGGTACTCGATGTCCTCGCGTAACCCTTCGGCGGTGGCACCCTGCGCGGCCGTGCGCAGGATGAACCCGCCGCCGGCCGGGCGCAGCTGCCCGAGCAGCGTCTTCAGCCGCAGGCGCTCGTCCTCTTCCTCGATCTTGGCCGACACGCCCATGCCCTCGCCCTGCGGCAGGTACACCAGGTAGCGGGCCGGCAAGGTGACGAAGGTCGTCAGGCGCGCCCCCTTGGTGCCGATCGGATCCTTGATCACCTGCACCAGCAGCTCATCGCCCGGGCTGAGGAGCCGGCGCACGTCGATGTCGGTCGCCGCGCCGGCCGGCGCCGGCTCGCCCGCCTCGAGCGGCGGACTGACGATGTCATCGACGTGCAGAAACGCCGTACGCTCGAGCCCGATGTCGAGGAAGGCCGCCTGCATGCCGGGCAGCACGCGCATCACGCGGCCCTTGTACAGGTTGCTCACCAGTCGGCGGCGGCTGGCGCGCTCAACGAAAATCTCTTGGACGATGCCCTCTTCGATGAGCGCGGCGCGGGTCTCGCGCGGCCCAACGTTGATGAGGATCTCCCTCAAGCGCGACTGCCCCGCCAGACGGCAATGCCGGCGGCGCGCAGCAGCTCGGCCGTCTCCGCGAGCGGCAACCCGACCACCCCCGAGTAGCTGCCCGAGAGCGACTCGATGAACACTGCGCCGTAGCCCTGGATGGCATAGCCGCCGGCCTTGTCGCGTGGCTCGCCGCTTTGCCAGTACGCTTCGCGCTCCGTCAGCGTCAGGTCGCGCAACCGCACCGAGGTCGCGCTGACGCGCACCTCGACGCTGCGCTCGTTCGCGAGCGCCACGGCGGTGAGCACCTGATGCACCCGACCGGAGAGCCGGCCGAGCATCGCCAGCGCATCGGCGTGGTCGACGGGTTTGCCGAACACGACGCCGTCGAGCACCACGGCCGTATCGGCCGCCAGCACCGGCAGGCGCTCCCCACGGGCGCGCACCGCCATCGCCTTTTCCACCGCCAGCCGTTCGACGTAATCGTGGGGCGACTCCCCGGGCAGCGGCTGCTCATCGAGGTTCGCCGGCACCGCCTTGTGCGGCACGCCGATCTGCCACAGCAGATCGCGCCGTCGCGGCGAGGCCGAGGCGAGGCACACGAGCGCTGGGGTGGGCTCTGAGGTCATCCGTCACGATGATACGGGTGATGGGCCAAGATGCTAAGCGCCCGGTACAGCTGCTCGGCGAGCACGACCCGCACCAGAGCATGCGGCAGGGTGAGCGCCGAGAGCGACAGCAGCAGGTCGGCCCGCGCACGCACCTCGGGTGCCAATCCGTCCGGGCCGCCGATCAGGAACGCGAGGTCCTGTCCGTCGTACAGGCGCGCGGCCAACCACTCGGCGAACGGGCGCGTCGGCATCTGCCGGCCGTGCTCATCGAGCGCGACGACGAACTCCCCGGCATGCAGCGCCGCGATCATCTTGCGGCCCTCGGTCTCGATGGCGCGGCGCGGATCCTGGCCGGCGCTGCGCCGGCCAGGATCGATCTGCACCAGCGTGAGCTTCAGCTGCGGACCGAGGCGGCGCGCATAGTCCTCATATCCCAGGGTCACCCAGGCCGGCGGACGGGTTCCGACGGCGATCAGCCGCGCGCGCATGTCGGGCGCCCTGGGGGGCCGCTACGGATGGCTGGCCGCGTGTGCGGGGGTTTCGGCCGCCGGACCGGCTTCCCAGAGCCGCTCCAGAGCATAGAACTCGCGCACCCGCGGCAGCATCACGTGCACGACGATGTCCTGCAGGTCCACCAGGACCCACTCGCCTTCGCGCTCGCCCTCCATGCCCAGCGGACGCACACCGTTCGCCTTGGCCTGTGCGACCACGTGTTCGGCGAGCGAGCGAACGTGTCGGTCGGACGTGCCGGAGGCGATCACGAGTGTGTCGGCGACGTCCGTCAGGCCACGCACATCGATGACCTTGAGGTTGACGGCCTTCATGTCTTCGAGTGCGCTGAGCACGACGCGCAGCAGCGCTGCGGCGCCCTTGGCGCGGGCGCGGGATCGGGGTGTCTTGGTGCGGCGCGCGGGAGTTCGGGTGGTCATGTTTGCGGAGAATAGCACTGGGTGTCGAGCAGAAGACGGCGCACCTCATCCGGTACGAGGTAGCGCGGATCGCGGCCGGCGAGAATCAGCTGGCGCAGTTCGGTGGAGGAGATCTCCAGCTGTGTCACGGCGTGGATGTAGACCTTGCCGGCGGGCTGCTCGTGCAGATCACGGATCGAGCCGGTGCCGTGATCGACCATGACCTCGCCGAGCGGACCGTGGGTCGGTGCCTTCCAGCCGGGACGGTGGGCCACCACGACATGCGCCAGCGCGAGCAGCTCCCGCCAGCGGTGCCAGTGGGGCAGTCCGAGAAACGCGTCCATGCCAAGCAGCAGGCACAGCGAGCGGTGCGGATGCTCGGCGCGCAACTCCGCCAGAGTATCCACCGAGTACGACACGCCGCTGCGGCGCATCTCGCGGTCATCGACGGTGAAGGCCGGCTCGCCAGCGACCGCCGCACGCACCATGCGCAGCCGCAGTTCGGCGTTGGCAATGGTCTGCTCACGATGCGGCGGATTGCCGGTGGGCAGGAAGCGCACCTCGGTGAGCCGCAGCAGCTGGCGCAGCTCGAACGCCGTGCGCAGGTGCCCGTAATGAATGGGGTCGAAGGTACCGCCGAACAGTCCGATGGGTTGCATGGTTTTCCGTGCAGTCGGCCGCGCGCGGCGCACGGCCCTCCAGGCGCTATTTGAACATGGATCGCGGGGCCGGCACCGCCGGCCGCGCACACAGATCGGCGGCGAGCAGCGCCATCTCGTCCCAGGGATCCCCGCGCAGCCGTCCCTTGATCATGCGGTCGGCTCTCGCCGCGCGCACGATCAGAGCACGCGGCGAGAGCCGACCGGCACGGCGGACCGCCGCATCGAGCCCGGCACTGGGCCGCTGCCAGCTGCGCCCGCCGCCGCCCGAACGGCTCAGCGCCGCGGCCAGATCCCGCACGGCCTTGGTCAGGGCCCAGAGCACGAGCGTCGGCTCGGTGCCCTCGGCGCGCAGTCCGGCGAGCACGCGCAGCGAGCGGCCCGGGTCCCCGGCGAGCGCGGCCTCGGACAATCGGAACACATCGAAGCGCGCACTGTCGGCGAGCGCCTCGAGCGCCCCGGCACCCTGCGCGCCGGCCCCGAGCAGCAGGAGCTTCTCGAGTTCCTGATGGGCGGCGAGCAGATTGCCCTCGGTGCGCGCGGCGAGCAGCTCGAGCGCCTGCGCATCGAGCGAGAGGCCGAGCCGCCGGCTGCGCGCGCGCAGCCAGGGGATGAACTTGCCCGGCTCGACCGGCCAGACCGGGACCCACGCACCGTGCTGCTCGGCGGCCTGGACCCACTTGGCCGACTGGGCATCGCGATCGAGCCGCGGCGTGAGGATCAGCAGCACCGTGTCGGGATCCGCTCGCTCGAGCAGCATCACCAGTACCGTCCCGCCGGCGACGCCCGGGCGTGCGCTCGCGAGTCGCACCTCGAGCACCCGGCGCGAGCCGAACAGCGACAGCGTGCCCGCCGAGGCGCGCACCCCCTCCCAGTCCGAGGCCCGCTCGATGAAATGCACCTCGCGCTCGGTGAAGCCCACGGCGCGCGCGCGCGCGCGCACCGCATCGGCAGCCTCCGCGGCGAGCAGCGGCTCGTCGCCGGAGATCAGGTACGCCGGCAGCACCTTGTGCACCAGGTGAGCCTCGAGGCTGTCAGAGGTGAGTTTCAAGCGAGAACGTCGCGGACGGCAGGAGTCGGGATTATAACCAGGGCACCGCCGGGGCAACCGGGCAATCTTGGGCCTGCCCGCACCGATCTGCTACGCTGAAAAGCATCATGACGAGTACTGAACGACCCGCCGGCGCGCACCGCCGGCTGTATCCGCCCGTGAAGGCCTACCGCACGGGCCGACTGCGCGTCTCGGACCTGCACGAGATCTACTTCGAGGAAAGCGGCAACCCGCAGGGCAAACCGGCCGTCTTCCTGCACGGCGGCCCCGGCGGCGGCACCGACCCGAAGATGCGCCGTTTCTTCGATCCGGCGCGCTATCGCATCGTGCTGTTCGATCAGCGGGGCTGCGGCAAGAGCCGCCCGCACGCGGAGCTGCGCGAAAACACCACCTGGGATCTGGTCGAGGACATCGAGCGGCTGCGCGAGCACCTGGGCATCGAGCGCTGGCTGGTGTTCGGTGGCTCGTGGGGCTCGACGCTGGCGCTCGCCTACGCGCAACGACACCCGGTACGCGTGACGGAGCTGGTGCTGCGGGGCATTTTTTTGCTGCGCCGATGGGAACTCGAGTGGTTCTACCAGAACAGCGGTGGCGCCGCGGCGCTGTTCCCGGACCGGTGGGAACAGTACCTCGAGCCGATCCCGCCGGCCGAGCGCTCCGAGCTGATGCGCGCCTACTACGCCCGCCTCACCAGCGAGGATCCGGCCGTGCGGGCCGGAGCCGCACGAGCCTGGTCGGGCTGGGAGGGCGCCACGAGTTACCTGCGCACCTCGGAGCAGTACGTCGCGAAATTCGCCGCGGGCGCCTATGCCGAGGCGTTCGCCCGCATCGAGTGTCACTACTTCGTCCACGGCGGATTCTTCCGCAGCGATGCGCAGCTGCTCGAGGACATCGGGCGCATCCGGCACATCCCGGCGGTGATCGTTCAGGGCCGCTACGACGTGGTCTGCCCGATGCGCAGCGCCTGGGATCTGCACCGGGCCTGGCCGGAGGCGGACCTGCGCATCGTGCCCGATGCCGGTCACTCCGCGTTCGAGCGCGGCAACCTGCACGAACTGGTGAGTGCCACCGACCGGTTCGCCTGAGCGGACGGGGGCAGCGAACAGTGCGGTACGATCCTCCCCCATGAGTCTCCCCCTCGCACAGCGCGCCCGGCGGTTCGGGTTCACCCGCCCCGCGCCCGCTCGCCCCGCGCAGGTGCCGCGGCGGACGCTCGGCGCGGCAGCCGCGCTGCTCGGCGCGCTCCTGGGCGCCACCGCACCGGCTCGCGCCGGGACCGACGTCAATGTGCTCTACGCCGGCTCCCTGGTCACGCTCATGGAGCAGGCGATCGGCCCGGCCTTCGATCAGGCGAGCGGGGATCGTTTCCGCGGCTATGCCGGTGGCTCGCAACTGCTGGCCAACGAGATCGCCGCCCGGTTGCGGCGTGCCGATGTGTTCATCAGCGCCGCACCGGCGATCAATGCGCGCCTGATGGGCCGGCGCAAGGGCCGCTGGATCGGCGCCTACCTCACCTTCGCCCGCTCACCGCTGGTGATCGGGTACAACCCGCAGAGCCGGTTCGCGCCGCTGTGGCGCTCGCGGCCCTGGTACCAGGTGTTGCAGGAACCGGGCCTGCGCCTGGGCCGCACTGACCCGAAACTCGACCCGAAGGGCGCGCTCACGGTACGCCTGCTGCGCCGCGCGGCGATTCGCTACCACCTGCCGGGACTTGCGCACCGCGTGCTCGGAGGGGCGGAGAATCCCGCCCAGGTGCTGCCCGAGGAGACCTTGCTCGGGCGGCTGCAGTCCGGGCAGCTCGATGCCGGGTTCTTCTACTCGACCGAGACCGCCGCGGCCGGGATTCCCACCGTCCGGCTGCCGCGCGACCTCACCCCCCAGGCTCTGTATACCGTCGCCCTGGTTCGGGACGCCCCGCATCGGCGCGCCGGCGTCGCGTTCATCGCGTTCCTGCTCGGCCCCGTCGGCCGTCAGCTGATGCGCGCCCAGGGCCTGAGGGTGTTCGCACCGGTCGCCAGCGGCGATGAGCGTACGCTGCCGACCCCGCTGCGCCGCCTCCTGCACGGCAGCCCGCCCCGATGAGCCGCACGCGCCCGGGGGGTGGCACCCGCGGGCCGGCACGTCCGCCCGCCTAGGCGCGCCCCGTGTCGCGGCCGCTCGCCTCCCCCCTGCCCTGGCTCGCCGCACTGCTGGCGGTGTATCTGCTCGCGCCGCTGCTCGCCGGCGTACAGGCGCTCGCCGCGACCCATTGGAGTGGGGTCGATTACGGTGCACTGGCACACGCCTGCGCGGTGTCCCTCGCCAGTGCGAGCGCCGCAACGGCACTGACGGCGCTGTGCGGCATTCCGCTCGGCTGGCTGCTCGCGCGCGTCCCGGGGCGGGCCATGAGCGTGCTCGGCCTGCTCGTGCAACTGCCGCTGGCGCTGCCGCCGCTCGCCAGCGGCGTGCTGCTGCTGTTCCTGCTCGGCTACCACGGGCCCCTCGGACGGCTCGCCCATGGCGCGCTCACGGACTCCTTCGCCGGCATCGTGCTCGCCGAAACTTTCGTCTCCGCACCGTTCGTCATCATCGCGGCGCGCTCGGCATTTGCGGCCATGGACCCGGCGATCGAGGACGTCGCCGCGACGCTCGGCCGCGGCCGGCTGGCGGTGTTCCTGCGCGCGACCTTGCCGACGGCACGCCCGGCGCTGCTCGCCGGTCTGCTGCTCGCGTGGCTGCGTGCCTTCGGGGAATTCGGGGCCACGGTGATGGTCGCCTACCATCCCTATTCGCTGCCGGTGTACACCTACGTGGCGTTCGGCGAGCAGGGTCTGCCGGCGATGCTGCCGGTGCTGCTGCCGGCGCTGGTCCTGGCCCTCGCGGTGATGGCGCTGAGCACCCTGGCCGGCACTCGCCGCGCGGGGCGGGCGCCGGCGCCACCCGCGCCCCGTCGCCCGACGCGCGCGGCGGCGCGCACGGAACCCGAACCGCCCGTGCCGGGCGGTCTGTCGTTCGCCTTGGAGAAACATCTGCACGGCTTCTCGCTCGCGGTGCACTGGCAGAGCTCCGCGCGCCGGCTCGCGATTCTCGGGCCATCAGGCTCCGGTAAATCACTCACGCTGAAACTGATCGCCGGTCTGGAGCGCGGGACGCACGCCAGGGTGTGCATCGGCACGCGTGAGGTGAGCGCATTGGCGCCCGAGGCGCGGCGCATCGGTTACGTGCCGCAGAGTTATGCGCTGTTTCCGCATCTGGACGTGTGCGGTCAGCTCGCGTTTCCAGCCGCCGCCGATCCGGCGCTCGCGGCCCACTGGCTCGAGCGGCTCGGTCTCGGGGCGCTCGGGCATCGCCGGCCGGCCCAGCTTTCCCTCGGTCAGCAGCAGCGCGTCGCACTCGCCCGTGCGCTGGTGCGCCCGACCGACCTGCTGCTGCTCGATGAGCCGTTCTCTGCACTGGATGCGCCGCTGCGTGCGACGCTGCGCCGAGAGTTGCGCGCGTTGCAGAATGAGCTCCCGGTGGTCACGCTGCTGGTGACCCACGATCCGGGCGAGGCGCTGCTGCTCGCCGATGACCTGCTGGTGTTGGCCGACGGTCGGCCCCTGCAGAGCGGCCCGGCCGCCGCGGTGCTGCGCCGGCCGGTCAATGAACTCGCCGCCCGTCTGCTCGGGGCCGAGGAGGTCAACACCGCCCGCAGTGCCGGAGCACACGAGCTCGACCTCGGCCGCGGCGCGACACTGGTGGTCCCCGGCGCGACCCTGCCGGCCGGCAGGGTCGGCTGGAGCGTGCCGGCCGACCGCATCTGGCTGCACGCCGACGGACGCTACCGCGGCGTCGTCGAGCGCCGCACCGACGGACCGCTGCCGCGCGCCCTGATCCGCTTCGGCGATGCGCTGATCGGTGCGGCATGCGCCGCGGACCTCCCGGCGGGACACCCCTGTCGGTTCGATCTGGACGCCGAGCGCATCCAAGTCTGGCCGCTCGACTAACGCCTGCGGCCCTCGACGCTGGACGGCCGCATCCGGCCGCTCGCGCGTTGTGGGGCCGTGCGACGCGGCGTATCATCGGCTCGACTCGGCGATGCAGAATGATTGATCCGCCGGATCACCGGTCGCCCGGGCGGCTGCGGCAATTCAACGACAACAGAGCGCCCGCTCTACAGGGGACAGCATGGGCATCATCACCTGGTTGATTGTTGGTCTGATCGCCGGCTGGGGCGCCGGTAAAGTCATGAAAGGCGGTGGCTACGGGGTCCTGATGGACATCGTGCTCGGCATCCTCGGTGCTCTGCTGGGCGGATGGCTGTTCGGTGTGCTCGGCATCTGGCATGGCGGCAGCCTGATCGGCTCGATCATCGTCGCGTTCATCGGCGCGGTCATCCTGGTCTGGATCACCCGGCTGCTGAAGAAGGCCTGAGCCGCCCGCCCGCGCACGACGATCGGGCCGCCGGGGTCCACGGACCGGTCGGGTCCTGAGGGCATCTGCACCCGAGTTGGAATCTGCGCGGACCCGTAGCGCGCGCCGAGTGGGGGTGAGGGTGCGAATCGGGCGGCCCCGCGGCTCTGGGACGAGGGGCTGCACTCCCTCGCGCTCGAGCACCGCAGCGCCGCCCCCCGATCGCTGCGGCCTCTACGAATGGCGCACGGGAGTGCGGTGCCCGACAGTGGCGTACACGGGGCCGACGCTGCAGCGTCGGCCACTGCCGCGCGACTCGTCGGCCCGTGTGTACGGGTCGCGCTGACTCGGATCGGGATCCTGCGCACGGCATGATTCGTTCGAACCGCACGCACCAGACCCTCACCGTCCCTTCGCTGCGGACCAAGGTCGCCTACCTCGCCGATCCGCGTCACTACACACCGCGGCCCCGGTCGGTCAGGTGCATCGAAACGCACTACGCGTGGGTCTTTCTCGTCGGCTCGCACGCACTGAAGCTGAAGAAGCCGCTGTGCCAGAGGTCGATGGATCACCGCACGCTCGCGGACCGAGAACGGGCCTGCCGCACCGAACTCGAGCTGAACCGGCGACTCGCCCCGGCGGTCTATCTGGGCCTCACCGCGCTGAAGCAGACACGCACCGGAGAACTTTCGCTGCGCTCAGGAACGCGGATCGTCGAGTGGCTCGTGCAGATGCGTAGGCTTGCACCGGCGCGCAGCCTCGAGCGGACTCTTCTGCGGGGTGCGGTGACGGAGCGGGACTGGGCCCGACTGGCGCAAACGCTCGCCGCATTCTTCGCACACGCCGGGCGGCGACCGATGAGCCCGGCGGCGTATCTGGCACGGCTGCGCCGCCAGACGGCACGCACGGCCCGGGAGTTGTGTGCCAGCGATCTGGGTCTCGATGCGCGCCAGGTCGGCGCGCTCGCGACGCTCCAGCGGCAGTTCCTCGCCACGCACGGCGCGCTGCTGCAGAGACGGGCCGCGCAACTGCGCGACGGACACGGGGATCTTCGCCCCGAGCACGTATTCCTCGACTCGCGCGCCGCGCGGTTGTGCGTGATCGACTGTCTGGAGTTCGACGCGGACCTGCGGCGGCTCGATCCCGCCGAAGACATCGCGTTCCTCGCGCTCGAATGCGCACGCCTTGCCGGGGCCCGCACCGCCTCGCGTCTGATGGCGCAGTACCGGCGCTGCAGCGCCGATCCCGCACCGGCCGCGCTGATCGACTTCTACATGAGCCGCCGCGCCGCGGTGCGCGCCCAGATCAGCGCCTGGCATCTGCGCGATGCGGCCTTCGCACTTAAGCAACCGGTGTGGCGCGCCCGCGCCGAGTCGTACCTCGCCGACGCGCTGCGCCTCGGGCGCCGCGCCCTGACTCGCGCGAGCCGATGGGACGCGAGCGCCCGGAACACTGCCCGCGCCGTCACTGCCCGCCGCGTACCGGCCACCCCTCGAGCAGCGGCGCCACGGGAGCGCCGGCGGCCATCCGCTGCACGAGCTGGCCGAGCAGCGGCGCGACCGACAGCGTGACCAGCTTGCCCGAGGCACGCGCCGCACCATCCGGCGGCGCCTCGAAACCCACGCTGTCGGTCACGACGATGCCGGCGATGGCCGCAGTGGCCGCCAACGCCTCGAGACCGCTCGGCTGCGGGGCGTGAGTGGCCGCAACGTAGACGGACGCAGCGCCGGCCCGACGGCTGGCTTCGGCCGCGCGGATCAGCGTTCCGCCCGTCGCGCACAGATCGTCGAGCACGATCGCGGTGCATCCGGCCACCTCTCCGAGCAGGCTCCCGCTGGAGACGACATCCTGTGCCCGTCGCTTGATCACGAACGCGAGTTCCACGTCCCGGCCGAGGCGCGCCACGAGCTGCTCGCGCAACAGCTGTGCCCGCTTGATGCCACCGACGTCCGGGGAGACCACGGCGAGCGGTGTTGAGAGCGGTCGGTCGGCGAAATACGCCGCCATCATCGGAATCGCCGTCAGGTGAACGGTCGGCACCCGGAACGCGTTGTCGAATGCCGCCGGGTTGTGCACGTCGAGCCCGATGACCACATCCGCATGGGCCGCTTCGAGCAACTGCGCGACGTACCGGGCGCTGACCGGATCGCGCCGCTGCGTGCGCCGCTCCTTGCGGGCAAAGGCCAGGTACGGCACGAGCACCGTCGCCGAGTGCGCCCCGGCATCATGCAGTCCCTGCAGCAGAAACAGCAGCCGCACGAGTCGCTCGCAGACCGGCACGGCGGGGCTCGCGGCGAGCGACTGCACGATGAACGTCGCGCGGCCGCGCACGGACTGCAGCGGCCGGAGTTTGAATTCCCCGCCCTCGAAGCGGCGCGCCTCGATCGGCAGCAGTGCCATGCCGGCCTCCCGGGCGACGGCGGCCCCGAGCAGGCCGCTCTCCTGCAGAGCGAGGAGCACCGCGGCCGGGGCCATCAGCCGGCCTCGCGCTGCACCGGCCTGCCGGCCGGCGCACACAGGTGCTGCTCGAACCAAGCCGCAGCCAGCGTGGCCACCTGCTCGAGCGCGCCCGGTTCGCCGAACAGATGCGTGGCGCCCGGCACGACCTCCAGGCGCATCGGCCCGGACAGCTGGGCAAGCGCCGCTCGATTCAGCGCCAGGACCTGGCGATCGTGGCCCCCGACGATGAGCAGCGTCGCAGCCCGCACCATCGCGAGTGCCGGCCCGGCGAGATCCGGCCGACCCCCACGGCAGACCACCGCCCGCACGTACGGCAGACGGGCGGCGGCGGCGAGTGCGGCGGCGCCGCCCGTGCTGGCGGCGAAATAACCCAGGGGCAGATCCGGCAGGGCCGGCTCGGCCCGCACCCAGGCCGTGGCCATGGCGAGCCGCTCGGTCAACCGCGCGACGTCGAAGCGCATCGCCCCGGTCCGCGCATCGATGCGTTCCTCCTCGGCCGTCAACAGATCGAACAGGAACGTGGCGAGGCGAAACGCCGAGAGGTACTGCGCGACGTAGGTGTTGCGCGGACTGAGCCGGCCGCTGCCGCTGCGGTGCGCGAACAGCACGAGGCCCCGAGCACCCCTGGGCACGCGCAGCAGGCCTTCGAGCCGCAGCGCCCCGAGCTCGATCACGACACTGCGTGCCCGCACGGTAGTCATATCGATGTCACCGAACCGGCGTGAGCTCGGGGCGGCGGGCGGCGGACGGCGAGCAGACGCAAGACCTCCGCGTCCTCGAGCTGCTCGAAGTGTTCGTACCCCTCCCCGATCGCCAGCAGTCGCGCAGGGGCGTTCACGATCACGACGTCATCGGCCTCGGCGCGAATAAGACCGAGCGACGAGGGCGCGGCCACGGGCGCCGCCGCAACAATGCGGGCGGCGCCGGCGGCCCGTGCGGCACGGACGGCCGCCAGCATGGTGAGCCCGGTGGCGATCCCGTCATCGACCAGGATGACGGTCTTGTCCGCCAGCGCCAGGGGCGCAAGATCCGCCCGAAAGAGTCGCTCGCGGCGCTCCAGCTCGCGCCGCTCGCGTGCGACCAGAGCGTCGAAGGTCGCCTCGAGGCCCTCGGCGTCGCGCCCGATGCGCGGATCGCGCACCGTAACGCCTCCCCACGCAATGGCGCCGATGGCCCACTCCGCGTGCCCCGGCATCCCGATCTTGCGCACCGGCATCACATCGAGCGGTGCGCCCAACCGGGCCGCGACCTCGGCGGCGACGGCCACTCCGCCGCGCGGCAGGCCGAGCACGACCCACGGCGGGTGCAGCGCTATGCGCTGCACTGCGCCGGCCAGAGCGACGCCCGCCGCCGCCCGGTCGGTGAACCTGTGCGCCCGAGCCATGATGATCGGTGCCGTTGGACCTCGCCGGCGGACCCATCACGGCGCGCCGGTTCCGGTGAAAACACGCGCACACACTATTGAACGCCTCACGCGGCGCGCCATACGGAAATACCACGGACCGACGCGGCCTGAAGCGCCGCGGTCCTCACCCTCGCGCTTGACGAGCGCGGACGATGCGGCTGCAATGCGCCTCGCCCTTCGACCCCGAGACGCCACCGCCGTGAACGCCCAAGCGATCGAACAGATCGAGATCAAGATCGCCTTCCTGGAACGGGCGAACGCCGAACTCAGCGACGTCGTATTCCGCCAGCACCGCGACATCGAGGCGCTGCGTGAGCAGATCGGGACGCTGGTGTCGCGACTGCAGAATGACGAATCTGAGCTCACCCCGCGCACGCCCGAAGAGGAGCGCCCGCCGCATTACTGAGCGACGCGGCTGATGCGGGCGGGGCGATGGGCCATCGCCTCGGGCTCGCGCGACGCATCCGCGATGCCCGACCGAGCGGTCAGTCCCGGTAGCGCCCGGTGGGGCAGTCCGATGCGTCGATCAGTGCGTGACGGCGCAGCCACGCGCGCGCATCCTGCGCGTCGCGCTCGAACCAGGCCTGCGCGCTGCCCAGACGGAAGCTGTAGCCCCACGCGTCCATGTCCGCGAACATCCGATCGCGCCCGACACCGCTCAGCGCATCCGCCAGCAACACCTGCAGATAGCACACGGCGGACTCTTCCGCATCGTCACCGCCCGCGTGGGTGTCCAGCGCCGCGCGCCGCTCGGAGCACATGCAAATGAAATGACACGCCTCGTGCAGGATGGAGTGCAGAGGGGTGTCGGCGCGGGCGTAGAGCTGCGAGCCGCACAGCCCGGCCTCACACTCGCCCCAATAGGAACCGGGGATCGGCGCATCGGCGGCCACCGGCTCGAGCGTCATCCCGTAGCGCGCGAGCAGGGCCGCAACGCTCGCCGGACCCACGCCGCCGAGCCTCAGGACCTCGCCCGTCACAGCTTGGCGAGTCGGCGCATCACGATGTCGGCGAGCTCCCGCCCCATCGCCCCGGTGAGAATCGCCTGCTCATGCTCGGTGGCGAGCAGCAGGTTCTCGCTGAAGGTGTAGGAGCGCGAGGTGCGCACGATCTGCCGGGCGAGCAGCGTCTTGCCACCGGCGATCACCGAGAATTGCACCGTGTAGTCGACCTCGTACTCGGTCGGCCGGTTGGTGGCCGATACCGACAGTACCCGCTTCACCCGAGTCTCGTGCACCACGATCACTGCCGAGGCCTGGGCGCGTGCGCGCACCGGATGCGCCCCGGAGATCAGCAGGTCGCGGCGCAGGCTGTGCACGAAGTCGCTCTGCTGGTCGGACGCCTGGATGTAGGGCCTGCGCATCACGGCCGGCAGTGCGGTACGCCCTTCCAGATGAAAGCCACAACCGCCCAGCAGCAGCACCGCGAACGCGACACAGGCGGGACCGAAGGGGCGCAGCAGAGCGGGTTTCACGGCGGCTCAGATCACGATGTTGATGAGTTTGCCGGGCACGACGATGACCTTGCGGATCACCTGACCGGCGACGAACCGGCTGACCTGCTCATCGGCGAGCGCCGCCTCGCGCACCCGCGCCTCATCGGCGCCGGCGGACACCTGGATGCGCCCGCGCAGCTTGCCATTGACCTGCACGACGAGTTCGACGCTCTCCTGCACCAGGGCGGCGGCGTCGAGCTCAGGCCAGCGCTCATCGACCACGGCGCGCTCGTGCCCGAGCGCCTGCCACAGCGTGTGGCAGACGTGCGGCACGATCGGGGCCAGCACCAGGGTGATGATCTCGAGCGCCTCGTGCCGCACGGCGCGCCCGTCCGGCGTCGCATCATCGAAGCGCGTGACCGCATTCAGCAGCTCCATGCAGGCGGCGATCGCCGTGTTGAAATTGCGCCGACGGCCGATGTCATCGGTCGCCTTGGCGAGACTCTGGTGCGTCGCGCGTCGCAGCGCACGCTGGGCCGAGTTCAGGCGTGCCGCCTCGAGCGGCGGCGGCAGGCCGCCGCTGACGTGTTCGTAGATCGCAGTCCACAGACGGCGCAGGAACCTCGAGGCGCCCTGCACGCCCTCGTCCGACCACTCGAGGGTCTGCTCCGGAGGAGCCGCGAACATGGTGAACAGGCGCGCGGTGTCGGCCCCGAAGCGCGCCACCAGCCCCTCCGGATCGACGCCGTTGTTCTCGGACTTGGACATCTTGCCGAGGCCGCCGTACTCGACCCGCACGGTCTGTCCGTCCGGACCGGTCACCTCGAAGATCTCAGTCCCGTCCGCGGCGCGCTGCGCGCGCACGTCGGCCGGGTTGTAGTAGCGGCGCCGGCCGTCGGGCCCAACGTTCGAGTAGATGTGATTGAGCACCATGCCCTGGGTGAGCAGGTTGGTGAACGGCTCGTCGCAGCGCACCAGCCCCAGATCACGCATGACTTTGGTCCAGAAGCGCGAGTACAGCAGGTGCAGGATGGCGTGCTCGATGCCGCCGATGTACTGATCGGCCGGCAGCCAGTAATCGGTGCGCGCATCGACCATGGCCTGGTCCTGATCCGCACAGGCGTAGCGCAGGTAGTACCAGGACGAGTCGACGAACGTGTCCATGGTGTCGGTTTCGCGGCGCGCAGCGCGCCCGCAGCGCGGGCATTCGCAGCGGTAGAATGCCGCGGACTTCGCCAGCGGGTTACCACTGCCGTCCGGCACCAGGTCCTCCGGCAGCCGCACCGGCAACTGCTCATCGGGCACCGGCACCTCACCGCAGTGCTCGCAGTGGATGAGCGGAATCGGGCAGCCCCAGTAGCGCTGGCGCGAGATGCCCCAGTCGCGCAGCCGGTACTGCACGCGCTTGCGGCCCAGGCCGCGTCGCTCCAGCTGCGCGGCGAACGCATCGACCGCGGCCTGGAACTGCAGCCCGGAGAACTCCCCGGAGTTCACCGTGATGCCGTGCTCGCCGTAGGCGCTCTGCCAAGGCGCCTCGATGCGCTCGTAGGCCGCGCTCGCCGAACGCACCACCATCGCGATCTCGATGCCGTTGCGGCTGGCGAATTCGAAATCGCGCTCATCGTGGGCCGGAACGCCCATCACCGCGCCCTCGCCGTAGCTCATCAGCACGTAATTCGCGACCCAGACCTCGATCGGCGCGCCGGTGAAGGGATGCAGCACGTGCAGCCCGGTGCGCATGCCCTTCTTCTCCTGGGTGGCGACGTCGGCCTCCATGACACTACCGCGGCGACATTCCTCGATGAATGCGCCGAGCTCGGCGTTGCCGGCGCCGGCGGCCAGCGCCACCGGGTGTTCGGCGGCCACCGCCATGAAGGTCACGCCGTAGAGCGTGTCCAGGCGTGTGGTGAAGACCTTCAGAGTCCCCTCGGCACCGAGCGCCGCGCGCGTGTCAGGCGCATACGGGAACGCGACCTCGCAGCCCTCGCTGCGGCCGATCCAGTTCGACTGCATCAGCTTCACGCGCTCCGGCCAGCCCGGCAGCTGCTCGAGGCTCCCGAGCAGCTCCTCGGCATAGCGCGTGATGTTGAGGTAATACATCGGGATCTCGCGCTTCTCGATCAGCGCTCCGGTGCGCCAGCCGCGCCCCTCGATCACCTGTTCGTTGGCGAGCACCGTCTGGTCGAGCGGATCCCAGTTGACCACCCCGGTCCGACGGTACGCGATGCCCTTCTCGAGCATGCGCAGAAACAGCCACTGATTCCAGCGGTAATAGCTCGGATCGCAGGTCGCGAGCTCGCGACTCCAGTCGATGCCGAAGCCGAGCGATTTGAGCTGACGGCGCATGTACTCGATGTTCTGGCGCGTCCAGCGGGCCGGCGGCACGCCGTTGCCCATGGCGGCGTTCTCCGCCGGTAGCCCGAATGCGTCCCAGCCCATCGGCTGCAGCACGTTGCGCCCCTGCATGCGCATGTAGCGGGCGAGCACGTCACCGATGGTGTAGTTGCGCACATGACCCATGTGCAGCCGGCCCGACGGGTAGGGGAACATCGAGAGGCAGTAAAACTTATCCCGTCCGGGCAGTTCACGCGCCCGGAACGTGCCGTTCGCTTCCCAATACTGCTGTGCGGCGCGCTCGATGAGCGCCGGATCGTAGGTCTGTTCCATCGGACAATGGCCTGAGTGTTCTCTAATTCAGCAACGCGGGATGCCCCAGAGTCGCCTCGCGGCGCCTCACGACCGGGGCATTGTACGGCGGCGGCCGAGCCGCCGCAGCGCGAACGCCGCGCTCAAGGCGGCCCCGGCCAGGAGCACGGCCAGTCCATTGCCGACCCGGGCAAAGGGCGTCATGCCGCGCATCGGAACGACCGCGGATTTCAGCACCACGGAGCGCATGACCGGAGCCTGCGCGATGATCTGTCCCTGCGGTCCGATGACCCCGGAGATGCCGTCGTCGGTCGCGACGATCATGTACCGCCCTTCCTCGAGGGTGCGCATCCGGGCCATCTGGAACTGCTGGGCGAGCTCGGAGCTGTCGCCGAACCAGGCGTCGTCCGTGACGTTCACGAGCACATCCGCCTGCGGCAGCATGTGCAACATGTAGCCCCCGTAGGCCACTTCGTAGCACACCGTCGGACCGAGCTTCAGGCCGGCCACCGGCAACGGCTTCTGGTGGGAGCCGCCGCGGGTGAAACTCGAGGACGGCAGGTTCATCTGCCGCAGCCAGCGGCGCACGAAGCGCGGCAGGGGAATGATTTCCACCAGCGGCACCAGATGGTCCTTGTCGTACCAGCTGGCCTCGCGGCCGAGGGCGAGGATCGAGTTGTAGTAATCGCCCGAGGAGGATTCGCGCAGCGCCCCGAGCACCAACGCCGATCCGTGGGCGCGGGCGGCTCGATCCAGGCCGGCCACATACGGAAACAGGTTGTTCACCAGATCGGGCAGGGCCGACTCCGGCCAGACGATCAGGCGCGTGCCGAACACCGATTCGGTCATGCGCCGGTAGCGCGCGAGGATCCGCGCGGCATGCGAGTCCTGCCACTTTTCGTGCTGGGGAATATTGGCCTGCACGATGGCCACCGAGGTCGACGGTCCCGACGGGTGTGTCCAAGCGGTACCGCCGAGGGCGGCGGCCGCGAGCCACGGCAGGAGCAGAACCGCCGCAGCGGTCAGGCGCACGCGCCACGCGCCGCACACCAGTGCCACGAGTGCGCCGGAGCCGGCGAGCAGCACCAGGCTGATGCCGTACACCCCGGCGAGTGGCGCCAGGCGCGCAAGCGCGGTACCCGTTTGCGTGTACCCGAGCGTCAGCCACGGGAATCCCGACAGCAGCCAGCCGCGCAACCATTCGCTGAGCAGCCACGCACCGGGCGCGGCGAGCAGCCAGCGCAGCGGCCCGCTGCGAAAGAATCGCACCACCACATAGCCGGTGAGCGCGTGATAGGAGGCCATCAGGCCCATCAGCGCGAGCGTCGCGAGCAGGGCCAGCCAAACCGGGGCGTCGAGATGGATGGCGTTGTAGAGCCAGTAGGTCCCCACCCCAAACAGGCCAAGTCCGAACCAAAAGCCGAGCCACGCCGCACGGCGCGCGTCGGCGGTCTCCCACAGCGCGAGCAACAGCGCAGGACTCACCAGTGCGAACGGCCACCAGCCCTGGGGCGCGAACGCCGTGGCGAGCATCGCTCCGGCGCACAGTGCAAGCCCGTGGTGCCACAGCGGCCCCGCCGCGGGCGGGTCCGCCCGCCGCCGTGCGGCGGCGCGGCGCACCCGGGCCGCGAACCCCGTCGCCGCCGCACCGCTCAATCAACCGACTCCGGCTCGCGCGGCGCGGCCATGCCGGCCGGCAGCACGACGCGCAGAGCATCGATGCGGCGCCGGTCGGCCCGGGTGATGCGGAATTCGAACCCCTCGATGGTCACGGCCTCGCCGCGCCGCGGCAGCCGACCGAAACGGCGCATCAGCAATCCGGCAACGGTTTCGAACCCCTGCTCCTCGGGCAGACGCGCACCGAAATACTCGTTGAACTCCTCGAGGCGCGTCACGCCGCGCACCAGATACTGCCCTTCGGCCTCCTTGCGGATGTTCTGATCGTCGTCGACGTCGAACTCGTCGTCGATCTCCCCGACGATCTGCTCGATGACGTCCTCGATGGTGATCAGGCCGGAGACCCCGCCATACTCATCGACGACGATCGCCATGTGCTGGCGATTGCCGCGGAACTCCTTCAGCAGTACATCGAGCCGCTTGGATTCCGGCACGAACACCGCCGGGCGCATGTACTCGCGGATATCGAAGCGCTCGCGCGCCTCGTCATTGCACAGGCGCAGCAGGTCCTTGGCGAGCAGGATACCGGCGATGTCGTCGCGGTCCTCATCGAGCACCGGAAATCGGGAGTGTCCCGATTCGATCACGACCGGCAGGATTCGCTTGACGGGATCGTCGCGCTGCACGCACACCATCTGCGCACGAGGCACCATCACGTCGCGCGCGTGCAGATCGGAGACCGCCAGCACGCCCTCGATCATCGTCAGTGCATCGGCCTGAAACAGCCCGCGCTCGCGCGCCTCGCGCAGCAGCTTCAGCAGATCATGGCGGTCGCGCGGCTCAGCGGCGAAGGTGCGCCACAGGCGCTTCAGCCACTGGCGGGTCTCACCCGGGGGATTCATCGGATACTCCGGTACGGGTTGGTGAACCCGAGTGCGCGCAGCACGTTGATCTCGCGTCGCTCCATGCGACGCGCATCGGGCTCGCAGTCGTGATCGTAGCCGAGCAGGTGCAGCGCGCCGTGCACCACCAGATGCGCCCAGTGCGCCTGCAGCGGCTTGCCTTGCGCCAGTGCCTCGGCGCGCACCACCTGCGCACAGATGACGAGGTCACCGAGCGGCACGGCGATCGCCTCGGCGACGTCCGGCAGCGCGGCGGCCGGAAACGACAGCACGTTGGTCGGCTTGTCCTTGCCGCGATAGCGGGCGTTGAGCCTGCGGCTCTCCGCGGGCCCGACCACGCGCACGGTGATTTCCCGGTTCGCACCCCGCCGCCCGAGCGCCGCGGCGGCCCAGCGGGCGAGCTGCGCATTGCGCGGCGCCCAGGCGCGCACGCGCCGCTGCACATCAAGGCGCACGGGACGAGGTGCGATGCGCGCGACGCGCGTGCGCATCAGGACGGATCCCCCTGACGCGGGGTGCCGGTCCGGGATTCGTAAGCCTGCACGATGCGCTGCACCAGCGGGTGGCGCACGACGTCGCGCGCATCGAAGAACGTAAAGGCCACACCGTCGACGCCGCGCAGCACGTCGATGACGTGGCTGAGACCGGACTGGCGCCCCGCCGGCAAGTCGGTCTGGGTGACATCACCCGTGACCACGGCCTTGGAACCGAAGCCGATGCGCGTCAGGAACATCTTCATCTGCTCGACGGTGGTGTTCTGCGCCTCATCGAGGATGATGAACGAGTCGTTGAGCGAGCGACCACGCATGAAGGCGAGCGGCGCCACCTCGATCACGTTGCGCTCGATGAACCGCGACACGCGATCGAAGCCGAGCATCTCGTAGAGCGCGTCGTACATCGGCCGCAGGTAAGGATCGACCTTCTGCGTCAGATCACCGGGCAGAAACCCGAGCCGCTCGCCGGCCTCGACGGCGGGACGCACCAGCACGACCCGCCGGATGGTCTCGGCCTGCAGCGCCTCGACGGCGCAGGCAACGGCCAGATAGGTCTTGCCGGTACCCGCCGGGCCGATGCCGAAGGTGAGGTCATGCGAACGGACGTGCGTCAGATACTGGCGCTGGTGATGGCCGCGCGCGCGCAGCCCGCCGCGCGGCAGACGGATGGAGGATTCCTCGTGTTCCTCACTCGGCGTGCGGCCGGACTCGTGTTCGCGCAACGCCAGATGCACTCGCTCGGGCGTCACTTCATCGCGCTCGGCGAGTGCGAACAGCTCGCGCAGCGTCTGCTCGGCGCTGTCGGAGCGCGCCCCGAGCACCCGGAAGCTATCGCCGCGGCGTCGGATCTGTACGTCGAGACGGTTCTCGAGCAGCCGCAGGTTCTCATCGAGCGGACCGCACAAATTGGCCAGGCGCACGTTGTCCGCCGGACTCAGTGCAAACTCGCGCGGCGCGTCCGGTGTGCTCACTGACAGAGCCGTCCGCGCAGACTGTGCGCCCGGGCTGCCGTGACCACAACGTCCGCGAACCGCCCGAGGAGTTCGGGCGGGCCGGCGAAGTTGATCCAGCGATTGTTCTCGGTCCGACCGGCAAGCTCGCGCGCATCCTTCTTCGCGGGCCGTTCCACGAGCACGCGCTGCACGCCACCGACCATGCGCTCGCTGATCTGCAGGGCCTGGGCATCGAGCTGTGCCTGCAGCCGCACCAGCCGTTCGTGCTTGAGGGTCTCGGGCGTCTCATCGGCCAGCGCGGCCGCGGGTGTGCCCGGGCGGCGGCTGTAGACGAAGCTGAAGGACTGGTCGAAACCCGCATCGCGCACCAACGCGAGCGTCGCCTCGAAGTCCCGATCGGTTTCCCCGGGAAACCCGACGATGATGTCCGAGGAGATGCAGATGCCCGGTCGCACGGCGCGCAGCCTGCGCACCTTGTCCTTGAATTCCAACGTGGTGTACCCGCGCTTCATCAGCGCGAGGATGCGGTCGGAACCGCTCTGCACCGCCAGATGCAGATGATTGGCGAGCTTCGGCACGTTCGCGTAGGCCTCGATGAGGCTGTCGTCGAATTCCACCGGATGCGAGGTCGTGAAGCGGATCCGTTCGATGGCCGGGAGCGCCGCGACGTGATGGATCAGCGTCGCCAGATCGACCTTGGCCCCATCGCCCATCGCGCCGCGGTAGGCGTTGACGTTCTGACCGAGCAGCGTCACTTCACGCACGCCCTGCTCGGCGAGCTGGTGGACCTCTCGCAGAACCGAATCGAACGGCCGGCTGACCTCCTCGCCTCGGGTATACGGCACGATGCAGAAGCTGCAGTACTTGCTGCACCCCTCCATGACGGAAACGAACGCCGAGCTGCCCTCGGTGCGCGGCGCCGGCAAATGATCGAATTTCTCGATCTCCGGAAAGCTCACGTCCACCTGCGCCCGACCCGTTCGGTACAGCGCGGCAATCATCTCCGGCAGGCGATGCAGCGTCTGCGGGCCGAAGACCAGATCGACGAACGGCGCGCGCGCGGTGATGGCCTCCCCTTCCTGACTCGCCACGCATCCGCCCACCCCGATCAGCACTTCGGGACGCAGCGCCTTCAGCTGCCGCCACTCACCGAGCAGCGAGAACACCTTGTCCTGCGCCTTCTCGCGCACCGAGCAAGTGTTCATCAGCAGCACGTCGGCCTGGGCGGGATCCTCGGTCGGGGTGAGACCCACTGCGGCGCGCAGCACGTCCGCCATGCGGGCGGAGTCGTACTCGTTCATCTGGCAGCCGAAGGTCTTGATGTAATAGTGGCGGGGCATAGGCTCAAGCGTACGGGGAAGCGGAATTTTACGGCCTATGCGGCCGAGCCGCACGGCGGTCGCCGTCGGACCGCCCACCCCGCGCAGTCCTCAGGCGCAATGCCCCTGCCGGGGAGTCCCCCCGGGGCGGCGGCCCGAAGGGCGAGGGCCGCCCCCGCCCGAGGGCGCGACGGGGCCACCACCGGCCATGTCGCCACCCCGAGTGCCCCGGCGTCGCGCATCCGGTGCGCACACGGACGCGCAGGCATCCGACCGGGAATATCAATTTAATGAATTGATTCAGAACGGAATATCATCGTCGAAATCTGTTCCTTCGCCGGCTCCGCCGCCGCCGCTACCGCCACCGCCGCTACCGCCACCGCCGCCGCCGCTGCTCTGGCCGTAATCGGTGCTGTCGCGTGGCGGTGCGCCACCGCCGGACCCCGCGCCGCCGCCCCCGCCTCCCGCGCGGCCGCCGAGCATCTGCATGTCGTTGGCGACGATCTCGGTGCTGTAGCGCTCATTGCCCTGCTTGTCCTGCCACTTGCGGGTCCGCAGGCTGCCTTCGATATAGACCTGCGAACCCTTGCGCAGGTACTCGCTCGCGACCTCCGCCAGGCGCCCGAACAGCGCGACGCGGTGCCACTCGGTCCGCTCCTGCTGCTCACCGCTTTGCTTGTCGCGCCACGACTCGGTGGTCGCAATGCGCAGATTCGCCACGGAAGCGCCCGAGGGCATGGCGCGCGATTCCGGGTCAGCGCCGAGATTGCCGATGATGATGACCTTATTGACGCCACGCGCCATGAGCATGCCCTCCGGAAAAGGAGGGCATTGTAGACGGCCCGGGCGCCGAGGCGAAGCACGGCAGGTGGTGAGAGCGAACATAAAGTCCACCCGAACCCGGGGGCGCGGCAGGCGGGACAAGGCGCGTACACTGAGTGGTTATGCAGGAAATTCGCATTCGCGGGGCACGCACCCACAACCTCAAGGGCATCGACCTGGATTTGCCGCGCGATCGGCTGATCGTGCTCACCGGGCTGTCCGGTTCCGGCAAATCCTCGCTCGCCTTCGACACCCTCTATGCCGAGGGCCAGCGTCGCTACGTCGAGTCGCTGTCCGCCTATGCGCGGCAGTTCCTCTCGGTGATGGACAAGCCCGACGTCGATCACATCGCCGGGCTCTCCCCGGCCATCGCCATCGAGCAGAAGGCCACGACGCACAACCCGCGCTCCACGGTCGGCACGGTGACGGAGATCTACGACTACCTGCGGCTGCTGTTCGCACGCGCCGGGGTGCCGCGCTGTCCGGTGCATGGCCAGGACCTCACCGCCCAGACGGTCAGCCAGATGGTCGACCAGGTCCTCAATCTGCCCGCCGGCAGTCCGATCGCGCTGCTGGCCCCGCGGGTCACCGACCGCCGGGGCGCGCACGAGGATACGCTGCGCGAGCTCACGGCCCAGGGGTACGTGCGCGCTCGAATCGACGGACGGATCTACGAACTCGATGCCGCGCCGGAACTGGACCCCAAGCGCAGACATACGATTGAGGCGGTCGTCGACCGCATGAAGGTCAAGCCGGACGTGCAGCAACGGCTGGCGGAGTCCTTCGAGACCGCCCTGGCGCTCGGCAACGGCGTGGCGCGCGTCACGCTGCTGCGGGAAGCGGCCGAAGACACGGGCGGCCAGCCCCCCGAGGAGTGGCTCTTCTCCAGCAGCCACGCCTGCCCGATCTGCGGTTACAGCGTCCCGCCGCTCGAACCGAAGCTGTTCTCGTTCAACAATCCGCTCGGCGCCTGCCCGACCTGCGATGGGCTCGGCGTCCAGCAGTTCTTCGATCCCGAGCGCATCGTGGCGCATCCGCAACTGCCGCTCGCCAACGGCGCGGTACGCGGCTGGGACCGGCGCAACGCCCATTACTTCCACCTGATCCAATCACTCGCGCAGCATTATCACTTCGACATCGAGACGTCCTGGCAGGCGCTGCCGGAACCGGTTCGCCAGGTGCTGCTCTACGGCAGCGGCGAGGAGGCCATCACGTTCCGCTATGGGACCGCCGGCGGGGCGGTCGGCAAGCGCCACCCCTTCGAAGGCATCATCCCGAACCTCGAGCGGCGCTATCGCGAGACCGAATCAAACGCCGTGCGAGCGGAGCTCGCCCGATTCCGCAGCGTGCGCACCTGTCCGGAGTGCGCCGGAGCGCGACTGAACCTCACCGCCCGATCGGTGTTCGTGGGCGAGACGAACCTGCCCGCAGTGACGGCACTGTCCATCGAGCGCGCGCTGGGCTATCTCGAGGCGTTGCAGCTGCCGGGCTGGCGCGGCGAGGTCGCCGGGCAGATCGTGCGCGAGGTGCTCACGCGGTTGCGCTTTCTCGCCGACGTGGGGTTGCGCTATCTCACGCTCGAGCGCAGCGCAGAAACTCTCTCCGGCGGCGAGGCCCAGCGCATCCGCCTCGCCAGCCAGGTCGGCTCCGGCTTGACCGGGGTGATGTACATCCTGGATGAGCCCTCGATCGGGTTGCACCCGCGCGACAACCGCAAGCTGCTGCAGACGCTGAAGCGACTGCGCGATCTGGGCAACACGGTGATCGTGGTCGAACACGACGAGGAGGCGATCCGCGAGGCCGACTACGTGGTCGATCTCGGCCCGGGCGCTGGCGCCCACGGCGGGCAGGTGGTCGCCCGGGGCACGCCGGAGCAGATCGAGGCGGATGAGGCGTCGCTGACGGGGCAGTACCTGAGCGGCCGGCGCAGCATCGAGGTGCCGCAGCGACGTCTGTCGTCCGTCCCGGAGCACCAGATCCGCATCCGCGGCGCCACTGGCAACAACCTGCGCGGCGTGGATGCGGACATTCCCGTCGGGCTGCTCACCTGCGTCACCGGCGTGTCCGGCTCGGGGAAGTCGACGCTGATCATCGATACGCTGTTCAACCACGCCCGTGCCCGGATCAGCGGGAGCACCGTGCAACCGACGCCCTGCGCAGGGATCGAGGGCCTGGAGCAATTCGAGGCGGTGATCGACATCGACCAGAGCCCGATCGGCCGTACCCCCCGCTCCAACCCGGCGACCTACACGAACCTGTTCGGCACCGTACGCGAACTGTTTGCGGCCGTTCCGGAGGCGCGCGCGCGGGGCTATGAGGCCGGCCGGTTCAGCTTCAACGTCAAGGGCGGACGCTGCGAGGCCTGCCAGGGCGAGGGACTCCTGCGGGTGGAGATGCACTTCTTACCGGATCTGTACGTACCCTGCGACGTCTGCCACGGCCAGCGCTACAACCGCGAGACGCTCGAGATCCGCTACCGCGGCAAGACCATCTACGAAGTGCTGCAGATGACGGTCGAGGAAGCGCTGCGGTTCTTCGCCAACGTGCCGGCGATCGCGAGCCGGCTGACGACGCTGCGAGATGTGGGGCTGTCGTACCTGCACCTGGGGCAAAACGCGGCAACTCTCTCCGGAGGGGAGGCCCAGCGCGTGAAACTCTCGCGCGAACTGGCCAAGCACTCGGCCGGCCGTACGCTCTACATCCTGGATGAGCCGACCACGGGGCTGCACTTCCACGACATCGCGCAGCTGCTCGAAGTGCTCAAACGCCTGCGTGACCAGGGCAATACCATCGTCGTCATCGAGCACAATCTCGATGTCATCAAGTGCGCGGACTGGCTGATCGATCTGGGACCGGAAGGCGGTGAGGGCGGCGGACGGATCGTCGCCTGTGGAACCCCGGAGAGGCTCGCGGCCCACCCCGAATCGCATACGGGGGCCTATCTGCGGCCGCTGCTGGCCGCACGCACGGGCCAGCGCCCGGGAACCTAAAGCACACGGCCCGATCGGTGCGCATCGGCGCACCGCCCGGGCCGCGTGAAGCTGAAGTCAGCCGGGGTTGTGACCCCTGCAGACGACGGCTTACTTCTTCTTCGGCGGGGTCTTCGTCGGAGAAGAGCTGCCCGTGCCGGGCGTGCCTGCCGGCGGCGTGGTGGTGGTTCCCGAGCTGGCACCCGAGCTGCTGCCGGTGTCGGAGCTGCCGCTGGTGCTCGACGGCGTGGTGGTGCTCGTGCCGGAAGAGGCCGGCGCGGCACTGCTGGAAGAGGCCGGCGGCGTGGCAGCCGGAGCGTTCGCCGATTGGTTGGACGGCTGCTTGGCGCAGGCGGTCAGAAGCACAGCGGCGGCAAGCGCGCTAAGAGCAACTTTCGTATTCATCGATAGTACCCCGGTGGAATGAGAGCTTTCAGAGGAAAAGAACAACTTTTGAACGAGTTATAGTCGTTCCGCGAGTCCTTCACGGATCGCGCGGTCAGAGATTTTATAGGTTAATAATGTGATTTGAAACCGTCTCCCTGTCGCCGGACGACGACAGCAGGGCTTTCCGCGGTCACGCGGGGCGGTCAACGGTCGATGCGAGCGCCGCGGGAGTTCAGGCAGCAGCCCCTTTCTCGATCGACCCAAGGCCTCCCCCGGAGTTCCGCCCCGGGTCGTAAAATGCGCTTCCTACCCATTGCCGAGCACGCGCCATGCCCGCAGTCGATGCCACACCCGTTTCCCGCGCCGAGCCGTTGGCCGCGCTGTTTGGCCCACACCTGGCGGCCCTGTGCGAACGCACGGCCGTCGCACTGGAGGCCTGCGGCCATGCGGCGCTGCTGGTGCACTCCGGCGCGCTGCTGCCGGTGTTCCAGGACGACCGGACCTATCCGTTCGAGGCGAACGCACCGTTCAAGGTCTGGAGTCCCCTCGACGTTCCGGACTGCTTCGTCCATTTCGAGCCCGGTCGGCGCCCGCGACTGCTGGTCCACAGCCCGACCGACTACTGGTACAAGACGGCGGCGCTGCCCCAGGACTACTGGACGGCGCACTTCGAAATCGTGTCCTGCCCGGCCCTGGCCGCGGCGCGCGCGGCACTGCCGCGCGATCTGGGCCGCACCGCCTATCTCGGCGAGGACTTCAGGGATCTGGCGACGTGGGGCCTCGGGGCACTCAATCCGCCGCGACTGATGCGCCACCTGGACTTCCCTCGGGCGCTCAAGAGCCCGTATGAGCTCGCCTGCCTGCGAACGGCAAACCGGCTGGGCGTGCGCGGCCATCAAGCGGCCGCACGGGTGTTCAACGCCGGCGGGTCGGAGTTTGACATCGCATTGGCCTTCTTGGCCGCCTGCGGACAGCGCGAACAGGAGCTCCCGTACAACCCCATCATCGCACTGAACGAAAACGCAGCGGTGTTGCATTACCAGATGCTCGAGCGGCGGGCACCGGAGCGGCGCCGCTCGCTGCTGATCGATGCGGGCGCGGAATTCGGCGGTTATGCGAGCGACATCACCCGCACCCATGCCGCCGCGGCGGGTGATTTTGCCGACCTGATCGGCCAGATGGATGGCCTGCAGCAGGCCCTGTGTGCGCAGGTACGAGCCGGTGTCGACTGGCGGGACGTGCACCTGCAGGCGCACCGTCGGGTGGCTCAGGTCCTGCGGGAGGCGGATCTGATCGGCTGCGGGGTCGAGGAGGCGCTCGCGCGTGGCGTCACGCAGGTGTTCCTGCCGCACGGTATCGGTCATCTGCTCGGCCTAGAAGTGCACGACGCCGGAGGCTTCATGCGGGCACCGGACGGAGGGGACATCGAGCGGCCCGAGGGCCACCCATACCTGCGCCTGACGCGCACCCTCGAAGCCGGCTTCGTGGTCACCATGGAACCGGGCCTGTACTTCATCGAGCCGCTGCTCGCCGCCGCTCAGGCCGACTCGCGGCGAGGACTGATTCACTGGCCACGCGTCGACGCACTGCGGCCCTTCGGGGGCATCCGGATCGAGGACGATCTGGCGGTGACCGCCACCGGGTGCGAGAACCTCACGCGCGGCGCGTTCGTCTCGGAATCTGGCGCGCGCTCAGGGACTCGGCGCGCCGAAGTGCCGCCGCCGGTCCCGCCTCAGCGGGCCGGTGGCGGATAGGGCGTCCCGTCCTTGTGACGAAAGCGGCGTTCGCCCCGGGTCAGCATCAGATCGATATCGGGGTAGTCCACCGCGTCCTGCGCCGGATCGCGGGCACCGACCTCGAGCAGCACGGCCTCGGCATCGGAGCGGTTCTGCACATGGTGACCGTCTGCCTCGCCCGCCTTGAACGCCGCGCACTCCCCGGGTCGCAGCACCTGCTCACCCGTCCCGGTCACGAGCACGACTTCGCCCTGCAGCACGTAGACGAACTCGTCCTCGGCGCTGTGCCAATGACGCTGGCTGGACCAGGCTCCAGGGGGCAATTTCAGCAGGTTGACCCCGAATTGGGTCAGGCCCCCACCCTCACCCAGCCGCCACCGCTGACGCGCGCGGCACGGCTCGTCGTAGGGCGCGGGATACCCGCTGCCGAGCGTCGGGGAAATTCCGGTCGAATCGATTTTCGCCATGCCAACACTCCCCAAGGGACGCCTGCGCAGCCGTGCTCGGCCGCATCGCACCGGGTGAGCCAGCCTCCGCGGGCGCCGGCCGCCAGAGCGGGGCGCACGGAAGCCCCCATCACTGACGCGAGAGGCCGAAGCCTCAGCGCTTGGCCAGCAGGTCGCGGATCTCCCCGAGCAGTGCCTCGGACTTCGTCGGCGGCGGGGCAACGACCGGGGCCGGGGCCGGGGCGCGCTTGAGCCGATTGATCATCTTGATGACGAAGAAGATCGCGAGCGCGATCAGCACGAAATCGAAAATCGCCTGAATGAACAGTCCGTACTCCAGCATGACCGGCTTGCCCTGCGGACTGGAGCCGATCTGTACGGCGAGCTTGCTGAAGCTGACCCGGCCAATGATCAGCCCCAGCGGTGGCATCAGGACATTGGCCACCAGGGAGCTGACGATCTTCCCGAACGCAGCGCCGATGACCAGGCCGACCGCCATGTCGACCACGTTTCCCTTGATGGCAAATTCTTTGAATTCGGAGGCAAGGCTCACGGCGGAACACCTCTTGCGGGTGAATGAACCTGCAGCGTAGCCGAATGCCGCCAGGACCGCAAAAACGGCAACGGCCGGTCGGCTGACACCGACCGGCCGTTGACCGCCGTAGTGCTCAGCGTGCGTCTCAGGCCGTCTTGGCCTTGCGCCGCCGCGGAGCCTTCTGCCCCTCGTCGGCCGCCGCCGCGCTCTCCGCCGGCGCCTCGGCCGCCGTCTCGCTCTTGGGCGCTGCGCGCTTGCGGGTCTTCTTCGGCTCCGGTGCCGGCGCCGCGGCACTCGCCGCCGGCCCGTCGACCAGCTGCATCAGTGCCATGGGCGCGGAGTCACCCGGGCGCGGGTTCATCCGCAGGATGCGCGTGTAGCCGCCCGGACGGGACTTGAAGCGCGGGCCGAGGTCGCTGAAGAGCTTCTCGACGATCGCGGCATCGCGCAGACGGGCGAACGCCAGACGCCGATTCGCATCCCCATCGCTCTTACCGAGGGTGATGAGCGGCTCGACGACGCGGCGCAGCTCCTTCGCCTTCGGCAGCGTGGTGCGGATCGTCTCGTGGCGCAGGAGCGAAACGCTCATGTTGCGCATCAGTGCGTGCCGGTGCGAGCTGTTGCGGGACAGTTGCCGGCCAGTCAGTTGGTGACGCATTGCAGGAAATCCTTAGATCGTAGATTCGTCGCTGTGCTTGAGGCTGGCCGGCGGCCAGCCGTCAAGACGCATACCGAGCATCAGGCCGTGGCTGTGCAGCACTTCCTTGATCTCAGTGAGCGACTTCTTACCCAGATTCGGCGTACGCAGCAGCTCCACTTCGGTCCGCTGCACCAGATCGCCGATGTAGTGGATGTTCTCCGCCTTGAGGCAGTTCGCGCTGCGCACGGTGAGCTCGAGCTCATCGACGGGGCGCAGCAGGATCGGATCGAACTGCATCTCGGTGACCTTGGCCGTGGTCTCTTCCTCGCCCTGCAGATCGACGAACACCGACAGCTGATCCTTCAGAATGCTCCCGGCGCGGCGGATGGCTTCCTCCGCATCGATCGTGCCGTTGGTCTCGATGTCGATCACCAGCTTGTCGAGGTCGGTGCGCTGCTCGACGCGCGCCGCTTCGACCGCATAGGTGACTCGACGGACCGGAGAGAACGACGCATCGAGCTGCAGCCGGCCGATCGGACGGCTCTGCTCCTCGAACGCCACACGCGTCGCCGCCGGGCGGTAGCCCCGACCGCGCTCGATGCGCAGCGTCATGCTCAATTCACCCGCTTGCGTCAGATTGGCGATCACCAGATCCGGATTCACGACTTCGACGTCATGATCGGTCTGAATGTCACCGGCTGTCACCGGCCCCGGGCCCTTCTTGTGCAGACGCAGCTCGGCGGTGTCGCGCGCGTGCATACGAAGCGCGACGGACTTCAGGTTCAGCAGGATGTCGACGACATCTTCCTGGACGCCCTCGATGCTGGTGTACTCGTGCAGCACGCCGTCGATCTCCGCCTCGGTGATCGCACTGCCGGGCATCGAGGAGAGCAGCACGCGCCGCAGCGCGTTGCCGAGCGTGTGGCCGAAGCCGCGCTCGAACGGCTCAATAGTGACGCGGGCCTGGCGCGGCGCAACAGGCTGCACCTTCACCACGCGCGGCTTCAAGAATTCTGTGACGGATCCCTGCATTGCAGTCTCACCTTGCCGGCCGACAGCCGGCGTCAAAAGCGAAAACGTGGGCGCGAACGGCCGGCAGATGCCGGCCCTCGATGCGCGGCCGATTACTTCGAATAGAGTTCCACGACCAGGTTCTCGTTGATATCCGGCAGGACATCATCGCGACCCGGTGGCGTTTTGAACACGCCGCGGAATTCCTTGTCGTTGACCTCCACCCACTCGGGCAGGCCCACCTGCTGTGCAATGCCGAGCGCGTTCTGAATGCGCAGCTGCTTGCGCGCCTTCTCGCGAATCTCGACCGTGTCGCCCGCCTTCACCTGGTAGGAGGCGATGGTGACTACACGGCCGTTGACGTTGATACCCTTGTGGCTCACCAGCTGGCGCGCCTCGGCGCGGGTCGCGGCGAAGCCCATGCGGTACACCACGTTGTCCAGCCGGCACTCGAGCAGGCGCAGCAGGTTCTCACCCGTGCTGCCGGTGCGGCGGGCCGCCTCGGTGTAGTAATTGCCGAACTGGCGCTCGAGGACGCCGTACATGCGACGCAGCTTCTGCTTCTCGCGCAGCTGCATGCCGTATTCGGACAGACGAGTGCGGCGCTCGCCCTTGATGCCGCCCGGCGGCACGGAGAGCTTGCATTTGCTCTCCAGGGACTTGACACCGCTCTTCAGGAACAGATCCGTGCCCTCGCGGCGAGCGAGCTTGCACTTGGGACCGAGGTAACGCGCCATGCTGAGTTCTCTCTTCTCGCGCCGGAGTCGATCAGACCCGGCGCTTCTTCGGGGGACGGCAGCCGTTGTGCGGAATCGGCGTGACGTCGGCGATACTGGTGATTTTCAGTCCGCAGCCGTTGAGCGCGCGGACCGCCGACTCGCGCCCAGGGCCTGGGCCGCCGACGCGCACCTCGACGTTTTTCACGCCGTGTTCCTGCGCCGCGACACCCGCCTTTTCCGCCGCGACCTGCGCGGCGAACGGGGTGCTCTTGCGTGAGCCGCGGAAGCCGCAGCCGCCCGCCGTCGCCCACGACAGAGTGTTCCCCTGACGATCGGTGATGGTGATGATGGTGTTGTTGAAAGAAGCGTGCACGTGCGCAATCGCATCGAGCACGTTCTTGCGCGCCTTCTTGGGCTTCTTGGCGGACGAGCCGCCTTGTTTCTGGTCAGCCATACTGCAAATTCCTCAAATCAAGCCTTGCCCGGAGGCGCATTCAACTTGACGGCCTGCTTGCGCGGTCCCTTACGGGTGCGGGCATTGGTGCGGGTGCGTTGCCCGTTCACCGGCAGTCCGCGGCGATGACGGATGCCGCGATAGCAGCCCAGGTCCATCAGCCGCTTGATGTTCATCGACACTTCACGCCGCAGGTCGCCTTCGACGGCGAACTTGGCGATCTGACTGCGGATCGCGTTGATCTCGGCCTCGGTGAGATCCTTGACCCGCGTCTCTGGGTTGATGCCCGCGCCTTCGCAGGCTTTCAGCGCCCGCGTGCGGCCCACGCCGTAGATGTGCGTGAGGCCAACCCAGACATGCTTGTTCAGGGGAATGTTAATGCCGGCTATGCGTGCCATATTGCTCTACCGAAGCCGCGGGGAAAACGCGGTATTTTAACAAAAATTCGACCTATTCCAAATACTTGCGAGGCCGGTCCCGGGCCGTCCCTGCTGAGGCGCGGTCCTGCGAGACCGCTGCCGCCGGCAGCTCCGACCCCTGGCGCGGCACTCACCCCTGGCGCTGCTTATGGCGCTGGTCCGTGCAGATGACGTAGACCACGCGCCGGCGGCGCACGATCTTGCAGTTCTTGCAGATCTTTTTGACCGAGGGTCTGACTTTCATGATGCGCTCCGCGCAGTCTTAAGGGCGGACCGAAGCGGCCCGCGGCTTGAAATGGCGCCACGCGCCGGGATAGTACGAATCGTCATCGGCGCGACCCTCAACCGCCCTGACCTGAACGGCCGTAGCCGAGCAGGTTGGCCTTCTTCATCAGGCCCGGGTAATGGTGTGACATCAGGTGGGACTGCAGCTGCGCCATGAAATCCATGACCACCACGACCACGATGAGCAGCGAGGTACCGCCGAACTGGAACGAGACGCCCTGCTGCCCCTCGAGGAACACCGGCAGGATGCACACCGCCGCGACGTAAAGCGCGCCCCACAGAGTCAGACGGGTCAGCACCTTGTCGATGTAATCGGCCGTCTGCTGGCCCGGGCGGATGCCCGGAATGAAGGCGCCGGATTTCTTCAAATTGTCAGCCGTCTCGCGCGAATTGAACACGAGCGCGGTGTAAAAGAAGCAGAAAAATATGATCAGGATGCCGTAGAGCACCATGTACAGCGGCTGACCGAAGCCGAGAGCCGCCGCAACATCCTGCATGACGCCGGCGAAACCGCCTTTTGCACCGGTGCCCAGGAACCCGGCGATGGTCGCCGGGAACAGCAGGATGCTCGAGGCGAAGATTGGCGGGATCACGCCCGACATGTTGATCTTGAACGGCAGGTGGCTGCTCTGCCCGGCGTACATGCGTCGGCCGACCTGGCGCTTCGCATAGTTCACGGTGATGCGCCGCTGGGCACGTTCCATGAACACCACGAACGCCGTGGTCCCGATCACCAGAACCAGCAGCAACAGTGCGAACGGTCCCTGCATGGCCCCGGAACTGATCGCCTCGGCCGCCGAACTGATCGCACCCGGGAGTCCCGCGACGATGCCGGCCAAGATGATCATCGAGATGCCGTTACCGATGCCACGCTCTGTAATCTGCTCGCCGAGCCACATCAGAAATATGGTGCCGGTGGTCATGGTCACCGTCGCGGTGAACATGAACTGCCAGCCCCCGACCATGGTCATGCCGCCCTTCTCGAGCGCACCGGCCGCCGCGAACGACTGAAAGATCGCGAGCGCCACGGCGCCATAGCGCGTGTAGTCGGTCATCTTGCGCTGACCGGCCTGCCCTTCCTTGCGCAGCTCCATCAGGCTCGGCACCACCATCGACATCATCTGAATGATGATCGAGGCGGAAATGTAGGGCATCACGCCCATGGCGAAGATCGACAGACGCGAGAGCGCACCGCCGGAGAACATGTTGACGATGCCGAAGATCGTGCCCGAGTTCTTGCTGAAGAAACGGGCGACCTCCACCGGATTGATGCCCGGGACCGGAATGAAGGTCCCGACCCGGTAGACGATCATCGCGCCGACCAGGAACAGCACGCGTGTGCGGATCTCCCCAAGACGGGCCGCTTCGCTGAGCGCGGCAGCTGGATTGTTGAGAGTGTTCGCCACGATGTCTTCCGGTTGAGTCTGTGAACTCGCTCGTCGAGCCGCTTAGGCTTCGATCTTGCCGCCGGCCGCCTCGATGGCGGCGCGCGCGCCGCGCGTGACCGCAACGCCCTTGAGCGTCACGGCCTTCTCGAGCTTGCCCGCCAGCACGACCTTCGCCCGCTCGGTGCCCGCCGGCGCGATGCCGGCCTTGATCAGCGCCTCGACGTCGATCACGGCCGCCTCGACCTTGGCGAGCGCATCGAGCCGAATCTCGGCCCGCGTCGCGGCCATGGCGGAACGGAACCCGACCTTCGGCATGCGCCGCTGGATCGGCATCTGGCCGCCTTCGAATCCGACCTTGTGATAGCCGCCCTTGCGCGCGCGCTGGCCCTTGACGCCGCGGCCGCAGGTCTTGCCCTGGCCGGCGGACGCTCCGCGCCCGACGCGCAGCCGGGGCCGCTTGGCACCGGGAGAAGGCTTCAGTGTGTTCAGTCGCATGTTCGAAATTCCTCTCAACCGGCCTGCTCGACCTTCAGCAGGTGAACGGCGGTCTGGATCATGCCGCGATTCTCGGGCGTATCGGCCACCTCAACGGTCTGGTGGATCTTGCGCAGGCCGAGACCGCGGGCGGACGCGGCGATGTTGGCCAGCTGTCCGTGCAGACTCCTGACCAGCGTGACCTTGAACGGCGTAGCTTGCTTGCCCATGTGTTTCAGCCCGTGATCTCTTCGACGCTCTTGCCCCGCTTCGCCGCGATGTCCTCGGGCGAGCGGATCTCGGCGAGTGCCTTGACGGTGGCGCGCACCACGTTGATCGGGTTGCGCGAGCCGTAGCTCTTGGCGAGCACATTGCGCACGCCGGCGCACTCGAGCACCGCACGCATGCCGCCGCCGGCGATGACGCCGGTACCTTCCGAGGCCGGCTGCATGTACACGCGGGTCGCGCCGTGAATGCCCTTGACCGCGTAGAACAGCGTATTGTTCTTCAGCGACACGGTCACCATGCTCTTGCGGGCCTGGGCCATCGCCTTGGAAATGGCGACCGGCACTTCGCGCGCCTTGCCGAATCCGAAGCCGACGCTGCCGGCACCGTCGCCGACCACCGTCAGCGCCGTGAAGCCGAACTGGCGGCCGCCCTTGACGACTTTCGCCGTGCGGTTGACGGCGACCAGCTTCTCGACGAGCTCATCGGCCGATTGGGTCTTATCCGTTCTTGCCATAGGTTTTACCTGACCTTAGAACTCGAGACCCGCTTCGCGGGCCGCATCGGCGAGCGCTTTGACGCGCCCGTGGTATTGAAATCCCGCCCGGTCGAACGCCACCTGGGTGACACCCGCGGCGCGCGTGCGCTCCGCAATGGCGCGCCCGACCGCCTTGGCGGCCTCGATGTTGCCCGTTCCCTTCAGGCCGGTACGAACCGTCTCCTGCAGAGTCGAGGCGCTGGCGATCACCTTCGCGCCGGCCGCATCGGTGACCTGCGCATAGATGTGCCGCGGCGTACGGTGCACCGTGAGGCGCGCCTTGCCGAGAGTGCGGATGTGCGCACGGGTCTTGACGGCGCGGCGCAGCCGCCGGTCCTTCTTGCTCAGGTTCATTTCTTCTTCCCCTCTTTCAGGGAAATCTGTTCATTGGCGTAACGCACGCCCTTGCCCTTGTAGGGCTCCGGCGGACGGATGTCGCGGATCTCCGCGGCCACCTGACCGACCTGCTGCACGTCGACGCCCTTGATCACGATCTCGGTCTGACTCGGCGTCTCGATGGTGATGCCCTCCGGAACGGGGAAATTCACCGGGTGCGAGAAGCCGAGCGTCAGGTTCAGGGTCTTGCCCTGCACCTGGGCGCGGAAACCGACGCCGACGAGCTCGAGCTTCTTCTCGTAGCCCTTGGTGACGCCGTGCACCATGTTGGCCAGGTGCGCGCGAGTCGATCCGGCATGCATGCGCGCGATGACCGGGTCGTTGTAAGAGACCTCGAGGCGCTTCTCGGCCTGCACGACCGACACGCCCGCGGCCAGCGGAAGGCTCAGCGTTCCCTTGGTGCCCTTGACGGTGACGTTGCCGTCACCGACGGTGACAGTCACGCCCTGAGGCAGCGGAACCGGAGCTTTGGCAATTCTGGACATGGAATCAGTCTCCGATTACGCGACGATGCAGAGCACTTCGCCGCCCTGCCCGATCGAGCGCGCCTGCTTGTCGGTCATGACGCCCTTCGGAGTGGAGACGATCACGGTGCCCATGCCACCGAGCACGCTCGGCAGCTCGTCCTTGCCGCGATAGATGCGCAGCCCCGGACGGCTCACGCGCTCCAGGCGGTCGATGACTGGCCGGCCCTCGAAGTACTTCAGCCCGATGGTCAGCGTCGGTTTGCCGCTGTCCTCTTCGAGGCGGAAGTCCGCGATGTAGCCTTCGTCCTTCAGCACCTTGACGATCGCCGTCTTGAGCTTCGAGGACGCCAGCTGCACTTCGGGCTTGCCCGCGGTTTGGCCGTTGCGGATGCGCGTCAGCAGATCGGCGATGGGATCGGTCATGCTCATAGCGCGCCCCTCACCAGCTCGCCTTGGTCAGACCCGGGATTTCGCCACGGTTGGCGACCTCACGGATCTTCACGCGCGACAGCCCAAACTTGCGATACACGCCGCGCGAGCGGCCCGTAATCGCACAGCGGTTCCGACCGCGCGAAGGACTGGCGTCCCGCGGCAGCTTCTGCAGCTTCGCTTGCGCGGCCATCCGATCCTCCGGAGAGGTCTTCGGGTCGCGAATGAGCTCCTTGAGCTCGGTTCGCTTCGCCGCGTATTTTTTCACGATCTTGGCGCGACGCTTTTCGCGCTCGACCATGCTCGTCTTCGCCATAGGCGTACCAGTTCCTCTTACTTCCGGAAAGGGAAGTTGAAAGCCTCGAGCAGAGCTCGGCCGTGACGGTTGTCCTTCGCCGTCGTCGTAATAGTGATGTCCATACCCCGGATCTGATCGATCTGGTCGTACTGGATCTCGGGGAAAATGATCTGCTCCTTCACGCCGAGGCTGTAGTTGCCCCGCCCATCGAAGGAGCGCGCCGAGACACCGCGAAAATCGCGGATACGCGGCATCGCGATGCTGATCAGACGATCGAGGAACTCGTACATCCGAGCTCCGCGCATCGTCACCTTGCAGCCGATCGGCAGCCCGGCGCGGATCTTGAACGACGCGATCGCCTGGCGCGACCGGGTGACGAGCGGCTTCTGGCCGCTGATCTTGGTGAGATCCCCGACCGCTGCGTCCATGACCTTCTTGTCGGCGACGGCTTCGCCGACGCCCATGTTCACCGTGATCTTGGTGATGCGCGGAACCTCCATCGGATTAGCGATGCCGAGTTCCTTCTGCAGGCGCGGAATGACCTGCTCGCGATAGTACTGGTGTAGCCTGACCATTGGTTGCTCTCGTGACCGGCGCCTCAGGCGTCGATCATCTCTCCGTTGGATTTGAAGAAGCGCACCTTCTTACCGTCGGCAAGCGTCTTGAACCCGACTCGGTCGCCCTTCTTGGCGCTCGGATTCCACAGCGCCACCTTACCCACCGGCATCGGCATTTCCTTGTCGATGATGCCGCCCGGGCTATTGGTCTGCGGGTTGGCGCGCGTGTGCTTCTTGACCTTGTTGACGCCTTCGACGATCACCTGATCGCCTTCGAGCACCTTGAGCACCGCGCCGCGGCGACCCTTGTCCCGGCCGCTCAACACGACGACGTTGTCGCCTTTGCGAATCTTGCTACTCATTACAGCACTTCCGGCGCGAGCGAAATAATCTTCATGAACTGCGTGCTGCGCAGCTCGCGGGTCACGGGCCCGAAGATACGGGTGCCGATCGGCTCGAGCTTGTTCGTCAGCAGCACCGCAGCGTTGCCGTCGAAACGGATCAGCGATCCGTCGGGGCGGCGCACACCGCGGCGGGTCCGCACCACGACCGCGTCGTACACTTCGCCCTTCTTAACCTTGCCACGAGGAATCGCGTCCTTGACGCTGACCTTGATCACGTCGCCCACGGTGGCGTAGCGGCGGCGCGTGCCGCCGAGCACCTTGATGCACATCAAGGTGCGTGCGCCGCTGTTGTCAGCGGCCGCAAGCATGGTGCGCAGCTGGATCATGCCGAGGCCCCCTTCACATCAGCGGCCTTCTTCACGATCTCCAGCAGACGCCAGGACTTGCGCTTCGAGAGCGGGCGGCACGGCACGATCGTGACCAGGTCACCCACGTGTGATTCGCTGTTCTCATCGTGCGCCAGCAGCTTGGTCGTGCGACGCACGTACTTGCCGTACTGCGGGTGCTTGATGAGGCGCTCGATCTCGACGGCCACGGTCTTGACCATCTTGTCGCTGACCACGCGGCCCGTGAGGGTACGCTGGCCCTTCTGCACCTCGCCCTCGGGCGAGGTTGATTTGTTCTGCTCTACGCTCATGCCTTCTCTCCGCTCGCACGCGCCTTGCGCAGCACGGTCTTCACGCGCGCGATGTTGCGGCGCGCATTGCCGAACTGATCAGGCTTCGGCGCCTGACCGCTGGCTCGCTGCAAGCGCAGCGCAAACTGCTCCTTGCGCAGTTTGACCAACTCATCGGCCAGTTCAGCCGGCGACGCCTTCGCGAGCTTCTCGCGGTATTGCTTGATCTCTCCGAGCTTCATTACCGAACCTGCCGTTTCACGAACATGGTGGACACGGAGAGCTTGGAGCCGGCGAGCCGGAATGCCTCGCGAGCCGTCGTCTCATCGACACCCTCCATCTCGAAGAGCATTTTTCCGGGCTGAACGCGCGCGATGTAATACTCGACGTTGCCCTTGCCGCTTCCCATGCGGACTTCCAGCGGCTTCTTGCTGATCGGCACGTCCGGGAAGACGCGGATCCAGATCTGTCCACCACGCTTGACGTAGCGGGCCACCGCACGGCGAGCCGCTTCGATCTCGCGCGCGGTCATGCGCGCGCGGCTGGTTGCCTTCAGGCCGTAATCGCCGAAGGAAACGTCGCTGCCGCGGTGCGCCAAGCCGCCGTTGCGGCCCTTGAACTGCTTACGATACTTGGTGCGTTTTGGCTGCTGCATGACTTACGTGCTCCTAGGCCTGCGCCGGGGCTTCAGCCGCAGCCACGTGCGGATTCGCCGCCACGGCGCCGTCCGCATCCGCAGACTCAGCGTTCTCGGGCTTGTCAAACACTTCGCCCTTGAAGATCCATACCTTCACGCCGATCACTCCGTAGGTGGTCATCGCCTCGGACAGACCGTAGTCGATGTCCGCGCGAAAGGTGTGCAGCGGAACACGCCCCTCGCGGTACCACTCGGTACGCGCAATCTCCGAGCCGTTCAGACGCCCCGAGACGCGCACCTTGATGCCGAGTGCGCCGCTGCGCATCGTGCTCATCACGGCGCGCTTCATGGCACGGCGGAACATCACGCGCTTCTCGATCTGCTGCGCGATGCTGTCGGCGACCAACTGGGCGTCGAGCTCGGGCTTGCGGATCTCGGCGATGTTCAGACGCACGTCCCCGACGGTCATGCCCAGCATCGCCGCGGTCTCGCCGCGCAGCTTCTCGATGTCCTCGCCCTTCTTACCGATGACGATGCCGGGGCGCGCGGTCTGGATCGTGATGTTGACCTTCTTCGCGGCGCGCTCGATGTGCACACGGCTCACCGACGCCTCAGCGAGCTTCTTCTTCAGAAACTCACGGACGCGGAAATCGGTGTGCAACTGCTGCGCGAACTGCTCACGCCCCGCGAACCAGCGGGACGTCCACTCGCGCGTAATGCCGAGCCGTATGCCAAGCGGATTGACCTTCTGACCCATGCGTTAATCCTTCTTGCCGTCGCTCACCGCGACGGTGATGTGGCTGTTGCGCTTGACGATACGCGCGCCGCGGCCCTTGGCCCGGGCGGCGAAACGCTTCAGCACCGGAGCGATGTCGACGTGGATGAGGGAAACCTTCAGCTCGTCGATGTCGGCACCGTGATTGTGCTCGGCGTTGGCGACGGCCGAGGCCAGAACCTTGCGCACGAGATCCGCGCCCTTCTTCGGGCTGTACTGCAGGGTCGCGAGCGCGTTGCCGGCCGACTTGCCCCGCACCAGATCCGCCACGAGGCGGCACTTTTGCGGGGAAATCCGCGCGTAACGCAGTTTCGAGGTGACTTGCATCGTGTGTCTCCGCGCCGCGCTTACTTACCGGACTCGACCTTGCGGTCGCCCGAGTGCGATTTGAAGGTGCGCGTCGGGGCAAACTCGCCGAGCTTGTGTCCGACCATGTTTTCGCTGACCAGCACCGGAATGTGCTGCCGACCGTTGTGCACCGCGATGGTGAGCCCCACCATCTCCGGCACGACCATCGAGCGGCGCGACCAGGTCTTGATCGGCTTGCGGTCGTTCTTCGCGCTCGCAACCTGCACCTTGTTGGCGAGGTGCAGATCTACGAAGGGACCCTTCTTGAGTGAACGTGGCATCTTGGCTCGTGCTCCCGCTAGCGCTTCCGGTTCTTGCGACGCTGAACGATCATGTTGTCCGTGCGTTTGTTGTTGCGAGTCTTCAACCCCTTGGTGTTCCAGCCCCAGGGGGAGACCGGATGGGGGTTACCCTGACCAGACTTGCCCTCGCCGCCGCCGTGCGGGTGATCCACCGGGTTCATCGCCAAGCCGCGCACGGTCGGACGGATTCCGCGCCAGCGCTTCGCGCCGGCCTTGCCGTAGTTGCGCAGGTTGTGCTCGTCGTTGCCCACCTCACCGATGGTGGCGCGGCAGTCGACGTGCACCTTGCGGGTCTCGCCGGACTTCAACCGCAGGTAGGCATAGCTGCCCTCACGCGCGGTGAAGGCAACGGAGCTGCCCGCGCTGCGGGCCATCTGGCCGCCGGCACCGGGCTTGAGCTCCACGTTGTGCAGCGTCGTGCCCACTGGGATGTGGCGCAGCTGCATCGCGTTGCCGGCCTTGATCGGCGAATCGGCGCCCGAGCGCAGTTCGTCGCCCGGCCGCACGCCCTTCGGCGCCAGGATGTAGCGGCGCTCGCCGTCGGCATACTTCAGCAGCGCAATGTGGCTGGTGCGGTTCGGATCGTATTCGAGGCGTTCCACGACGCCCACGATACCGTCCTTGTCGCGGCGGAAATCGATGATGCGGTATTTCTGCCGCGAACCACCGCCGACGTGCCGCGTGGTAATGCGGCCGGAGTGGTTGCGCGCACCCGTCTTGCTCTGCGACGCGGTGAGCGGCAGGAACGGACCACCCTTGTGCAGGTGCGACCGGTCGACCTTGATGACCGCCCGGGTGCCGGGCGATGTGGGTTTGTACTTGATGAGGGCCATGTCAGTGCTTCCGATCAGACCCGCGCACGGGCCTCGTAGTCGATTGCCTGACCTTCGGCCAGGCTGACGTATGCCTTCTTCCAGTCCTGCGTGCGGCCGATCGTCTTGCCGAACCGGCGCTGCTTGCCGGGTTCGTTGACCACCTGCACGCCGCTCACCTTGACGTCGAACATCAGCTCGACAGCCTTCTTGATGTCGACCTTGGTCGCCGTGCGGCGGACGCGGAAGGTGTACTGATTGTGGTTCTGCATCGCACGCGAAGTCTTTTCGGTGACATGCGGAGCGATCAGCACGCTCATGAGCTGTTCTTTATTCACTGCAGCCGCTCCTCGATCATCTTCACCGCACCAACGGTCATCAGCACCGAGTCATGGCGGGCCAGAGAGACCGGATTCAACGCGCCGACGTCGATCACCTCGACGTACGGCAGGTTGCGCGCCGCGAGGAGCAGCTTCTCATCGAGAGCCTCGACGACGATCAGCACGCGCGAGAGTGACCAGGCTTTGAGCTGGCCGGCGAGCAGGCGCGTCTTCGGCGCATCGAGCGCGAGCGCCTCGGTGACCACCAGTCGCTCGGAACGGGCGAGCTCGGACAACATCACGCGGATTGCACCGCGATACATCTTGCGGTTCACTTTCTGCTCGAAGCTGCGCGGCTTGGCGGCGAATGTCCGCCCGCCACCGACCCAAATGGGCGAGCGGCTCGAGCCGGCGCGCGCCTGACCGGTGCCTTTCTGGCTCCAGGGCTTCTTGCCACCACCGCGCACTTCCGCGCGAGTCTTCTGCGCCTTCGTGCCGGCACGACCCGCGGCGCGATACGCCGTCACCACCTGGTGAACCAGCGCCTCATTGAACTCGCGGCCGAAGGTGGCCTCCGATACCTGGAGCTCACCGGCTCCATTGACCATCTTGAGCTTCATGGCGGCTTACTTCTTCGACTGCTTCATCGGGTTGGTCGACGGACCTGACCCGGCCTTGGTCGGGGCGATCGTCTTGCGCAGTGCTTTGCGGCCGGCCTTCAGCGCCGAACGCACGATCACCTGGCCGCCCTCGGCACCCGGAACGGCACCGCGAACCAGGATGAGATTGCGCTCCAGGTCGATCTGCACGACCTTGAGATTCTCCGTGGTGCGGCGAACCACGCCCATGTGACCGGACATGCGTCGGCCCTTGAACACGCGGCCCGGCGTCTGTCGCTGGCCGATCGAACCCGGCGCACGATGCGACACGGACACGCCGTGGGTCGCATGCTGACCGGCGAAGTTATGCCGCTTCATCGTGCCGGCAAAACCCTTACCGATGGTGGTGCCCGTGACATCCACCTTTTCGCCGGCCTTGAAAATGTCGACCTTGATCTCGGCGCCCGGCACCAGCTCGGACGTATCCGCTGCAGTCAGCCGGAACTCGACCAGCGAGCGACCCGGAGCAACCCCCGCCTTGGCGAAGTGGCCGTTGAGCGCCTTCGAATACAGCTGCGGACGGCGCGTGCCGAAGGTCACCTGGACGGAGCGATACCCGTCCTTATCCTCGGACTTGACCTGGGTGACGCGGTTGGGCAGCACTTCGATGACGGTGACCGGTATGGTCTCGCCACTCTCCGTGAAGACTCGCGTCATTCCCGCCTTGCGGCCGATGACTCCGATTGCCATTGACTAGCCTCTCTATAGCGCTCTATGCGCGTTTTCCCCGTCCCGCACCCCCGCTCTGAAACGATTGCCAGAGCGGTGACCGGCGCCGGACTGCCCGAACGAGGCAAAACCACTTGAGATGGCGCGACCGAGTCCGGCCGCGAGGCGGAGAATCCGCCGATCTCGAGTGGTTTTGGGGGCCATGCCCCAACCTCGCCCGATGCGAAAGGGGCGCGAAGTATACGCGCCCCTCGCGTTCAGTTCAACTTGATTTGGACGTCCACACCGGCCGGCAGCTCGAGCTTCATGAGCGCATCGACGGTCTTGTCGGTCGGGTTCAGGATGTCCATCAGGCGCTTGTGCGTGCGCAGCTCGAACTGGTCGCGCGCATCCTTGTCGGAGTGCGGTGAGACCAGCAGCGTGAAGCGCTCCATCTTGGTCGGCAGCGGCACGGGGCCGCGCACCGTGGCGCCGGTGCGCTTGGCGGTGTCGGTGATTTCCCGGGCCGAGCTGTCGATCAAGCGGTGATCGAATGCCTTGAGCCTGATACGGATGTTCTGGTTGGCCATAGCTGCACCCTTACTTCAGGATCTTTGCGACGACGCCGGCGCCGACGGTACGGCCGCCTTCGCGAATCGCGAAGCGCAGACCATCCTCCATCGCAATCGGCGCAATCAGGTCGACCGTCATCTTGATGTTGTCGCCC